>JBNKNI010000016.1:0-116870 GCA_050293765.1 Reinekea sp.
TGGCCAAATGACTTGTAGATCGTCTGCCAAAAATTTTCTCGCGCTGAAAAAGTCAGCCTTATCAAAACAAGCCCAGAATGAATCTATTATTTTTTCATGCACTATGATATTTCCTTATATTAATCACGCCTTCGATTTTTATCAGCAACCCTGAAGTTGACTGATAATGTTCGAAGCCTCGGTTTTGTTCAGTACAACCGGGATTTTTGGTTTGCATCTTGCGTAACTGAACGATAACCCTTCGGTGTCAAATCCTAAAAATTCGCGATATATAAAAAAACAAGAGCATTCAGAACCGTTGCCTGGGTGTTTGGGGAGCAAAAACGTTGCTGCGCAAGATGATTCAGGTACACTTCGACATCAGCCAATTTAAAATCTTTAGCCGACTTGTATTTGCTGTATTTAATGAAGTTACGCACCCACAGCACGTAAGTTTTTTCCGTGGTATAAGCAAGCCCGTTGCTGCGGATGAAAACTCGCAACTGATCTAAGAAGCCCGCAGGTTTTGCGGGCAATGCCGCCCTTATATCCATTTTTTCGGGTTGTCTCATCGTATACATTCCTTTGCACGCCAAATCTGTATGCATATACAGTAAAGGATATTTGAGAACGTGAAAAGTGAATGGCATCACATTGTGTCAAACTGATGGTGCGGTTATTTCAGGATATTGCCGTTTTTTGCTGCGCACGCGGTAAATTCCGGAAAGTAACTTTAGTTGAATTCGATTTGAAATCAGAAACCCCGCTGAACTATGGCTTTCAGGCGCAAGAATATTGCGAAGATAACCGCAGATGCGGTCTTTTTCTGGCTATTCAAATTGACATAGATCGCCAAAGCATCGATTATGACTGGGTATGGCAGAAGATTGAGTGTATTGTCGATCTGTATATGCCGCCCCACAAAAAGCCGCGGTAGCGGCATAAGAAACTGTTATGTGCTAGGAATCCTATGGAACTAAGAGTGTGCTCCATTATTCAAGTTAGAGATGAAGTCGGGACTCAAACGATTATCGATCAGATGTTTTCGTCTGAATTGTCACAACGATTTATTGAAACACATCCTATTGGTAAGCACGCTGATAAAGTTATTGCTAGAGACCCTGGCGATAGTTTGGTTTATTTATCAAATGAAATTTACATGTTTTGGGATGCAAGTTCCGAAGAGTCAAGCGTCTTGGGATCGAAAGAATCAGATTTTGTGATTGGCTACGAAGAGTAAATCACATAACAAAAAATTGTTGTTCAAGGCCGCTGAAAAACGCTTTCGCGGCGGGCTTTGGACTCGTAAACTCGCCACAAAATATGGGCGTTATGCCAAAAAATTCTTGAATTCATTGAAATAAATAGAGAACTGAATGATATGAAATACTTAACATTTGTAGCTTTAACTGTCCTAATGTGTTTAGGTTTAACGAGTTGTAAACCAGAAGCAAGCATTAGAGAACAGGGGAAGGCAAATGTAACCGTAATTGGTGCTGTTGAAAAAGGTCCTTTTATTGTCGGCTCTTCAGTATCAATAAATAGACTGAGTGACTCAGGTGAAAACACCGGTTTTACAATAGTAACGTCTACCGTTGATGATTTGGGTAGCTTTGAATATACAACATTCGAAAATGATCTATTACAGATTTCAGCTACTGGCTACTTTAGGAACGAAATCACTGGTGAGCTATCTAGCAGCGTATTAACACTTCGATCTATCTATAAAACTGGTGAAGAAGCGGAACAGTACTCATATGTAAACTTACTGACTCACCTTTCAAGCAGTAGAATTCTAAATTTAATCAGAACTCAGAATCTCGATTACCAAGTTGCTTCTCAACAAGCTGAATCAGAGTTTCTGTCATCATATCAACAGATAATCCCTGGAATAGAAGATCACTCTTTCACCTCCGCTTCAATCTATGAAAGCGCTGGTTCTTTGGGCTCTGCATATCTCCTAGCAGTATCTTCCATAATTTATGAGGCTGCAATTCAGCGATCAAACGAAAACGGTACTAACCCTGATGCTGAACTTTCTCTAATGGTGAATGAACTTGAAGCTGACTTTGCGTCCGACGGCATTTTCAATGACTCGGCACTGATTGAACTCCTATATCAATCACAAACTAGCATTAACCCAGATGAGATAGTAAGCCATGTTAGCAAGTGGATTACCGAATTCAATGGTTTCGAAGTTCCCGATTTGAATCTATACATAGATTCGGATTTAGATGGCGTTGCCAATAGCCTAGACGCAGATGACGACAACGACGGTATCAAAGACAGTTTAGATGGCTACCCTTATACCAAAAACTTTAATGTTCTGGACCTAAACTTAGTCACCGAGGAAGATAGTTCGATTGAAATAGACCTTTCTGCTAATAACCCGAATGGTGGCGATATAACGTTTACTTTAAAAGCAGAGCCTACAAATGGTCAGTTACTTGGCTCCTATCCTTTTTTCACCTATGAGCCAAATTTAAACTACTTCGGTATAGATCAGTTTACTTATGAACTTACTCAAGATGATGTCGAGAGTGGTGAAGTTTTTGTCGATCTAACGATTAGTCCAGTTAACGATGAACCATCGATATCAGGCAATCCACTTACTTCTATTAAGGCAGGAAATGAGTACAGTTTTGTACCAACAGTCGTAAATATCGAACTCGATGAACTTATGTTTAGCATCGCTAATCAACCTTCATGGTCTTCGTTCGATATTCAAACTGGTACACTTTCTGGGCTTCCAATTAATGATGATGCTGGCCTATATTCAAACATCGTGATTAGCGTAAGCGATGGTCACGTAACTACTAGCCTTCCATCATTTGCGATTGATGTGGTAGAGAATCCTTGGGAATACCAAACCGGTATTCCTACTAGAAGGCACTCTCCTACAGTATCTCAGGTAGAAGGAAATCTTTACGTCGTTGGAGGTTATTCAGGTTCTCACCTTGCCACCATGGAAATGTATGATTTGACAGCAGGTAACTGGGTTTCTAAACCTAGTCTTCAAATCGCCAGGTCAGGTCATTCGGCAAGTGTAATCGGAAGTAAAATCTATGTTTTGGGGGGCAATTGGACATTGGATTCAATGGAATCCTATGACATTGATTCAGGGGTCTGGTCCAGTGAGCCCTCAATGATTACACCTAGAAATAGTCATGATAGTTGTGTTCATGATGGGAAAATCTATGTATTTGGAGGACGAAATGACAATACTCCAGTTACCACAGTTGAAATGTATGATCCAAATACCGGGACTTGGTCAGTTAAAGCTTCAAACTCTAAATTACACTTTGGAGTTTCATGCGTCACAGTAGGTGACGATATCTATGTTATTGGTGGAGACAATAATGAAAACGGATACGAGATATATAACACTTTAACTGATACGTGGACTTATTCAGGCTCTTTAAACTCGACAATGCAATATGGTTTTTCTGCATCCTTAATTGATGGAAAAATATATTTAATTGGTGGTTATAATGCTAGAACTGCTGTTGAGGTCTTTGATCCAAATACAGAGAGTTGGATTGCAAAATCCTCCATGCCTGAGGGTATACACAACATGGGATCGACCAATATTAATGGGATCGTTTACATTGTTGGCGGAAGGAACTCAAGCTCGAATAGCATTGATACATTTCTTCAATACGATTCAAATCTAGATCCCAGCTAATAGGCATAACAATTTCAGGCACGGGACTCGTACCTCGCCCGTGCTGGAAATCAAAGGAGTCAGAGTCCTCGATTTTCAAACCACTCAGATCCCTTAGATTTACCGCGATCCAGACTGAATTTATGGCTACTGCCTGGACAAATATTTTTTCAATTGTTCTTGTAAATGTGGAATGGCATTATTCTCCTCAAGAAATTCACGCGCATCCACCAGTTTGTAAAACTGACCTTCATCGCCAAACTGAATTTTGCTTACCAACGCTTTATCGCATTGTGCAGCGAAGGTGTATGTTCGATTTCCCCGTTTATTCATTTGATGGGACTTGTAGGTTAATCCAGGCTGACTGAGTTTAAGCCCAAATTCCTCATCCAATTCTCTTAACACACAAGCCTCCGGAGACTCATTGCCTTCCCGCCCACCACCGGGTAAATCCCACATTCCCGAATAAAGGAGACCATCACGTTCATCGCGCAAATAAACCAGTAATTTTTCCCCAAAAAAAAGAGCAAGTTTTGAACCGCTGAAGCTACTCACCATAAACCTCCTTATTTAAAAAATTCATCCTACACGAATGACTCGAACGCTCTCTCAGTAAGCAACGCATACTCATGCCACAAACGATCACACCATTTAAACGCTCACTATTAACTCATTCATGCAGGTGTATTTCGATCAACCTACTTTATTTCGATTATTCTAATGAGTCTGCAATGGCACGGAATGCCGCAACGACTTTGTAATCGCTCTCGTAGTTGTTGTCCATAAATTCCCGGTCCGCACTGTTTTTAACAATTACCACATCCTTCGGTCGGTTGATGTAAATGTATTGGCCATATATGCCGATAGCCATAAACTCGCCATCGGAATTTTCTGGAATCCACCATTGGTAACCATAACCAAAACTTGTGTCAGAACTGTCGCGCGACCCAGGCAAGAGGTGCGGTGCGTCCGGGGAAATACTGTCGGTAATCCATTGCTCGGGGATGATCTGCTCGCCGTTCAGGCGACCGTTGTCTCGATACAGCAGGCCAAACCTTGCGTAGTCGCGGCTGATCATGTTTAAGCCACCCAACACCATAGGTTGCTTCTCGGTGTCGATGATGTAATACGCATCACGTTCGGCACCCAGTTTTGACCACAATTTGTCGTTGAAGTAGTCCACCACGTCGCGCCCGGTTGCTGCGCGCAGTACCATGCCGATCACGTGCGTATCGATAGAAACATAATGCATGTAGTTGCCGGGTTCCCGGCCGCGTTCCAGCGTTGCGGCAAAATCATCGAAGCTGCCACCCAGGGCAAGGATACGGCCGAGTCGGTTAATGTCACTGTTAAAGTCACCGTAGTCTTCGTTAAAGTGCACTCCGCTGGACATTTGTAATACGTCTTTGATGCGGACTCCGTCGTATCCGGTGCCCACCAGCTCAGGCACGTAGTCGGTCACCGCTTGCTCCAACGATGCTACATCGCCGTCCGCAACAGCAACGCCAAACAGCGCACTGAGAAACGATTTGGCCATACTCCATGAGATGCGTGCGTCCCATTCGGTGGTGCCCTGGTAGTAACCTTCGTAGGTTATGTCGTTCCCCTTTAAAACCACCAGCGCCGTCGTCGAGGAATCCACCAACCAATCGTTGAGTTCATAATTTTTACCCTTAAACTCAAATCCTGTCGGTATCGGTTGTGGTGCGCGACCAAACGTATGTATGGGTGGTACCGCGGTGAGTGTGACGGTATCGATCATCGTGTCGATGTTTGAAAAGTTGTGAACGATGACGTCGGCATCAAACAGATGAATCACGTGATACAGCTGCGTGAGTTCCTTTTTAAAAAGCAATCCACCAACCGATAGGGCAATGACTAAACTGCCCAACCCAACCAGGGAGACTCTCTTCAACATACCGTCACTCTCTTTTATTGTTTGCGATCTTTATGCCCTGTACCTGGATAGGTTGCAATCATTCTTCACGGCGGTTTTTTCATCCGTGAACTTGCGAGTCAGGGCTGAGGATGGGACAGTAGTGCTAAACAGGCCGCAGATACATTGATCCGGAACTGATCATGAAAAACACCCACACATGAAAGCCTGCAACGGCTGCGGAAAGTGCTGCATTAAATACGGCGGTCAGGGTTTGGACGTCAATGAAGATGAGATTGCAGCTTGGGAGGCCTACAACCCAACCGTACGAGAATACGCACGTAACGGAAAAATCTGGGTTCATCCCACCAGCGGTGAATCCTTACAGCAATGCCCCTGGCTGGAAAAAGCAGAAGGGCAAAACAGGTACACCTGCAAAATCTACACAGATCGCCCAAACGATTGCCGCCATTACCCTACCACAGTGAGTGAAATGGTTCAGGATGAGTGTGAAATGATTGAAGCACACGACATTACCAACCTTGATTGTGCGCAACGGGAACTCGACCGGTTGATGGCGGACAGTCGTCCGCCAGTTCAATCCCGATAAACCGCGCTCAACCCCTACTACAGAATTTCCAAGCCAAACGAATAACCGACCCAACGACGACCGTTGCCTTCCTGCCAAAGGGCATCGGTCAGATAATTCTGCGCAAAGTTGGCAATCGGTTCGTTAGACCAATAGTCCGTATTCCAGCCATCCAACGTACCGTTCAAACTGATGCCCGCCACCAAGTTGATATGACGGGTTACTTTCTGGCCCAGATTGAAACGCAAACGGGTGATGGATTTGTCGGTGATTGTCGGGTTGCTGCAGATAACACAGCCCTCTGGTTTCAGGTACTGTACCTGTCCGAAATCGGCTTCCAGAAAATGGGACCGTAAATCCAACATACGCACGCCGAAGGCCACACTGACCGACGTTAAATCATCGTCCATGCGCTTGCCGACGGCCAATTCGGTATAGGTTGAACGACCACCCGTTTTTAATTCCAGCGTTGGCATTTGACGTTCGTTATAGCGCAGACTGACACCGTGTCGACCGTTACCAATAAAATTCAACAAGCCGATGGCTTCACCGTCCAGTTCCCGGGCAACATTCACTACGCCAATTTGCGACCCCCGAATGGTATTGGCAATGTTGACGGTACCAATCTGCACGCCATGATCTACGGTCAGTGCGGTATTCACGCCACCGGTCAACTGCAATCCCTGCTCAAATGTTTTGGCAAAGTTCACGCCACCGCTGATCTGAACACCTTCCGCAAAATGGTCCGCGTAGTTCAACGCTCCGGCACCTTGCACACCCTGGTTGAAAAACTCGGCGTAGTTGATCGCGCCCGTCAACTGCCCGCCCTGCGAAAACTCTGGGGTGTAGTTCAGCAAACCGGCTGCCATAAAAGACTGATCCGCACTCACCATGGCCAGGTTAACAGCCCCCATCGTAAACGCCTGCTCCAAAGTGCCGCCAATCAGGTTTAAACCACCGGTGAGCATAAATGAACGCTCGACATCGCCACCCACATCATTCATTAACCCGGAGATTGCCACACCATTCAGGTCGCCACCGATGCGATTGTAGAATCCAGCCAATTGCACGCCGCGCGTGTTTTGCTCGGTGTGGGTTAACAATGCACCGGCAGACAGACCATCTATGGTGTAGGTCTTGTTACCAAACAGGTTGAAGTCCCACTTCACCCGTTGCCGTTCACCCGGCTGAGCCGCAGGCGAGGATTTCGATTCGGTGAAGGAAAGTTTCACGTCTACATCGACCACATCCAACGCTGGCAGAGACTCCAGTGAACCTCCCCGAGCCGAAGCCAGTTCCGTCTGCGCCAACGAGAGGTCATCCATGCTTAGGGTGGAAATACCTTTGCTGACGGCGAACGATTCGGAACGGAAGATCTCACCCTCGCGCTCCAGAGTGATTTTGTATGCACCCGGTTCCAAACCAATTTTCAGTGGTTTGAGCTCGTTCTTCGACAGCTCCACCATCAGGTTGCCGCGCGCATCGCGAATATACAGCCGACCGGTAATGTCCTTACCCAATATCAATTCTCCGGAGGTCTGGTTCAGGTCAGTCAGCACCAGGTCGCCTTCACCAGACAACTGAATATTGTACGCCGCGTGTTGCGCCCCGTACTGGCTGCCTTCGGTACGTGCCAGCGTCTCATTAAAGGCAAAGTGATAGGCTTCGTTCAGCGTGACTTTGTTATCGGCACTGAGATCGCCCGCACCGCGTAACGCGGACACCATGTAATGGGTGAAGTAAGCACCGCCAATGGCATCACTTTCCTGGGCGGCTTCGTCAGCGGAACTCGACGCCAGATAAGCGTACCCATTCACCGATGTGGCGCTGTTGGCCAGGAAGGGTTTCACGTGCGTTCCGCCTTTCAGGCGGGTAAACGCGCCAGACGCGCAGGAGTCGAGCATCGCCACGGTCACGTCGGCGTCTATTTTGTCGATGGCGACTTTCAGTTGTTCGTAACTGACCGCCTCCTGGCCGATTAACAACGCTTTTTCATCGGAATGGCCGGAGTAATAAAACAGGAACTCAACGCGCGGTGCTGGCGAAACAGAACTCAGTTTGGCCGTGGCTATATCACCTTCGACCTTCGCCAGCGCGGCGATTAAATCGTTCGCCGAAGGCTCCAACATCAGCTGCGTGCGCTCGGCGGACAAGCCTCCGAGGCTGGTGAACACACCGTAAATAGATTGCGCATCGACCGTGGCGTATTTCAGTTGCTGGCGTTCCGGTCCGCCGTCATTCACACCCACAATAACCGCGTGACGAACAACGCCCGCCTCTGCAAACAACCCGCCACTGAGTAACACACTTAAACAGAACAGAAGAAAAGCTCGCATGGTGATTACTCCTTATCGACTTTCAAAAACGTCATGCTGGTCACCGAAAAACTTTGCGACGGCGGTGTCGGAAACACAAGCTGTCCATAGTCAGCCGTTTGCGAATCAAGCAATGCGTTGATCGCCCGATCCACAATTTCAGTGGGAAACGGCTCTGGTGAAGTGACAAAAATAAACCGTTCAAAACCGGGCGCGTCATCTAGCTTGTAGCCTTCGGCTAAACGCACTTCGCCGTCGCTGAGCAAAGCCACCGACTGACCGGCGTTGGCCAAATGAACGGTGATCACGTTGTTGCCATCCACCGACACCAAATATCCATAAGCTTGTCCCGCGGCAACATAACTTAACTGCAACAGATCGCCTGCCTGCAGTGGGTTTTGTACCGACAGCCGATGAGGCTCGTCCTGCTCCAGCCGATAAACCCGGAACGAAGAAGTCAGACCTTTTAACCTCACACCCTCTTCAGTCACCTGCACCGAGGATGTCTGCGGTGTATTGATGATCGTCGGTAACAGCATGATGACAAAGACCGACATCAACGCGGCTGCGCCAATGGTTGTCCAAGCGCGCGAACCCATGTTTTGCTGCCACCAGCCCGTAACTTGCGCCCAGAAATGAGACTGTCGCTGCTGTCGTTGCTGGGTAGACGAAATTTTCTCTGCCGCAACCGCGTTCGCCACCGAAGCCGCAAAAGCCTGGGGGGGCATTGCCCGCATTAGCGCGCGGTTACTGTTATGAATTTGATTAATGCGTGCTTGCAAGGCCGCGTCTTGGCTAGCCCGTTGCCGTATGCTGCGCATGTCATCCGCGGGTAACTCCGCCAAGACGTACTGCTCCAACATCCAGTCTGTTATTTTATTCATGGTGACACCTCCGTTTGCGGAATCACTTGCCGCAATTCGCGCAGTAAACGGCGTGCATTGGAATTCGACATGTGCATCATGGTTGCAATCTCATCCATCGTAAAACCGTCAACATAGTAATAAAGCGCGGCTTCCTGGGTTCGCTCTGGAACCCGGTTCAGCACTTTCATAATGCGGTCCAGATTGATAATTTGGTTTTCAGTGGAGGTTTCTTCGAGGTCATCTTCTGGAACAGAGTCCAAATGCAGGTCGCGCTCGCGCACGCGCTGATGACGCAATACATTTAAGCTGACATTGGTGGCCATCCGGTACAACAGGCTCGACAGCCCATTTGCCGTGAGTCGCGTTTGCTGCTGCAGCAATTGCACAAACACATCTTGCATGGCGTCCATGGCCCGCTGTTCATTCGCCAATATCGACTGGCACCGACGTAACACCATGCCCCCGTATCGTTCATACAGGTTTGCCACATCCAATAGCGTATTTTCTGTTGTCATGTCCTTTCCGTGCTACCCGTTGAGTCACTCCACATCGCATCCACTGACCTGTTTTTGTTGGGTTAATGGCCTTGCGATATGTGTTAAACACCTGAGCGAGCAAAAAGCGTCAAAAATAAATTAAAAAAAACTCAGCTTTGGTACCGAACCTGAATAAAACCGTAAAAGACAAAACTGAAAGACAAGAGCTGTAACGTCATGAGGATGGGCTTACCCTGCAAGCCCATCAAGGTCGCCATCGACAGGTTCATTAACATGAAAAACAACCAACCGACAGGATTGCTTTTCGCCAGAAAGTAACTGCCCAACAGGAATCCAGTCATGATCCCCAGTTCTAAAACCTGAGACAGAGATGTCACACCACCGTTTAGCAACAGACTGTATATCAGTCCAAACGCAACGGCCGCGTAGGTAGCGGCTGCCACACTGTGATTGATCAAGCGCGAAGCACTGAGCTTGCCCTGATAGGTGTTGTACAGGCCCAACAACATAGCCGGTACGCCGCCCGCTTCAATGGCAGCAGCGATCCAGTTGTTGTGATCGATCATGATAATGACCCAGGCCGGAACCCCAAGGATATAAACCAGCCAACCGATGAGCTTGAGCTGTCGTCGTTGCGCCTTAGCCTGGCGCTCGGCAAGGGCAAACAAAATTTTGTTTGCGAGGTAAAACAACCCACCCCAAAACTGAAGAATAAGATCCATTAAATTAGTGCCCTAGATTTCCTTGGGTGTGAGTTCTGCGATACTGACCGCGTTTTTACCTGAGTCCTTCGCGCTGTACATTGCCTGGTCGGCGCGAGCTAACCATTGGTCGGCGGTTTCACCCATTTGATATTCAGAAACCCCAACCGACACCGAGACCGCTTTGCCGGTGACCGCTCGATCTTGCACGACACGTTCACGTATATCATTGGCCAATACATGCGTGGTCGCGATGTCGGAATGGTTCGCCAACACCATAAATTCGTCGCCACCATAGCGGTACAGATAGTCGGTGCTGCGGATACGTTGCTGAATTAATTCGGCGACACGTTTTAACACCTGATCACCCACGAGATGACCAAATTCATCGTTGATCACCTTAAAGTCGTCCATGTCCAGAAAGATCAATGACATGGGTTGCCGGTCGCGGGCATGCAGATGGATCAGACTGTCCAATTGTTCGCGCAACGCACGGCGATTTCCGGCACCCGTCAGCGCGTCGACACGACTCAATTGCTTAAACTCTTCATGTTGCCGGTTACGTTGCCAGGCGAACAAAAACGTAAACAGCACCGTTGCCAGCAGGGAAAACATCGCTTTGACTGCGTCAAACAGGGAGACCTGGTTTACGAGAATAAGGCTGATCACCATCACCGCCAGGGTGGTGGCAATGACGGCAGGCCAGGGGCGTAGCAGGAAATAGGCGGCTATGAGTACCGGGTACATGAAGTAAAGATCGTCGATGCCCAATCGGTAGATATTGCTGGTCATGCCAGCCAACGACACGATGGCAATTAAGGGCGCGATCACCCGGGTTTGATGCGTGCGCCAAACGTAGATAAAACAACTGAGCGCACATACAGCACCAAAAATATCCATGGCCGCCACCCAGTGGGTGCCCATGGTCAGGCGAATCACAGCAAAGGGCGCCAAACCCAGCAGGCACAGAAAACTGATGCCCAAAACAATCCATTCGTCCGCTGATCGTTTATTCATGCTCGAACCACCCTCCGTTGTGGCCGAAAATCATAACAGAAACCGGTTTTTCGTGCGGCTATATTCAGACCGCCGGTTATAGCCAAAGGCGCTTAATCTAAAAGCCGTATTGGCCGATAACCTTTTCGTATTCGTGCGCCCAGGCGAAGGAGACGACATGAGAATTCAAGAGTCCATGGTAGTTCTGCAGGGAAATGCTTCCAGAACGACGCTAGCAACATCGAGCCAGGTCGTTGAAACCATCCTCGATACCGTCGACGACGAAAACCAAGCCAGTGTCGTGCTCACACTGTCCACCGAGTCAGCCGAAACCCAGCAGCTGCACAGCCAATCGAAGATACAGTTGTCCAATGATGAAGTCGCCCGGTTCGACTCGCAGTACGTCGCCGAGCAATTGACGCAGTTTCTGACACAACGCGAAATAACCGTGCACCGGGCGCAAGCGGAGCAAGACGGCGCAGACAACCTATTGGTCTCCATCCAGCGCATCAACCGAACGCAGTTACAGGATGAACTGACGGTTGAGGCATTTGGTTCTGTCACCACCCAGTCTGGCGAGTCCATCCAGTTTTTAATGGATATCCGTTACCAGCGCGACACGACGTTTGAATCGGATCAGACCTTCAGCGGTGACCGCGACCTGATGGACCCACTGCTGATCAACACGCACGGCGGCCTGGTCACCTTGAGTAACACGTTTTTTGAGTTTGATCTCGATGCCGACGGCACCCTGGATACCGTCTCGCAAACAGCGACAGGCACCGGATATCTGGTATTTGATAAAAACGCCAATGGCGTGATTGACGATGGTCGGGAAATGTTTGGACCCATGACCGGGCAAGGCTATAACGAGCTGCGTGCCTACGATGACGATGGTAACGGTTGGATCGACGAACAGGATGCCATCTACGAACGTCTTGGGTTTCTGGGTTTTAATGCCAGTGGCGCGACGTTAACGTCTCTGCGTGCCGAAAACGTCGGCGCGATATATCTGGGCAGTGCTGCAACGCAGTATGAGCTCAACGACGATCAGGGCCAGTTCCTGGCGCGTGTAAAACGCACCGGCATGGCCCTCAGTGAACAGGGTCAGACCCTGATGGTTCAGGAAGTCGATTTAAAAGCTACAGAACCTGCAAACCGGTTAGTGATGAACGGCATCCCACTGGCCGGTCAAATCCGCACTGACTTCGCTCCGGTAGAAACACCTTTAAGTGCCTTTACCGGCCTGAACACGGCCTTGGTGAATGGTCGCAATGCACAAACTCAGGTGACCCTGGAAAACGTCAATGAGGGGCTTGAGGTTGTTGAGTCAGCGCCGGTCCGGCAATGGCAACGCAATTCGCCCATCGGCACCACACAGAGTTTTTCTTCAGCAGAAGGTCACTTGTTTTCTTCGCCACCGACTTCTCCCATGACCGTTGAACAGCGACAACGACACTTGCAGGCTTGGGTCACTCAGGCGATGAATACGCTAACGCCAAGCGCCCCTCATTCCTCGGTGAACGATCAAAACGAGTCTGTCTATGTACCGCAGATGCACGAATTCCGGTTTCTGGATAACCTGCCAGACCGCTATCAATGGCAGCAGGCTCGATTAGATCCGAAGTTGCAGGAACTGCGGTCCATGGTGGAAGAGCTGAAGGAGATCCGCCGCAATCAACAGGAAGCGCTGAAACATCTGTCACTGTATTCGGCGATTCAGGCGGCCGGCTAATGGGTTCGTTGTTCAGTCCGGATTCAGCCCGCGACGTTAGACTGGCAACCTGTGAACGAACAGGGAGCCAGACCGTCGTATGCAAGTCGTTATCCGAACATCGCAAGGGTTATTGTTTCTGCTGGTGATTGCCTTGGCCAGTGTGGAATGGGGTGGTTTGACACCTAGCCAGGACGAGCCGACCCAGTATTTGAGTCAACTCACCCGTTAGTGAGCACTTACACGTCTGCCAGAAATGGGTAGTCGGTGTAGCCTTTCTCGGCGTTGAAATAGTAAGTTTCTGGATTTGGCTGATTCAATTCGGCGCCCTGTTGCAGACGCTCAACGAGGTCTGGGTTGGCAATGAACAGCTGCCCGAAACTCACCGCATCGGCGCGGTTATGCTCCAGCAACATCGCCGCACGGGTTTGATCAAGCCCCTGATTGGCAATGTACACACCATCAAAATTCTCTCGCACCAAACGACCGACCGTATGCTCTTCCTTCGTGTCCTCGCGGGCAAAAATAAACGCGATATGACGCTCACTGAGCTGCTGAGCCACATAGGTAAACAGGGCTTCGGGATTGGAGTCTTCCAGACCTGCACCATCACTGGCCGGCGCTAAATGCACACCAACCTTGTCCGCGCCCCAAACGTCGATCAGCACATCAACGATTTCCAGCAGAAACCGGGCTCGATTTTCAATGCTGCCGCCGTATTCGTCGGTCCGAGTGTTGGTACTTTCATGCAGGAACTGATCGAACAGATAGCCATTCGCGCCATGCAACTCGACACCATCAAACCCAGCGGTTTTAGCGTTTTCAGCCGCGCGTCGGTATATGGTGTGCAAGTTTTTGATTTCCACCAGCGACAGCGCCCGAGGCACCACGAACGGTTTGTACGGACGGATATGGCTGACATGACCGGGTGCGGCTATTTCAGACGGGGCCACTGGCAACTCACCGCCCAGATACGTTGGGTCGGATATTCGGCCTACATGCCACAGTTGCATGAAAATGCGACCGCCTTCCGCATGCACGGCTTCCGTGATCGGTTTCCAGCCTTCGGTTTGCGCGTCACTCCAGATTCCGGGGGTGTCTGGGTAACCGACGCCCATCGGTGTCACCGACGTCGCTTCGGTCAGGATCAAACCAGCACTGGCGCGCTGCCGGTAATACTCGATCATCAATTCGTTCGGGATACGCCCAGGGTTATTGGCCCGTGAGCGGGTTAAGGGCGCCATGATAATGCGGTTGGGCAGGGTATAAGCACCGACCTGAATCGGCTCAAACAGGGTTGGCATAAACAGAATTCCTCAAAACCTGAACGGTTAAAAAAACCAAAGTTGCCGCTAGAATTGAGGGCGGTTCTGTTTTATTAAAGGGCCGGTTTGAACGCCCTCAAGGCTTAAGCATGCTTTTTCACCGCCATGGTCAACCGTGACGCGCAGACCAGCTTGCCGCGTTGATCTTCGATATTGATCTGCCAGACCTGAATGGTACGGCCGATATTCACCGGCGTCGCTGTTGCTGTTACCAATCCTTCCGTCACGGCACGAACATGATTGGCATTGATATCTAACCCGACGGCGACTTCACCCTCAGCGACGCAGAAATTGGCGGCCATGCTGCCGACGGTTTCCGCCAACAACACCGAGGCACCACCGTGCAGCAGGCCAAACGGCTGCTTGGTGCGTTCGTCGACCGGCATGGTGGCGCGCAAAAAGTCATCGCCTACTTCGGTAAACTCAATCCCCATGTGGCTGGTGGCACCCTTCAGACCGAGTTCGGTCATACGGGCAATGTCAGGTAAGGTCGTCCAGATCATTGTTATTTACCTTTGCAATCAGTGACGGGCGCTGCACTTTCAGTGCGGCATCGGCTTGCCACCGATAGTAGTGTTTCGGTTGCTCATGAGGCAACAGCTGTTGACGGGCAAAATCACGTAACTGTTCGAGATCGACACCGGATACCGGGTCAAGCACCGCCACTGTTTTTGCGCCCCATTCATCATCGGCCTGCGGCACAATCGCGATATGATTCACCAAACCTGCATTGATAAACGCCTGTTCGATGGTTTCCGGGCAAACATTTTCGCCGCCGCTGATAAACTGGTTGTCACGACGACCGATAAACCGAAACCGGCTGCCACTGAATTCCGCCATATCGCCAGTGGCGAACCAACCGTCCAGCAGCGTTTGCTGTGGTTGCCAGGGATCGCCATAGCCCAGAAAAAGGCTGTCACCCTGAACCAGAATTTCGCCATCGCGACTTTCACACTGTACATGCGGCAAACATTGCCAATGATTGACGGAGACTTCTGTCATCACCTGTGAGGCCATTTCACTGAGCCCATAGCTGCGATGCAGCTGCCAGCCACGTTCGCGCGCCTGTGTGATCAGGGTATCCGGAATCGGGGCTCCGCCTAAGAGCACCTGCCGTGGTTTACGCGGCATCGACTGCTGCATTAACCGGTGCAATTGGGTGGGCACCAACGATACTCGTGCGATCGGATACTGCTGGTAAGTTCTCGCGTCGTCTGCTGGTTGGTCGAACAGCAACGGGCGGCCACTGAGCAGCGCACGGAACACCACGCCTAAACCGCCGACATGGTGCAGGGGCAAACTGACCAGTGAAAACCCCGCTGTGGATAACGGCAACAACCGGTTACTGCCTTCGGCACTGTGGATAAAGTGAGATAAGCGATGCCAGATACGTTTGGGCGTGCCCGTACTGCCCGAACTGAGCACGCCCAACCGGGGCTCAGATTCGGTCATCAACGCCATATCCAACCCTTCACGCAGCCGGATTAAGTTGCCTTGCTCACGGTCGGTCAGGTACACCGTTGCCTGGGTTTGCAACTGAGTCAGCAACGTTTGAGGCGTCTGAGCCGAACAGAGTAACGTCGCGCCGGTCACGGTCGTGGCGGCCAGTAGGTTGATCACATCGCTGGGGTCTTTGGCCATGGGCAACAACAGTACATCATCCATTGCGAGCCCCTGTTGCCGGAATTCTTCGGCCCGCTGTGTCACGACTCTATGTAACTGTGCATAACTGAGGTCGCCGGTACGGCTGCACAATGCGTTTAATGGATTTGTGGCAAAGCCGGCCCGGTCCAGCAGCCGCCAGGATTCAGACACAGTCATGTTTACAGTACCTGTTCGACGTCGAATACGGGGGCAATGGGCAGTGGGTTCTCGGCGTCGGGTGTGTGCCACTGCTGTTGAAAAAAGTCGGCCGTCGCCAACCCCTGCACGGTGGATAACTGCCAATGCCGGGCGAGGTTGTTCAACAGGTTCAAGCCGACCAGACTTTCAAAACTGCTGCTCAACACCTGAGAGCAGCCCTGCTGCCGGGCAATTTGATGACAGTCTTGCGTGCGCGACCAGCCCAGCAGGGTTGGTTTGATCACCAGAGCAGAACAATAGGGATCGGGCTTGAAATCGGGTTGTCGCAGCCGTTCATCATGGGCAAAAGCCAACCGGGTCACGCTTGGCCAGAGTTGATAGCTCAACTCTGGTCTTAGCGGCTCTTCCACATAGGCAATGCGCGGTTCGTCTCCCAGGGCGACATCAAGTTTGTGGATATCTTCATAGGTCCAGCTCTGATTCGCGTCCAGCCGGAAACAGATGTGTTCGCAGCTTTGCGCCAGCAAGCTCTGTATGCGGGCAATGTCGACATCAATGGGCAAACGGCCGACTTTCACTTTGTAGCATCGTTTGCCGACATTAACAACGGTTTCGCCGAGGATGTCGTCATCTTCCAACAATAATAGATTCGATTCAACGGCAGGCTCGCGCCGCGCGCAGTTCGGCAAGGTTAGCAGCCCGACAGCCGTCGACAAAGCCGGGGGCAGGTCGACAGACAGCGCCTGTTGTGGCGTCAGGCCCTGTATTTGTGGCAGGGCTGCTCGATTATCCACAAGCGTGTCGCAAGACCAACCCGGTAACGGCGCAGCTTCTGTCCACAAGGTTTCGTTTGCCAACTGATAGCGCAACAATAAGACCTGACGTTGCTCTATACTGTGGTGACGCAGCGTGACCGACTTGGGTAACGCCAACGTTGCTGACCAGGCCGACCAACGAGCTGTCATGACTTAGGGAACCCGGTTGAATTTTTTGAAGTCCGGGTGACGCTTTTCCAGATAGGCGTCCCGGCCTTCCTGACCTTCTTCGGTCATGTAAAACATCATAGTCGCGTTGCCGGCCAGCTCCTGAATGCCGGACTGCCCGTCGAGACCCGCATTAAAGGCTGATTTCAATGTACGCAGTGCCAACGGAGAGTGCTGCAGAATCGTTCGTGCCCAATCCACGGTTTCGGTTTCCAGGTCAGCCAATGGCACCACCTTGTTCACCAAGCCCATATCCAACGCTTCCTGGGCGTTGTACTGGCGGCACAACAACCAGATTTCCCGGGCTTTTTTCTGGCCAACTATGCTGGCGAGATAACTGGCGCCGAAACCGCCATCAAACGAGCCGACCTTCGGTCCGGTTTGCCCAAAACGGGCATTATCCGCCGCGATGGTCAGGTCACAGACCAGATGCAAGACGTGGCCACCACCAATGGAAAAACCCGCTACCATGGCGATAACCGGTTTTGGACAGGAGCGGATATCTTTCTGCAAGTCCAGTACGTTCAGGTGATGTACGCCCTGCTCGTCTTTATAACCGGCGTTACCGCGTACGCGTTGATCACCGCCGGAACAGAACGCCATATCACCCTGACCGGTGAAGATCACTACGCCGATGTCGGCGTCAAATCGGGCATCCGCCAACGCGTGAATCATTTCTTTCACCGTCTGCGGCCGAAACGCATTACGGACTTCAGGTCGGTTAATGGTGATTTTGGCGATGCCTTCGGCCTTGTGATAATAAATGTCTTCATAAGGGGCGGAGCAATCCTGCCAGTCGGCTGCCGGAACGATGGAACTGTGGCCGGGGTTTACGGATGCTTGGTCTGTCATGAATAGATGTCTCCAGTGGTCATAGTGTGAGCCAGAATCGCGGCAACGCGCTCAGGCTGCTCAACATGCACGATATGCCCCGCCTGTGCAATGCAGTGGCGCAAGACAGGCGGACAAAAGGTATCGCTCAGGGTTAAAAATTTGCGGTCCAGCTCGCCCACCAGGTAGCTGACATCGGCGCTGGCGATCAATGACTGACGCAGATCGGCTTGTGTGCCCAGACTGGCGCACCGCAGAATTTGCGCAAGCTGTTGCGGGTTCTGGCTGGTTTTGCTGGCGATCAATTGCTGTTTCTGTGTTTGGCTCAATGAACGGAATACCGGCTGCTCATACCATTGTTGCAACGTTAACGGCAGTGCTTGTGACGTGAAGCGCTCTGCCCAGGCGGCATCGCTTTGTTGTCGCGCCTGTCTGGTCGAATGGTCAAGCAACCCGGTGTGAGCGCCGGCCAGAACCAGCCCACGACACCTGCGTACAAAGTCGGGTTCACTCAGCCAATGCAGCGCCACGCGCCCGCCCATGCTGTAGGCATACAGATAAAACGGCTCCGGGTGAGCTGCGTTAAAACGCAACCAACACTGGTGTGCATAACCGGCGATATCGTCAACGCCGTCAGGCGAGGGCCATTGCCACGGCTCGCTCGCAGGCAGGCTCAGGTATTGGCGCACCGGGCTGAAGTCGTCGCCACTGCCCATAAAGCCGGGCAGAAAACACAACTCAGCGGCCATGCACGTGGCTCTGAATCAGCGCGTGATGCGCACGGAAGGCGTTGTTCGGCACGGTCACCTCAATCACATGCCCACCCGGCTGACCACAGACCTGTTGATAACTTTGCCGGAAGGCCGACTCGGACGACACCTGTTGATAACTCACACCAAAGCCTGCGCAGAAATCCCGGAAATCAAGGCCATGCGGCTGCAGAAAGGCGGCGTCAAACACGTCGGTCTGCTGTGCCGCCGGTAACATGGAGAAGATCTGCCCACCGTCGTTATTTAGCACCACCAACACCATGGTTTGCGTCACGTTGCGCAGCCAGGCGAGACTGTTGAGATCATAAAGGGCCGACATATCACCGATCATGGCCGTCACCGGATGACGATCTACCAGCGCTAATCCTGCGCTGGTGGCAATAAGCCCATCGATACCACTGGCGCCACGATTGCAATACACCCGGTTCGATTGCTCTTGCTGCACCGCAACCTGATCAAACAGGCGGATACTCAGGCTATTGCCCAACATCAATGCATGGTCGGCAGGCAACAGTTTGGAGAGGGTGTCGGCAACACTGTATTCTGAAAACATCGAATACGTGCAGTTACCGACAATACGCGACAGTTTGGCCCCTGTTGCCAGCAATTTCTGGTTAAAAGCGGTCTGATCGGGCAGGGTATCTGGTAGCAATGCCGGCCAATCAACCGCGCAGGCCTGGCGTTGTACAGCGCGGCCGGATGGGTCCAACAACGCGGCCGACGCACTGAACAGATAGCGTGGCGCCGAGGTAGATTCCAACCATTGATTCAGCGGTTTGCTGACCAGCCGCCCCCCGAACTGAACGATGGATTGAACAGCGCCAAGCGCCCCGGTCTGTGCCAAAAAGTGAGGCGCCGGCAGAACATTCGGGTGCTGCCGCTGCCGCAATTGACTGCCGATATCCGCTAACAGGGGTAACTGTAAGGCTTCCGCCAGCTTTAACACGACTTCTGCTTCTTCTGGCTGAAGCTCCCCAGCCACCAGAACCGTGGGCGAGGTAAGTAAGATCGGAGCAACATCTGTTGCTGGCTCCCGGGCCGACAACCATTCGGGCAATATGGGTTTATCCACAACGGGCCAGGCCGACGGCGCGGCATCTAACTCAGACGGCTCAACATACAAAGGTTCGCGCAATGGCACGTTGAGATGAATTGGCCCCGGTGTGTGCCGCAACGAGGTCAACACCTGTTGTGCCAACAGCGCTAACTGCTCGGGGACGTCTTCATCGTCTGGCAATGGCAGATTTTGCGCATGACGGACAAAATGTGAGAACAAGCCGGGTTGGGCAATTGCCTGATTCGCGCCAACGCCGATCAACTCCTCGGGTCGGTCGGCGGTCAGCAAAATCAATGGCAGTTCCAGTTGACTGGCCTCCACCGCGGCGGGTAATAAATTCGCCACGGCGCTGCCACTGGTGGTGATGACGACCGTGGGCGTGTCGCTGGCCTTGGCAGCACCGAGCGCACAAAAGGCCAGGCTGCGTTCATCAAAGAAAGTGTGGCACTGGGTGCCCAGTGAGTGGGACAACCGCAGACAGGCCATGCTGAGCGGCGCATTGCGTGAGCCCGGGGCAATAAAAAAATGTTGCACGCCGCAGACCACCAGTGTGTTGATCAGCGCTTCGGACCACCGGGTGTTTTGCCATGCCAGCGCCATATCAGTTCAGTAACCGCTCCACGATTGCGACTTTGTCGTTCAATTCCTGCCATTCCGCATCGGCGTCCGAACCCTGCACGATGCCGGCACCAGCATAGTTAATGAAGCAGTCGTCTTGCAATAGGCCGGAGCGGATGGCGACACTGAATTCACTGCAGTGCTCACCGATAACCCCCACAGCACCCGCGTACCAGCCACGCTGAACCGGTTCGTCTTTGGCGATGCAATCAAACGCCAATTGAGTCGGCAGGCCACAGACAGCAGGGGTTGGGAACAGCGCCTGCAGCAAAGCAGGGGTATCGGCAACGGAATGCAGCTGGGCGCGGTATCCCGCCTGGCGGTGCTGGACATTGGCGAGTTTGAGAATCCCGACCTGTGCATCACTGAGGCTGTGTTTACTGAACGGTTTTAGTCGCTGCGCGATAAAGTCGGCAACCAGTTTGTGTTCGTGGATTAACTTGTCATCGTGGCGCAAAACCTGCTCATAGGCCGCATCCTGTTCCGCGCAAACACCGCGAGGCTGAGTACCGGCCAACGCTTCGGTGGCAATATCGAGCCCTTGTTGTCGTAGCAGCCGTTCCGGTGAGAACCCGACAAAGCTGGCATCACCAAAATTGACGGCAAAGCCAAAGGTCCCCGGTGTGCGCGCTTGCCAGCGCTGAGCCAGAGCAGCCAACGAGGTGGGGTGCTGAAACGCAAAGGCCGTCGCGCGTGCCAACACCACCTTGTCCATACGATGCGCCTGAATACTGCGCAACGCGCTGCGAACCTGATCCCGCCATTGGTCGGCGCTGGTCAGGCTGGTGCGTTCGACCACCGCAGGAATGCTCGGTGCCGTGTCGTCTGCGTTCATCAACGACACCTGATGCAGGATTTCCCGGGCCGTATTGAACTGCTGATGCCATTTTTCCGCGCACTCTGCAAATAGCTGCACACTCAGCTGCCACTGGTTTTCACGTCGACGCAACTCAACCACCGGCAAGGCGAAGCGAAGTGCGTCGAAGCCCTCCCAGTGACCAGTGCCATTATGGCCATTAAACGACAGGCCACCCATGAACAGAGCATCGGTACCCGCAGTGATGGCTTGTATGTCGCTCCAGTGAAGGCTCAGTTGCTGCTGGGTGTGGTCACGCACGTCGTGCGCAATACCCAGACCAACCAATTCAAGCTGTTGTTGTCGGTCTTGCCAGTAAAAACGACCTTGAACGCCCAATTGTTCAGCAGTACGCATCAACGCCCAGGTGCTGGGTGTCGAACTGACAGCGCAACTGAAGCGGGTAAGTTGATTGAACTGAACCGGAACCGTCAGCAGTTGAGACCAGAGTTGCTGAGCGGCGGCAAACAGTGGGCGGGGCGATAACGGCAGCGCTTCACGGGGAGAATAGGGGGGCAAATTTAACGACATTTCCCATCAGACCTGAACCAAGTACAACCTTAACCATAGCAAAAACTTTTCACCGGATGATGATGCGAATCATTTCTCAGCCCGATACTCCGTTAGAAGTACTTGCCACTTTTTTTGCTTGCAATTGCCGTCACTTTCATTACATTAGAAAAAACTAAATTAAAGTATATTAATATACCGGAGAGAACGATGAACTATACCGAAAAGTTTCAAGCCATGTGCGACGCCGCCCGAGCCCGTATTGACGCCGTATTGCCAGAGCAGGTAGACGAGTTGGTCGCCAACGGTGCGATTGCATTGGATATCCGCGACAGCGAAGAACACGCCAAAGACCACATTCCCGGTTCTATGAACATCAGTCGCGGCAAGCTGGAAATGATCGTCGAAGGTAAAATCCCCGATCTGAATACCGAAATATTGTGCTATTGCAACGCCAATAACCGTGGCTCATTGTCGGCAGCGAGCCTGCGGGACATGGGCTATGTGAACGCCAAAGTCATTGCCGGAGGGTTGGGCGCGTATCGGCAGCTTAGCGCCTGATCGGTGCCTGATGGGGCGGTTATTACCGCCCCTGAGTGAGTTGAATCAGTCCGTACTAACTTCTTCTGCGTGTCCGTTTTGCTCGGCCTTCATGCCCAAGACAAACAGAATAGCGCCGACGACGATTGCACTGCCACGAATAGCCCAACCAACGGTTTCACCCCAGTTATCTATCCACATCAGCAAACTGAATTCATAGCCAAATTGATTCAACAGAATTGAGCCAATACCCGCGATCAACAAATACACACCAACTTGTTTCATTTTTTTTCCTTTTGATATTTATTTTCGTTCATCATGCCAATGCATGCGCTATCCCTAATAGCGTCGTCATCATGCCAGAATCTGGAGTACGGGCAACGAAAAACGCCTTCAATAAATTGTTACCCCTCACAACGACGCCTGATTCGATACGAAAGCATGGGCTTGGGGTTGCAAATCGTTCGTGGTCAATGTCAGCAAGCAACATCAGTTGAATCCGGGCTGTTTAGATCTCATCAGCCCGGTAGGCGTGAACTAGAACTTAATTGATCTGGTAAGGGTACTGGTTAATATAGTTACCACCCGGAGCATAGTTGCAAACACCAAAGGCCGTATTAAATCCAGAAACCATATTTGGACAAGATGCTACCCCACAACCAATCTCGACAGTGTTCTCCCAAATGATCTGCGTAAAATGACCCGCTCCGTTAATAGTTGCTGATTCATAAGCTTGGTAATGCCAGTCCGTATGTTCATCCCACCACGCATTGGTAAGAATTTCGGCGTAGTTCTCTAAAGGTTGCAGTGCACCCGATGTCGCTTGATACGCAATGTTCTCACCTATATAGATATTCTCGCCACCGGCGGCGACATACTCAGTTTGACGATCCGCATTGTGTTCATACACACAGGCTTCCGCATGCGCCTGAGCAACTTGGGCAAGTTTCTCGTTCCAGACTAAATCGGGCAGAGGGCTGGAAGGAATGGGATAATTACCATCAGTTCCATCATCAGTTACTGCCCCCTCGCTAAGGCTTGACCGCAACGCGTTGTGTGTATTACGCCATGCAGAACAAATCGCATCGGTCCCACATACATCGCTGCACTGGATTGTGAAAGTCGGTGCTTCACTTTGAACGGTGCTGGTTAATGCTGTGACTTCGCACTGTTCATGCAAAGGCGCCGTCTGAATAACCAACCCCAATGTATCGCCTGTAGACAAAGGGGTCGCAAAATTCACATCCGGGAAACTGCCCGCAAGGTATATCAGCTCCTGGACCTCTTCAGTGTCACCGTTAACAACCAATTTAATCGCCACATCTGATGTGTAACCGGTAATCGACCCTGATAACGTAAAAGGTCCGTGATCGGTAATTTCCTCTCCTCCGGTATCGTCGACGTTATCAGTATTTTCGGGTTGCGGTTCTGGCAAGCAACTGGCTAACAGAATGGTACACAACAACAGTGGGAAAGCTGCATACTTCATGGCGTCACCTTTACATGAATGATTATCGTTTCGGCATCCTAGCAAATCCCGACTGACGCTGTCTTCTCTACTTTTGTGAATGACCTGGGTCTTAGTGAGCGCCCGGCTTCAACATTTGCTTTGTTCAACGGTGACCTGGACGCGTCGCGTCGGATTCAAGCCAGTAACAGGGGAGCGAGCAACCAAAGATTGAGCTGTCCGCTTTCAAAAGGATCGATTTAACATGGGTTTAGCTTTGAACCAGGAACCGATAACCAATGCCCGGTTCGGTTTCCAGATAGGTCGGATTTGAGGCATCGTCCTGCAGTTTAATGCGCAACTGACGTACGATGTTGCGCAGATACTGACTGTCGTTGACGTGGGTTGGTCCCCAAATACTGGCGAGCAGCGCCGACTGTGTCACCAGCTTGCCCGGGGACGCCATCAGCATCTCCAGTACCGCCCATTCTTTTTTGGTAAGGCCAACAGTGTGGTCCTGCAAACTCACTTGCCGGGCAGCGAAATCGACGACCAACCGACCATCATCAAAGCGACGATCCTGTACGGTTTCGGCATTGGCCCGTGAGGCTAAAATGCGTCGGATACGGGCCAGCAATTCGTTCACACTGAACGGTTTAACCACGTAATCTTCTGCGCCCATGTCCAACAGCTGAACTTTTTCCTGCTCTGAGGAGCGAACCGATAACACCAGTACCGGGACTTTTTTCACCAGATGAATTTCGCGCATGACCTGTTTGCCGTCCATGTCCGGTAAACCCAGATCAAGGATCACAATATCAGGCTCCGCCAAAACGGCTTGCGCAATGCCGGTTTTGCCATCGCGCGCTTCAATGACGTCATAGCCCTGGGAAGACAGGCTAATGGTTAAAAAGCGAATGATCTGGGGTTCGTCGTCGATGATCAGTATCCGGGTCATGCGTGTTCCTCATCATCTGAATCTAATTTCACCGGGACCGATAACCTCAGACAAAAGGCAAATCCGGCGGGTGGTTCGATTAATCGTGCGTCCCCACCATGCACTCGGGCCATGCCGCGGCAAATGGTTAAGCCCAAACCCGATCCGGGTGAATAACAGTCGCCCTGTTTGAAAGAATAAAACTTGTCGAATACCGCTTCCCATTTCTCGTTGGGCACACCCGGTCCCTGATCACAGACGTCGAATACCACAAAACGGTCATCGAGGTCGGCTTTGATCATAACCGTTCCACCCTCCGGGGATGCTTTCACGCTGTTATCAATCGCATTGAACAACGCCTGCTCGATCAACGCGGCATGTACCCAAATCGCGGGTAAGTCATCTTCAATGTCAAAGCGGAACTGAAGGCCGCTTTTGTCGATTCGCAAACGGCGCTTTACAGCATGAATCAATTCTGCCGCAGATACCCATTGCCGACGTAAACTTAAGGCACCCTGACCGAGCTTGGTCATGTCGAGCAAATTCTGAATGTAAGCTTCCATGCGGTGCGATTCGGTAATGATCGACGCCAGCAATTCCTGCTGATCTTCAACACTTAAATCGGCGTGCAAATCACGCAGTGAAGTGGCCGAGCCAAGCATCGTGACCAACGGCGTTTTCAGATCGTGCGACACCGAAGACAGCAAGGCGTTCCGCAGTTTCTCTTCATCGGTTTGACGTTCGGCTTCCACCAATTGTTGGCGGGCCAAATAACGATCCAACAACACCTGAATCTGCAGACCAAGCCCCTGCACCAACGCTTTCCAGCCCGCGCTGAGTTTGCGTTCGTTATGAATGTCGATATCCAGACACTGAGCCAAACGGTCATCCGACGCATTGAGGTTTAAACTCAGGGTGACGCTGCCCTGAAAAACCCGTTTGGAGAATTCAGCGACCAAGCGGGCCAGTTCATCTTCGCCACCGTGCAGCTTAGTGACACTGAACAACTCGACCTGAGCACTGAGGAATCGCTTCTGAAACATCAGCGCATCCAGTTGTGTGCGTGCGCGCAGCGCGGTCGCGCCGGCCACCAGCGCAAATACGACATAAACCAGCGCTGCGATACGTTCATGAATGTCGTGCATGGCGAAACTGAAGCTGGGCTGAGTATGGAAAAAGTTGAACAACAAAAAACTGAGAACGGAACTGATCACAACACCGAGCCAGCTGCCCTGCAAAGCCGCCGACAGCACCACCACCAGGTAGAGAATCAATAATGTGGAATGACTGAACCAGTCGACGTAAACCCATCCCAGTACCGTCACCAGCACTGGGGCCACGATACTGATTATCAGACTGAGCCAGAACCCGACGGGTTGTGAGTAGCGTGCGTTTACCATTTCCAGAACCTGGGCGACAGAAAGATCATTAAGGCCAGAAACTCCAGGCGCCCCATCAACATGGCCAAACACAACAGCAGTTTGGCCGTATCACCCAGTGTCGTAAAATTGCCTGCGGGGCCGATGATATCGCCAAAGCCGGGGCCGACATTCATCAATGCGGTGATGGTCGAGGTGAGCGACGTAACTGGATCGAGTCCGGTGAGCGACAGCGCAACACTGAACACCATGAGACTGATCAACACCATAAACACATAGGCCAGGGACGCGGACAGAACACCTTCACTGACCGGCCGGTCGTTATACCGGCGCGGATATAGGCCGGAGGGATGCAGAGATTTGAACATGCCTTCGCGCATGGTCAATGACAGCAACTGGAAACGGAACAGTTTGATGCCTCCACTGGTTGAGCCCGAGCACGCCCCAGAGAACATCAGAAAAGCGAACACCACCAGCGGAAAAGAGCCCCAAAGGGTGTAATCCTCAGTGGCAAAACCGGTGGTGGTGACGATCGAGACAACATTAAACGCGGTGTGCGTAAATACCGCAAAGGATACCTGATCTTCATGCTGCCAGAACCGGAACAGCGTAATGGTGAGTGTCGAAATAGCCACGACTTTAAAGAACAGCTGTACCTGACTGTCTTTAAAGACCAATGGCTTTTTGGATTTCAGCGAACTGACGTACAACAGATAGGGGATGCCGCCCATAAACATATACAGGGAGCCGGCCCACACCAGGCTGAGTTTGTCATTGAACTGCCCAAAGGAAGCATCCGAGGTTGAATAACCACCGGTCGCGACCGCGGTGAAGGCATGATTAACGGCATCAAAGAAACTCATGCCCAATATCCAGAACGTGAGTATTGCGGCAATGGTAATAAACACATAGACCAGGCCAATTTGCCGGGAAACCGCTCCAATTCGGTTATTCTGATGATAGGACCATTCTGACGATTCCGTTTGGAACAGTCGCATGCCTCCGATTTTCAAAAACGGCAACACCGCGACGGCCATCAAAATGATGCCGATACCGCCCACCCATTGAATCAGAGAACGCCACAACAACAGCGGCGGAGGAATTTTTTCGATGCCGGTGATGATCGTAGATCCGGTCGTGGTGACACCGGACACGGACTCGAACAGGGCATCGACAAAACTCATGTCATGCAGCCCGAAATAAAAAGGCAGGGCACCGGTCAGACAAAGCAGCCCCCAGTTGATGGCGGTGACGTAAAACATGGGTTTAGAGCCGACTCGCGGCACCGCGCCACGACCGAGCATCATCAACACCACAGACAACACAATACACACTGAGCCACTGATGAAGAGACCCTGCATTGACTGATGATCTTCGTGGGCAAAAGGAACCATCACCAAAAACATCATCACCGCCCAGATAAACATGGTAAAGGAAGCGACTTTGAGTGAGGGTCGGAGGGCGTTCATAACAACTGCCGAGTCTGAAAACGGTAAATGATAGTCAAAGCCGGGATAATCTATCCGTAATGAAAAAACCCGACGTATAAGAAAAGCGTAATTTTTTGGAATTGACCGATGACAATGGTCGTTGCCAACCGGCCTTACTTTAGCAAGTTAACCCCGACTGTAAAGGCGTTTCCAATGCGATGAACACCGGGTACTGGGATACGGTAATGTTTGAGCATAAAAAAAGCGGCCCGTGAGCCGCTTTGACGAGCTATGAAATTAACACATTATTGTACTGGCGATATCTTCACTTTCATGAAGTTACCCTGAGCACTGGTGTTGTGGATATAAATCTCAGTACCGGTCTTAGGCACCATCACGCTGGCGTATGGGTTCGCCGCCGTCCAGTAGTCGTACAGGTCGTTAAAGGCCCGAGCACCTGGCAATGATGGATGGTAAGAGGCTTCACTGTTCCAGTGCAGCGTTAACGCGTCGGTATCTTCAATGGAGAAGGTCGAGTCATACGACTGAATACGAGGACGCCACAGGCCGCCGTCGGCCCGGTACATCGGCTCTGGATGCGCATCCACCGGCAAAATCAGACCACCACCGGGGTGTGCACTGACATTGTTATCGGTGTAAGACGTATCCCAGTATGACACCAGCAAACCATCCTGATACGGGAAGCGTTCAACCCAATCGCCCAACTGGTCCTGGAAGCCGAAGTTATAAGGCCCCAATGCCAGGTTGGCATCAAAACCCCGGTAAACACGGTTTTCTGCCAGGTAAGCGTTGAAGTAAGCACCCGATTCGGTACCGGTACTGGTGCGGAAGCCTTCCAGTGTCCAGCCTTCATCCATCTCAGCACCATACACCGGACCCATACCGATCTGAATATTATCAACCATGAAGCCTGGCTCAACGTATGCGCCGTCGGTCCAGTAACGGAAGCCGATCAATACATCACCGGTGTAAGCAGACAGATCCGCTGTCAGGGGTACCCAAGCTCCGCCGGTGGATCCCATGATGCCCCAACCGAAGTTCTGGCCATTTGGATCATCCATAGTTGAGTGATCGGTTTGCAGATTTTCCCAGGTTGCGCCGCCGTCGGTAGAAATGATCGCGTAGGCATAGTCCCAATCGACTTCGATGGAGTAGTTCACCATGGCATACAGAGTTTCGCTACCGGTTAAGGTTGCGGAGGTGTACATACGGTTATCCAGGTCATCACCTGCGCCGCTGTAATAGAACTTTTCGCCTTCAAAAGGTGAGCCAATTTCTTCCGTTACCAGCTTGTCCGGCAAGACCACAAACACCCCTTGAGCAGCGTGCTTGGTGGTGGCTTCTGCAGGTCCTAACTTATGCTCAGAGGCTTCGCCCGCAAAGGCAACCTCATAGTTGTACCAACCTAACTGGAATTTCTCCCAACCACCCATGTGACCCGGCATTGAGCCGATGTCCGAAGTGCCATTGTTGAGCCACGATCCTGAACTCATCAGCGTCCAAAAGCCGGTTGAGTTTTCACCACCGCCAGTGTCGTACAGGTCTGGCAGGCCATGGTCGTGTGCAAACTCATGGGCAAATACACCAACACCCCCGTTTTCTGGCTCGACGGTATAGTCACCAATCCACAAACCGGTCCCCGGTATTTCGACACCACCCAACAGGTTACCCGCAGGGCCTTCGCTGCCGATGCCACCGAAGCGAGCATACCAACGGTGTGACCAGATGGCGGCGCCACCTAACTCGCCACCGCCCGCTTCTTCACCTTCACCGGCGTGAACAATCTGGAAGTGGTCAATGTAGCCGTCAGGCTCATCAAAGTTGCCGTCACCGTCGTAATCGTATCGGTCCCAGACATCGTACTTGGCCATTTCTGCGGCAATCTCAGCGTCGGTCATGCCACTGGCGGCCATCTGGTTGTACCAACCGGTGACGGAATCTTCAATTAGGTTCCAAACGCCACCAGAAATATCGTCGTCGTATTCTTCTGCATTGCCCGGAACGGTAACCCAATCGGTCACGTCACCATCGACCGTGTAACGATTAGACGACTGTTCAATGTAGAAATTGCGCATGGAATTCGCACCCGGTGATTCATTGAACAAAATGTTCATGTAGTGATCACGCGAGAAATCGTCGGTCCAGATCGTCGAGTTATTTACCGATCGGTCCGGTTGCGGGATGCTGTTGTGCGCCAGGTTGCTGAACTCGGTCAGCACCGTCCAGATGAGGTCTTCGCCTTCGCGTTCCAATTCGACAAATTGTCCGCGCGCAACTTCATGGGTTTTACCAAAAGCGTTACCTTTTAACTTGGCCTCCAGTGCTTTGGCTTTCAGTGCATTTTGTTTTTTACCGAGGGGGTGTTCTTTGACATGGCCCTTTTTCTGTCCATGTTCACCTGGGGTATTACTGGCTATAACCATCGCCGGCGCCACCACGGATAGGGTTAGGGCAACGGCCAGGCTTTTCTTGAGGAATTTTGACTTCATAAGTACTTCCTGTTTTTTATAGTTTTTAAAATTCCGTTTACTCTCTTATACCGGCTTGAAACTCAACATCACATCAGCTTGATGGACGACAACTTGAGACAGCATCCACGCCATCCTGAGCAAACCCGCTCATGACCTTGTGAGTCACGAGCCGGATTAACCTATCACCAATCTCAACCCCAGTTGAATTGATTATTCTGCAATCGAATTGCAACTTAGCGTTTCGTTATATGCAACATTAGCGACAGCTCAACCTTTGCGCCTGTTTGTGGCGCAATAAACCGGTCAAAAAAACGTCCGTTTTTTTTTAAAACAACTTTGATTAATTCAAATCACCTCAGTCCTATCAGATCAAGGGATGTGTGAGGCGTGTGTTGCGGGGAATGGCGAGTCCTTTTCAAAACACACAACAAAGCTCAGTCGTCGATCTGAAGGACCCGGAGGGCAGGGCTGAAATGGCAAATTTCGTTGTTAATTTCTTTGCCAAGATGATGAATATTGCCTGCAGAACTTGCCTCGAATTTTGCGCATTTCTTCACCCGCTGAGGTTGATAGCAATTATTCAGAGTTGCCTTAATTCGAACTAAAAGGCGTGTTCAGTAAGGGTAATCAGTAGTTCAGGCCATACTTGCTGAGAATAGCGAGTTGCTCATCACGCACCGAATCCAGCGCTTGTTGAAATGCACTGACAACGGCTGGATCCACCGCCTGACTGAAGGCAAAGTAGCCCTGACTGTTGCGCGTCGTGGCCAGAATGGTGAGGGGAAAATCTCGGAAACTCTCGGTCTTGCGGATAACACCGAAGGGCGAATCCGCCACCGAAAACAGCTGCTCTCGTTTATTCAACAGCATATGAAACAGCGTCGAATTGGAATCGACCAACTCTATTTTAGTTTCTGGATAGCCCAACTCCTGCATGGCGTATTGGGTCACATCAGATTTCACCGCAACCACCGGTAAATCATGCTGGGTGGCCGGATCATAACGGTCAATACCGCTGTCACCGTAGGTAACTAAAAAGGTGCGACTGGCGTGTGTCGGGCCTGCCCACTGAAACAGGTTTTCCCGCGCGGATGTGCGCGACATGGTAAACAACATACCGGGGCGGTCTGTTTGCAACAGGTGATAAGCCCGTGACCAAGGCAGAACGTCGACGTTGGGAAACGGCACGCCAAGCTTGGCGTAGACTAAATGCAATATCTCCGCTGACGCACCGGTTAACTCACCGTTTTCGAGGTAATTCAACGGTGGGTAATCTTCGGTCATCACGGTCAATTGCGCGAGCATATCTGGCAGCTCATCCGCTTGTGCCAGGCAACTCCAGCAAAGTAAAACAACACACAGCAGGTACTTCAAGGCCAACTCCATTGCAGGCAGGTCCCTGCAGTTTAGCCAAAAAACGAATTTGTGCCTGTTTTCTGAACAGCACCGAAACCCTTACGCTGTTTGAATTAGAGAGAGACAGACTGGCGTTATTGCGAGCATTCATGCAGCGCACTTGAACTGACGGATGAAACGACCTGCGGTAACGATTGAGTCGTTTTACCCCCGCTTGGTTAGAGCCGACACCGAGCGGGGATAATTCGAGAAGGGGCACATAACCGTTGGTTTACGACCACTGCCTAGAACTCTGTTTATTGAAAACGTCTTTTACTTTCTGCAAGGTCAGAGCCTGAGTCGCAGTCATTGGGCCGTCTACTTCCGCAGCTTGCTGTATCAGTAACAATAAACTATTGATTTGGTCTTCTGTAAATTCAGCTTTAACGTTAGCTAAGATATTTTCAACGTGTTCGTGAACGTTGTTATGCACTTGCTTTAATAAAAACGTACATGATCCAAAAAGCTGTGTTGCATCGTCATCGGACATTGAAAAGGTGTCTTTGAACGTGTCTATCGCAAATCGCTTCTGTTCTCGCGACAGATCACCTTCTTGCTGCAAAGTACCCACAATGAGAACAGCTGCCGCTTCCATGGAATTATGAAGATTATACAAAGGTACCTGTTGGTATTTTTGTCGCCACTTTCGACGATGAGCCCATGCAAACGGATTTAACCAACCCAAGTCCAGTCCGCCGCGTTGCAAGGAGTTAAGCGCCCACAAAAGCCCTCCGATTGCCGTGATGAGTCCTATCAATATATGCATCCCACTGTCCCTGCTTTGAAAGATTCGAGCGATTCTATTCAATTTGATCGTTTAAGACTATACGCACGCCGAAAATACCCCTCCCATTCCCCTGGGGTAAAAACGGTGCATTTTCCCCGACACCTGAAATACAACCCTCTCGCTCCGGCCAAATTTTGGTTACATAGGCTGGCGCCTGAAACCTGAGCGCACCGCTTTCTTAAACCAGAACAAAAACATCTTTGCTGGCGGCACTCAATTTTTGAATACGGAGATATGAAAATGAAATTGTCACGAGCCATCATTGCGTTGGGTCTGAGCCTATCGGCCATTGCTGCCCAGGCCGATCCTGTTGAACTGAATAAAGTCGACAACCGCATGCATTCCAAATACGGGTTTTCCTGGCAAACCATTGAAGTGGAAGCCATAGTCGACAATCTGGCGTACGACAAATCGGTACAGCTTTACTTTGAAGACGAGTCATTGAATTGGGTTACCGCCGACATGACCTACCAGGGAGACGCCGGTCCGGGCAAAGAAATCTGGAAATACAATCTATCGCGTACCATCACCGGACCTTATTCCAATAATGCGCCACTAGATCTGCGTTTTGTGTTGAAGTACGACGTAAACGGCCAGACCTATTGGGATAACAACAACGGCCAGAATTATTTTGTGACGGCCGGCAGCGGTGAATATTCACCGAAACCGATTGTGTTAGACAGCGCCTACGCGCACGCGCCATACGACTACAACTACAATGGCAACACCGGTCATGTGAACGGTTACTTCAATGCGCAATTCATCCTGCAAAACCTGGGCTACGCGAAAGATGTTGAAGTCCATTACACTTTCGACAACTGGGTACACAGCTATGTGGCCGCAGCGCAGTTTACATCGGGTGTTTTCGAAGGTTATTCCTACGTAACTTACCCGAACGCCAACAACGCCGAAGTGTGGACCTTCTACACCAACGGCAGTGAAGCGCAAAGCACGACAGCCAATACGGTTGAGTTTGCGGTGAAATATACAGTAGAGGGCGCGACCTATTGGAACAACAACGATGGCGCTAACTTCAAAGTACCGGTGGTGTATAACTGATCGGTCTTTGATTTATACTCATTTCAACCCACAGCGGCCGTTGGTCGCTGTGGGTTTTTGTTGATACCCTCATTCATTTTTTAGACGAATACCAAACTATCACTGCCAGTGATACTGAATAATCTCAAAGACCGTCTTCGACAATTCGCGACTGACAACACAACCAAATACCGGAACAATTAGCGTCATTTTTTTCGGAACCCATTGTGGGAAATTATGGATTCTCAAGACAGCTTTTTCGAACAACACGCTATCCTGCAATCCAAGTTGCGCTGTCCGGTGATCACCTTGCACAGTGTCGAGCGATCTGCGCTCACGGAAAAACTCCAAGATGGTTTTCAACGCGCTATCACCTTTGTTCAGGCACCCGCCGGGTTCGGGAAAACCACCGCCATTGCACAGTGGTTTACGCAGCTGGATCGACCGAAAGGTTGGCTGGGACTGGATGAGCTGGACAATGATTTTCCGAAATTTATTACCTATGTTTCTGCGTTAATAGAGCAGGGCAACACCGAGGTCGATGTCACTTCGGTCTTTCGCGACTGGTCGAAAATCAGTCCTTCGCATACGGAACAGATTGTCGCTAATTTCAGCAATCACCTGGCGCAATACCCACAACGACCGGTCATCGTTCTGGATGATTTTCATTGGATCACAGATGCAACACTCATCCACTTTATCGAGCGCTTACTTAAGCATATCTGCCATCAAGTGCATCTGGTTTTAATCAGCCGAACAGCGCCTGCACTGAATCTGCACGAGTTGATGTTGGCGGATCAGGTTCAGTTCATCACCACACACGAACTGAAATTTTCGGCGCACGAAATGCGACATTTTTTCAGCCATTACAGTGACGAGGCTTTCCGACAACTGCAACCCCAGCTGTCTGACATGGCCGGTTGGCCAGCTGGATTGCAACTGTTCCGGCTGGCTCGCGAGAACAAGCTGCCGATGTCGCAAGAGCAGGCGATGTTAAGCGACTATATCTTCGAAGAAATTATCCGTAACATGCCCGAACCGTTATTGACAGCAACGCTTAAGGCAGCGGTCAGCCGTCGCTTTAACCGATCACTGCTGACGCTGCTGTGTCCCAACAGCAACGTAGATATGGTGCTGCGCGAACTGGAAACGCGCTACGCGTTTATTTCCGTCACCGGAACCACCGATCGTTGGTTCCGCTTCCACAGCCTCTTTCGTCAGGCGTTGATCGATTATTATCGCCGAACGGACCCGACCTCGTATCAGGCCACCGAACAGATCTGTGCTGACTGGTGGTTAAAACAGGCCTGTTACAGTGAAGCCGCCGAACATCTGATTCAGGTCGGTCATGAGCCGGTTATCGCCGCGTTCCTGCTTGATCACGGTTGGTCGTTTTACCGCAGTGGTCAGTACCGCTTACTGCAGCAATGCTTTGCCCAGCTGGCGCCAACCACCATCGCCAGTCATCCGACGCTGACCCTGACTCACGCCTGGTGGTTACTGATTCACGAAGACCCGTTGCAAGCGAACCGCAGTATTCAAATGTCCGAAACCCATTCGTCATTGCAGGCTTGCGATCAGGCGTCCTATTGGGCAGTAAAGTCGGCCATCGCAGTGATCTTCGATGATTTTGTCGCCGCAGAAAATTGGGCTCAGAAATCGCTGAACAGTGCATCATCAGCGCGCCCCTGGGAGCGCTGTCACAGCTTTCTGGCAATCGCAGAAGCACGCCTTAATCAATGTGACTTTCCGGGTGCAGAACAAGCATTGGTAGCCGCGAATCAGATTTGTCAGACTGAACGCTACACCACCTTGTTGATACAGGTCATGTATTTGCATGCGGAAATTCATCTTGCGCGGGGCGACTGGCCGGACGCGCAGACGGTGCTCGAAACGGCGTTGAGCTATGCCCGGGAAAGGGGTTTGTCGAGGTTGTTTTCGATTGACCATCTGCAACGGACCTACGCTCGGGTGTTGCGATTACGAGGCCAAACTGAGCAAGCCATCCGGGTATTAAACACGACCGATATTTCGGAAAGACCGCTAGGTGACTACTGGCAGTTTCCCATTCTTATCGAGCAATTGACGACGCATCTTTTTTCAAATCAAGCTTCCGCATCAACCCAGGCGGACATCAGCAAACGGATTCTGTATCTGGCCAGCACCTGCGATTTCAGTGTGAAATGGCAACTGTCGGCCGACCGAGCCCTGATTCTGTTTTGGACACAACAGCAGGATCGGAAATCTCTGCGCTACCTGATACAGCGCTATGAAAACATGAACTTCAACACGCGCCGGTTTAATCTGAATGCCCGGTTTAATCTCGCGTTAGCAAAGCTCGGCTGCCATGATGTCGATACCGCGCGATCATTGCTACAGGAAGTGAGCGAAGAATCCACAGCGGTCGATTACCACGAACTGCGTATCTATTGCCAGGTGCTCATCAATCTGGCGAGGCAAAACGTCAACCTCGACCCGCAAACCAGCGCAGACAAAAACACGGCAGCACTGCGGCTACCCCTGTACCGACTGTTTAACGACCCGGAATGCGATGTCGCACCAGTACCACCGTCAACAGAGAATAACGCCCTGCTGACCAAAACCGAGCAAAAGGTGGCTTGTCTGCTGAAGCAGGGTCTGCAAAACAAGGAAGTGGCCGAAAAATTGAACATTCGGCTGTCCACCGTGCGCAGCCACATCAAATCCATCAACCGAAAACGGCGGTTGTCTGCCACTCACTGAGCCGACAAAACATGAATGATTTATGAATGAATTATCATGAATCATCCGAACGTGTTACCACATCCTTACCTTTGCTCACAGGTTCCACCCCGGTATCGCTTATTTTTTGCACACCCTGACAAAAGTCTTTAGCGTGCTCTTGCTCGATACGACGAGTGGGAAGAGAGAGTCAGCAGTTTCCCAACTAAACAACAAAAATAAAAAGGTGAGAAACAATGAGAAACACAATCCTGCGATGGACGGCCACCGCGTGCCTGTTGATGTTAGCCACGGCCGGTTTTACAGCGACTTGGCCAAATTCCGAGTTCAGTCAATTGCATTACGGCCTGTACTGGTTTGGTTATGACGACAACTGGGCGAAAGCGGTGCCGGGTCAAGCAAACCCCTATTACAACCAGAGTAAAAAAACCCTGATATACATTCACGGCTGGCAAAACGGCACAACGCCCAACAAAAGCCGCGAAACCTTTGATCGCACCAGTGTCGGTGGTCCGAACACAGACCTGGCGGCCGCCTGGCTGAGCGCCGGGTATAATGTGGGCGTGCTGTATTGGAATCAATTCGCTGACGAAAGTGAGGTGAAGGATGCCGAAGCCAAAATCTGGACCACTAACGGCCCCCGGGGTATGCGCTGGCGCAAACTGGATGGCAGCTACAGCAATCTGAACACGTCGGACAACGTAACGCGACTGTTGTACAACGACCTCAAAGCCAACATGTCGGGTTTTACAGGTGCTGAATTGCGGATTGCCGGCCATTCGCTGGGCAATCAGGTGGCGTTGGCACTGTCTGATCTGATCCGAGCTGACGTCAACGCTGGCAAGGTCACCAGCAAACTGTTGCCTAAGCGGGTCGCGTTGCTGGATCCTTTTTATTCCAATGGCAGCAAGAGTTATCTCAATGGCGACTGGGCTGGAGAGCGATCACGCTGGGCTGCCAACCGTTTGATCTCCGCCGGCGTAGCCATTGAGGCTTATCGATCCAGTTCGGTGACAAACACCGTGTTTGTGGGTGACGCCAACACCGCGTTAATGAAGAAAACGGCCTTTACCGAACTCAAGCCCTGGTATTTCCAGTCCTGGGAACAGGACAAGAAACATCACGCGGCGGCCTGGCACTACCTCTGGTCCTTCAGCTTTAACCCGCCAACCATCAAAAACAGCAGTGCGGATGCAGCCAGTGCACAAACCAGCACCAGCCGGATCAAAGCGCTGATGTCCAGCACTCAGAAATTGGTGCATGACCTGGGCGCTTACTCGAAATCCCCCAGCGATGACCGTTTTAAAACCGCCAGCAAGTAGCCGGTATCGCCCACGCTAGCTCAGCGTGGGCATTGCTTCCACAAGTCCTTTCTGGACCCTTTTTTCCACGCATTTGTTGGAGTCATTTCCCATACTTTCGATTAGAATACGGCGACTTTGTTAACCCTATATACGAAATTCAGGAAATCCGATCATGCCAAAGGCCAGTGAGATCAAAAAAAACGCCGCCGTTGAATACAATGGCAAGACTTACATCGTTCACGACATTGAACGGTCTGTGCCACAGGGCCGCGCAGGGGGTAGCTTGTACCGCATGCGCATGTATGAAGTGTCGACTGGCTATAAAGTGGATGAGACCTTTAAAGATTCAGACATGCTGAACTTAGCAGACTTGGTCCGCCGCCCGGTCATGTTTTCATACGAAGACGGCGACGAGTATGTGTTCCTGGATTCCGAAGATTACACCCCGTACAACCTGAACAAGTCGACCATTGCCGATGAAGTTCCCTTCATTACCGACTCCGTTACCGGCATTCAGGTGATCCTGGTGAACGAAGCTCCGGTTGCATTGGACATGCCTAGCAGTGTTGAGCTGGTAATCACCGAGACTGATCCGTCGATCAAGGGAGCGTCTGCTACGTCGCGTACCAAGCCAGCGACACTGTCCACCGGCTTGGTCATTCAGGTACCGGAATACATCGCCACCGGCGAGAAAATCAAAATCAACATTGAAGAGCGCCGGTTTATCAGCCGCGCATAAGCGATTCATTACCGCAGGCTCGGGACGCCCATCACGAGCGTCCCTGGGCTATTGTTGCCGTACAGCCCAGCCATTAGCCCCGTGTGCGCGTGGTTTGTCGAACCACCGAATCCAGATCACGAATCTGCTGTGTGATTTCTTTCATCTTTTCGTGTGTGCGCAGATCAATATCCAGCTTTTTATCCATGGTGTGCATGATCGGGAATATGCTTTCCTCAATCGTCGTCGCCAGCACTTCCAAAATTTTCCCCAACCCCTGAACCGGTTCGTTCACAACTTCCACTGTCGGTTTGCTGGCAATGATAGCCTTGGCAATTTTCTCAAACGACTTTGCCAACAGGGCGCTGTTATCGGGCACCGTAACAGGATCCGGTTTACTGGCCTCGACCGCCGCAATCAGTTTCGCCATCGCGGCCTGCTGCTCGGTGTTTGGCTGAGCCGCTAAAGACGCCAACGCGCTTAAGCCATCGGCGAGGTCAGCCAATTGCGCGACAACTTTGCCACCAACATCGGCATCGTCGCCGCCCATGGCTTTGTTGCGCAGGAAGTCCTTTTTGATCTGCGTCCAACGTGTCGCTTGCTCGTCGGTCATATTGCCACGCAGTTCTGCCAGTTTGAGCAGGTTATCTTCGGCACCGGTGGTGAGCAGTTGCGCTTCGCCCAGATAGTGATCGGCGATCATTTGCATCAGCTCCTGCTGATTCATCACGGCCGATATTTTTTCCGTCATCTTATTCATGTTGCGGTAACTGCCCTGCAACTTGAACGCGGGTTCGGTGCGGTATTTGTCATCCTGTGCAGCAGAGGCAATGTATTGCTTGTTGATCTTTAACACCACTTCCTGCACGACAAACATTTTGGCAATAATGCCGGTGATTTCCTGAATTTCAGCGCCACTGTACTGATGCGCAAGATCCGTTGCGGCTATATTGTGCCCCTGCGCCATCTTGATCAACTTGTAAGTGTCGTCCATCTCCCGAGTGGCCAATGGCGCCAATACAGGATTGGAAGTCAGTGCGTTTTCGATATAACTCAGCGCGAATTGTTCATCCATACCGCCCAGAATATCACCCAGGTTATAGATGTCTGCGCGGTTGGCGAGCATGTCCGGAATCTTGAAGGCTTCACCGGATTCAGTGTAAGGGTTACCCGCCATCACCACGCAGAATTTTTTACCGCGCATGTCATAGGTTTTGGTTTTACCTTGCCACACGCCTTCGACACGACGGGTGCCGTCACACAGTGAAATAAATTTCTGCAGAAACTCTGGATGCGTGTGCTGAATATCATCGAGATACAACATCACGTTGTTACCCATTTCCAACGCCAGGTTCAGTTTTTCCAATTCCTGCCTGGCGGTCGCGTTCGGTGCCTGCTGCGGGTCGAGTGACAACACATCGTGTCCCAGTGACGGGCAGTTGATCTTCATGAAGATCAAGCCCATACGGTTCGCCACATATTCCATCAACGTGGTTTTACCGTAACCCGGTGGTGAGATCATCATCAACAGACCCATCAGGTCTGTTCGCTTAGATTCACCCACGGTGCCCATCTGTTTTGCCAAATTATCGCCGATCAATGGCAGATAACTTTCGTTGATCAATCGGTTACGCACGAACGATGCTAGTGGCCGCGCCTTGAATTCATGCAGACGCAGTTTATCGCGCTCGTCGCTGATGATGCGCTGACGTACATCCAAATACCGGTGGTAAGTCGGTACTACCACGGTACGGTGATGTTCGGTGCGTTCCAGAAAGTCATCAAGACTGAAACGTAACTCGCGATTTTGAATACGCGCGTGATCGCCCATCAGTCCATCAACGGCGAGTTCAACATCCACCTCAAGGAAGCGATGCGTCAGGTTCTGTGCCGTCAGGATCTGCGCACAGGCTTCCGGAATATAGCGTGCCAAATGAGTCAGTTGCTTGTTGTTGACCAGGGCCTGTAACCAGGCTCGGGTGAGCTTCCACTGTTCTGCGGGCAATGCCTGCAGTTTCGCAATCGACTGTTCGAACTGACGCCAGCTGTCACCAGACATAGAACGCTGCAACTCTTCGCTGAGCTGACGGCCGTATTGACTGATGATGATCTCCACCGGCTCACGCGCCAGTTCGGCAACCAGATAATCCGCGGCACGCGATATCGTGAGGGCATCACAATCGATCGGATGCTGTTGTATAAAGCTGGTCAGTTCGCGGCCGATTTCGGCGGCCAATAACTGGCTCGCTTCCTGGCTGGCAAACACAGCATTCATCTGCAAGGCAGACTGGGCTCGTTCCGGCCAACTTTTAAACTGGCCGTCATCTTGCTGCTGCAAATAGCTCCAGAACAAGGCTGCAATGCCGCGGCTCATTGGATCGAAACGCAACAGCTCTGCCAATGTCAGTGCCGGCAGTACGGCGCGGAGAATCTTGGCGGCGTCGAAATCATGAATCCCTTTTTCGTAGCCATCTTTGTAGCGAGGGCTGGCGAAGTCGCGTACCAGGGCATTCAGCTGATCGTCTTCCGCGACCGCCTGACTGAGCTGGCCAATTGACAGGCCATCGGTATGTTGTTCCGCGGCGTGTAGAATGAGGGCCGCCAAATATTCCGCCCGGTATATGTTTGGCGTTTCCGACTCCAGTGACATTTCCCAGTAGTCTTTCAGTGCCAGTAGTTCCGGATGCTCAATGGCTTCAAAATAGTTGGTGCCGGTTAAATGAATATTCAGCAAACCATTACGCGGAATAATGGTGAGGTCCAGTTCCTGTGTGTTCACAGAAAACTTGTGTCTTGGACCCAACTTAATCACATTGCCACCGGCTTCGTATATGTCCGTTTTGTCGCGCAGTGAACGCAATGCCTGTTCTTTAATGGACTTGAGTCTGGCCTCAATGTCGTCAGCTTTCACCGCTGCGTCGAGCTCTCGCAATGACTCTACCAAGTCTCTGATTTTCAGAACCAGCGCGTCGGTGGCAAAATAGGTGTTCAGTAGGTCGGCTTCGGTAAACTTCAGTGACCGCTTTTCAATCGAAGACAGCATCCGGGTGGCGGCGTCGGTAACACTCTGTGCTTTGCGCTGTCGCTCATCGAGCAGTTGTTGTTTGTGACTTTCAAACGACTCATAGACTTCTTCTCGTTTGTCCATAATGTCGGTTAAAAACTGGTCGTAATCAGAGAACTGGCTTTCCAGCTCTTCCAGTTGCACCAACAAACGTGACAGCTGCTCTTCGCATTTTTCCGGTGTTGTGGATAAACCCAGCGCATTCACAATGCTTTGCGAAAATAATTTGAATTGCGCCCCAAATTGCGCCACCGCTTCGGACGAACCCAGGTTCTTCTGTTTGTGTTTGGCATTAGCCTTGCTCTGGTTTAACTGAGCGTAAACACTGGAGACCGCATCGATGATCTGTGTGCGAACGGTTGCATCGGCAACCTTCAACGTGTTCATCAGTTCCGTCAGTAAATCTAAACCCGCTGCCGTCTGCTCAATCGCTTCGATCACCGGAGTCAGTTCGGCAATGGTTGCCGCTGTTTCAATCTCTTGATCAAGCTGGGTGATCTTATCAAAGTAGGGGTTCAGCGCTTCGTCGCGCGATAAAAAAGCTACCGTTTGTTCCGACAGTGAAGCGTTGACCTTCTGTAAGTCAGCTTCCAGTTTATCGATACGGGCTTGGTCAATGTAACGTAATTCACGGATAGTGATCAGGTGACCGCGCTGCTGACGAATTTGACTCAGGGCATTGACGTACTCTTCTGCCGTTTGCCAGGAATCCGGACGAATCGATTGCAGCAGAGCCGTTTGCTTCTGTTCGGCCTCTGCCATCGCCTGCTTGGATTGCGCCTGGATGCTCTGAACTTTTTCAAACTCATCAATCACTAACTCGGAGGTGGCCGCGACCTCCCGGACCAGTTCCGCTAACGTTTTGGTTTCAGCACTGTCGAGCCAATAGTGATCGTCAAATACTTTTTTGGCGGCTTTGCTCAGCTCTTCATAGAGTCGGGACGAAACCGATTGACTGTCGATGCTGCGGCAAATACTGAACAGATCCGACACCCCACGCACCAGGGCTGCGTTACCGATTTTGCCATAGAAGCTTTGGCTTTGCGGCTGGGTACTGGCGAATTCATCACTGACATAAGGCGTTTGCCAGACTTGCATCGGGTGGACTCGGGTTGCCTCCGATTCTGCAGAAAAAATTACCAACCGGCCGTCTTCTGCCAGTGCATAACCATGACCGAATATCGGGTTTTGCAGTTGTTTGGAGATCAGGTTGTAGGCGAAAAGACCCACCACACCGCTGTCAGGTTCGTAGAAAACGTACAGCACGTCTTCGCCATTCGGCGAACGAATCATTCGCTGAAATTTGAGACCTTTCACATCCTCATCGAAGGCTTTGTATTCGCCATTCTGCAGGTAATAGCCGCCGGGGAAAATCAGGCCGTGGTCTTCGGGCAACTGGACACAGGATTCGCCGATGGCATCCACACGCATCACCTGTTCGTTCAGCGTGTTATAAATCAGGTATCGGGTTTTGGTTTCTTTATATGGCAATACACTGAGCAGGATGAGATGACCAACTTTAGCGTACGACAGTTTGCAGTCATCAAGGGACTGGGTGTCGTCATCCACCGGCTCCCGGTAAATACCCAGGCCATCTTCCGTGTTGTTCTCAATTTTAACCGTCAGGTCGCCACCGATGGTTTCCACAAAAACGGTATCCAGAACATTGATGTGTGGATGGCGTCCGTTAACGATGTTGTCGCGAGTGGCTTCGGTCCATTCAAAATCGTAATGCGGTGGTGGCTGGATGTCTCGCTCACCGCGATTATCAATGTAGGTGATGGTTTTGCCGTCCGCTGAAACGCTCCAACGGAACACGCGTTGGTCGGACAACCGTTCACCAATCTGAAAGGCGGCCAGCAATTTGCCGTCTTTCACCACCAATTGAATCAGTTTGGTGTTTTTGTAATAGCGGTACAGTTCGGTGAAATCATTGACGAAACGCGTATCTGTCAAAAAATGTTTATTGTGCGAAACCGGCACCAGCTCAATACCATCGTCGGTTTCCTGCACATCAAACAGGGCGAATACGTCATCTACTTTGGTTTCTTTTTTCAGACCGATAAAGACGTTGTAGCCAAACAACAAATGCTCGCCGACCTGAACGATATCGCGGGCAATACAGTTGTTTTCAGTGCGCACACGAGTACGGCCCTTGACGGCCATATCCGACGAGCCGAACTCGGCCAGGCGGGCATCGTTCAACTGCTTGGCACGCTGGTATAACTTGCTTCCCTGCTCAGCTAAACGCTTACTGATGACTTCATAAGCGCCACCTTCGGCAACGGCGTTGTCAACGGTATTGGCTTGCGGGTCGTTTGGCTGGGTCATGCGTTAATCCTTTAAAGACGATGTTAACTATTCGCTGCAATCCTGCGCTGTGTCCGTCAGACACGGCACAGGTTACGGCGATTTGGCGTAAAGTACCCTAACGATCACTTACGCCGTTACAGCAGAAGATGCGATCAGGCATCTTCCTGATTGGCTTTCGATACCGGAGCCGACTGCATCATTTTACCGACCAGCCCCTGAATCACATTGCTCTTACCCGCCAGGCCATCGACTGCTTTACCGATAGACAGGGACTTGGCAAAGTTATCGAAGAAGTGGTCTTCACCACCGACAATGTCGATCTTGGCTTTCTGCAAGGCAACGGCCAGAACTTCTGCGTTTTCTTTCGCAATTTCCTTGCCGGCTTCCATTGATGCCAACGCTTCTTTCAAGGCCGTTTCCAGACCCATGCGGAACTCTTCGTGTTCACGTGCCTGTTCGCTCATGGAATTCATGGCTTCGAACTTATCAACCAGACCTTCAGCCTCGGCTTTGAATTGCGCGCGGGTCACGTCTGCCTGTGCGGTACCGGTACCTAACAGAGCATCGGCTTCGGCGTCACCTTTCGCTTTAATCACGTTCGCTTCGGCGATACCTTGCTTCTCAAGAGATTCTGCTTTGGCGTTCAAGACGTTGGCTTCGGCAATACCTTCTTTCTCCAGCGCCACAGCCTTAGCTTCCTGTACTTTGGCTTCAGCCAAGCCCAGAGCCGCCGATTCCGCCTGAATACCTTCCGCCAGTTTCTTCTTGGCATCTGCCTGTTTGGCCGCTGCTTCCAGCTCAGCCTGAGCGATGACCGTAATTTCAACTGAACGGTGCTTAGCGGCGAGTTCGTCAGCCTCGGCAGCTTTCACCTGCTTCACTTTCTGCTCTTCAGCCAAGGCTTCTGCTGCCAGAACCTGGGTTTGCTTGGCTCGATCGGCTTCTGACACTTCGCGCACTTCTTTAATGCGCTCTTCTTCCACGGCCACGGTTTTATCCACGGCAACACGCTCACGTATGACGTTGGCGATTTCTTTCTTTTCTACTTCAACTGCTTTTTCGGCTTCAATGCGCTGCAGTTCCACTTCACGTTCACGGGAAACGATTTCCAGATCACGGGCACGGGTCACCTTTTCCTGCTCGATGGCCACAGCACGCAATCGGTTCTGTTCCGCCACTTCCATTTCACGTTTCTGGTTTTCTGTTTGTACAGCCAATTCCTGATCGGTCAGGATCGTTGCCTGTTGTGCTTTGAGACGCTCTTCTTCCTGCACCTTGCGCGTTTCAGCTTCTTCACGCGCGATAATGGTCTGGATTTCACGCTTTTGCTTGGCTTCGGCATCGGATTGTTGACGCTCCAACTCCAGCATCGCCTCAACGGTTTCCACATTCTTTTTCTTGATCGCCAACTCTTCGTCGCGGGAGAAGTTGTTGGTCTGAATGTTTTGCGTCGCCGTCAGTTCGGTGATTTTACGGATACCTTCGGCATCAAGAATGTTGCTTGGGTCCAGTGACGATTTCGGCGTCTGCTCAAGGTAGTCGATCGCAACGTCTTCCAGCACATAGCCGTTTAAGTCATTGCCAATAACTTCGATGATTTTGTCGCGGAACTCCTGACGGTTTTCAAACAGCTTCACAAAGTCAATTTGCTTACCCACGGTTTTCAGCGCTTCGGAGAACTTCGCGTTAAACAGATCGTTCACGGCTTCTTTGCTGGATGCTCGATTCGCCCCAATCGATTTTGCAACCTTGAGCACATCTTCAGCTGTTTCATTCACCCGCAGGTAAAATGCAACCGTAATGTCCGCACGCATGTTATCGGCACAAATCAGGCCGTCCTTACCGCGTCGATCCACTTCCATGGTAATCAATGAGATTCTCATTAATTCCTTTTTGTAGATGATCGGTAATACAAAGCCACCGGTAAACTTGACCTTTGGTGTTGAGGACAGGTCGTTGACGATTAACGCCACCCCCTGCTCAACTTTGACGTAAAAGGCTTTGAACAGAATCCCTAAGCCTATAAGTACAGCGAACACGACGCCCACTGCGGTTAGTATCGGCGCGAGAATTGCTAAATCCGCCATGATGGTTTCTCCATTTCCAGGTTGTTATTAAGCGTTGCCGAGGAATTCGTCTTCAGAGACGACTCGATACACGTTTTTGTCGTTGAGGTATTCATAGGCAACCACCCGGTCGCCCTGTTTGAAAGAGTTAGGTTGGTCACAGCGTATTTTCAGCATCAGACCGGCACCACCGTCGTTAAGTATCGCTTCGCCGAAATTTTCATCCACGCGTGACGTCCGTACGATCAGTACCTTGCCCAAAATGCTTTTATTCGAGGTTGTCTCGCTGGTAAAAAATTTCCGTAACGGTTTTATTATCTGTGCGGTGAGCATGGTCGATAGGTAAAGAGACGCAAGCAAAACCAGTGAACCCAGGCCAAACTGCATCCAGACCGATTCCAGCGGACGGACAAAAAAGTGCACGCAGTAATAGCACAGAAGCCAGCCAATCAGGGAAATCAAGGTGATGATCAGAGTCGTAGGGACACCATTCAAACCAAATTTCATCATCAACCCAGCTAAGGCGTTTATCTGCCCGATATCCGCATCTGGTTCCGGCAGATCGACATCTAACGCATCGATGTCAACCAAACCCAAGACAGCCACTAACCAATAGAGCATGGACAGCAATAAGAAAAAGGTAAAGAACACTGTTGGGTAAGACGCGATGTTCTGATAGAACGGGTCCATCCCTTCGAGGAAGAAAACAGCAAACATAATATCTCCTTATTTTTTCTTAGCTTGCAATCGATCAAACACACGATCGATCTGCGTACCATTGGTTTTAATACCGGCCTGTTCCAATTTGGCCAGCAAGTCATCTTTCTCAGCGGATACGTTCAAGTCGTTGTCCACATCAAACTGCGCGGCTTTGTGTGCCTGACGTTGACGCAATCGCTCCAGGGAATCCTGCGCGGTTTGTATGCGCTTACCTGATCCGGCGCTACGTTGTGAAATAGCGGCCTGCGCACGCTGTACACTTTGCGTTGCTTTTATCGTATCCAACTGTTGCTTCAAGCGGGTGACACTGCGCTCGGTTTGACGAAGAATCTGCTGAGCGTCTTTAACGTGACGCGCGTAGACAGCCCTTTCATCGACAGCGTCCTGCTGTTGCGCTTCAAACTCGACGATTTTTTCCGCCACTTCCAACGCCAGCGCTTCATTATTTTGGGCAAGAGCCTGACGGGCATAGTCCTCATGCTCGGTAATTTTTTGCTGCCAATCATTGACCTGTTCGTCGGCCAGTTTCTGTTTGGCCATCAACTCAGCCAGGGCATCCCGTGCTTCACTCAGGGCAATGGAAGCTGAACGCACTTCGTCGTCTAACAATCGGATGGCCCGCGCATCAGCGCGAGATTCACTGTGTTCGTCATCGTCACCTTTCAGCGCGGCAATCATCTTCGACCAGATATTCATCATGCCTCCCTGCGCGCGTCATCAATCAGATAGTCGGCATAGGCTTCGGTTACCTGCAACACATTGGTGGCGAGCGTTTCTATCTCGATCAATACACTGTTTAACACCGACGCCCGGCTCAATGCACCGAACATGGTGTAGGATGCCTGTCCGTCTTCACCGGTTTCCAGGCTGATCGTCGACAGCGGAAAATACTTGTGGGTCATCAACACCAGTTCGTTAAACGCCGCCACGTCTTGCACATGCGACATCGGCCAAAGTAAACACTCGACCAGTATCTGTTCACCGCTGACCGTCAGAAACAGGGGTAAGTCACCAAACTCGGTCATTTCAATCAATAACACCGGTTCTGCACCCTCAATGAATTCCAGGCGCGCGCGCCCTGTACTCACCAACTCGGTGGCTTTTAACGCATGAAATAAACTGGATGTGGTCCAAACCAACGCTTCTGACGCCATCGCTTTTCCTCCAACTGCCGCTCCTTCCGCATCTTCCAGGCGCAATTGCTTCTCATACGCCAACAACTGCTGGGTATGCTCTGGGCGAATCCACACTTCTTTCTTAACCAGCCCTTGCTCGCGCAAGCGGCGGCGAAATTCGCGTTGATAATGGGCGGACGTTTTTACTTGCATGGCGATGAATTTAGAGCCTTACATGTAAGCGGTCAAACAGTTTCACATGTAAGATACAAAGTTGTGACCAAAGTCATATCGGGCTCTGACAACAGGTGACATATCTACATTCGTATTTTTCGAACAAAAGCTGCGCTTTTTATCTATTTTCTTACATATTCAAAACCGTAATCTACCACTTATACCTTTGAGTCAAGTAGGAATAGGATCATGAAAACAGGCATTAAAACGGTTACCTTTGCCTTAACACACTTCACAGTTGCCTTCGTTGTTGGTTGGCTTGTCACCGGCAGCTTCCTGATGGGCAGTTTATTGGCTTTAATCGAGCCAGCTGTTAACACAGTTGCTTACGCGGTCCATGAACGTATTTGGCAGAGGGTAGAAGTGCGCGTCGACCACGGACACTTACGCTTGGTTTACCAATAGGAGTACCCGCCATGAGCCTAACAGCCGATGCAGTGGAACGTATGGATCTCAACATTTTGATTAGCCTGTTGAACATGAAATTACGCAATGAATTTAGCAGCCTGGATTCACTAGCCCATTATTATGAGCTCGATCCGAATCGTATTATTTCTCGATTAATGTCTGCTGGATTTCAATTTGATGCCAACCTTAATCAAATTCGTTAATGTTTTGCGTTTCATATCCGTCTAAACGCAAAACAGTGGTTCCATTCGAAAAGCCCAGTCACTACTCAAGTAACAACGCAAACATAGACGCCGGTTTAAAACCAAACAGTTTGGCCAGAAAAACGTCGGGCAATTTCTCAATTTGGGTGTTGTAGAGCTCGACAGAATCGTTATAACCCTTGCGTATCAGGCCGAGTTCATCCTCGGTGCGCTCCATCTGTTTGCGGAATGTCTGCACCAGTGAGTTCGCTTTCAAATCCGGGTAAGCTTCCACGCGCGCAATAAAGGCGCTGACGACCTTTTTCTCGTACTGCAGTTGCTTGGCCGCCTGCTCAGGATCTTCAGAATAGCTGGCCTGACCGCTGCGCATCTTGGTCATGGCTTCCATCAATTTTTGCTCATGGGCCATATAGCCTTGCACAGTACTCAGCAACTGAGGCCATAAATCGTGCCGACGTTGCAGCAGGGTATCGATATCCGCGCGGGTTTTGTCGACCCGGTTTTTCAGAAACACCAGTCCGTTGTAATGCAGAATGAGGGTAATGAATGACAACATCAGCGGTACCACCAGCGAAACCTTGATCAGATCCAACGGTGTCAGGGAGCCACTGCCGGACAACAATACTGTCCCGGCGACCAGGCTGAACCCAAGGGCCAGACCGGTCAGCATAAAGCCAGCGGCACCTTTACCTTTTACCACCTCGTCTTCTTCTTGTGTGGTAATCAGGAACTCGAAGTCATCACTGTTCTGCACAGACAATTGCGCGGCATTCTCATCGGCAATACCGGCAAATCCCAAGCAATAAATGTTTCGAAAGGGCGGTAGCCAGTATTCGGAGTAGCGCATTTTGCCGCGACGATCGACCTGCTTCTCAGGAAACACAATGTTCGCTCCCGCTGGATTAACCACCACTTTGCCGGATTGATCTTCCAACCAGAAACGGGATTCGTCTCCGCCTTCTTCCACCGTTACCCATTTCGCGTTTTTACCACTGCCGCGTTTTTCCTCCACGGTATATTTGTAGGCCACGCATTTCTGCTGATTTAACCGACTGGAGAGCGGCGGTGCGACGTCATCGTCAACATCAATCATGCCAAACAATTCGGTTATCCCGTAGGTTAAGCCCGTGGTCTGTGAAGTGGGAATAAATTCCACCAACCGTTTGAAGCGAATGGCCTTCAATGCCCAGAAGATCAATCCCGCCGTAAACAGGGCACTCAAACCAGCCAACGTCAGGATTAACCATTGTTTATCGAACCGACTGTTATCGATGTCCTCCAGACGACCTTCGATCCGTTGTTGCGTCGCTTCATCCAGGTCTGGCGCGCGGAAAGAGCGCTTTTCGGCCACGGTAAACAGAAGGCTATCGGGCCACTGATCTGCGCTGCGTTTAATACTTGCATACATCGCGTACAAGTCTTCCAGTGCTTCCGGCCGGTCACTGGCCATCGCGCCAACAGACCGCTCCAGGTATATGGCTGCGGTGTTATGCCAATCCTTTTGCAGGTGCACAGCACCGAGCACCCACAGTGCCGTAAACAACCCCAGGGTCATGAAGGTGACAAACACCCAATATCGATGCACCCCAAAAACAACAAGCAGGGCAGCGAGACCCACGGCAAGCAGACCCGTCGCAGCGGAAATCAATAACCCGGATAAGAACAGGGCATCGCCGCCTTCGGTTTTCAGGGATTGATACGTGACCAGCGTCGTCAGGTTATACTTCATCGCCGATAAGTTAAAGGATTGTGACTGGTCATCATAAAAAGCCAGCATCTGCAGGTTGTCACCTTGGCGGATGGTATGTTCGGTGTATATTCGACTGCCGGATTTTTGCCGATGGGTTTGCCGGGCCGTCCAATCAACCGCCGACACGTTAAACCCCGGTTGCACGGCGACTTCAGCGCCGGAATCCACTAACAGAAAGGCCGTCGCGCTTTCGCCAGAATCCAGTGTCCGGGTTTTTCGGTTGCCATCGGAATCGGTGTATTCTTCTTCCAGCTTAAAACGAAAGTAGACCACCTTGTCTTTGGAATAGGGTGCGGTAATGGTTTTGCCACCGTCCTTCACCTGACCCTGAACCGCATAGACACCATGGGTCAAGGCAGACAGCGGCGTCATCGGTAATCGGTCCAACTGACGGACGTCAGACAATTGCGCAAAGCCCCATTGAAAGCAAAATATTGCAATCCCCATCAATACGGCACTCAGTAAGGCGTAACCCAACCGTTTTAACATAAGCGTTCCCTGTCTCCAATTTACGGGTAATTGGTACCGGTTCTGTGACCGCGCATTCCAGTGGACGCGAAATTATTGCGACCAGACCCTAGTACATCGTGTTGAGATGATTACACTATCGCACCGATACCGCGATGCAATCACCAACATAGGATAAACCATGACCGAACTCAGCGTTAATGTGAATAAACTGGCTCTGCTGCGCAATTCGCGCGGACACGATGCACCCAATGTCGTTGAGTTTGCAAAAAAGTTTATCGACCTGGGCGTTAAAGGTATCACCATTCATCCTCGGCAGGATGAACGCCACATTACCCGTCAGGATGCGCGCGATCTGGGTAACCTGATCCGCCCTCTGGCTGGCATTGAGTTAAACATTGAGGGCTACCCATCAGAAGAGTTCCTACAATTGATTGAAGAGGTGAAGCCCGATCAGACAACGTTGGTGCCCGATTTGCCAGATCAGCTGACCAGCGACCATGGTTTTGACTTCCACACTCAGGCTGAATTTCTGGCGCCCATCCTAGCTCGTTTGAAAAAAACCGGCACCCGGGTGTCCGTGTTCCTTGACCCTGACCTGGAACAGGTCGAACTAGCGGCCAAATCCCAAGCCGACCGTATTGAACTGTATACCGAGGAATACGCGCGCGAATTCAACAGCCCCAAACATGCCGAAGTACACCAGCGTTACCACGATGCCGCGGTATTGGCGAGGAAATTGGGATTAGAACTGAACGCAGGCCACGACCTGAACCTGGACAACCTGGCGAAGTTCGTCACCATTCCGGGTATTCTGGAAGTGTCGATTGGTCATGCGCTGATCATCGAATGCCTCGAATACGGCATGCCGTATGTCGCACGCCAGTACCTGGCCATCTGTGCTGCGTCGGCATAAACCTCATGCAACCGGGCGCAGACGACAATATTCAACATCTGGTGTTTGACATGGGTGGCGTGCTGGTCGAGATCGACTGGCACGGCAAGTTATCTCAATTGCTCGGCAAAGACATTCCGTTTAACGAAATTCATGCCCTGTGGGCTGCGTCACCGGCCGTTAATGATTTTGAACATGGCCGTAGCGATTTCGACACCTTCACCCAAGCCTTTATCGCAGAACAAGAACTGCAGATCAGCGACATCGAGTTCCAGCACGAGTTCATGGCCATTGTCATCGGAGAATTTGCTGGCGTCAGCGAGCTGCTGGCGTCGCTGCAACCTCATTACACGCTGAGCCTGCTCAGCAATACCAATACCGCGCATTGGCAACATATTGTTGAACATACCGGCTTTCTATCCTGGATCGATAACCCTTTCACCAGCATTGAATTTGGTTTGATGAAACCAGACCCCGCCATATACCAACGGCTGATCAAAGAATTGAAATGCCGGCCTGAGAATATTCTGTTTTTCGATGATGGCCTGGCCAATGTCCTCGCGGCCAGAGCGGAAGGTTTGCGGGCCGAACAGGTCTTCGGCCCAGAAGATATTAAACGTGTCCTTAAAAGCTATTCGCTGACTTCTTCGAACGGGTAGTGTGGCCCCCAGGTATTGCGCAGAAAATGCAGGTACTCAGACAACTGTAAACTGTCCTGCCAACTGTGTTGAACCGCTTCCAGCTCGCCAGCCACAATAGCCGCATTGACGGCTTCGAATTCGTACCCCCAACCGCGATTGACCAACGGGATATGTTCGGTCGTGCCCGGTCTGTCCTTTTCGTGCCAATGAATGGCGTTGCTGGCGAAGAAAGGGCTTTCCAGTTCAGCCCAGCCCAGGGTGCCACTGAAGGCGGCTTTGGTCGGCAACATGACGTCAAAACGATAGGAAATAGTTGCACTGCGGCCGTCCTGGTAGCTCATGATCAGATCGGTCGCAATATCCACTCCGGAGTCGCCCATGGTGACCTGAGCTTTGGTCTCATCCGGGACGCCAAACAGAGTCAACGGCAAAAAGATCGGATACAGGCCGATATCGAGTAGCGCACCACCCGCGTGTTCAGGGTTCAGCAAGCGTTGTTGCGTATCGGCCAGATCAATTGCAAAGCCAAAACTGGCGTTGATGTGGCGAACGTCGCCTATGCGGTTCTGCTGCAATTGAGCCATTAACGTTTGGTACGCCGGCGCAAACTTTGTCCAAAGGGCTTCTGCGCAAAAGCGTTGGTTCGCTTTGGCGGCGGCAAATACCTCGCGCGCGTCGGCTGGAGACAACGCCATTGGCTTTTCCACCAGCACATGTTTTCCAGCATTGAGCGCCCGAATCGCCTGCGCTGCGTGATGCGGATGTGTGCTGGCGATGTACACAGCGTCAATGTCCGGGTTAGCCAACAGCGCGTCATAGTCTGAATAGGCATGCGCTAATTGGTGTTGCTCGGCAAAGGCGTCGGCCCGGCTTTGCTGCGAAGAATAGACGGCCACGAATTGACCATTTGTTACCTGCTCACTGTCCTTTACAAAAAGTCTGGCCATGTTGCCAGAGCCCGATACTGCCCATCGAATCATCCGTTTTTCCCTGTTTTTCAGCGGTTATGGAAATTGTGCCATTGTAGCCTAATCATCTTGGGCGCGGGTGGCGACTTTCAGTATTTCGATCAGATGATGAATTTCCATCGGCTCAGGGGGTTGGCGGTTATGGTAAACCAAGCGACTTGGCGATTGCTGCCGTAAGTAGCGCACCTGCTCACACAGGGCCTGAAAGTTATCGAGTTGTTCTGCTTCACGACCACCATAGGCGATAACCACCGCTTCGGGAACAAAGTCTTCCGCGATAATGGGATCGCTTTCACCGCGCTCAAGTGCTCGTTGCGATAAAAAATGGGATGAAATGACTGACCAATCGTCGGGCATCCGATCTGTTTGCAGTTGGCCAGCCACTTGCCGGTCAATATCGACGAACACCATATCCGTTCCGGGGATTTCACCATAGAGTAGATATTTGATGTCGTTCGCCCGCAGCTGATGGAGCAGATATACCAGGGCAGGCGGAACCGGTAATGCAGTCAAGAGCGGTCCTTTCATGAAGTTTTTTTAGGTCAGACACTTGCTTTCAGTTTAGTCAACGCAGTAAAAATCGCTCAGTAAAACCGCGGAATGGCCCGTTTTACCCATGAAAATGTGAACTGCGTCGCTAAAAGTGTGCGTTCGCCAGAAAATCATGGGCCCGTTCGACCCGCGTCTCCATGCTGGGCTTGTACAATACAGAGACTTTGATCCATTGATTATCGCGCAGGAAGACGCGATGCGACTGAATGCGGTTTTCGGCGTCAAAAAACGAATAGCTGGCGTAATCCTCACCTATTTCCAACGGTTCCTGAACCGCACCACCGACTACTGACCGATCATGCTCGGCAAAGGAAGACACCAGGGACGCAAAATCTTCAGTCAAGGTATCGGTCTGCACCAGAAATGACATGCCTTTGCGCGTTAAACCCCATACGAGTGGTGAGTCTGCCGATTGCAACTGAGGCTCCTGCTCCCATTCCACCTGAAAACCGTTATCGAGTGTTTGGACAAAATAGCTTGGTTGCTCACTGGTGCGAACGTGCGTTGGCCATTGCATATAAAAAAAGCCAATGACGAGAACGATCATGACCCAGCCAGTGGGTTCTTTCAGCAAACGGGGGAGACGGGAAGTATTCATGAGCAACAGGGAGAACAGCGAATTTGGGCGCAGTATACACGTTTCTGTTTCATTTCTAAGACGTTGAAATCAGCAAAAGGGCGTTACCGCCCTTAATCGAGTCCGCTGCATGCGATCATTTGTCGATCTTTGAAAACTCTTTATCCAGTTCATAGCGGCGAGAGGTGACGTAACGTTCCATTGTCGATACCCGACTCATAACTTCATCCATACGCTGGCGCGCGGTACGCAACCGATCCGATGGACTCATCTGATAGCGAAACATATTCACCGGCCGGTCCTGATGCAGATTTTCATCGTAGCGATACGCCGTTTGCGCAGCGCTGCCTTTCGGACGCGGTGCCAGCGCAATCCAGGCGCCGATATAAGCAAAGATCATCAGCGTGTTGAAGAAAAAGAACCCGCCAACGGCCGCCAGCCGGATTACCCAGTGATCCACATTGAAGTGATCCGCCAGGCCCGCGCAAACGCCAGCGATCTTCTGGTCGCGGGTATTGCGGTACAGATTCATTCCGTGACCGTTGCGTCGTCGATCCCACCAATCCTCCGGATTGAATTTTTCCGGACCGCGTGTGCGGTAATGACCATGACGGTGTCTTGAACGGTTCATAACTGTCTCCTTATTCGCGTTCGGCGTCACGACGCCAGCGTGGATTCCGTTCATCCAAAATGGATTCAAGCGCTTCCATACGATCGGCCAGGGAATCCAGTGTTCGCAACAGATCGTCTAATACTGCCTGATCATCGTCGTTCAGGCCGCGACCGGTTTTGCCCTTACTCTTGTAGTGCAGAACCAACCAGATCGGCATGACGACAACCATAAACAGGATGGTCGGTACGATCATAAAATCAAAAAATTGCATGGATAACTCCTGATAAATCCCTCAGGCCAGCCAGCAGCTGGCCTGTCTCATGTGTAGGCTATAGTCTAACGCCGATTAGCCTTCTTTTTTCGGTTGCATGTCAGACTTCAGGCGTTCGAGTTCGGCATTGATGGAATCATCCTGAGCGAGCGAGTCGATCTCGTTTTTCAGGCTTTGTTTCACATCACGGCCCAAATCTTCCGCTTCCAACTGGCTTTCCATGTTGTCCATCTTACGCTCATAATGCTCGAACTTTTCGAAGGCATCGTTCAAGGCGTCTTTATTCAACTGGCTGCGGGCTTTCATACGTGACGATACAGTCTTCTGACGCATCATCATGGTTTTCTGTTTCGCTTTGGCATCGTTCAGTTTAGTCTGAAGCTGGCCAATTTCTTCCGACAGATGGGCTAAATGATCATCCAGAGCATGGAATTCCAGCTTCACGACTTTGGTTTCATCCAGCAAACCCTGTTTCTCTGCCAGTGCGGCTCGAGCCAGGTCTTCACGTCCTTTTTCCAGCGCTAACCGTGCCTTGGCTTCCCAGTCTTCCGCTTCGCCTTCCAGTCGACTCAGTCGACGCTGCGCATCTTTCTTATCAGCAATGACCCGAGCAGAGCTGGATCGTACTTCAACCAATGTTTCTTCCATTTCCTGAATAATCAGGCGAATCATTTTTTCCGGATCTTCCGCGCGATCCAGAATGGCATTCAGGTTGCTGTTAATAATGTCACTTAATCTTGAAAAAATACCCATAGTGGCTCTCCTGTCTAAAATTCAATTCGCGGTCAGGTTTACTTATGCAATCGACTGACACTTTCCAATACCAGGGCTGATAGCCCAAATCCCAAAACACCAGCCCAGATGACTGTAACTATCGCCAGCGCACTGCTGAGCGTGATCAAGCCAAGGTAAATAGGTGTCCGTTCGCTTACGTTCATGAGTTCCATAAACCCAACCTCCTTTGAGTAGTCTTAATCCTCTATTACAGAAACCGTGCCAATTAGGTAAGTCATTGAATTAAAAGGGTTTATCAAATAAGTGACTTCCAGCGACTCGCTTCGCCTGAGGAAATAGACTAAGTTATTTGGCGAATTCGGCGAATAAGAACAGAAGTCATGTCCAGAAACCAACCACAACGATTAATCGGAGAAAGCATGGCGCTGGCCGACGTGCTGGATCAGGTGTCCCAGATTGCCCCATTGAACCGGCCGGTTTTGGTGATCGGCGAGCGCGGTACCGGTAAGGAACTGGTCGCTGAGCGACTGCACTTTTTATCAACCCGGTGGGAGCAACCCTTTCTGAAGGTTAACTGCGGTGCTATCAGTGAATCACTGCTCGATGCAGACCTGTTTGGCTACGAACCCGGTGCCTTCACCGGCGCCAACCGGGTACACAAAGGGCGATTTGAACGCGCCGACGAAGGCACACTTTTTCTTGATGAATTAGGCAATATGTCGCAGGCCCTGCAAGAAAAGCTGTTAAGAGTGATTGAATACGGCGAATTTGAACGCCTGGGCGGACAGAAAAGCCTGCACGTTAACGTACGTATTGTCGCGGCCACCAACGAGAACCTGCCCAAGCTGGCCCGAGAAGGGAAGTTTCGCGAAGACCTGTTGGACCGCCTGGCGTTTGATGTCATTACGTTGCCACCCTTACGTGCCCGGGAACAGGACATCGAGCGATTGGCTGAACACTTTGCTATTGCCATGAGCATTGAATTGGGCTGGGAAGACTTCCCCGGCTTCAGTGATAAAGCACTGCGGCAGCTGACATCCCATCCTTTTTACGGCAACGTACGCGAACTGAAGAATGTCGTTGAACGCAGTGTTTACCGCTGGGGCAAGCAGGATGCGCCCATCGCGCATCTGGTGATTGACCCATTTGATTCGCCCTGGTCACCGCAAGGCGTGCAAGGCAGTGGCCGACCTGAGATTGCTCTGGATGTTGATCCCACACTGGGGTTCAGCGAACAAGTTGCCCGCTATGAGGTCCGTTTGCTGAATCAGGCACTTGACCGTAATGACCAACACCAGGGAAAAGCAGCCGATGCACTGGGGTTAACCTATCACCAGTTCCGCAGTCAGCTGAAAAAACACGGCATTATTGGCAAAGATAAAACAGCTTAAAACCCTGTGGACTACTTGCCACCAAAGTCGCATTGCTAAGCAAGGTCATTCGCCGGTTAATAACACAAAAAAAACCGGAGCAATGCCATGCCGATGACCCGAATCGCCACCGCCGCCATTTTCACGGCCATTCTGTTGATGCTGGCCAGTTTATTCTTTCAGTCCCCATATCAGTTGTGGGCATCTATGGCCGGCTTGGGGGTGATCACTGGGGCGTTTTTTACCCAGGGACAACGCCATGTCATTACGGGGTTCGGCTTGGGTATTGCCGTGACCCTGTTACGTGAAGTTATCATGTACGACGCCGGGATGATTCAGGTAACGGCGCCGGTGTATGCGGCGGGCTATCTGTTTGCCGTCGCAACAACCGTGAGCGTGCGCGCACTCATTCGCAAACTGAAACCTAATCTGAAGACGAACCAAGCTTAATCGGCTGTCTCAGACCGACCCATCAAAACAGAGCTGGCTGCGAGGCTTACTCTGAGTCAGAGCGCCGCAGCATACGTCTAAACATAAAAAAGGCCGTTCTGTTGAACGGCCTTTTGATTTTTGACTGGCTGAGATTGCGACGATCAGACGGCGTCGCTACCGGTTTCACCGGTTCGGATACGGATAACCTGTTCCAGAGGTGAAACAAAAATCTTTCCGTCACCAATTTTGCCTGTTGCGGCGGCATTGGTTATCGCCTCAATCACACCATCAACCTTATCGCTGTCGATAGCAATTTCCAGTTTTATCTTCGGTAAAAAGTCGACCACATATTCTGCGCCACGATACAACTCTGTGTGACCTTTTTGACGACCAAAGCCTTTAACTTCGGTGACAGTGATGCCCTGTACGCCAACTTCAGAGAGAGCTTCACGAACATCATCAAGCTTGAACGGTTTAATAATAGCAGTGACTAATTTCATGGATGATTCCTTTTGTTTGTTCTTATGACCGCCAACGATCACGGTTAGCTGCGTTGACCGAGCCTCCGGTCAAATGCGTAAATTACAGTTCCGATGAAGACTTGATGATCTTATCAACAATACCATACTCGATAGCCGCGTCGGCGGTCATCCAGTTATCGCGCTCTATGTCACCACGAACCCGTTCGATGGGTTGACCGGTCTGTTCAGAGATAATCCGCGCCAAACGTTCACGCATACGGATAATCTGTTCAGCCTGAATGGCAATATCGCTCGCCTGACCACCCACACCACCTGAGGGCTGATGAATCAGAAAACGGGTATTCGGCAAACAGTAACGATCACCTTTATCAGCGGCGAGGAAAATGTGGGTACCGGCACTGGCGACATAACCGGTCCCGATCACTTTAACCTTGGGTTTGATGAATTGAATAATGTCGTGAATGGTATCACCGGCCTCCACGTGACCGCCCTGACTGTTGATAAACAACAGGATGTCATCGTCGGACTCTTCAGCCAATGCCAAAAGTTGAGCAGTGACCTTTTTGGCCATGGTCTGATTGATTTCTTCGCAAATAAGCACTTTGCGACCGGAAAACAGCCGCTCGACGACCGGATCAAAAGATTGTTCGGATTTCACAAGGGTCTCCTTAGGTGAATTCTTTGAAATTGCTGTCGTATTACCGTGAGTATAGCCAGTCTTTGCGCCAGACATCAGCTTTTCTTTCCGTGTTCAATGACCCAGCGCGCTGTCATCTATACACATTTATTTACTAACCGGGCTCAGCGGTTGCCGGACGTTAAATATCGCCCCCTGTCAACCGCTAAACCATTGAAAAACCTACTAAAATCAGAGCTGATCATTTGTGGATCAATTCCGTACAGGCCTATAACCGTGCCGACTGTGGGTGGATACAAAGATGTTATTCAATGACTTATCCACAGTTTATGTGGACGATTGAATGGTCTCCAATTGCTCCTGGGCGTCCATCCACTCTATTTCCACCTCGTCTAACGCAGATTTTAATTCGGCCTGCTGGCGAAGTACCACTTGTAACCGTTCTTTGTGCGCAGACTCGTATAGGGTGGCGTCAGAAAGTTCATTTTCAATGTTACGCAAATCTGAGTTCAGCTGATCCATTTTTGACTCAGCCTTTTTGATTCGATTCATCAAGGGTTTTAACTTTTCGCGTTCCGCCGCGCGTGCCTGACGTTGCAATTTTTTATCGACGACGGTATCGGGCTCCGCTGTCGTGGGGCGAGCGGGGCTTTGCGACGCCTTAGGCGCTTTCAACAACTCTTGAAAGTAATCGTTTAAGTCACCGTGATAGGGCTCAACGCGACCATTGCGTACCCACCAGAATTCCTCGGCCGTCGAGTTAAGCAGATATCGATCATGCGAGACCAAAATCACCGCGCCCTCGTACTGCTGCAGGGCAAAGTTCAGCGACTCCCGCATTTCCAGATCGAGATGGTTGGTCGGTTCGTCAAGCAATAACAGGTTGGGTTTCTGCCAGGCGATCATCGCCAGCGCAACCCGCGCTTTTTCACCACCAGAAAAGTGCCGAATCGGTTCGTCAGCTCGTTCCCCGGAAAAGCCAAAACGCCCGACAAAGTTTTTAATATCCTGATCACGGGCGACCCCGTCCAACCGACGAATGTGCAAGTAGGGGCTGCCATCTTCATCAAGTGATTCCAGCTGGTGCTGGGCAAAGTACCCGAGTTTCAGATTTTGTCCGCGATGCACATGGCCGGCCTGCGGGACCAGGTCACCAAACAAAGCTTTAATCAACGTCGACTTACCGGCACCATTCACGCCTAACAAGCCCAGCCGTGTACCAGGGTGCAGGCTGACATTCACATGATTCAAAATGGTTTTCTCACCGTACCCCAACTGGACGTCGTGCAATGAAATGACAGGGTCGGACACTCGACCATCGACGCTGATCGACAAGTCATAACCATGACTCAGAATCGTCGGTGCGTTGAGGGTCAGCTTTTCCAGCATTTTTACACGACTCTGTGCCTGTTTTGCTTTACTGGCTTTGGCTTTAAACCGGTCAACGAAAGACTGTAAATGCTCGCGCTGCTTCTGTTGTTTTTCGAAAGCGGCCTGTTGCTGAGCCATGCGTTCGGCGCGCTGTCTTTCAAACTGAGAGTAGTTACCACGGTAGGCGATGAGCTTCTGTTGCTCAAAACTCACCACTGAAGTGGCGACCCCATCCATGAAATCACGGTCATGGGAAATGAACAACAATGTACCCTGGAACTGTTTCAACCAACCTTCCAGCCAGAAACAGGTGTGCAGGTCGAGGTGGTTGGTCGGTTCATCCAGCAACAATAGATCAGCGGGACACATCAGCGCCCGAGCCAGATTCAAACGCACCCGCCAACCACCAGAAAAGGAGCCAACCGGGTTGTCAAAGGCCTCTTCCGCGAAACCCAGACCCGCAAGCAACTGTTCGGCCTGATGCCGTTTATTGAAGGCATGGTAATTATCCAGTGCGCCTAGCGCATCCGCGACGGCATGATCGTCGCCAGCTTGCTGAGCAACCAGCAAATGATGCTCTAATGCACGCAGGTGATGATCGCCGTCGAGCACAAAATCGAGCGCTGAACGCTTAACCTCGGTTATTTCCTGTGCCATATGAGACAATCGCCAACCGAGCGGCACCTGACAATCACCGGAATCGAGACCAAGCTCGCCCTGCAACACTTTAAACAGGGTTGTCTTTCCAGTGCCATTGGCGCCGATCACGGCGATTCGCTCACCGGGATTGATCGTGACACTGGCTTGATCCAGCAAGGTTTTTCCACCAAGCTGAAGAGAAACATTTGAGAGTTTTATCATGGAGCGGGAGTTTACCAACGCACTGGCTTCGATACCATTGTGGCAATACGCAATTACCGTTTATCCGCACCATCAAGCGGATCTTTTACACTGGCAAGCGTCCCAAAACGCCAGCGTCAATATTTTACTGGCATTGGCATTTGCCCAGAACAACCAACAAAGATTGCCCACTCAGTGGTGGTGTTATCCGCCGTTTAGCAGGGCGCAATCCTTAACCCGCCGAATACGATCTCTGCGACAAACTGCGAAAGGGAAGGCTTATTATCCTCAGCTAAAAGATTGGGAGTTGATGATGGAGGGAGTCGAGATTCAACTACTGCAGAGCATGATGCGTCCAGGGGACTGTCAGTCGAATATTGCAGAATATACCGAGTGTTTAAAACTGAAAAAAGGGGCCTTAGCCCCTTTTATTGATACACTCGCGAACGGTTAAGCGTCTTTTGTCGGATCAAAAATGCTACGGCCTTCCGTGGTTGGTGCGGTATTCACCACAGGTGCAACAGGTTTCGGCGCTTCAATTGGCTTGGTCGCTGGTGTAGCGGCGACCGGTGCTGGCTTTTGCGCTTCAGCCGGTTTTGCTTCCGGCGCTTTCACAACAGCTGCCGGTGCTTTTTCAGCAACAGGCTTAACAGGTGCTTTCTTGGCAACGGTTTTCTTCGCCGCTGGCTTTTTAGCAGGGGCTTTTTTTGCAACTGGCTTCTTAGCTTCTGCTTTTACCGGAGCGGCTTTCTTTGCTGCAGGCTTTTTGGCCGCCGCTTTCTTAGCAGGCGCTTTTTTCGCAACCGCTTTTTTCTCTGCGGGCTTGGCAGCTGCCTTCTTCGCTGTTTTCTTAGCAGGGGCTTTCTTCGCTACTGCTTTCTTTGCCGCAGGTGCAGCAGCTTCTTTTTTGGCGGCTGGCTTTTTCGCAGCAGCCTTTTTAGCAGCGGGTTTCTTGGCAGCTGCTTTTTTAGCCTTGGCTTTTTCTTTCTCAGCGGCTTTCTTGGCAGCCAGTTTCGCTTTTTCAGCTGCTTTTTTAGCTGCTAACTTAGCCTTGGCAGCGGCTTTCTTCGCAGCAGCTTTTGCCTTTTTAGCGGCAGCAGCAGCAGCTTTCTTCTCGGCGAGTGCCGCTTTCTTGGCAGCGTCAGCTGCTTTCTTAGCTTCAGCTTTCGCACGCGCCTGGCGGGCCTTGTCTTCATCTTTACGCAGTTTGTCGATACCAGCAGCAACGGTCTTCGCCAACGCGCTTTCAAATTTCAGGACTTCCTGAGTCGCTTTTGCAGATTCCAATGCAGCTTTGGTTTCTGCCACTGCGGCCTTAGCCGCTTCTACAGCTTCGGATGCTTTAACAACGGCAGCTTTGTTCGCCGCTGTGTTGGATTTCTTCGCCTTGGCGACAGCCTTGGTCTTCTTACCAGCTTCTGTTTTGGCCTTTTTATTTGCCGCTGCCAGCTGTTTTGTCAAAGTTGCTACCGACTTAACGGCATCGTCCAGTGATTTTTCCTGGGCTTTTGCCACTTTCGCTTCTAAGGCAGCCAGTTCTTTTTTCAACTGATCCACTTCTGAAACAACAGCTTTTACCACAGATGGTTTTTTCGCTACCGGCTTTTTAGCAGCTGCTTTTTTTGCAGGTGCTTTTTTTGCAGGTGCTTTCTTCGTTGCAACTTTTGTCGTTGTTGCTTTTTTAGTAGCTTTTTTCTTTGCAGCGGCCATGACCCCAGTCCTCTATTTTTTGAAGGTATTTTCCAGCTTTATCGACCAGAAATACCTAAGCATTACATCAATGATTTTCCGACGACGTACTATTGTCATCCGACACGAAAAATTCAAGCGTTTGTTTCGATTTTAATCAAGTTTTTGGCGAATATTCAGTGTGTATCGATCCAATCAACCAATTTCTGCCAATCCGTGACATCGGATTTGTGTGCATTGTTTAAATCGTGAATACCCAGACCGTATTCTGACGCTCGAATATAAAATTGAGTATCACGAAAAGAGGCGATAAAAGGGATCTTCAAACTCTTTAAAAAAAGCTCTAGTTTTGAATACACCAAGGTATTCTTACGAACGCGATTTGCGACCACGGCAATGCGCCGGGGGTTGGTTCGAAAAGCGGGTGTTAAAAACAGTTCTTTGATAAAAAAGGTGGTGGCGCGGATATCAATAGGAGATGGTGTCACCGGAATCACAATGTAATCACATTCACGAACCAGGTCATTAAGCAACATCCCGGTCAATCCAGCGGGGGTATCAATGACCACTTTCGTGGTTTCGGCAGGCAGATTCCGCAAATACCAGGTTCGGGTAACCTGAGTGGTCGATTTTTTAAAGGCCGAAACGCCATGAATTTTTGATCGATTGGATTGCCGCAAATGCAACCACTGTATAGCCGAACCCTGCGGGTCAAAGTCGATCAGGGCGCAGTGTTCATCGCGTGCGGCAAAGAAACTGGACAGGTTAGTCGCAATGGTTGTTTTTCCACTGCCACCTTTGGCATTTGCGATTAACACCCTTTTTGGTGTCGGCGCATTAATGACTCTTGCTGTTGTTTCAGAATGTGGTGTCGTGGTTGCCATGTGTACTCCCGCCATGCGCCTCCATGCTAGCAGATTTTCGCCAATCAAAAAGCATACAAATAACCATTTGAGCCAATCGCGAGCAATTGAGTGCCCCGCCAGGCTAAATCGAGCACAATGGCACTTTTAAATGCCTGCTTACCTTCCGTGCCGATTTGCCACGTGGCGGTTTTCTTACCGGTCCGGGCATCAAATTCAAAAATGTTGCGGTGAGTGGTTCCGACCAAGAGACGACTGTCACCGACAAACTCTGCACTGTAGAGTCTGAACTTGGCGGTATTGAGACTGCCGATCTTCTGTCTTCTGGGAAGGTTCCAAAGTTCCGCTTTTTCATTCGCAGGAGTAATCAACGCAATTGTGCCACTTCGACTGAAGCGGACCAGAGAAACCTGATTATTGAATTGGAATGAGCGGATCAATTCAGCGTTGCGTAGATTCCACAGTTTTGCGGTAGTGTCTTCTGACCCTGTGAGTACCAAACCTGAGGCAACATTCAAGCTGACCGATGACACTGGTCCCGCATGAAGAAATTCGCGCAACACACCACCGTTTTGAGCATCAAATAACACGGCTTTGTTGTTGTCGAGTCCCAACAGCGCGAAACGACCATCGGCCGACAAATCCACAGCTTCGATTCTGGCAGGCGCCGACCAAAACCAAATCGGTTGGCCATTGGTTGTATTCCACAGAACCAGATTGTAATAGTTTGCCGTGAGTGCAAATTTGCCATCGTCCGAAAGATCGGTATAGAGGATTTCCGTCACAAATCCTTCTTTGTGATTCCAATTGAAATTTCGTGCATGCCGGGTTAGGTCCCAATAGGAACCACCGTGTTGAAATGATCCTATGACCATGCCTCGCCCCTGCGGGTCAATGGACGCAGCGTAAACCCCGTTTAGGGCCACCTGCCATTTTTGCTCAGGTTTGGTTGGCAGACATCCACTTAACCAGAACAGCAACGCCACCCACAGCAGCGTCAGACGGATAAAATTCATGAGTTTAGATCGGTGCTGACTTCAATTGCAGTGTAGCACCACTGGTTAAATGAGCGAGAAAAGCAGGTTGGATGCACTAATTCTTAAACAGGCGGGGGCCAGACAACAAAAAACCCGCGTTAGCGGGTTTCAGATTTGAGTTGTTACATTCTTCGTGCGCTGCCGGTCAGGCAATCACTTTCTTATGAACGTTATGCAATCGCTCAATAAGCTGATCTTCCATGTCAAAGCGTTCAGTCATTTTCTCACCGAGTGCCGACAAGTCTTCTTTAAGTGATTGAATGTTCATTTCAACGTGATCGGCAGAAATATATTTGTCATTAAAATCGAGGACCAACTGCGTGTACTCTTCAATTTTTGGATACAGTTCGCGCGCTAGCTCGATACCGCCATCATCGAACTCTTTGGCTTCACGAAACAGTTGTTCGTAGATTTCAAAGTGGCCTTCGGAGACATAATCTACCAGCTGTTGGCAAAAACGCTGCAAATGATCACTTAAGGCGTCTTTTCCCTGTGCGTCCTGGATGGCGAAATAACTGATGAGAGCTTGCTGACGATCTGCCAACCAACGGTCAATCATTTCATGTGTCCCACCCCAACGTTCCTGAGCTGTTTTGCAATTTTCCAACATAAAAATGACCTGTATTGAGACGGCAATGCCTGCCGATGTCGCTTAATAGTGTTCTTACAATATAAGCGTTGCCACCGCATCAGACAACTGTCATCAACAAATTGACTGTTCGGCTTCAGAGCCAGGGGACACGAAACAACACCGATTATAACCCCCGACTGCGCGTGCATTTCACTCCAGAGAACGTCAATAACGGTGATAAGCAAAGGGTTAACGGCTTTTTACAGAGGTTAAGCTTTGTCTTTGCTGGCCGATACCTTGGGATAACCTATACTCTTCAGGCACCTTACTTTGGAACTACGCATGCTTCATCCAGCTATTTTGCGCCGTTTTGTTGCCTTGCTCGCAACGATTTTATGCCTTGCCTTCGCAACACATACGGCAGCGGAAGACCCACCCGCGGCAGTTGGACCATCTTATGTAGATTTGGAACCGGCATTTACCTTAAATTACGGCGACCCTAAGCGAACCCGTTATTTGCAGGCATCGATTACATTACGCGTTCGAGACGCAGCCGCGGCGTTGGAAGTGACCGCTCATTCGGACGCCATTCGTCACCAGATCATCATGTTGTTTTCGCGCCAGCCAGCGGAAAAAATCCGCAGCAGTGCCGGGCGTGATGAAATATTGGAGCAAGCGTTGAGGGAATTGCAGGATTTAATGCTGAAGGAGACGGGTAAAACACTGATTGACCGAGTGCTGTTCACCGCCTTTATTTTACAGTCGTAAGGTTTACGCCATTCGCTTGTGAGCACGGTCTTTCATTGCCCGGCGATACTGGCTGAAGCCATCGTCCCAGCCTGCTTCCCATGCCGCAACAAGAACATCGTTTTGATACGGGCAAAAATCGCTTTCCTTGCCGGCCAGACCAGTCATATAACCTTGTTGGTAGGCTTTATTGAGCGAATCCAAAGTCCATTGGGTTTCTGTCATAACATCCTTTCTCCAGTGCGCACGGTGGTTTTAAACCGTCAGACAAGCTGGTGTTCTGATCTGTACAGATAATGCGCGGTACCGATCCCTATGTCACGCATTGTAAACGATATATCGGTGTAATGTGACTAACGAGTCACAGAATAAACCGATAAGTGGTGGTTTTTTGGAGAACAGTGGCACAGCGTTATTTGAGAACAACTGTGCATCATTGACTGCCCAATTATTGGCGCAAATATTCCGCCAGAAAATCGTCGAACGAACCGACATCGCTGGCTTCAATATCCTTTTGACGTCGCAAGCTTTCCTGACTTAAGGATTCATATTTTGCTTTGTCGTCTGTGGACAACGGCGCGGCAAACTGGTCGGCGAACTGTCGAGATTGGGCAAGGCTGAACGCTTTGTAGGACCCTGCCTTTTTCACATCATCCAGCACGCGTTGGGATGGCAGCAGAGCGGGATTGTTAAGCTTATCGTGTTGAGCCTGACAAGCTTGGGTGTAGCAATGCGTACCATTTTTTTCATCGATCATTTGAGCAAACTGACAAATGGAATCCACCAGCGTCGCGGCCAATTCCGGCAACTTGTGATCTTCCCCTAAGTGGCGAATCAGCACATCTGGATCACGCCCGTTAATGGCAACTCGGCGACTGTTGTTTTGCAAATGCATGCATTCTTCAGCGGAAATCGGGCGACTGTCCTGTACCAGACACCAAAGTAAAAACAGATCCACAAAATTAATTTGCTGATCATCGATACCCAGTGGCAGGTAGGGGTTCACATCCAGGCAACGAACTTCAATGTATTCCACGCCACGATAACGAAGTGCGTGCAGTGGCTTTTCGCCGGAATAGGCAACCCGTTTAGGTCGGATATCCGAGTAATATTCGTTTTCAATCTGCAGAATACTGGTATTGAGTTGTTTATAAGCTTCGCCTTCTTTTAAGCCGATGGCTTCGTAGGCTGGATAGGGTTGCTGAATCGCTTCCGATAGGGTCTTGCCATAGGATTCCAGTGAATTGAAACAGACAAACAATTCAGCTTGCGCTTTGTTTGAGTACCCTAAGTCACTCATGCGTAAACTGGTGGCGTATGGATGGTACAGCGTGTCATCCCCCAGGCTCTGCAGATAATCCACACGATGGTCGATGAAACTGCTGTCCGCCGCCGGGGAGGATCCGAACAGGTAAAGCAGCAGCCAGCTGTAGCGCCGGAAATTACGAATCAAACCGAAGTATTCTTCGGTTTTAAAATCCGTCAGGTCACCTGTTTTATGATTCACCAGCGCCCATTGCCGCCAGAATTCCTCGCTCAGTGACCAGTTGTAATGCAACCCGGCAATGGTTTGCATTTTTCGCCCATAGCGATGCCACAGGCCGTGTCGATAAATGGTTTTCAGGGTACCGATGTGACTTGGCCCATATTGCGCTATGGGAATCTGTTCCTGCGCTGGTAACGCAGCTGGCATGCTGCCACTCCACAGATATTCGTCCTGCAAATACTGAAAACTGAACCGGTGCAGTTCATCCAGTTCGTTCAACAGACTCTTCTTGTCGGTATGCACTGACGTGATGAATTCCAACAGGCTTTCGGAATAATCGGTGGTAATGGACGGGTGCGTCAACGCCGAACCCAAACCGGCTGGGTGAGATTGTTGGCTGATGTCACCGGCCTTGGTCACCCGCAGGGTTTCCCGTTCAATACCACGTTGAAAGGTGAAGGCATTGCGGTGTAGTTCATTCAGTTGCTGCAGACGGGAAATGACAGGCAAAGGGAAATCCTCAATTTGGGTCGCTTCAAAGTATGGGGGCGATTCGGGGAACGTCAAGGCAGTCGATCGGCCAATATCACCGACTTGGGCATGGTTCACTCAGTCCTGACGTTCATGGCTGCAACACAGCTGATCGCAGAGAACAGGCGCCACCATTGCAATGGCGCCAGTGAGCGTTTGGGCCGATATGCCCTGGGCAGTTAGAGGTACCTCTCGATTAGAGGCGGGCTTTTTTCTTCGACAACGCCTGATCGAACAGCGAATCCAACGTCGTTGCCGGCGCGGCTTTCTGTTTCATTTTTGGCGCAGCGCCCCGGCGACCGCCGCGTTCAGCAGAACCTGATTTCAACGAACCAGACTCGGCATGCGCATTGGCGTCGTCGTCCAAACGCATCGACAGCGCAATTCGTTTACGCGCGACATCCACGTCCATGACTTTAACCTTAACAATGTCACCGGCCTTAACCACTTTGGAGGGATCATCAACAAAGGTATGACTCAAGGCAGAGATGTGTACCAAACCATCCTGGTGCACACCCACATCCACAAAGGCACCAAAGTGCGTAACGTTGGTTACGACACCTTCCAGTGTCATGTTCAGGCGCAGGTCACTAAGCTTCTCGACACCGTCCTGAAATTCAGCGGTTTTAAATTCTGGGCGCGGGTCGCGTCCAGGTTTATCGAGTTCTTTAATGATGTCAGTCACCGTTGGCAAACCGAAGGTTTCATCGGTGTAGTCAGCGGCATTGAGCGCTTTCAGGAACTGAGTATCACCAATAACATCACGAACCGATTTACCACTGGTGTCGACAATTTTCTGGACCACAGAGTAGGCTTCCGGATGCACGCCGGAACGGTCCAACGGATCATCACCATCCATAATGCGCAAGAAACCGGCGGCCTGTTCAAATGCTTTTGGTCCGAGACGGGCAACGTCTTTCAACTGTTTGCGTGAACGGAAAGCGCCGTTAGCGTCGCGGTGCGCGACAATATTATTGGCAATGGTGCTGTTCAACCCGGACACTCGTGCCAACAATGGCGCGGACGCTGTATTCAGATCCACACCAACACCATTGACACAGTCTTCAACAACCGCGTCCAGCTGACGGGCCAGAGCCACCTGCGAAACGTCGTGCTGATATTGACCGACCCCAATCGATTTCGGATCGATCTTCACCAGCTCCGCCAACGGATCCTGCAACCGGTGAGCAATGGAAATCGCGCCACGGATCGTCACGTCCAGGTCGGGATATTCTTTTGCAGCAAACTCCGAGGCAGAATAGATAGATGCCCCCGACTCATTCACCACAACCGCTTGCGCTTTGATTTGCGGGTAGTTCTTGAGCATACCTTTAACGAAACGTTCGGTTTCACGACTGGCGGTACCGTTGCCGATAGCGATCAGTTCGACGTTGTATTTCGCACACATGGCCACCAGAATCTGTTCCGATTCGGCGATACGGTTTTGTGGCGGCGTTGGGTAAATGGCGCAATGGTCGAGCACTTTGCCAGTGGCATCAACACAAGCAACTTTGACACCGGTGCGCAGACCCGGATCCAAACCGATGGTGGCTTTCGGACCCGCTGGCGCAGCCAACAACAGATCTTTTAAATTTTTGGCAAACACATCGATCGCGCCCTGTTCAGAGGTCTCACGCACACGGCCAAACAAGTCCGTTTCGATATGGGTTAACAACTTGATTCGCCAGGTCCAACGGCACACATCCATCAACCATTTGTCTGCCGGACGTGACTGGTCTTCTAAGCCAAACTGTTCGGCAACCATCATGGCACCGGTACCGCCGGTGCGCGGATCTTCGTCTGGAATAACCAGAGATAATGACAGTACGCCTTCATTGCGGCCACGGAACATTGCTAATGCACGGTGGCTGGGTACCTTATTAATGTTTTCATCGTGTTCGAAGTAGTCCTGAAATTTTTCGCCCTCGGACTCTTTACCAGGAATAACGCGCGCCTGAATCTGGCCATTCTGCCACATGAATTCACGCAGTTTTTTCAACAGCTGCGCATCTTCAGCGAAGCGTTCCATCAAGATATAACGGGCACCGTCTAAGGCGGCTTTGGTGTCGGTGACTTCAGCCTCTGGGTTCAGATAATCGGCTGCCAGCGTTTCAGGATCCAGCATGGGGTCGGCCAACAGGGCATCGGCCAGAGGTTCCAAACCGGCTTCAATGGCGATCTGACCTTTGGTGCGCCGCTTTTTCTTATAAGGCAGATACAGGTCTTCCAGTTCAGTCTTGGTATCCGAATTCAGAATGGCCTTTTTCAACTCGTCGGTCAGCTTACCCTGTTCTTCAATACTGGCTAAAATCGAACTGCGCCGCTCTTCCATTTCCCGCAGGTAACGCAAACGGTCCTCCAGCGTTCTCAACTGGCCATCGTCCAGACCACCGGTGACTTCTTTTCGATAACGAGAGATAAAGGGAACGGTCGCGCCTTCATCCAACAGCGCAACAGCGGCCAAAACCTGGCGTTCCTGAACCTTTAATTCACTGGCAATTTTTTGTTCGATGGCAGACATAAGAATCCTGAAAAAACTTTGAATGGAATACGATGACGAAGGCGCAATCATTAGGGCTTTTGGCCCGGATTGCAAGCCCTGTACAAAAAGCTAACTGGCTGATTTTACTCGGTTTTTAAAACACGAACTGTGAAGTTGATCGCCTCATCGCAGCGATTTGAATTTCCGAACGCCGTGCAGATTAAGCACCCCGCTTGTCGATTCTGCGGTACGCGCAACGAAGACGATTCGTTGCGCTGAGTACGACGTTTTGTCCGGCTAGACGATCAGGTTGAATAACACCGCTAAGAACACGCAGCCACTGAAGGCTTTGTTATGGTCAAACGCAAACGCGACCAGATACAAAGGCCAAACCCCTTCTGGCAGATTCTCAGGTGCTTGTTTTGGGCGCTCATTGGCAAAATAGCGAACATTTTTTAAAGCTTTCGGCAACGCCAACCATACCAGCAGAAACGGCCAGTTCAGCACACCCAGCAAAACGGCGATGGTGATGCCCAAATACTGCACCTGCCAGATCATCAGCACCATGAAACGGCTGACCATTTCGCCGAGCAGCACAGGAAGCGTATTGACGCCTTTGCGTTTGTCCTCTTCCAATTTGTCTGTGTGTTTGCCGAACAAGACAGTGGTAGGTCCTAGGCCATAGAGCACGGCGAGCCAAAACACCGGGGCTGACCACTGGCCGCTGACGACATAGGCCGACCCACAAACCATTAACGGTCCCCAAACCAACCAGACCGCCGGCTCGCCCAGACCGATATATTTCAACGGGTAGGTATAAAACAAGACAAAGAACACGCCCGCCAACAGCAGGTAAAAAGTATTGATATCTGTCCGCCAGACAAGCACTGCGCCAATCAACAGTGCCAACCCACCGGTAACCGCAATGTAACGGAACAGCGTCGCTTCGGTGACGAATCCGGCTTCTAACGGCTGCGGGCCATATTGCGTGCGGAAGTAGTTGTCTTTATCGACGCCTTTTTTAAAGTCAGTCCAGTCGTTTACCAGATTGTTGGTGGCGTGTGCCAGCACCAAACCCAATGTCACCAATATGGCATTCACCAGATCGAACGATCCGTTCGGCACAGCCATCAATAAGCCGATCAACGCTGAAAACAGCGTCATCAAAAACACAGCAGAACGCGTGGCAATGAACCAACGTTTCGCCAGTCCCATGGTTTGCCAGTCTGTCTGGTCAATTCGGGGGATTCGGGTAAGGATTTGAGTCCAGGCTGGAATCACGGTCGTCAGCTCCTGCAATGAGAATTGCCCGCATTAAAACACGATTCCAGCCTTGGTTTTTAGACTTAATTGCAATGAGTCCGACGTGACGACTTTTAAGCCGTCACAGAAAGCTCACCGTTAGCGATCAGGACCATTGACCAGTCGCCATTCACTGACACGCGGGTTCAGAAATCCGCAATCGGTGTAGGCTTTTACCACCAGCCCGTCCTTTTTCATCTGCATCAGACCACGGTGCAGGGCGGTGTTGAAATCCCAGCCGAGCGCATGAGCCCGTGACACGGCAAAGTGGCGGGTGCCGACCAACGCAATCTTCACCTCAGGAATGGGTACCATTTTTCCTTCGGGTAAATCCAGGGCTAAATCCGGTGTCGCCTGAAATGGCGCCAGCAGATAATCGCTGTCACCGCTGAACACCTGAGTGACCATGTCACCCCAGGTATCGGTATGACTGACATTGGCACCAAAGGCCTGCAGGGTATTCCAGTCAATCACCCAGTTTTTACTCGAAACACCTTTCAGAGTCTGCAATTCAAGATTTTCCCGGCTGTCCAGAGCTCGACTGTTCGCGGGTGATGTGTAAAAACCAGCTTCAAACTGGCCCCGTTCAATGACTGCCGTGGTGATATAAAGGTTATCCCAACGCGGCGACAAATCTTTGCGCCATAAACTGGTAACCGACGCAATGGCGTCGCCAGCTTCCAGCCCGTCCAGCATGGCCCCGTAGTCGGGTTGCTCTACAAACTGCACCTGAAAACGGCCACCTGTGCGCAATAACGCTTGCTGAAACAGCACGACTTCGACCACATCACGTCGAGCTCCGTTACCAGAATAGTCGGTGATGGTCGCCGGATCCCGGCCTGCCATGAATAATTGGTAGTCCGCAAGAACGTCAGGTGGAATATAAACGGGTACGGTTTCAGCGAAAGAAAAGGTGGTCAGAGTCGTGAGAGTGAACGCGGTGAAGATCAGGCGAAAAAGTTTCATGTTGCCTCCTCGTATTTTTTATAATACCAAAATAGTACCTTTTGATTGAAAAACAGGCAATAAATAAACCCAATTAATAAATTGGTATTAATATCACAGACAACAAGACCAATTCATCTTCCTCTTTGACGCGTGATGGCACCAAGCTTGACGGCTATCGATTGTGTTCGGGTCGAAAACTGGGTCAAATACAGAGCAACCGTCTATCAACCACTGAAGGGTATAAACAAGGAGACACCCGTGAACATAGTAGCCATCGGAGGAGGCGAGCTTCGGCTGGAGCAAACCTTGCCTATCGATCGTTTCATCGTCGATTTAACCGGCAAGCCACAGCCTAATGCCCTGTTTCTACCCACTGCGAGCCAGGATTCCGCCGGGTACTGCGAAACGTTCAGTAACGTTTACGGTAAAACACTGGGTTGCCAGGTTGAGTTTTTATGTCTGAGCCAGCCACGATTAACCAAAAAGGACATCGAACAGCGTATTGCCAGCGCCGATCTCGTTTATGTCGGCGGCGGTAACACGCGGTTGATGATACAGCGCTGGCACGATACCGGAGTCGATCGCTTACTCCTTGAGGCAGGGCAGCGGGGGTGCGTACTCAGTGGATTAAGCGCCGGTGCGATCTGCTGGTTTCAAGCCGGGCTGTCGGACAGTGACGCGTTCAATGCTGAGGCGGATTGGTCCTTTGCTTCCGTTGCGGGCTTAAACCTGACGCCGGAGATTTTTTGCCCGCATGTCGACTCTGAACAACGCCATCAACCCTTTGCAGAACTGGTCCGGAACACCGATGCTGTTGGACTGGGCGCCGATGATGGAGCCGCTGTTTGGATACATGACAATCGCTACCTGGCTCTCAGTTGTTTGCCCAACGCAGCAGTTGGGCTCTACCGGTCAGCCAAGCAAGGATTGGATTATCAACGCTTCGGTGATGGCCAGAAATTGCCTTTAGGAGAGTTTGCGTGAAATTTTTGACCCTGGTCCGTCATGGTGAAACGGATTTTAATCGGCAAGGTCGGCTGCAGGGCCGGACCAACACCCCGTTAAACTGCGACGGTCAACAACAGGCCCAGCGAGTGGCCGAAGTACTGAAATCGCAGACATTCGATGGCCTCTGGTCCAGCCCTTTAGACCGAGCGTTGAACACGGCCATCACCATCAATGAACATCATCAGCTGCCGATCCAAACCATGGAAGCACTGATAGAACGATCATTCGGTACCTTCGAAGGCCTGCCAGTGGCGCAATTGCGCGCTCATGAGCCCGACGATATGGAGTCGCTGCAGGACTTCGTCATTCCCGGCGGCGAATCTATTGCGCAATTACAACAACGGGCGAGAGAGCTGGCAGATCGAATTAGGGCAGAAGCAAATGAACATCTGCTCATTGTGGGACACGCCGGTCTGTTTCGGCCCGTAATCGGCGCGTTGCTGAATTGGCCGATGGACCGTTGGTCCCATCTCGCTCAACACAACACTTGCCTGAACAGCTTTCGTTTCGATGAGGACGGACAGGTAGTGGCATACCAGTTGAATGATCACCAGCATTGTCTATAAATGGACAGCATCGACGACAACCACCCGCACTGGAAACCAACTATGTCTTACTGTGCAAAACAACGAGGTTTCACGTTGATCGAATTGATCGTCGTGATCATCATCATTGGTATCCTGTCGGCCATATTCATTCCCAGTTATTGGGAGGTATCCCGGCAAGCGCGGATAGCTACATTGGATGGAGTCAGTGCCGCTATGCGTTCTGCCGTGGCCATAACCCGAGTAAAGGCTTTATCTCAAGGGTTGGAAATCGCGCCCAGCAATCCAGGCAATGGGCAGCAAAATTACATTGTGGATGTCGAAGGACTGTCTGTCGAAGTTGATTGGCGGAATCTGTGTCCGGAAAGCATTCCGGAATGGGGCGACGCGCTGTCAGACAGTACGTTGTCAATGCTCGATTACATTCAATTAACGGCAAACCCAACCGGACTCGACGGCGATCTGAAAACCGAGGTGGATAATCAATTCACCCGGGTCGGCTATCAGTTTCCGTCCGCCGGCAAGCTGGGTTGTTTTGTGGAATACGATTCGTTCGGCGACCCGATGTGCACCGTCCGCATGGTTATCGACGACTGCTAACTAACCGGAGTTAGGGTTCCGTGACGACGCTGGAGCCAACGGTCGTTTGCGCTTGCCGGTTCAATAACTCCTGATCACTGCGTAAATACAGCCAAGCGGCGACAAGTAGAACCAGCGCCGTTGAGAAAAACAACGTAGGTCCCCCCGCGAACTGCAACACAATACCGCCAACCAATGGCGATAAGCTGACGCCGATAGCACCCAAACCACTGGCACCGAAATAGGTACCGCGCATATGATCCGGTGCGATGCGGTCAATCAGCAGACTGAAGGTTGGAAACAGTACCACTTCGCCCAAACTTAGCACCACGGTCGCCACATACCACCAATACACCGGCCCGTGCAGGGGGATAAATCCGTACATGACAAAAGCGCCGATAAACCCGGCCAAACCGACATACACGCGAAATAACAGACTGCGGTTGGACAGTAACTTCAGTATCGGAAACTGCAGCAGCACAATAATGGATGCGTTGATCAACATAATAGGGGTATAGATTTGCACCACCCGTTCACCCAGTTGATTCAGGTATTGCACCAACGATGTCTCCTGATGCAGATAGCTGTACATCACCAAGGCATTGGCCAGAATCAACAACAGAAAAGCGTGATCTTTACGCAGCACCCGCATTGCATCACGAAACCGATAGGGAATTTTTGGTGCTTCTTCATGGCTGCTGATGCGGCGAAATACCCAGACAAAACTCAATCCCCAGGTGCCGTAGGCTAAGGCCACCAGCCAAAATGTGGTTTGTGCTCCAGTGAAACCCAGCTTCAGCCCCACCAACGGCCCGAAGGCAGCACCAACGTTCACCAGGTAATAACGCACATGATGCGCCAGCTCGCGTTGCGATTTGTCCGCAATCAGATCTGAAATCATCGCTCGCGCAGGCGGTTCCAGCATGGAACGACTCATGCCGACACACACGGCACCCAGCGCAAACAGCCAGGCAACCGACGCCAATGCGAGCAGAATAAAGGCCAGCACGTAGATGCCACAGGCTGCAACAATGACGCCCTTACGACCGATTTTGTCAGACAGGTACCCGACGTACAGTGAGAACAGGGCACCGGCCAATGCGGTCATACTGAGAATGGCGCCAATCTGTGACTGAGGCATGGCAAACTTATTGTGCAGAATCACCGCCATAAACGGCCAGACCATAAAAAAGGACGCGCGCGTCAGAAAGGTACCGAGCAGAACGACCCATACGGCGGCAGGAAAGCGGGAGAGTTGAGCAAACATAAACGGACGGGCACCAATTTTCAGGGGCGCGAAGTATACGTCAAAATGGCAGGTTCAGCGAACGAAAACAGCGGGCGAGCCAAAGGCAAGCGTTAATCAAAAAGCTGCTCGACGAAATGTTCTAATTGAATGCCGAGATGGCCGTCAGGCAACACATTGGCAATGTGAATCCGGGTCTCACCTTCGGCGGCGGTCATGGTTGACAAATCCCAGATAGCGCCCAGTCGGAACCCCAGATTGGTTGGCATCAGGATTCGAACCTTTGGATACAAACGCTGGCCTTCAGCGGCCTGTATCACGACGGCAAGATCACCGGATGACAATTCGACCAGAGTCCCAGGGGTTACCCATCCCAGGAAATGAATAAAACTTTCCACCATCTGGCCATCAAACTGGGTGTCTCTGTGACGCCACAGAATACCCATGGCCTCATGATGGGACCGGGCTTTTTGATAGACGCGGTTCGAGGTAATGGCGTCGTAAGCATCGACAATCGCCACTATTTTCGCCATATCGTCGATCTGACTGCCGGTTTGACCTGACGGGTAGCCTTTACCATCGGGTCGCTCATGATGGTGACGGATACCATTCAAAATACGTTCGTTCAGGTCCGGCTCGTGACGCAGCCGCTCATAGCCATAGGCGGGGTGTTGCTTCATGACTTCGTATTCGTCTTGGGTCAATTTGCCGGGCTTGTTCAGCACCCGATGATCGACATCGATTTTGCCGAGGTCGTGCAGCAGCCCGGCGACTCCGACTTGAGCCACGTCGCGATCATTCCAACCCAATGTGCGGGCCAGCCCCATTGCCAATACACAGACATTCAGACAATGCTCTGCGGTGTAGGCATCCTCATGTTTAATGCGGGTAAGCCAAACCAGCGCCGGTAAGTTATCGGCCAAGGACATGGCCATGCGGCGAACCGACACCACCGTAGTCCGCACATCATCCTGACCAAGATCTTTAAAATGATCAATGATGCGCCGGGCTTGTTTGTTCAGATCAAGATAGGTCGTCAGCGACGCTTTCATAGACTGTGCGGTAATGGGTTTCTTGATCAGTGGCGATGGAGGGCGATTTGGCGAAATAGACTGCATCGCCGCCGACACCGATTGCGTGTGACGGCTTTTGGCAATATCAACAATGACCCATTCACAGTGCTGCTGGATCCAGAGTTTTTCGACCTCGTCGGCGACCACAAAGCCTTGCAAAAGAAACGGCGTTTCACTCCAGGCAGCAGACAACCGAGCGACATAATGCCCAAGCTGCAGCTGGTGACTGGGTATTTTTTGCTGATTTTCCCAAATGGTCTGGTCAGTTTCCTGGCCAACTTGCATACGATACGCCTGAATTCGTCTGAATATTTACCAATAGTACAGCTTTATACAGAAAATCCACGAATGTTCTATTGTCTTTTTGTGCCACTTTGTAATACTCCGCGCATCGACTGACGTCATTCCATCAAACACACAAAGGACAATCCAATGGCTAAAAAACCAACCGCCATTAAAGAACGTTACACAAAAACCCAGATTTTAACTGAAATTGCCGAAAGCACGGAATTAAGCAAAAAGCAGGTTCAGGCTGTTTTAGACGAACTTGCAGACATCATGGAACGCCACATCAAAAAGCGCGCCTGTGGTGAATTCGTATTACCAGGTCTGATGAAAATCCAAACCGTTAAAAAGCCTGCTCGTAAGGCCCGTCCTGGTGTCAACCCATTCACCGGCGAAGAAATCATGATTGCGGCCAAGCCAGCAAGTACGACGGTAAAAATCCGTCCATTGAAAAAATTGAAGGATATGGCGGTTTAAATCAGCCAGTTCTCTCCGGGGCCCAATGTCATTGGGCCTTGTTAATTGTTCACTTCGGTGCCCGCCGTGACTCAAAACACGTCAAAAACCCGACCTTTGGATCGCATTGATCTGAAAATACTCAAAGCCCTGCAGGATAATGCGCGCTTGTCTTATGTCGAACTGGCCCAAAAAGTCGGTTTGTCGACCACGCCATGCATGGACCGGGTAAAACGATTAGAGCATTCAGGTTATATTCAGGGCTACCACGCCAAATTGGATCCCGATATTCTGGGTCTTGAATTGCTGGTCTTTCTGGAAATCACGTTAGCCAGTCAATCCCCAGAGGCGTTTGCGGAATTTAATCAGGCCACGGCGAAATTGAATTACGTGCAGGAGTGTCACCTGATTTCCGGCCAGTCAGATTATCTGTTGAAACTGCGCTTGCCGGATTTAAAAAGCTATCGCAAGCATTTGGGTGAACTATTATTGGCACTGCCGCATGTACGAGAATCAAAAAGCCACATTGTCATGGAGGCGGCGAAGCAAACCGGCAAACTTCCCATTGATTTGGTCAGTCATCGCTTTCGCTCTTAAAGCCGTAAAAACAAACACCAATTTCCTGCCCAGCGTTGCATCAAATTCAAACGCGGGGTTTTCAACCACAAAAAATAGGCTAAGGTATGCTGACTGAGTCAATAAATCTTAGCGATCAAAGCAAACATCAGAGTCCATTCAGGAGTAAATTATGATCAATCGTTGGGCAAAATTCGGCCTTCCTCTGGCATTAACCGGCGCTGTGCTATCCGGTTGTACCACCCTAGAAGCGTACTCTGGTGAGACGCAAATCAGTGGCGCATCTAAAGGTGCCATTGCCGGTGGTCTGATTGGCGCTGTTATCGGTGCGGCGACCGCGCCAAAAGAAGAGCGCGCCAAGCGCGCCATCATTGGTGCTGGTATCGGTGGTGTCGCCGGTGGTGGCGTTGGTTTTTACATGGACCAACAGGAAAAGAAATTACGTGATGAGCTGGTGGGTTCCGGCGTGCAGGTACAGCGCACTGAGGAAGGCCAGATTGATCTGATCATGCCAGGTAATATCACTTTCGATGTGGGCAGCGCTGATGTGGCAGAATCTTTCCTGCCAACACTGAAATCAGTGGCCAAAGTACTGAAAGAATATGAAAACACGCTGGTAACCATCAGTGGACATACTGACAGCAGCGGTTCTGAAGAGTTCAATCAATTGCTGTCTGAACAACGGGCTACTTCCGTTGCCAACATCGTGTTGCAGGAAGGTATCGTGGTAGAACGCGTAGCCGCCATCGGTTTCGGCGAGATGCAACCCATCGCGGATAATGGTACCGCTGAAGGTCGCGCGGAAAACCGTCGTGTTGAAATCACTCTGGATGCCATCGTCGCCGAATAAAAACTCGGATCGATCTCGTCGGGGTCTCGTTTGAGGCCCCGTTTTTGTTTTGGGGAACCTCTGTTGGAAATCCTGGGATATATTGCGGCATTGGGTGCCGCCAGTTGTTGGGCAGTCGCTGGCTTGCTGGCGGTTGGACCGGTTCGGGTTCTCGGTCCGATACCGTTTAACGCTTTGCGTATGCTGATTGTTGCCAGCCTGCTCACCCTTTGGTTACTGGCAACCGGACAATGGTTCTGGCCAAATGCATCAGCCCTGACAACCCTGATGATTTCAGGTTTCATTGGCATTTTTTTGGGCGATACCCTGCTCTTTACCAGCGTCAAAATATTAGGCCCGAGAATGGCCGGTCTGTTGTTTGCAACCAACGCTCCGTTATCGTTTCTGTTTGGCGTCTTCATTCTCAGGGAGTCCGTCAATGTTGTGAATCTGTTCGGTGTGGTCGCGGTGATCGTGGGGGTTTTTATTGCAATCATGGCTCGTGCCAAAGCCGGCACTCATCATTGGGAGCAATCGCTGGGCCATACTGGCTTAGGTATTCTGGCGGGTTTTGGCGCAGCCACCTGTCAGTCCGTAGGTGCATTGATCGTCGTCGGTTTGCTGCGTGACGACCAAGACCCGGTATTTGCGACCATGGTACGGGTTTGGGTCGCGGTGCTCTTCCTGTTCATCAGTTTGTTTTTCAGCCGTTTTTCCGGTGGCTTCGGTCGTTATCGTCTGTTGACGCCCCGCCTGATGACCATCCTTATGTTCAGCGGACTGATGGGTATGGCCATTGGTATGAGTCTGTACCTGATCAGTATCAGTTTAGCGCCACTGGGCATCGCCACGATCCTCAGTGCCACAACGCCGGTGATTATCTTACCGTTGCTGTGGGTTTTTACCGGTGAACGCCCATCCTGGCGATCTACTATGGCAGCCTGTATCGTGGTCGCTGGAACCAGCTTGATTTTTGTCGCCCGGTAAATTTATGAAAAGCAAAGACAGATTGTTTGAGATCATGACGCCTTGGGCAGCCTGGTATCGAGTGTTTAAAGTACTGGCAGTCATTCAGCTGCTGGCCTCGATCCTGTTACCCTTCGTGTTGCCGGATCTGGATACCGGTCTGTGGCTGCTCTCATTCGCACTGTTGGCGTTTTGGCTGTCCAACTACGCCTTGTTGCGCCTGACCCTGCACCACAATCCAAACCGCCATGGTTTGGTAGGGTGGTTTGTGGGACTGTGGGAGAATCTGTTGTTCATCATCTGGCTTGGGGTACTGCTGGCCATTGTTCTGCTCATCATCAAAACCATCAACCTCATGATCGGCTCGTCGTAAACAGTCAGCCTAATGAGCCGGTGGTAAACGTTCAGGCCGTCCACCACAGCTTTAGGCCATAAGCGATAACCGCACCAAAGGCCAGGCCGGTGAACACTTCACCCACACTATGACCAATACGTTCTCTAAACCGCTGTATCACCAGTTTGCCCTTATTGGGTTCACGACTGAAGGCTAACTGCCTCAACTGCATGAACTCATCCATCAGAATGTTTAATGCGGCGGCGTGCTTGCCGGCGGCCAATCGCACTCCCATTGCATCGTAAGCAACCACCGACATAAATATGAAAGACAGGGCAAACAGACTCGAACCAAACCCTTCGTGCAGGCCGATGGCCATGGTTAAGGCTGACACCGTCGACGAATGGCTGCTTGGCATACCACCAGAGGCGAAGATCACATCCGGGCTGATGCTTCGGTGCGTGATGGCCTGCACAATTCCTTTCGCGGTCTGCGCAGCCAGATTACCAACTACCGCGGCCATAAGAGGGTAAGAAAAAAGTTCCATATCGACTGTTTGTAAGGGGCTCTGTCTTAATCATACACAACACGGCGAAAAATGCGCCTTGGTGTCATCGTTTAATCGCCTTTTGCCTTACCACTCAGACAAAAAGAGGGCTTAACCGAGGGCCAGCCAAACACCCACAAACAGCATCAAACTGCCGGCAATACGGTTAAGTACTCGGACATTGGCCGATTTCTGCAATAATCGATTCAGCGAGCGTCCACCGGCAGCGTAGGTCATCAATGCAATCCATTCGATTAGCAGAATCAGGACCACTAACAGGGTTAACTGCCCAGGTAATGGCAAAGACTCGTCGATAAAGGGTGGCAACAGCACCATAAAGAACGCCCAACCTTTCGGGTTGGCAACGGCCGTCACGAATCCCTGAGTCATCAGGGTAACGCGGGATACCGAAGGATCGTCAGGATTCACCTGATCTGGAATCGCCATTTTGCCTTTGGAACGCCACATCTGTACTCCCAGCCAGATTAAATAGGCGCCTCCGAGCCATTTAAACAGGGTAAACGCCCACGGCGCACCGAGCATGACGGCTGCGACACCAACGACAGCAGCAATCGCAACCAGACCGACACCGACCAGTTCACCCGCCATCATCCATAAGGTGCGTCGCACGCCGAGTGTAATACCCAAGGTCATCGACAGAGTCATACACATGCCAGGTGTGAAGGAGACAAATAAGAAGGTAGGCACAAAGGCCGCTAACAACGCAACATTCAACACGGAAATGCCTCAAGGTGGACTGCGAAACCAGTGCCCCGGCGACGTACGTTACCGCCAGAGCAGAGCACATAGTACTGTTGTTGGAGGCAAAGCCAAGTGGTCATGCCTTCCGTTTGGTTAATCCAATTAAACTAACCGACCAATAAACTATAACCCCCTGTGCTGAAATGATAACGGTGCCACTTGCAAATTGTGAGGCTGTGATACACTCAACCTATTCATCTTTGACAGCATTGAGGTTCTATCATGCGACATTTAAGCAAATTGGCCGTGGCGACACTCGCCACTGTCGGTGCCAGCGTAACCGCCTTTGCGGATGTGGGTGTACTCGATAAATACGAGTGCCACAAGAATCAGGAAACCAAAAAATACCACTGCCACGGTCCGGTTGAGCTGGCCAAACTGGGGGGAGTCATCGTCGGCGCGGATACGCGAATTCAGGGTTGGTCGGGTGCCGATAATGGTCTTTTCCTGTTTGCGGGTGTCGCGGCAAATATCGAAGTGAACTATAAGTGGATCGCAGCCACCGGCAGTTACTTCATGATGCCCCAGGTGACTAACGCAGACCCGGAAAACATCAACTTTGACGATTCCATTTACTTGCAAGGTTGGGAAGCTGGTTTGAAATTTGGTCCGGGCGTGGGTCGGCTCGGGTCAAAAATGTACCTCACCGCGGGGTGGTCTAACCCGGTCGTCACTGACGCTGGTGATGCCTCCAACAATGCCAATATTGCCGGCTATTACGCCGGTGCGGGCTTTGGTGCCAATACCCAAACACTGGTCTTTGACGTTATCGCAACTTATCGCGATGCCACCGCCGTGGCTGAGTTTCTGACCGATCAGGGTCAATCACCGGATGTACTCAGCTTTGATACCCGAGTGGCTATTGGCTGGCGTTTTTAACTGGCGGAATCGTTGTACATGAAATCAGTAATAATCCCGCTGCTGGCGGGACTTGCGCCCTTATGTTTTGCAACACCCGGCGCGGTCGATGAGTATGATTGTCATCGCGATTTTGACACCGGCGAATACCACTGTCACGGCAGTGAAGATCGCGCCAAACAACAACACACACTGATCGGTATCAGCAGCCGAACCGATGTCTGGCGCTACAGCGACGGTCCGATGAATGTTTTTTCCGGCGCGGCTGCAGAACTGGAACTGGCGTTCGATCATCTGGCCCTGCACGGTGGCTATGCGTATCAGATTCATATGACCGGCGCTGAAGACTACAACCTGACCGGTTGGGACATTGGCTTGAAGGCCGGTCCCAACATCGCGCGCCTGGGTCTGCATCCTTATGTTGAAGCGGGCTACTTTAGTCAGAATTTCAATCTGTTGTTCGGTCAGCAGCTACCTTTTTCGGGTATTCAGTACGGTGTCGGACTGATCTGGAACCGTAACGCCATGGCGTTCGATCTGCGACTGATGAACAAAACCATCGACGAACTGGAGCAGGTTTGGACCTCTCTGGGTGCGCCGGGCGTCATTATGAATGCGACTGGACAATTCGGTCTGTATTTTCGATTTTAACCTGAACTGAGTGTCACGGCGGATTTCCCCTTCCGTGACCCGAACTCAGTGCGCGGTGCCGCGATCCATCTGCATAGCCATACCCAAACGGACATGTAAGTCTGCCGCCTTTGGCAGATTCGCCAATACCTGTTCTGCAAGTTGATCTGGTCGCATGACCGACTGGCGTTGTTTTAGATAGTTATTGGCGTGTTCGGTACTGGAAAAAAACTTCAACGCGAATACCTGAGACTGCAATTCACTGCGCAATTCCTGTGCAATGGAAGCAGACCAGACAGATTCAATTCGCCGGTAACCGACTTCAAAGCCATGACTGAAACTGTTCAGTGGACTCGCCGGCGCTAACGCTCGCAGAGGATCCGTTTCATCAGGCAGGGCATATTTTTGCTGCGCCATACGGGATTTACTGTGCAACGCGTACGAAATCAGCACATTGACGGCCTCGGCCGGCTTTTCCCCCTCCAGCTGAATAAGCGGTAACAGATCCCCAAGCCATTCTGTTGGAGATATGTCTGCCGGTGCGGCATTAATCGCAAACAGATAGCCGTCGATGGAAGCGATATTGGGCATCAATTCATGATTGGCGACGCGATCCTGTAGGCTGCGTTCTTTAAACCGGGCGAGCAAAGCGTCGAGCGCTTCACGGTAACTGTAGCTTTTTGCCCATTGATTGGTCATCGGGAATACCTTAATCCTGTGGTTTCGACTGCTCGAAATGAGCCAGCTGCTCTGCGCTGGCTTCTTGCTGGTAGCGCGCTTTCCATTGTTCATACGGCATGCCATAGACAATTTCGCGAGCCTGTTCTTTGTCGACCGACTCTCCGCGTTCCTCGGCTGCTGCGCTGTACCATTTTGACAGGCAATTGCGACAAAAACCGGCGAGGTTCATCAAATCGATATTCTGAACGTCTTTGCGGGCATCAAGATGTTCCAGCAAGCGTCTGAACACAGCGGCTTCGATGTCGGTTTGGGTTTGTTTATCCATGGTCATTTCTCCGTTCTGAAGCACTCACCGAGCGCAACCCTGGTGGTGCGGTTTGAGAAGTTCAGCCGCCTGCCTTTTTCACTTGGAAGCCTTTTGCCTGCAAGACGTCCATCAACAGGTCACGGAAATCCCCTTGAATTTCAATGACACCGTCCTTAACGGTACCGCCAGTGCCGCATTTGCTTTTCAATTCTTTGGCCAAACCCTTTAATTCAGTTGGCGTCATCAACACGCCGTCAACCAGCGTCACGCCTTTGCCTTTCCGGCCTTTGGTTTCGCGCCGAATCCGCACGATACCATCACCTTCGGGGATCTGTTCTTCTGCGCAACGGCAGGCAGCGATCGGCTGGTCACAGTCAGGGCAGATTTTACCGTCCTCTGTGCTGTATACACGACGGTGATTGCCGAGCAGGTCATCAAGTCCGGCAAGAGATGACGTTTTCTTCTTTGACATAGGGCAGTTTTAAAAAGTGAATAATGGAAGTGTTAATCGAACGGTTGGAAAAGTAAATGACTGATGGAGCTGCCACCAGTCATTCGTCAGGCAAGCATCGAATCAAACGATGTCGAGTAGTTCCACTTCGAAAATAAGCGCCTGATAGGGACCAATAGCACCACCAGCGCCCTGAGCACCGTAAGCCAGGTTGTGTGGGATATAAAGTTTCCACTTGTCACCAGGAACCATCAATTGTAATGCTTCTGTCCAACCGGCAATCACACCGTTTACCGCGAATTCAATCGGTTGACCACGTTGAACGGAACTGTCGAAGACTTCACCGTTAATGAGTGTTCCGTGGTAGTGAGTCTTTACTTTGGAGTTCACTGCCGGTTTGGTTCCGGAAGCATCGCCGGAGGACAGTATTTCATATTGCAGGCCCGAAGCGGTGACGGTGACTTCATCACGCTTGGCATTTTCAGCCAGAAATGCTTCACCTTCGCCGGCCAACACTTTTTCTTTTTCAGCTTGGGCCGCAGCCAAACGTTCACGAATGACTTCATATGCCTGCTGCATATCGATTGGATTGATTGGATCCGCAACTTGAGTAAAGGCATCCAACACACCCTCGGTGACCGCTTTGATATCCAGACCTTCGAAAGGCTGTTCCAACAACTGGCCACCCATCTGACGACCAATGCCGTAGCTGACGCGTAATTCCGGGGTATCGTATTTAGACATAGTTATTCCACTGGTTTGAGATAAAAATTGGCCGCGCAGTGTAGCACAGCCTGGGAAGAGGGAGCAGGTCAGACCGAATCACACCGTAGCTGTCTGCTCTTGCTGAATCTGCTGCAATGCTTGCTTGAAAACATCCGCTGGCTGGCCACCATTGATGGCGTATTTCTGATTGATAATAAAGGTCGGCACTGACTGAATGCCCATTTGATGCATCCGGCGTTGCTCATCGCGAACCTCTTGCGCAAATTCGTCACTGTCCAGCACAACGGCGGCAGCGGTCCGGTCTAACCCGACACTGGCAACAACATCTAATAGGATTTCAACATCGTTAAGCCGTTTATTATCGGTAAAATGCGCTTTAAACAACGCCAGCTTCAGATCCGTTTGCTTGCCCTGACCTTTGGCCCAGGTTAGCAGCCGATGACAGTCAAATGAATTGATCATGATGCCATCGTCTGCGAAATTGAAGGTAAATCCCGCCTGTGCACCCATTGCAGATATCCGCTCGCGATTTTCATCACTCTGTTCGGGTGTTATTCCATATTTTTCCATCAGATGTTCACGCAAATTCTGACCGGCCACCGGCATATCCGGATTCAGTTCAAAGGCATGCCAACTGATGTCGGCGTCAATGTCGTTTTCCAGCGCGTGCAGTGCTTTTTCCAGGTTTTTATAGCCGATGGCACACCAGGGACACATGACATCTGAAACGATTTCAATGGACATTTTATTCATAGCAACACTTCTTCACAAAAATGTGAATTCTCTTGATAGGTAGATATACCCAGCTATGGCGGCAAAAAGTTTGGCTTCAAGGTAAAACAGGTTTTTTTATGTAATCGACAACTACGGGGTTTTAGACTTTAGTCGTATATACCAAAGTCGTATTCATGGAGATTGCCATGCCAATGCCAAAGGGTCGTCCGGATTCTGAACCGCACAGTAAGTCCTATATTGTTGTCGGGCTGTTACAGGGATTTACCTTAACCATTTCGCTGTTTTTGCTGATCGGCATAGGTTTGTAGAGTATTTGCCTGGCTCAGCAGCCAAGCAGGTTGGATTGATAGACCTTCGGCGTCACCGCCAGTCGGCGCTTGAAATGTCGCTGAAAGTGGGCCTGGTCTGCAAAACCAAGCTCCAGAGCAACACTGCTCAATGCCTGACCCGATCTTAACAACTGCTTAGCACGTTTAATGCGGCTGTCTAGTTGATAGGCATGCGGGGTTTGACCGAATCGAGCTTTGAAGCTGCGAATCAATTGGTATCGGCTCAGCCCGGTCTGCGCGCTGAAGTCTGACAAGGTTAAATTATCCGCCAGCCGATCCATGATCATGTCTCTTGCTGTATCGGCAGCGCGCAGCGTACCGTTCTTTGCAGGTGACTCTGCATCGGTCACAGCGAACAATAAGGGGACTAAGGCGAGGAATTCCGTTTCAACTTCAAGCGTCATCGACGTAGACATCAGCGTGCTATAAAAGTTCTGAATTGCGGCGAAAACGCGCAAATCATCGCTCTTTTTCGTAGAAAATTCCCGATAGTCTGAACCGTATTTCCCATCGAATTCGGCCTGAATCTGGCCTAACCAGGCTGTGTCCACAAACAGCATTCGATAAGACCAGTCCCCTTGGTGAGGATTACAGGAATGGGCCATGCCCGGATTAATGGTCACGGTCGAGCCGGCACCAATACTGAGCACAGAACTGCCATTGCGATAACGTGCGCTGCCGGTATCGATGATGCCGAATGAAAATTCATCATGACTGTGCGTGTGATAACAGGCCGTCGAATTCACCGCCGTTCGCACTTCAATATGGGGACACTGCGGACTGCGAAAAAAAACTGGCGCTGTTTCGCTCATGGTTAGGTTCCTCAATGGATAAACCGGTGACTGTCAGAAAGCCATAAACTGGCAATCGACAACACTAATAATAAGGCCATGATTCGATTAAACCACCGCTGACGATCCGACGTCGTCAATAGCATCTGCAGAGCTTGGCCCAGAAAGGCCCAAGTACCGACGGAAATCATACAGATGAACAAAGACAAGCTCGCAAAACTTATCAAAACAAACACCGGATCGTCTTGGTTGAGTATAAACAGGCTGACCCCGGACGAGGCAACCAACCAGGCTTTCGGGTTTAACCACTGCAGCAATGCTCCGGACCACCAACCCGGCGGGCGTTGCAGATCATCCGCTTGCCATCGTTGCGGTTGAGCAGATGCAATTTTTAACGCGAAGTAAAGTATAAACAGCCCTCCTGCTAAGGCCATGCCGAGCTGTAATTGTCGACTGTGCTCCAGCAGCCGACTCAGGCCGAGGCCCGCGGTAAGCACCACAATCAGGTAAGCCACGCTGGCTCCCAAGACATGGGGTAAGGTACGCAGAAAACCAAATCGCGCGCCGGAATTGGTTGCAACCAGGTTCACCGGACCTGGCGTAATAGCGCCGACCAACGCAAACAAACCCATTGAAATAAGTAACGACATAGTCACCTCTTTTGCTCAGAAACCGAGAACGTAACAAGTCAACGGCCACTGGGTATTGAACAAAATTGCGTTAGCGAAAACAGTAACGATACACTGCGGCTACGTCGTCGTTGCTGAGTTCGAACATGCTCTTCCGTTTTCCACGCAAAACCGTACCTTTACGGGCGCAATTAAAGTTAGTGATTCAGATTTTTCTGCTGGTCAGCGCGGTAGAACTCATCAATCTGCTCACCGGACGCAGTTTGAACAGCTTTGGCATTATTCCGCGAACGATGAGCGGTCTTTACGGCATCGCCACCGCGCCTTTTATACACGGCAACAGTATGCACTTTGCCAGTAACCTGTTGCCCTTACTTCTGTTCAGTGCGCTTATGCTCGAACATGGCCGGGTGCGGTTTTGGTTAACCACCGTCGGGGTGATATTGCTGGGCGGGGGCGCCGTTTGGCTGTTCGGACGTGCAGCGGTACATATTGGCGCCAGTGGGTTGATCTTTGGGTATTTTGGATTTCTGGTGACAGCGGGCATCATCAGCAGAGAACTGAAATTGCTGTTTATTGCTGGGGTGGTTGGGTTCTTATACAGCGGAATCCTCTGGGGCGTCATTCCGTCGCAGAGCTATGTGTCTTTTGAATCCCATTTGTTTGGCTTATTGGCAGGCATGGCGATGGCGCTGCTCATCGGCAGTGCCAAACGCAGATAGATATTGTCTTGGGTATCACTGTGCAAAGTCAGACAGTAGCTGCTCGGCCAACGTTTGTGCACTGAGCCAGGCATCTTCCAGACGACTGCCAACGGTCCAGTCACCGGCTAAGCCGACACGACTAGCCGCATCCCATAAAGGGATGAGGTTGTCCTGTTTTGAACTGCGCGCGTGTAACCAACGGTGCTTAAAATACTCGTGAATATGAATTGGCTTACCGGCCAGGCGTTCCAGCAAATGAACCACCTGTTGGTGCAATAAGTCTTCGGACGCATCCAAATGATTGGCTGTCCACTTTGGTGAAAAATGAACGATCCAGCTTTCATAGTGAGAAGGTCGTCCGGGTTTGCTCGAATCTCTGCACGCCCAGGTGACGATACCGTCATTAGCAAACAATGCATCCGCTTCAATACCGGAAGGTTCAGACAGCGCGAGACCAAAAGCCCAGGTCGGTGTCATGGTTGCTTGCCGTAACGAGGCTTCGGCCTTCGCACCAGCGGGTAACAAAGCCAACGATTGCGCCAGTGGAGCGGTCAGAATGACGGCATCAAACAAGCCATAGTGTTCGCCATGACCATCCCACAACCGCCATTTTTGCTGCTGTTTTTCCAAGCGGTCGATACGGCATTCACTGTAAAACTCCAATCCCTCACTCAGGCCATGGACCATTGCATTCATGGTAGGGACACCAACATAACGTTGTTGGTTGTCAGGGGAGGGTGCGAAGGTTTCACGATCCAGCATCCAGGGTTCAACCGACCACAACTGCACCCAACCCAGGCTTTGCCAACGGTTCACTTCGGCTTGAAATTCAGCGGACCGGGCTGTGAAGTACTGAGTGCCATGATCCACTTGCCAGTCTGTCAGGCGTCGGGTTGACAACCGGCCACCCTGACCGCGGCTCTTTTCGAACACAACAACATGATGGCCAGCATGATGTAACCGATGCGCGACGCTGATACCGGCCAAACCACCGCCTACAACCGCAAAACTTGCCATAATTTACACCTTTACCTATACGATCTGAGCTACACTGCCAATACTGTCTACCAGTAAGTAAAGCAGAAAATACGCAGAATTTTGCACTTTAATGCGTAAAAGTTGCCCCTATATTGAAGATCACTCAAGTAGTCTGGAAATACGATGCCTGCCTCACCTTCCGCAAAAATACGCGCTAATGTTCCCATCCCGCTCAGCGAAAAGGCCATTGCCACCCGCTTTGTCAGTTTCTCCGGCTTAAACGATGATAAGGAACATATCGCCATCATTTATGGCAGCCCTGAACAGCAGGAAGCGCCACTGGTCCGGATACATTCTGAATGTCTGACCGGAGATGTTTTTGGCTCACAACGCTGTGACTGTGGTGAGCAATTGCACGAGGCACAGCGAATTATGAGTGCCGAAGGTGGCGTGCTGTTGTATTTACGCCAGGAAGGGCGCGGTATCGGTTTGTATAACAAACTGGATGCCTATGCGTTGCAGGACACCGGTGTCGATACCTACACAGCCAATGAAATGTTGGGCTTTGCCCATGACCAACGTGATTTCACTCCCGCTATCGATATGCTCAAAGCACTGGGTTTAACGCGCATTCGCTTGCTGTCCAACAATCCCCATAAGGCAGATGATCTGGTGAAGGCTGGCATTGAGGTTACTGAACGCGTGCAAACCGGTGTCTATGTTAATCAATACAATGCCGAGTATTTAAAAGCGAAGGTCGATCAACAGGATCACAGCATCACGTTAAAGCAAAACTGATTCAACAGTTAACAAAAGGATTTAAACCCATGCCGACTATCGTCATTACCGGTGCCGGTCGCGGGATCGGTCTAGCCACCTGCAAAGAATTTTTACGCAAAGGGTATCAGGTTATTGCGACCTACCGGTCCGCTGAGGGGTTGGCTGCTTTACAGGCCCTTTCCCACCAAGTGGGTCAACTGCAGTGTTTCCCGCTGGAGGTCAGTGACAGTCATGCCATTCAGGATTTTGCCGAAAAACTGCGTGATCAGACAGTGGATATCCTGCTGAATAACGCGGGCGTATTTGGTGGCGAGGCACAATCCATTAACCATCTGGATTTCAACGAATGGAAACAGACGCTGGCCATTAATACCATCGCACCTATTGAGTTAACACTCGCGTTGCTGCCCAATCTGAGGAAAAGTTCTTCTGCGCGGGTCGTGACCATTTCCAGCCAGATGGCCTCTCTGGAACGTAATCAACCCGGATATTACGCTTACCGCAGCTCTAAAGCCGCACTCAACAAAGCTGTACAATGCCTGGCGCATGATCTGAAAACCGATAACATTGTGGTTTGTCCGGTTCATCCGGGCTGGGTGCAGACTGATATGGGCGGCGCGCATGCGGATATTTCAGTCGACGAATGTGTCGCCGGGTTGGTTCCACTGATTGAGCAACTCTCAATGGCGCAAACTGGCCGGTTTTTACAATACAACGGCGAATCTATGCGCTGGTAGTCGGTTCCGTCTCGTTATCTCCTTGCCGTTTTGGTTCCAACACGATCTGATCGAAAACAAAGGGACCAAACGGCATCATTGCGCCAATGCAACCAAAGATCATCGCCCACACCGGAATCACCGAACGAAACGCAGCCAACAGCAGGCAAACGCAATAGCTGCTGAATAAAACGACGTGCACCACCAACACCACCTGCATGACCTGAGGCAGACCAAACCAGTACTTCATGGGCAACGCCACGATGAGTAATAAAAGATAGGAAAGCCCTTCGACATAACCTACCCGCGCCAATAAGCGAATCATAAACAGTACAACCAACTCTGAAGCGCCGATCATAGTCGCCTTTACCCAATAAACTCAATTATTCAAAAAGACCCTAATATCGGCGATGATTGGCTGTTTTTAGACCAATTAAAGGCATTTTGCGCGCATGTCTTTATTTTGATCCGGCAACCCCCTAAGCTGTGAGTATCCTCTGAATCAGTGACCGAATAATACTTGCATAACCTGTGGATGAGTGTGGATAACTTATATATGAAAGATAAAAAAGGAGCGCTGATATGCAGTATTTAGAAGAATTCCTGCCCTCTTCGGACGGACATGAGATCCCGGTGCGGGTTTGGCGCCCGGCAACTGTGGATAAGATTCTGGTAATCGCTCACGGAATGGCAGAGTACTGCGAACGTTACGCGCCATTGGCAGAATGGTTAACTCAGGCCAACATTGCGGTGGTCGCGCTGAATCATCGCGGGCACGGGATGGATTGTGCAGACAAAGACCTGGGGCATTTCGCCGACCACTTTGGCTGGACACTGGTTCTTGAAGATTTGCAGCGCACTGTCGAGTTTGCGCGCCAGGAAATGCCAAATGTGCCAGTCACGCTGTTCGGCCACAGTATGGGTTCTTTTATCGCTCAGGCGTATGTACAGAAATATCAGAACATCGATCAATTGATCTTATGCAGTACCAACCGGATCGATCGTGCCAAATTGATGGTTTCCCTGCTGATGCTCAGTTTCATCAAATTCTTTAAGGGTCCGCGCGGAACCAGCAAGCTGGTCGATTTCCTCAGCTTTGGCATTTTTAATAACAAGTTTAAACCCGTACGAACCGGCTCAGACTGGATCAGCCGCGATATTGAACACGTCGACGCTTATGTGGCTGATCCTTATTGTGGTTATTCCTGTACGCTGCTGATGTGGCAAGACTTCATCAATGGCATGCTGTCTATTAACCCTAAGAACTGGCCAACCGCCCTGCCGGTACATTTCATCTCAGGCACGGCCGACCCAGTGGGTGAATTCAGTCGAGGCGTTACAAAATTGGTTAATCAGGCGAAAGCTGCCGGAAAAAATGTCGCGTCATTTAAGTTATACCCTGGTGCCCGGCATGAACTGGTGAACGAAACCAACGCAGAAGAAGTGTGGCAGGACATTCGCGATATCGTCTTACAAGGGTAATAAAGTTCAGTTGGAATGTCCTTCGACCTCTGCGCGGGTGTATTCTGAGCAAATGACAGGAATTCATTGCCGGGCATGTCGAATCTTCGCCAATGGGTTTGTCGATGGATTGTGTTGCCGAAAACCCGCGTTTTTGGGGTGGTCAGATGTTCTGGAAACGTGAACGATGTCAGCTTCACAGACGGATGTCCGGTCACTGATTCAGGCAAACGGGGCATAAGCGTCTATACTGCGACGAGGCCCTTTACCGTAACAACTGAGTTTAAAAAATATGCCACCCGCACTTCGGTCTGCGTTACGAATAACCCTCGCTTATGCGTTATTTGGAAGCCTATGGATCCTGTTTTCTGATCGGTGGGTAGAGTGGTTGTTTACCGACATCAATACCTTAACCCGGGTACAGACCATTAAAGGGTGGTTGTTTATTCTGGTGACCGCCTCTTTATTGTTCGGCCTGGTTTCTAAAGCCTTTCTGTCCATTGAAAACCTGCACCGTTCGGACACGCAAACACGCCTGCTTCGTCACCCAATGTTCAAACAATTGATTGATGCGCAACTAAAACGCATGCCTGAGCAACAAACGCTGATGGTTATTCACGTTGATATCGATGATTTCAGTGACGTAAACAGTCGCTTAGGGTTCGAACAAGCCGATACGTTACTGATCAATATTGCCGATACGCTGCGTGATAAATACACCGCTAATACGTTGCTGGCCAGGTTAGGTATCGATCAGTTTGGTATTGCACTGCAGACACAGAACAGCAATGAAAAGATCGACGAGGAATTACGTGAGCTGCGATTGGCTTTATCTGAGGCTGCCGGTGCAGTAACAGACGGTATCAGCTTTACTATTGGTGTGGCACTGAGCCCAATGGACGGCAAAGACGCCAAAAAACTGCTGTCCTCCAGTTCCAGAGCTTTGCACAAAGCAAAACAGCATTCTCGTGGCGGTGAAGAATTCTATAACGACCGTTTATCGAAACGGGAAAATGACCGGCAACAGTTACTCACCGATTTACGGCTGGCCATTGCTGAACACGCCTTATCCGTTGTGTATCAACCGCAATACCGTTTACCGGATTTACAGATTACCGGTGTCGAAGTACTGATTCGTTGGCACCATCCAGAACGGGGTTTCATTTCACCGGATGTGTTTATTCCGTTGGCCGAAGAATATGGGCTATCTGATAAAATTTCCGCGTTCGTTGTACAGCAGACACTGAAAGAATTATCGGAGAACCGGTTATTGGGCAACGCCATACCGCGAGTGTCTGTGAACATCTCTGCCATTGAATTCAACAGTGAACCTTTACTGCAGGCGTTAACCAACACACTGCGCCGAACGCCCCATCTGTTACCGTTCTTACAACTGGAAATTACCGAAACGGCGGCCCTGACCGACATCGGACATTGCGCCACCATTATGCACCGACTGAAATCCATGGGTTTGCGTTTTTCCATTGACGACTTTGGTACCGGCTATTCCTCGTTAGCTATGTTAAAAACACTGCCGATCGACGAAATTAAAATTGACCGTTCATTCGTTCATGACATGCATATCGATCACAAAGTCGAAACATTAATTAAGGCAATTTTGTCCATGGCCAGCGGCTTTGATGTCTCCGTTGTTGCCGAGGGTATTGAAACCGAAGAACAACTGAATACCTTAACAACCTTGGGCTGTCACGAAGCACAGGGCTATCTGTTATGCAAACCGCTGCCCATTCATGAACTGAGAAATATACCGCCTGGTCACAAAAGCATTCACGAGTCGGCATTAAAGTAAGTGCTGAGAAAGTGCATCAGCGTGGTAACGCGTTTCGAGGCTTTTAATTCTTCCGGCGCCATCACGTAAACGTCAGTGGTAAAAAGAGCGGGGTGATCAAGACGGTGAAGTGTTTCAAAGGAATCGCCAACAAAGGAAGGTAATAAAGCAATACCCAAGCCAGCGTGCGCTGCACTGGCAACACCATGAAAACTGTTTGCCGTTAATACGGGCGACGTAGTCATGGTTTCGCGCAACAGCTGTCCAACACGAGCATTGGCCAGCGCACCCGAAAAACCGATCCAGTCTGGCCATTGTTTTAATTCTGATTCTTCCAGCTGTTTGACCATGTTATGCGGCGCATAAAAATAAAAGTTAAGTTCAAACAGAACTTGACCAAAAAAATGGGCCGGCACTTCTGCCATGGGTCTAATGGCAATGTCTGCTTCCAGCGCAGTCATATCAACTAACTGATTAGAGATTAATAATTCGAGGTTAATGCCCGGATAGAGCTTGGCGAAACTGAAAATCGGCGTTTGCAAAAAGGACGCGAACAGATTCTCAGTACTGGTCAGTGTCAGTTTGCCTTGCAGATGTGCATCATAATCTTCCAGGCGCCTTGCCATTCCCGACATCACCTGATCGATCTGTTCGAAGTCCCGCAGCAGCGCCTGACCATGACGGGATAATTGATAGCCCTGAGGTTCACGCACAAACACATTCACGTGATGCTTCTCTTCGAACTGCTGAATGCGGCGCAATACCGTGGAATGATTGACCGACAATTCTCGCGCCGCCGCTGATAAGGAACCTCGCTTAGCGACACAGATTATGGTTTGTATTTCAGTCCAATCAACGTGCCGCATAATAAGATCCCCTTTGAGTTCCGTCGTTTATTTGTGCATATTCGCACAAGTTCATTGCAAATTTCTGGAATTGTTATCTTACAGAACGCTCCTAAACTGAGTGTAACGTCTGCAGTATCGCGTTTTATATAAATACACTGGGAGAGAGAAACAATGAGCAAGCTAAAATTAACCATACCGATGTGCGTTATTGCAGTTGTATTAACCACCGCCACGAAGGCCGGCGACTTTGACAGTCAGATTGAAGCGCGCCAAGCCTGGATGAATCTAATGGGATACCATTCCGGTATTCTGGGTAATATGGTCCGGGGTCGAATGGATTACGATGCCGACCTGGCCACAGCCAGTGCCAAAAACATGGCCCTGGCTGCACAGATGAACAACGCCTCAATGTGGCCTATGGGGTCTGATATGTCCGCCAACGACAACACCGTTGCAAAGGCAGAACTTTGGCAGAATTTTGCCGACGCAGGTCAACATCTCAGTGACCTGGCCAGTGCCACCAAAGCGCTGGAAATGAACGCAGGGAACGGCGTGGAAGCCCTGCAGGCGTCCATGAAAGCGGTTGGCGAGGCCTGCTCCGGATGCCACCGACAATTCCGCGCAAAACGCTAATCCGCTGCGTTCCCACGCCAAACTCCCGTTTGGCGTGCTCTGGGGCAAATCCACAGATGTGACAAAATCACTTGCAACAAACAGCCATTTGTCTTTTCCTAAGCAGACACTGAGCAATTGAGACCCGCAATGTCACTGTTGATCCGCCCCTTAGAGTGCAAAGATGCCGAAGCAATGCGTGCATTGCGCTTATTGGGATTACAAACCGATGCGTATGCTTTCGGCGCCTCTTACGATCACGAACGTGAACAGCCGCTGAGTTTCTTTCAAGACCGTTGTACACCAACCGACGGCAAAGTGTTCTTTGGTGCTTTTTTCAAAAACCAGTTGGTTGGTCTGATGTCATTGGTGCGTGAAACCAATCCAAAGACGTGCCACCACGCCAATATCTACGCCGTATACACCCACCCGGACTATAGGGGACAGGGTATCGCAAAAAAACTATTGGCTCAGGTTATTGAAACAGCTCAATCGTGGACAGGGCTCCGGTATCTGCAACTCGGCGTTGCTGCGCGCAATGCGGCCGCGTTAGCCGTTTATGAACAGTCCGGTTTTGTGACCTGGGGGACCATGGAAGCTGCCTTGAGAGTGAATGGAGTGGACTATGACGAACACTTTATGTCATTAGATTTAGCACGGCTCTGCAATAATGTCACAAACGGTATGTCGGCCGGCGCCCAGGTTAATGACTGAAGTTCATCAATGGCAAGCCAACGATAACAGTCATGGTCGGTTAATCGTAAATCGCCACCCATGATTGCCACGTTAAATGCTGTCAGCTCGATCGTCTTATCTGTGTAATGATGATGGTTCGTTGCAAAATACCCGAGTATGCGACAGGTAAGGTTCAGTTCTTCTTTTAATTCGCGGATCAGGGATTGTTCCGGCGTTTCACCGGTTTCGATCTTGCCACCTGGAAATTCCCAATAACCGGACAGATGACGACCGGGAGACCGTCGAGCACAGAAGACTAAGCCGTCCCGTTCAATAATGGCGGCCGTCACCGCTATTGATCTGTCTGTCACACGATCACCCATTGTGAATAGTTCATTTACCGATACAGAAACTGCTAAAAATACGCCCCAATAAATCATCGGGACTGAATTCGCCGGTAATCTCGTTTAAAGCGTTCTGAGCCGCACGCAAATCTTCCGCAAGCAGTTCACCCGCGGCCGGTCCCAACAATTGCACCAGACCATTGTCCAGCGCTTCAGAGGCGCGATGCAATGCGTCCAGGTGCCGTTTACGCGCAATGAAGCCCGATTCGTGCTGGCCTTCGAAACCCATCAATTGTTTCAGATGCGATCGAAGTTCCTCAATTCCGCTTTTTTGCTGGGCAGATAACCGAATTACCGCTCCGGACGCCGTCTGCACCAAGCCCGGCTGCTCATTGGTTTTATCAATTTTGTTACGCACGACGGTTATTTTGGCATCCGTCGGTAAACGATGAATAAAGTCCGGCCAAATCTGTTCAGGTTCGGTTGCTGTGGTATCGCTGGCGTCCACCATCAACAGTATTCGGTCTGCGTTATTGATTTCGGTCCAGGCACGCTCAACACCGATTCGCTCCACGGCATCTGGCGCATCACGCAATCCGGCGGTATCGATAATGTGCAGCGGCATGCCATCGATATGAATGTGTTCTTTTAAAACATCCCGGGTGGTCCCGGCGATATCCGTGACAATAGCGCGCTCCTGTCCTGCCAACACATTTAACAGACTGGATTTTCCGGCATTCGGGCGGCCGGCAATGACGACGGTCATGCCTTCGCGCATCAAACTGCCCTGATTTGCGGTTTGCTCAACCTCAGCCAACTGTTGCATCACCGAGCGTAAATCCGATTCGACCTTACCGTCAGACAGAAAATCGATTTCTTCCTCTGGGAAATCAATTGCTGCCTCGACGTAAATGCGTAATTGAATTAATTGTTCGACAAGGCGATGTACCGCGGCGGAAAAATCACCTTGCAGCGAACGGACAGCGGATCGAGCCGCTTCGCGCGAACTGGCATCGATCAGATCTGCGATGGCCTCTGCCTGAGTTAAATCGATCTTGTCATTCAAAAACGCGCGCTCAGAAAACTCACCCGGTCGCGCCACCCGACAACCCAGTGCCACAACCTGTTCCAAGAGCATTTCCAAAATGACTGGACCACCGTGGCCCTGCAATTCCAGAACATCTTCGCCCGTGAACGAATTCGGCCCCGGAAAATAAAGCGCGATGCCTTCATCCACGACCTGGCCGTCAACTGCATAAAACGCCCCATAATGGGCGTAACGTGGTTTCGGAGAATGCTTTAGCACTGCTTGGGCAATGCTCTGTGCTTTCGCGCCAGAGACCCGGACAATGCCGACACCTCCGCGACCGGGAGGCGTGGCAACGGCAGCAATGGTGTCATGACTGGTGAACATGCTATTTCCTCTTCAGACTACGCAGCAGTGTAGATGATTTCGGTAATCGTCAGCGACAAAAAAGGCAGACCGAAGTCTGCCTTAATCATTTTCCAGATGTTATTCAAGATGCGGTTTTAGCGTCCGCACGGTCGATGGAACGATTAACCAGGTACTGTTGAGTTATCGTAGTCACGTTATTCACGAACCAGTACAACGTCAGACCCGCTGGGAACCACAGGAACATGAAAGTAAACATGACCGGCATGAATTGCATGATTTTAGCCTGCATCGGATCCATCGTCGGTTGCTGTTGCATCCGCATCTGGAAGAACATAGATGCACCCATTAACAACGGCAGTACGAAATAGGGGTCTTTAATCGACAGGTCAACAATCCAGAACATAAAGGGTGACTGACGTAATTCGACGGATTCCATTAACACCCAATACAGGGCAATGAAAATTGGCATTTGCAGTAACATCGGCAAACAGCCACCAAGCGGATTCAGCTTCTCTTTCTGATAAAGCTTCATCATTTCCTGGCTCATTTTCTGACGGTCATCGCCAAATTGATCGCGAAGTTCCTGAATTTTAGGCGCAAACTTGCGCATTTTCGCCATAGATTTGTATGAAGAAGCGGTCAACGGGAACAGGACGGTTTTAATCAGAAGCGTCAGGAATACAATGGACCAGCCCCAGTTACCCACCACGCTCTGAATGAGCTGCAGTAACCAGAAAATAGGTTCGGCAACCCACCAAAGCCAACCGTAGTCGACCGTTTTTTCCAAATTGGCGGCAATCTCCGCTAACGCATCCTGATCTTTTGGTCCCACATAGAGTTGGGCACCGGCAGAAATAGATTCACCCGGTCCAACCACCAATGTCGGAGCAGTAAAACCGGCGTAGTAGTCTCCATTAGAACCCTTCTGACCATAGAATTTGTTGGTATCGTTGCTTGCTGGAACCCAGGCAGACAAAAAGTAATGCTGCAGAATGGCAACCCAACCACCTACGCTGGTTTTGCTGAACTTGTCATCATCCAAGTCTTTGAATTTTACTTTTTCATAAGAGGAATCCGTGGTGGAGAAGGTAGCGCCCAAATAAGAACGCATACCGACACCGCCTGTACTGCTGGGGTCCGCTGAATTATCGCGACGCAACTGAGCAAAGACATTGGTCCGCAGGGTATCAGTACCCTGGTTTTGCAGGTCAAAGCGAACGTCAATCAGGTATGAGTCTGGACTGAAGGTAAAAACCTTCTTAACCAGCAAACCGTTATCGGCCATATGTGTCAGCACAACTTCCAATGGCTGCCCATCATTCATCTGATACTTGGACTGTTCTACGGTGTACTGTGCACGACCCTGCGTATCAATACCGTTTTCGCCCACCAGACCGCTTTGCGCCAGGTAAGTCAGTTTATCGTTTTCCAAGATCTTAAATGGAATATCGGGTGTTGTGATGCTCAGTGGGTATTGCGGCAACGACGCGTAGATAATATCGCCACCGCGTAAATCGATCACGACGTCCAGCGTATCAGTCATGACCTGGACTTTGTCCGTGGCTGCAGTAGGTGCCGCTGTTGCGGGAACGTCCGAACTCTCAGCCGCATTGACAACCGGTATTTCTGAAGCATCGGCAGCGGTAATTTCACCGGCAATCACGGACGCAGCAGTCGCCTCCGGTCCCGATGTGGAATAGTCTTTCGACCATTGCAGAATCATGAGGTAAGAAACAATTGCCAGAGCGGCAATTAACGATATACGACGTACGTCCATAAGTTGGTTCCAGTGTTGGATGACCACTCAATCGGTGTCAGAGCGGCGATTTATACAGAAAAAAAGCGCCGAAATGGTACCTGTCAGACAGCATTTTTGCCAGTTGATTTACCGCACTAACCGTGAATTTAACTCAATAAATCAACGTATTAAGACCTGCTCGCTCTTTTGGTCAGTTTTTCGAATAGCTTTTGCAGTAATTTGTGCAGTTGTTCGTCGGACAGGTGATCCAGGCCTTTACGACCCATCAGGATAATATCCAGATCTGGAAGCTGATGCTGGTGCAATCGCAGGTATTCACGAGAAAATCGTTTAATACGATTCCGCTGAACCGCACGTTTGATATTTTTGCGAGCGAGAATAAAACCGATTCGGGGTAAACCCAATGAATTGCGACGAGCAAGTAGAGTGCACTGCTCAGAAGGGGCTTTAACGTCAACTTGATCAAAAACCGTTCGGAAATCCGATGCATTTAATAAACGCAGATCTCGACGGAAGCCAAACGGTTTTTGATTCAATGGTTCTGGCTTCAGTGATTAAGCGCTCAGAACAGCACGACCACGTGCACGACGGCGAGCGAGTAACTTACGACCGTTTTTAGTTGCCATACGAGCACGGAAACCGTGGCTGCGCTTACGCTTCAGATTACTTGGTTGGAATGTACGTTTCATGTTAACGATCTCTGTTGGGTTGTCGGGACCAACCTCGACAACAAGGGTTTTTGTGTCACCAGATCATTCTCCGATCTGATCACCTTTAAATTTGGACGGCGGATTCTAAAGAGTTTGTTGCATCAAATCAATGCTGTTTTTTTAAACAACTGGAATTAACCACTGAGTCCGTTTTATCAAGGTTTTATCCTGAATGACATATAAGAAAATTAAAGAAATGTTTATATATTTTTTTTCTTATTTTTTGTTATTACTTATTAAGGGTGATTTATTCTGTTAGTAAATCGAAATAACTTAATAAAATCATATAGTTAAACAAATGATAACTACTGAGAAACCGAGGGGTAACCGCTGTAAATGTCGGTGGATGAATGTGTATAAGCAGGCCAGTTATACACAATCTTTCATACACAATTTCATAAACAGAGTTATAAACAGCCTTATGAGTGTTGTTATTCACAGGTAAGCGTTAGGCGACTTTTGTTCATTTTTAGCTTGCAGCGCACGAGCCGGGTTGTAATAAGGAGAACAGCATTCAGCGCGCCTGGGTAACCTGTCCCGGTTTTAACCGTCAGACGGTTAAGCGGGTTTTAATAGTGATAGATAAATACGCAGCCAATTGAAATGAGGGTAGCGACTGTCTGATGGGTCAGTTAAAATAACCGGCCGTTTCAATCACCCGGAGTCCATGTGCAGGACGCGTTGTGGCATCAGTGCTTAGAACAATTACGCACTGAGTTGCCTTCACACCAATTTAATACTTGGCTCAAACCGCTTGGCATTGTCAGCCATCCGGATGAAGTCGTGTTGTCTGCACCTAATCGATTCATTGCTAACTGGGTGAGAGATAAGTACCTGAGCCGGATTTCTGCAATCGCAGAATCGTATGGGTTTAACGGCAATGTCAGTATTGAAGTAAAAACCAAAAGTACGACGCGTTCTTTTGTGTCCTCGGGTGCAACCGCCCCTGTCACTGTGAATGTTGAGCAATCTCCGGGTATCGATCGATCATCCAGAGGGACGGATAAACCAGCCATTACCGAAGAGCCGGTCGCGGAACCCGCAGTCATAAGCAATACCGATGTCGTGGAAGTAAAAACCACAGGCGCAAAGCGTGGTCGTACAAAAGTTCAAAGTTATTTGAACAAATCCTTTACTTTTAAGTCGTTCGTCGAAGGTAAATCTAACCAATTGGCGTTGGCGGCCAGTCAACAGGTTGCGGAAAATGCCGGTGGTGCCTACAACCCACTGTTTATATACGGTGGCGTGGGTTTGGGTAAAACGCACTTAATGCAAGCGATCGGTAATGAGATTATCGAACAGAATCCCGCCGCCAAAGTGGTGTATCTGCATTCGGAGCGGTTCGTCGCGGACATGGTCAAAGCGTTGCAGTTGAATGCGATGGCTGAATTCAAGCGATTTTATCGGTCGCTGGATGCTTTGTTGATTGACGATATACAGTTTTTCGCCAAGAAAGACCGTTCTCAGGAAGAATTCTTTCATACCTTTAATGCGTTACTTGAAGGTAATCAGCAAGTGATTTTAACCTGTGACCGGTTTCCGAAAGAAATTGATGGTTTGGAAGATCGTCTAAAGTCCCGTTTTGGTTGGGGCCTGACCGTTGCGGTTGAACCACCTGATCTGGAAACCCGGGTCGCCATTCTGATGAAGAAAGCCGAAAATGCTAAAGTGAAACTGCCCGCTGACGCCGCTTTCTTCATTGCTCAGCGTATTCGTTCAAATGTGCGTGAATTGGAAGGTGCACTTAAAAGAGTGATCGCCAACGCTCAATTCACCGGTTCGGCTATTGATACTCCTTTTGTAAAAGAGTCCCTGAAAGATTTACTCGCATTACAGGACAAACAGGTTAGCATTGAAAATATTCAGCGTACGGTTGCTGAGTATTTCAAAATTAAAATATCCGACTTGCACAGTAAGCGCCGCAGTCGCAGTATCGCACGACCACGACAGGTCGCCATGGCACTGGCCAAGGAACTGACGCAACACAGTTTACCGGAGATAGGCGATGCTTTTGGCGGACGTGATCACACCACCGTGCTGCATGCTTGTCGGAAAGTAAAAGAATTGCGTGAAACCAATCAGGATATACGCGAAGATTACAGTAACTTACTCAGAACATTGACCACCTGACGACCGGATGGAAAAGGCCTCATGATTCAATTCTCACTAGCACGTGAACAGCTGCTAAAACCCTTACAACTTGTCAGTGGCGTAGTGGAAAAGCGCCAGACATTGCCTGTGCTTTCCAATGTGCTGTTGGAAGTGGAAGGGTCTCAGCTCGCGCTGACCGGTACCGATTTAGAAGTTGAATTGGTTGGTCGCGTTGTATTATCAGAACCTGCGACAGCAGGGTCTATTACCGTACCCGCAAAGAAGTTTCTCGATATTGTTCGTTCATTGCCGGACGATGCGATTATCAGCGTTCAACAAATTGAAGAACGGGTGCAGGTATCCAGTGGTCGCAGTAAGTTCACATTATCGTCATTGCCGGCCACTGAATTTCCAAATGTCGAACAGGACGACAGTTCAGATCAATACGTTTTGCCACAGAAACTATTGTCTCAGCTTATTGAGGCAACTGCCTTTGCCATGGCACAGCAGGATGTTCGTTACTATCTGAATGGTATGTCGTTGGAAATGATCCAATCTATGGTACGGACCGTGGCAACAGATGGGCATCGTTTGGCCATGAGTTCACGTCATGTTGACGGTTTAAATGTACCTGAACGCCGACAGGTGATTGTGCCGCGTAAAGGTATCCTTGAACTGAATCGATTGTTGGCGGACGACGATCAGCCCGTCCAGGTTTATATTGGCGCATCACATTTACGTGCAACAACCGCAGAGTTTACCTTCACCACTAAGCTGGTTGACGGCAAATTCCCCGACTACGAACGCGTCATTCCACGCGGTGGCGATAAAGAAGTCGTAGGCGATCGGCAAGTATTGAAATCCATATTTTCCCGTGCCGCGATTCTCGCTAACGAGAAGTATCGTGGTGTGCGCATGACGCTGACGTCAGGCTCGTTGGTGGTGAAAGCCAACAATCCGGAGCAGGAAGAAGCTGAAGTGGCCGTAGAAGTGGATTACGACGGCCCAGATCTGGAAGTTGGCTTTAACGTCAGTTATCTGCTGGATGTCATGAATGTGATCAGTGGTGAGCAGGTTCGTTTTGTCCTGGCTGATGCCAATTCCAGTGCGTTATTGACGGACTTTGACGATGACGCATCTGCTTATGTTGTTATGCCGATGCGTCTGTAGTCGATAGGCGGTCGCAAGTGTCTCTGCAGGCACTTTCTATTCAGGGTATCCGTAATCTTGCCGATACCCAACTTTCCCTTTCCTCAGGCGTTAATGTTTTTTTTGGCGATAACGGTGCGGGGAAAACATCTCTGCTCGAAGCCATCCATATACTTGCGATGGCACGGTCTTTCAGACTGGCCCGTACTCGCACCGTTGTTGCTCATGAAGCCGATGAGCTGTTAGTGGTCGGTGAGCATGCGTTGCTTGGTCGAATTGCTGTGCGTCGAACGCAAAAAGGACAGTATCAAATCCGTCTGCGCGGTGAACCGATTAATTCTCTGGCAGAACTGGTCCATAACCTACCTTTGCAATTGATCCATTCAGACAGTTTTTTGTTATTGGAGGGCAGTCCAGGTGATCGCAGACAGTTTCTGGATTGGGGAGTTTTTCATCAATCCTCTGCGTTTCATGAAGACTGGCAAAGATTGCAAAAAAGCCTTAAAAACCGGAATTCTTTGCTTCGATCTGGTAGAATCGACCGTTCGGAATTGGAGGTCTGGGAGCGAGAATACGAGGCCGCTGCCGAGCGTATTGATGGTTACCGGAAGACCTATCTGAAAGGTTTTGTGCCGTGTTTTCACCAGGTTTTGGCACAGCTGATCGACTTACCGGAGCTGCGGATTCATTACTATCGTGGTTGGGATAAAGACCGACCTTTACGCGATGTTCTGGAGCAGCAGCGCGAACGCGATACTAAGTTGGGTTATACCCAATCCGGGCCGCAACGGGCCGATATGCGTATTAAGGTAGGAAAAATTAATGCCGCTGACGAGTTGTCTCGTGGGCAGCAAAAACTTGTGGTCTGTGCATTGAAAATTGCCCAGAGTTTGTTTTTACAGCAACAACAAGAACAGCCCACCATTTTTTTGATCGATGATTTACCAGCTGAGCTGGATCATCACCATATTCGGAAGTTAGGAGAACTCATGGAAGGCCTGAACAGTCAGGTTTTTATGACATGCGTTGACCCTGAACCTCTGAAACATTTTTGGAAACACCCGAATCAAGTTCGAATGTTCCACGTGGAACATGGCGAGATTCGGCTCGTGACGGAATTTGGAGACAAGACATGAGTGATAATTACGATTCCTCCAGTATTAAGGTACTGAAAGGATTGGATGCGGTACGGAAGCGTCCCGGTATGTATATCGGCGATACGGATGACGGTACTGGTCTTCATCACATGGTCTTTGAAGTCGTCGATAACTCGATTGATGAAGCCCTGGCAGGTCACTGTTCTGAAATTTCCGTGGTTATCCACCCGGATGAGTCCGTTAGTGTGGAAGACAACGGTCGTGGCATTCCCACCGAACCTATGGCTGAAGAAGGTGGCAAATCGGCTGCTGAGATCATTCTGACCGTTCTGCACGCAGGGGGTAAGTTCGATGACAATTCATACAAGGTATCTGGCGGTCTGCATGGTGTCGGTGTCTCAGTGGTTAACGCCTTATCCGCAGAACTGAAACTGACCATCCGGCGTGGTGGCAAAGTACATGAGCAGTTCTATAAGCATGGTGTCCCTCAGGAGCCCTTGAAAGAGGTAGGCGATGCAGACACAACAGGGACCAAAATTACGTTCCTGCCTTCCTCTGAAACGTTCGCAAACATCAAGTATTCCTTCGATATATTGGCAAAACGTCTGCGCGAATTGAGTTTTCTTAATTCCGGTGTGGCAATTCGCTTGAAAGACGAGCGTAGCGGCGCAGAAGAATTCTTTCACTATGAAGGTGGTTTGAAAGCCTTCGTTGAATACCTGAACAGTAACAAGCAAACCATCAACGAAGTGTTTCACTTCCAATATCAGCGCCCAGACGATGACATTGGTGTTGAGGTCGCTTTACAGTGGAATGATACTTACCAGGAAAACATTTTCTGTTTCACCAATAATATTCCGCAACGCGATGGCGGTACGCACCTGGCGGGTTTCCGCGCGGCCTTGACCCGAACTTTGAATAACTACATTCAGCAGGAAAACCTGTTGAAAAAGCATAAGGTTACCACCGGTGGCGACGATGCGCGTGAAGGCTTAACGGCCATCATTTCCGTTAAGGTCCCGGATCCTAAGTTCAGCTCACAGACCAAAGACAAGTTGGTGTCCAGTGAGGTAAAACCAGCAGTCGAACAGGAAATGGCGCGAATATTTGCCGAGTACCTGGTCGAACATCCTAACGAAGCGAAAACGGTTGTTGGTAAGATGATCGACGCAGCTCGTGCTCGAGAAGCGGCTCGAAAAGCTCGTGATATGACCCGCCGGAAAGGCGTACTGGATATTGCCGGCTTGCCGGGTAAGTTAGCGGACTGTCAGGAAAAAGATCCGGCTTTGTCTGAATTGTACTTAGTGGAAGGGGACTCGGCCGGCGGATCCGCCAAACAAGGCCGAAATCGTCGCACACAAGCTATTCTGCCATTGAAGGGTAAAATCCTGAACGTAGAGAAAGCGCGCTTTGATAAGATGCTGCAGTCTCAAGAGGTGGGTACCCTGATCACTGCCCTGGGTTGTGGTATTGGTCGCGAAGAATTCAATATCGAGAAAGCTCGTTATCACAACATTATTATCATGACCGATGCGGACGTCGACGGCTCGCACATTAGGACGCTGTTGTTGACGTTCTTTTTCCGGCAAATGCCACAACTTATTGAACGTGGTTATATTTATATCGCGCAACCGCCTCTGTATAAGATCAAAAAAGGTAAGCAGGAAAGTTACATAAAAGACGAAGCAGCCCTTGAACAATATCTGTTGTCGCAGGCGCTCGACGGTACGGCTTTGTACGTGAATGAGAACGCACCCGCCATTACCGATGCCCAGCTGGAAAACCTGGTAAATCAGTTTAATGCTGTGCATGCGCGGATCGACAAGATGAGTCGCGTGTATCCAAAAGCGGTCTTGGAACGGTTGATCTACTTGCCAACGCTTACCGAAGAGATGATGAAAGATCAGGACGTCGTTGCCGAGTGGGTCGATCAGCTCAGCGAGAGCTTTGCCGAAGTCTTATCGGGTGCCACCGTGTATCAGGCGTCGATTACCGAAGACAAAGAACGGCACCTCTGGCTACCGATGGTACAGGCCACAGCGCATGGACTATCAACGGATTATGTATTCTCTCATAACTTCTTTAATAGTCATGATTATGAGGCGATCGTGGCGTTGGGCGCTATTTTGCAGGGCATGATTGAAGATGGTGCTTATATTCAGCGTAATGATAAGAAGCGCGAAATTCAAAGCTTCGAAGAAGTTATTAGCTGGCTCATGAACGAAGCGAAACGTGGATATCAGATCCAGCGATATAAAGGGTTGGGTGAGATGAATCCTGAACAATTGTGGGAAACCACGATGGACCCAGATGCCCGTCGTATGTTGCAGGTGACGGTTGAAGACGCTATTGCCGCCGACCAGATCTTCACCACACTCATGGGCGATGATGTTGAACCTCGTCGCGAATTTATCGAGTCAAATGCTTTGATGGTGTCGAATCTGGATTACTAGATCACAGTCGCTGAAAGGTTACACTTGTTTAAAGGCGCTAATTTCAGCGCCTTTTTTATGTCTGTCAGCAACGTGAGTTCGATAGAGGGGCTGGTTATTGCAGGGGATCTAGGGTCAAATCAAATAGTGTTCCACGTGGAACACGGCATCAGAATAAGCATTCAGAAACGCTTTTCCATCCAATAAACAGAATGGTATTGCCCAAACTTACGGCCGGCTTCATGCAATGTACCGACTTCTTTAAAACCGAATTTCTGATGTATGGCGACAGAGGCTTTATTCGGTAGCGTGATTAACGCGTGTGCTCGATGTACATCTTCATCAGCCAATTCTGAAAACAATCTGTCATAAAGTGCACTGCCCAAGCCTTTTTCATGGTAATCCCGTGCCTTATAAATACTGACTTCGACGGAGGTGTCGTAAGCGCGTTTTGGTCGAAGTGGACCGCTATTGGCATAACCGACGACACGTCCATTCGCTTCCGCGACCAAACAACGGTGTCTGCCCGATGTCGAAAACTGATTAAACCAAGGGCGGCGTGTGTCTACCGTGTAAGGTTCAGTATCAAAAGTTATCGCCGTTTCATTAATAAATGGGTTTAGGATCTGGACCATCGCAGGAAGGTCTGCCAACTCGGCCGGACGGATTAAAAAAGCCACCTGAATTTCTCCAAGAAGGGGTGAGGGAGGTTGAGCAGAATACTATTTAGGCCAGAAAAATTCTTCAGGAAATTTTCCATGCTTATTTGGCAATAGACCTTCTTCTGCTAAGTACTGATACTGGCGCGCCGCGCCAGCGTGTTCAGTAATCTTACGTTGACTGTTGATAATCCGGTACCACGGCAATCCAGAATCCCTGGGCAGCGTTCTTAACCAGGCTTGTATTTGCCTGACGTGAACGCCACACAACTCAGCCAATTTGCCATAGCTGGTGTAGTTACCCTTTGGCACCGCAGCCAGCGTTTGATAAAACACGTCTTTTGATGTCATTTGCTTGGTTCGAGATTAGAGTTGCGTCAAGACAGTGTCGGCACTGGACAGCTCAAATTCGCCAGGTTCATCGACCCCAAGCCACTCAACAACACCATTATTAACAATCATGGCGTAGCGACGAGACCTTACACCCATGCCTTTCTCGGTCAGATCGACAGTGAGACCGAGGGCATCCGCAAAATCAGCACTGCCATCACCGAGCATTAAAATAGCGTCGGCGTTTTGTTGTTTTGACCAGGCGTCCATTACCCAGGCGTCATTCACGCTGGTACAGATGATTGAATCCACCCCGCGTGTTTTAATTTCATCGGCCTTTACCACAAAACCCGGAACGTGCGCCGCGCTGCACGTTGGGGTGAAAGCCCCTGGCAAGGCAAACAGCACCACCTTTTTATCGCTGAACAGGGCTTCTGTGCTGACGGCTTGCGGCCCCGTTTCCGTCATTTGGTAAAGATTAACATTGGGCAGCGTATCGCCAACTTGAATAGACATAGAGTTAGATTTCCAATTAGGTTAAGTTTACATTTCTCTTTCGTGACCCAAACTCAGAGCCGTTGCTTCAATTACCCGGTGCGTTCAGTACCGGAGCATATCGCCAATTAGTAAAACAACTCATTGGTTTGTGTCACACGTGCGGTTAATGGTTAAACAAAGTAAAGATGATACTGAATGGTTAAGAATACAAGTCAGACAGACAACATAATACTGCGACCAATCACCCACGCAGACAATGAATACATGGAAAGGATCATCCGCACCGTATTGACAGAATTTGGTGCGAACAGGCCGGGATTTGCCTGGCAGGATCCGGAATTGTCCGATCTTAATTCAGCTTACGACCGCCCGGGTATGGCCTACTGGGTTGTGGAGGTTCAGGGGCGGCTGGTGGGTGGTTGCGGCATCGGCCAGTTGGCCTCCACTTCGTTATCGGCCGTCTGTGAACTGCAGAAAATGTATGTGAGCGGGGATGCGCGTGGCCTGGGCGTCGGGCAGCAATTGATTAAGACAGCGCTGGCGTTCGCGAAAAGCCACTATGGTTGGTGCTATCTGGAAACGCTGCATACCATGACGCAGGCAGAACGTTTATATCGCTCTTCTGGGTTTATCCAGTTGCCAGCACCGTTGTTGCAGACAGCGCACAATGCGTGTGATCGATGGTTCTTGAAGGAATTGCGTGATTGATCGTAGTTGCTTGAACGCTCCGAAGTCATCACGTTATCGCCGATTATCCGACAAAGTGAATCCTAACTACGGCCAGTGAGAATCACTTATTGGTTTCTGACTCTGGGGATCGTTGCCACTCATGTTACAATGCCGCTTTTAACAGTATCTCAATGTGTCGGGGTAAATGGATTGACCTTACAGCCTAACCGTATTTTGATGTGTTTTTTCCTGACCTTGATGAGTTATTGTTCATCGCTGGCGTTCGCCGTTGACGATTTTGCGCCAGAGGTTGTTCAGTTGGGCAACGAACCGTTTACCGAAGTCGGTCCTTATCTCGAAACTCTTGTCGATCCCAAAAACGAATTTTCTCCCTTTGAAATTGTGTTGCCCGAATGGACAACCGCCTGGCAACCCGTTGACCAATCTGTCCTGAACCTGGGCTATGTCGATGACGTTTATTGGTTGCGAATGGATGTTGATGCATCCGCTTCTATTCACAAACAATGGGATCTGGTGATCAGTACGCCATTGCTTGACTACGTTGATGTCTACCAGGTTTTTAATGACAGTGGTCCACGACTCATATACCGCTCAGGCATGAAGCGAGCATTCAATAATCGCAATGAAGATCATCGCTACTTCATTGTGCCATTGGAAATTTACAATCAACCCGATAACCCAGCCAGTTTTCTCATTCGTGTGGAAACCGGCAGTACCTTTTATATGCCGATGCAGTTATACCCGGCTAATGAATTCTGGGCACCGTTGCAGAAAGCGGATGTTTTGAACTGGATGTTCTTCGGCATTATTGTGGCCATGGCGTTGTATAACCTGTTCCTGTTTACGTCGGTGCGTGATATCAGTTATTTGTATTACGTCCTGTTTATCTCCTGTTTTGCGTTACTGCACTTGTCTCTTGACGGTTATATCTTTCAGCATTTCTGGCCAGACGATAAACCCTACAGCGCCGTTCCCGATACCATATTTTCATCGCTGTCGGTGTTTTTCGGATTTCTGTTCATCACCAACTTTCTGGATTTAAAAAATAATCTGCGCACGATGCATCGCGTCATTGTGATTGGCGTTGTACTGCAAGTGCCTATTATCGCTGTCTCTATTTATTACCCGAATTTACCGATGGATAAATGGACCGTACCGTTGATGGCGTTGATGCTCGTTGTGGCGGTAGGTGTGGGTATTTTTGCTTCAATCAAAGGGCTGGTGACCGCGCGCTATTTTATTGTAGCCTGGGTAGTTTTTGCGTTAGGTAATGTGTATCTGATTCTTGTTTTCACCGGCACCAATCTATTTCCGGTATCGCCGTTATATGTCTCCAAGGTAGCTTCTTTTGCCGAAACCATGTTGCTCAGTTTTGCCCTCGCTCGGCGCATACGTGTCTTGCGTGATGAACGTGAGAAACAGCGACTGAAAGCCGAAGCGCAAAGTTACTTTTTGGCTCAGATCAGTCATGAAATCCGCACGCCATTGAACGGAGTGCTCGGTACTGTTGACCTGTTGGAGCAAACCAAACTGGATGAAGAACAGGAAACCTATGTTGATATAATTCAATCGTCTGGTAAAACGCTGCTCACATTGGTCAATGATGTTCTGGATTACTCGAAAATTGAAGCCGGTAAAATGGGACTGCTCGAAGAGCACATTGCCGTGCACGATTTGGTGAAACATCAGGTTGAGCTGTTTCGTTCACAAGCCGTGCAAAAGAATCTTGAATTTACGCTGCATATCGAACCGAACGTTCCCAAGTGGATACAGTCGGATTCGCAACGCTTACGTCAGGTTTGGTCGAACCTGATTTCCAATGCGCTTAAGTTTACTGATGACGGTTATGTGCGCGTGGTACTCGGCGTTGCGCAGGAACGCGGTGCAAACTTCCTCGTTCTTAAAGTTAAGGATTCGGGTATTGGTATTTCAGCCACTGATATCAACCATCTGTTTAATGCCTATCAACAGGTAGATCTGGGCAAACGCCGGGTCTATGGCGGCACTGGTCTGGGGTTGGCGATATCACGCGAACTGGTGGAATTGATGGGGGGTGAAATCCGAGTCAACAGTCAATTGAATCAAGGCTCTGAGTTCTCTGTGTTCACACCCTTGAAACCGGTGGTTGGTGTGAATCCGGCGAAACCGGCAGAACATCACTCAGTGACAGACACCTATTCCATTTTGGTCGCCGAAGATAATCTGGTGAATCAGAAAGTTGTGCATGGTCTGTTGACGAAAATGGGCCATTCCGTGGTAATTGTGGCCCAAGGTGATGATGCCGTGGCAGAGCGAATCAATCCGCAATCGCATTTCGATATCATTTTGATGGATTGTGAAATGCCCGCCATGGACGGTTATGAAGCGACGCGTTTAATCCGTGCTTATGAGCGTGACAATGGGTTACCGCCGATTCCTATCGTGGCGTTGACGGCGCATGCCCTCGATGAAGTTCGTCATAAATGTCTGGCCAGTGGGATGAACGATTTCCTGACCAAACCTATCAACACTACGCAATTGAATCGGGCCATTGGCCATCTGTTCTCACCCCCAGCCTAGTTCAGATCAGGCGGCAGTAACCTGATCCCGTCCATTACGCTTGCTGTCGTATAACGCCGTGTCTGCCCGGTCGAGCCAGGAATCGGTTTCTTCGTTGTCCTGTAGTTCGGCAACACCACCAGAGATGGTCAGTTTTACTGGTTTGTTCTGGTAGTGGAAGGGGCATTGAGCGATATGTCGACGCAGTTTGTCGACCGCGATTTTGGCATCCTGCAGATTGGTTTGCGGTAACAGCAGAATAAATTCTTCTCCGCCAAAGCGCGAAATAAAGTCAGACTCTCGGCAGACCTTCTTCATTTCTTTGGCGATCATTCGCAAGACTTTGTCGCCAACCAGATGCCCGAATTCGTCATTGATCCGTTTGAAAAAATCGATGTCCAGAATAGCTATGCTTAACGGGTGACCATACCGTTTGGCTCGTGACAGTTCTTCATCCAGCCGGTTGGTAAAGCCCTGTCGATTTGGCAATTGAGTCAGTGGGTCTATCTGGCTCATTTTACGTTCTTTGTTCAGCTCAATCAGCAGGGCGAGATTTTCCTTTTCCAGCGATTGAATTTGTTCATTCATTTCGAGTTTGCTGGCCTGAAGATCCTGCAATTTGGCACCATAACTGGACTGGTATTCTTGCAATCGATTAGCGATGACATCCAGCGACGCCAGTAAATCGGTTTTTAATGTGGCCACGGTGTGTTGATTGTCGATCTTCATCCTGGCTTCAGACATCTGTTGATTGATGCTGGAATTGAAATCGATATTTATCTGTTTCAGTTCAGATAAGGTCGCCGAGTCGGCTTCGACAATTTCGTTTATTCGAGTCAGTTTCTCGGTTAACTGAGAAAGATAACCCTCGAACTGCTTCTTTTCTTCACTGAGTCGTTTGCGGAGCAGCGTGATGGTTTTACTGGCCAGTTCATCCAGCATTTTCCAGCTGGGTTCGCCTTCGAGCATGGCATCCAGACGTTGCAGCGATCCACTGTCATCACCCATCAGCGTCAGTGTTTCCAGCAGCGATTTGAAACGGCGGATCAGGCGCAACCGCAGGTGGTCGAGTTCCTCATCACCGCGGTCGATGCGTGGCGAATAGGCCAGGGTATTAATGTGTCGGGCGAGCGGTTCGGCAATCTTTAATAAGTCCGACAACAGGGGCTGTTCTTTGTCGAGCGGCTTGAGAATCTCAGCGCCAGTTTCTTCCAACAACACTGCAAAGGTCTTCTTGTAGGTATCGATACTTTTATCCGTAATACCTTCAAGACTGTCATAAACGCGCTCCACATCCTCAAGCGCAATTTTGAACTCAGACAACTGCAGATGTTCCTGCCGTAAAACGTTGCGTAACTTGGTTAACTGCTGATCGAGTTCGGTATCGAATCCCATCATCATCAGTGTCAGACTCGTTGCACCGCGCGCCAACCAGTTCTGCTCGTCGGACATGGCCGATTTCCTTGAAACGATTTTGAGTTCGTTCAGTATAGTCAAAGCCACAGGATGTACAGGGTTGTTCACTTACAAATGTGGTGCATCTATCTCGATAGCGACTGGTAAATGATCAGATAATGCAAAGTCCAACACCGCGACTTTGCGGATGTTAATGTGTTGACTCAGCAGGATTTGATCAAAGCCTTTCATTGGTCGCCAGCTGGGGTAGGTCGCCCCGGAATGCGATGATTTCAGACCACTGTTCTGTAACGGGGAGTCGTACAGAATACGCATGCTGTCTGTATTCAGGTCACCCATTATCACCACGTGCTGATAGCGTGAAATCAGGTCTTTAATGTAAGCCAACTGTTGATTCTGAGCCTGGCGACTCAACGCCAGGTGCGCAATCACAATGAGCAGGGGGTCTTTGTGTCCTAACTCGACGGCGATAGCGCCTCGACCTTTCAGTCCGGGCAGTGCGTGATTCTCAATACTGACCGGCGTAACGTCGCCGATAACACCGTTGCTGTGTTGTGCGAATCGACCGAGATTGCGATTTAACTGTTGATGCCAGAACTGCTTATTGGCGGCCTTGGCCAGATAGGAAATCTGATTGGTGTACTTACTGCGGAAACTACCGCCATCAACTTCCTGCAATGCAATCAGATCAAAGTGTTGAATCAGTTCTGCAATCTGCTGAAGATTATGTTCTCGTTTGGTGTGCGGTAACAGATGTTGCCAACTGCGGAACAGATAGTCCCGGTACTGCCGAGTGTGAATACCGACCTGAATGTTATACGACAACAGTTTCAGCGTATCTCGCTGTTCCAGTGGCTCTTCATGGATAAACTGTTGCCAGGGCTCCAGATGGGCGGTGGGTTGATGTTTCAGATTACCGCTGATTCGCATGATGACTGTCCGGTAGGGTTGCGTCGTCCACACTCAGTTTAGCAGACGGATAATGGCAGGACCGATTGTCGGCACCGCCAAAGGTCACGTTAACAATTCGTATGGTGAGTGCCTTTAACTAACGGCCCATGACGGGCACATCGCACGAACACAAGGACAAAAAAAACCGGCGCGTGGCCGGTTTTTTAAATTCCAAATAAATTACTGTTGCTCAGCAGCGTCTCGCTCAATCAGCCATTTGGCTGCGTACAAAGCCATTTCATTGCCTCCGACGGCACCGGAGTCGATCAGGTATTTACCGTTAGCAATGATGGAAGGCGTGCCGCCGATACCACTGGCGCCAGTGAGATAAACAGACTTCTGTACCTGTGGGTCGACCCCAAACGAATAAGCCGTCTGCATATATTTTTCCTCAGAAACGCCTAATTCATCGGCAAAAAACTTAGCGAACTGCTTGTCCGACCGCAGTGACTTGCGATCTTTATGTATCGCATCGAAAATAGCTTGGTGTGCTTCAGGGCCTAACTTTAAGGTCTTTTGAACGTAGTAAGCCCTTACTTCGGGTTGCTGGCGTTCATTAAACATCACTGGAACTCCGGTAAAACGGATGTTGTCCGGTTTCTCTGCCAGGAAACGATTCAAGGCAGGTTCCAGATTAAAACAATGAATACAGCCGTAACTGAAGAACTCCATGATTTCGCCGATCTCATCGCCACGGAAAGAGGTTTTGAGTGGCGTTGACAACACCTGGTAATGAACCCCTTCCACATAACGCGCTTCGTCTTCAGCATGAACAGACAGTGCGGTAAATAATAAGCCAATGAATACCAATGACCGTTTTAACATTTGGGCAACCTCTCGATTGAATTTCGTTTTTTAGGGTCTGTTACAAAAATTTCGTCGCCTACGCCAGAACATGGGTTGCTGACCGTATAGCGCATTACACGGTCGACAATTCATCGACCGGTACAGCCCTTTGGCAACGAACTATAAATCAAAAAAAAGCGAGGAAGGTTTGTCCTTCCTCGCTTTTCAGTATCTTTACTGCCGGTTAACCAGAGCTTAACCGAAATCAGACCTGTTAGTGCAAGCCTTGAATATAGCTGGCCAGCGCTTCAATTTCGAAATCTTTCAGGTTGAACGCAATGCTGCGCATGACCATGGTATCGCCATCATTCTGACGGGCGTCTGCACTCGGCGCTTCAGCGCGGTAACCAGTCTGGAATTTCTTCAGCTGAGTTTCAATGTAAGCCGCATGCTGGCCACCCAAAGCTGGAAAACCACCAACGGAGTTACCCGCACCGTTACTGGCGTGGCAACCGGCACACGCTGGAACCCCAGTTTTTACGTTACCTGCTTTATACAGAGATTCGCCTAACTTAACCAGATCGGCTTTGGCCTGGCCCACTTGGATAGACTGTTCTGCATAGTACGCGGCGATGTCTTCAAGTTGCTGATCGTTAAAACCGTTCAGCAATCCTGTCATTTCAATGATGACGCGCTTGCCGTCTTTTACGTCGTGTAACTGTTTTATCAGGTATTTTTCACCTTGACCGGCCAACTTAGGGAAGCTGGCTACGGCAGAATTACCGTCTGCACCGTGGCAACCTGCACACACGGCAGTCAGGGCCTTACCGGCTTCGGCGTCACCGGCCGCTTGGGCGCCAGTCAGTAAACCACTTAAAACGAAAAGGCTAACGATCAGTTTTTTCATGACGAATCCTGCGTACTTATCTTATTTTAGGGCTGATACCGGCATGAACGCCGATCTGAAATTGGCGGTAGTATAAAGGTCACCTCCCGAAATTCATAGCGTCTAAGTACATTGAAACGCAAGCACTGTGGGCGACAAACCGCTACAATACCCGGCTATTTCATGAAAGAAACACGCTGACGTTATGCAATCTCTAAAATTCGATTCCGCTGCCTTCTTAACCAGCGCCGCAAAATTTTCTCAGTGCCCGGATGATACCGGCGCTGAAGTGGCCTTCGCGGGGCGTTCCAACGCCGGTAAAAGTTCAGCGATGAACACCCTGACACGCAATTCGAAACTCGCACGTACTTCAAAAACGCCGGGTCGAACGCAATTGCTGAATTTCTTCACACTGTCGAGTGAAGGCCACCGCTTGGTGGACCTGCCCGGTTATGGCTACGCCAAAGTTAACCGCAATATGAAGCAGGACTGGGAAGAGAATATTGGTGAGTACCTGGCAGAGCGCAATAGTCTGAAGGGTCTGGTGTTGGTGATGGATATCCGCCACCCGATGACCGAGTTTGACCAGATGATAGTGAATTGGGCCATTGAAACTGAAATGCCCCTGTTGGCGCTGGCTGGGCAATTTTAGATTTAAGGAAGAATACGTGAACAAAACCATTGCTGCGTTAAGTGTTCTGGCGGTAACTCTG
>JBNKNI010000017.1:0-115890 GCA_050293765.1 Reinekea sp.
TCCACCCGGTAATTGGGGTTGGCGACGGTGAGGTTGAATTGAAAACAGGTGCTGAGTTTTTCGTGACCGGTGAAGTGTAAAACGGGTAAAAATTCCGCGGCCACGCGGCAACGGACGATGGCTGTCTCGTGCATACGATTCCCTTACTAAAAAATGTTCGCGCGCTATTTTCCTAATAGTGCGTTCGTTTTCTTGCTAGTTGACTACAGTTTTTATAGGCAATGGCTTACAAGAAGTTGTTCCTTCTGCTACTGCGAATTTATTTGTTAAGTTAAGTGAAGATGATCAGGATCAATGTGTATACGAAAACAAACTATAGACGCGTGTTTCTCTTCCAGAATCGCAGACGGATCTGCCAAAGTGTTTCATGTTTTGACTGCATGAAACAAGCCTGAATTATTTTTTTGCGATGGAAGTCTCATTGATAAGTCGATCGTCTGACGTCAAAAAAATAAATGACCTTGGATTTCTTTCTTTGCTACGCGGTTCACGTTTTTAACGTTTACGTAAAAAAAACTGGGTGTTATATTCCTCGGCCTTCGCTGCAACAGGATGTTACGCGGCCGATCTGTCGTTAAAAGGAGTTAAAGATGTCTTCGGTTTTATCTCGTCTTCAGAAATTTCAAGCTTCCCTTTCGTTTGCCTTTCTCTTGGCGCTAACGGGTTGTGCGACGCCCTCGTTGAATGTCGAATTGCGTGCCGACGAAGTGCTGAATCAAGATAAGCAAGGTGCATCCTACGCGGTTCTGGTACGTTTCTATCAGCTGTCTGACCCATCCTTGTTTGAAAAGGCAGACGCCACATCACTGTTTCGAAAAGATGATGACCTGTTAGGCATTACACTGCTTGGCAAAGAAGAATTAATGGTATCGCCGGGTTTAAGAACCGAGCTGAACATACCGAAAGTGGATGACTCCAAGTATCTGGGCGTTGTCGCCTTTTACCGTTCCGCTGCAGGCGCGCAGCAAACGGCCGTCAAAAAAATCAACGCGGGTAAGATCCCGTTCTCAACAAAATTAGAACTCGCCTTAGCGGGTAATAAGCTTTCTATGGTATATCGATAAATTACACGAGATGTTTATGTCAGGACTTAACAAGGTTGTTTGGGCCGAAGGTGTATTTTTAGGGCAGCAGCACTTTCAAGCGTGGGATCGCTATCAGGCCAATCGATTTCAATTTCTACAAAAGTCTTTCTCTCCGTTCTATTGGGGCGTCGTATCTCTGAAGTGGAACGATACTGCGTTGCGGGAAGGGCGGTTTGAACTGGTGAAACTGGAGTGCGTACTCCCGGATGGGCGTGCTATCGACTTTCAGCGTGATCAGGATGCCCCGGTATTTCTTGATCTGGCCACTGTCGGTAAAGAAGAGTTTACCGTCGTACTGGCACTGCCGAATAATGGGCTGGTTGAAGGTATTGCGGGCTATCAGTCCGCCGGGCGGATAGGCGGTTGGATTGCCGGTTATCACGATTTGCCCGATGAGAGTGACGGCACCCGCAAGCGTGAGGTTATGCTTGCTAAACCAAATATTTCACTGCGTTCCGATCACGAATCTCAGGAACAGATGTCGTGTTTGAGGCTGGTGAAAATACAGAAGCAGTACGATGGCGAATTCAAGATCGTTAACGATGTACTGCCTCCCTGTTTGGTTGTTAATGCGTTGACTGTCTTTAGCGATTTGTATCAGGGCACGGTGGATATGCTTTCGAATATCGTCCGGGAATTTGCCAAGTCGCGTGCCGGAATTGGCGATATCTCCAGTTATTCGTCGACCGAATTAAGCGACTTTTTGTTTCAGAAAGAGCTCGCCATTTTGTTGCCTCGGTTTAAGGCTGGTGTGCAGCACTTTCGTGTTCATCCCTACGAGTTTTATCAGCTATTAGCCCAACTGCATCAGGTTTGCGCTACCTTTTTGGCGCCGGAGCAGATTGACCGTGTCGTTGAGTACGACCACGATCGTTTAGAAAACTGCATTCCTGTGTTGTTGAATGACATCCGTTCGATGTTGGCCTTAAAGAAAGAACGGCCGGAAAGTGCTGTGGAACTGACTGCATTGTCTCCCGGACGGTTCGAAACCACGCAGATACCTCGTCACGCACTGGAAAACTTCTCTTTCTATTTAGCGGTCGATGCCAAGCAAGACTCTGTCGATTGGGTACCGCGCTTCACTCAGCTGTGTAAGCTGGCATCGCCAGAGCAACTTGAAACGGTCGTTGCCAGTGGGATTCCCGGTGTGCCTATGCGGCACATTCAGCGTTTGCCGCAAAAAATCCGCATTAAGTCCGGTTATGAGTATTTCCAGGTTTCGACAGATAGCGCGTTGTGGGACAAAGTACTTCAATCGCAAAAATTCGGTATCTTCTGTCTCGGCGAATTTGCCGACGCGACCATAGAGCTGATCATTGTTGAAGAGAAGTAACGATGCCAGAATTTGAGAAGTCACTTGATGCGCTGATTGTTGAAGTTTGTTCGCCGATCTTCAGTTTGCTGACGCCACTGCAGGTGGCTGAGGCTGCGGATGCGGCGCCAGAAGATTTGCGTGAATCTGTCGAGAAATCATTCGTTATGCTGGAGCGCCGCTGTTTCGAATGTCAGCTCGCACCAGAAATTATACGCGACATTAAATTTGCGATGGCCGCGTTTTCAGATGAAGTGGTGTTGAATTCCCGCTGGCCGAATAAATACGATTGGATGGCAAAGCCGTTATGCATCGAGTACTTCGGCGATAGTGCGGTTGGGCAAACTTTCTTCGATCGGCTTAATGTTATCCGTGCAGAAAGTACGCCAAACGTTGATGTCTTGCAGCTGTATTTTTCTGTGTTGGTATTGGGCTTTCAAGGTAAATACCGGTTGGATGGGTATGATCAGCTGCAGGCTTATATCAGTGCGTTTCGCATAGAAATTGAAAAATTCAATGCGGGCGTCAGTCGCGTACTGGCAGAAAATGCCTCGCCCGAAAGCAAAATTACCTCGCGCATTGCCGGAGCCCAGTCCTATTGGGTTATGGCAGTATTGTTGGTGGCCTCGTTACTGGGAATGACCCTTCTGTATTCATCTAAAACCCAACAAGCCATCGCCCGAAGCGCCGATACCATTAAAGTTTTGGCCAGCGAGACCACGGCGGTTGAACCTGTTTCGTTTGACCGTGTCGAGTCTGATGAAGATCAAGCTGTCAACGAGGAGGCGCTGTAATGAAATCGTTGTTGATGCGTTTGCTGTCAATGTTGGCCGGTGTGGCTACCGGCGTGTTGGCCGGGATTATCGGTTTAGCGGTCATTATCTGGTTCGCAGGGCGTTACGTTGGTTTGGAAAGCGTTTCTGCCCGTTTGATGGTCATCGGTGGGTTGTTTGCCTGTTACCTGCTTTGGCTGCTTGGTAAATTTATTTTCCTGCGCGTTCGGGGCACGAAACTGGCGGAAGACTTGGCCAGCGGGCTGGAAGATGACCAGCTGAAGCAAAAGCTGGATGACGTATTGAAAGCGTTGAAATCGACTGACCTAGGCCGTCGCTTTCGTGGTAAGGGCGCACTGTATGCATTGCCGTGGTACATGATCATTGGTCCATCAGCGGCCGGGAAGAGTACCTTCTATTCGCGCTCCGGGTTGAATTTCCCGTTTAAAGACGATGAGCGTTACCACTTATCTGGTATCGGCGGTACCAAGAATTGTGATTGGTGGTTCTCGGATCAAGCCGTACTAATTGATACTGCTGGTCGTTATTCCAACGATGATGACTCATCCGAATGGCTGCATTTTTTACAGTTATTAAAGAAAAACCGCCCTCGTGTGCCGGTCAACGGGGTTGTGTTGGCATTACCGATTGATGAGTTATTAACCGGTGATCGTGAAACCCTGAAAACCCATGCGCAGAATACCCGTAATCGCTTGCAGGAAATCATGTCCGAACTTGGTTTGATGGTGCCTGTCTACATTGTGTTGACCAAGTGTGATCGTGTACGTGGTTTCGATGCGTTCTTTGAAGATCTCAGTGATGCGGAAGCAGCCCAGCCATGGGGTGTGTATGTACTGGACCAAACAGAAGATCGCAAAGCCGATGTGGTTAGTATTTTCAGAGAGAATATTGAGCTGTTGAACGCTCGTTTGCTGGAGCAGCGAAGCCAGAAAATGATGCTGGCACAGTCAGCGACTCAACGTGCGGATATTTACCAGTACCCCAGTCAGTTCGCCGGTGCATCAGATCGTCTCATGGACTTTATCGAGTTGCTGTTCAAAGACAGTCCTTATCATGAGCGTCCTTGGTTTGCTGGTGTCTACTTCACCAGTAGTGTCCAGGAAGGCGATGTTATTGAACGTAAAAACAGCCTGATAAAAGATATGTTCTCTAAGGCGCTAGGGTTGACCTACCGCGCTACTGAAAGTAACCGCAGTTACTTCATTGCAGATTTCTTTACCAAGGTTATTTTCCCACTGAAGGATGCGGTTCGTGGTAATCGCAGCCGTCAACGGTTTAACCTCGCTGCCAAGAGTTTAGCGTTCACTGCTATGGTCACCATTATCGTCGCAGCGGCCTTAACACTGACGGGTACCTACACGGCCAACCTGAAGTTGCTTGGGGATTACGAGAAAAAAGCCAAAACCCTGGTAGAGCGTTTAAACAATTCGCAGAGCAGCGAGTCCGAACGGCTTGAAGCTTTGACCGGTTTGTATCGGCATTACCAAGACCTGCAGCAAATATCGACCTATTCACCTTTGCGGTTATTTAACCGCTATGACCTGATTGGCACACACGGTGAGCCGATGCGTCATCTGCTGGTCAGTACGTTGGAAACCAATGTAGAAGACCGGGTTATTCCTCAATTCCAGAAAGATCTGCTCGCGATATCCCAGCAATGGGCGTCACTGTCTGATGCACAGCGAAATGAGCAGCGGCTGCGTTATTACCAGTATCTGGAATCATACCTGATGCTGACATCGCACCCTGAACAATACAACCGCGATAAAGTGGCACAGTTCATCGCAAATGTCTGGTTCGATAGTTTTCCGGAAAGCGATTTGTCTCTTGTCTATGAAAAAGACATTCCGACGCTGACCCAATTAGCATCGTTATACTTGCAGTTTTCATTTGAAAGTCTGAGCGATGATGCTGGCGATAAATGGTTGATGGAGACGGACATCGCTTCATTAGCACAGCAGCACTTAGTGACGCCACCAAACGCCAGCCAGCTGTACCAGCAACTCATTGCAGGTGGGGCGGGCAAGTATGCGGATGTCAACGTTGGTAACCTGTTAGGAGCCAAAGCCAATACCGTTTTTGCGAACAAGGTGAGCTTTAATGGCATCTACACGGTTGAGGCATGGCATGGTTACGTGAATGACGCGATTAAGCAACTGTCGCAAGCGGCCAGTCAGGGCGATTGGGTACTGGGGATGGAATCCGTTCATGACGACGAGCAGGATGTCGATGAGCTGGCGGCTAAGTTAGAGCGCAGTATTCGTCGCCTGTATTTCAACGACTACAGTGAGCATTGGCTGGCCTTTGTTACCAAAATGCGCGCGAAACCCAGTGCGGATTTAGTGCAGAACATTCAGGCGGTTAAAGAAATATCCGACCCGGATGGACTGTTAACCAAGCTGTTTAGCAGCGTTAAGAAAAACCTGATGGTGACGGAAGTCGAAGTCACGAAGCTCGACCCAGTATCCGGCACGGATCAGAGTGAAGGCGTACAGAGTGTCGCCAAATTGAACCCGGTGATCCCTACATTTGCGGCGCTGAATAAAGACCTGGCTGAGCTGTTGTTAGACCGGGATGACAGCGGACAAGCCGATCTTTTGGAACGTTATCTGGCTGAAATTCAGCCGTTGGCAGAAGAGCTCGACAACATCAGGGTTGCGTCCGATGTGGATATGGAAGCTCGTCGCTATGCCGCGGGTGTACTGTCTGGCGACTCTGGCAATAAACGGCTGTATTCCGCTTGGATTAATGTCGACAACCTTCTGAACGAACAATCGGAGAAAAGTCGCGCACTGGTCTCAACGCTGATGACAACGCCTTTGCGTTCAGTGTGGTCCGGTATGGTCGCGGCCAGTGAACGTTCACTGGACGCTATATGGCAGGAAAATGTTTACCGTGCCTACAACACTTCAATACGGGGCCATTTTCCATTTACAGAAAATGGATCTGACGCAACTGTTCGTGATGTCAGCCTGTTCTTGAAACCCACCGATGGATTGCTTTGGTCATTTGTCAATAACGAACTGAAACCATTTGTGCAAGTTCGATCCGGTAATTGGAAGGTGCGAACCTGGTTGGGTGAAGGTTTGTCGTTTGACCAGTCACTGTTTACTGGCGTGAATTCAGCAACCAATGTTGTGAAAGGTTTGTTTGACGATTATGACCTGGTCAGCATGCGGTACTGGGTATCACCAGTCCCGTCTCCGGGTGTCAGTGAATCGGTACTGGAAGTAGATGACAATGCCTACCGTTACCGTAACGAGCCGGAAGAATGGCGTGAGTTCAATTGGTCTTTAGACAGTAGTCAGTTTGCACAGGTGCAGGTGCACCTTAACAGTGGCGGCGGCTATGCAGATATTTCCTTCGATGGACCCTGGGCGTTTTTGCGTTTACTGGGTAAATCGGAAATTTCGCATCGCAACGGCACTCAGTTTGATGTTACCTGGCCATTGGAGTTGGGTGATGGCCGGACGGTAAACGCACAATACCGGGTACGCGCCGATCGCGCTGGCAGCATTTTAAATAAAAAGATGCTGACCAATTTTTACTTACCCAGAAAGATTTTTAAGGGGTAAGAATGTTCGGTCGCAAGCAATCCAAAGAAAATCCTGAAGTCGCATTGCCGCGGCTGTCAATCACCGGTGCATTCGGGAAATTACCTTCCGAAGCTGACTTCGTGCAGATTGACAGCAACTGGCGCGAATTGAAGGATTTGGATGACACACTGCAAAATGTGTATTCCGAATTGTCTCGCGCCAATCAGTTGGATCACTTTGCAGGCTGTGGTGTTTTGCGAACTGGCGGTGGCGACCGTCAAGCGACTGTGAATTTGGTATACCCGAGTGAAGACAAGTCGGGTCGGTTCTACCCCTTTGTGCTTTTTCACCGGTTGAGTGAAAAGGGTTTTTATTACAAGCCCGATGCGCAGTTCGCCGCCAGCTTACCGGCTATGACGTTAGCCATTGGTGAGCCTGAAATAGCTCAACTGCCTGGCTTGCCGAGCCCGAACTGGTTGACCTCGCTGCGCCAGCAGCCGGAGTACTGCACGCCGATGGACCCACGTTTGGCGAAGCGTGCGGCCATGACCATGGCAGAAAAAGTAACGCTCGGGCATTGGCTGGATGTTCTTGTTGGGCAGGATCCAGCGCTGCGTCAGGACATTATCGTCGGTACTATCTTGTTGTTACGCCAGCTGAAGCAGGGGCGCATACACCGAGCGTATTATGGCATATGGCTGCCATTACCTGCGGGCGAGCACGGCGTGAACTGTATTGCGTTTTGGCTGCAATTGCTCACAGCGGTCATGACGGATCAGCGTTGGCGACCCGACATTGTTTGGTCGACGATGCCGGACAATAACCGTTTGTTTATCCTTACTAAGCCTTTAACCAGTTCTGCGTTGCAGGCAACCGCCAGTGCGACAACGTCAGTCACCAGTTTTTTGGGTTGGAATGATGTATTGCCAGCAGAGCCCAATACCGAATTAAGACAGCCAGTGAAACAATGGATTAGCAATGAACAGGCAAGCCTGCTCGACATAGCCATTGAATGGTATCAGTTGCTGTAAGGATCATAGACTATGGAACAATGGATAGAACACGCCAAGAAATTTACCAGCCCGTTGAGCAGTGACGCACCAACGGGTGAAGACCCTCGCTACTGTGATGAATTTTCGTTGCTGAAGGCGGAAATTGAAAAGAAGACGGATGTTGATTTTGAACGAATCGTTTCGCTGTGCGAGGACATTTTGTCTGCAAAAGCCAAAGACTTGCGGGTCGCCTCTTATTTGGTGATGTCCTTATCTCGTCTGGAAGGTTTTTCCGGGTTAGCAAAGGGCATGGCCATTTTGAGCCATTTGGTTGAAAACTTTGGTGATGCACTGCATCCGAATAAACCCAAAGCCAGGCAGTCGGCATTAAAATGGTTTCAACAGGAAAAAGTCCTGACCTTTGCTCAAGGCGCTACCACTTCCGTTGCGCACGAAGAAGCTGAAGCCGCGCTTGCGCTGTACGACAGCCTGTTTGAACAGCTATCGGGCTTGTGTGCGGAACCTATGTCTTGGCCGGAACTGAAGCAATGGCTTGATAAGAAGCGTAAAGAAACGGCGCCGCAAACAGTTGCTGAAAGTCCTAAGCCTCAGTCGAATCATACTGCGGCAGAAGCGGAGAATCAGGCAAGACCGTCACCGGCGGCACCTTCCATGCCTGCGACGGGTTCCGCCTCTGGAATTGAATCGAGCAGCCAGTATGCGCAGGCGGTGAAGCATCTGTTGAACTACTTTCGTGAGCAAAAGCAGTACGCAAAAATGCTGGGTACGGCGATGTCTTGCCAATGGGGCAACCTGAAAACACCGCCGAACGAGCAGGGTAAAACACGATTGCCCGCGCCGCGAGATGCGAGCTTGGCGCGTATCCGAAATGCATTGGACAACGAACAATGGGAAGAGGCGTTAATCGCCGGTTTGGACGCTTTCATGGAACCCAGTGGTCAGTTTCTGCTGGATATTCCGAAATGGATGTTTGATAGCGCGAATCGGTTGGGAAATACAGAAGTTGCCGATGTTATCAAGCATCAGGTCATGCTGTTGACTAAGCGTTTAACGAAACTGACACAGTTGAAATTTGACAACGATGAACCCTTTGTTTCCAGTACGGCTGCAGCTTGGTTGGAGCAAATGTCTGAAGAAGCGCCGTCCGGCAATACCGAGGCAGGCTCAGGAGGGTTGCAGACATTGTTGAAAAACGCACGGGATGCGGTTCAGGAAAGTGGTATTCAGGGCGCTTTTAGTCTGCTGAATCAGACGGCATCACAGACCGCACTGGATCGTGCCTATCGAGAATTTTGTAAAGCACAATTGTGTGTGGAACAAGAACGAAGTGAATTGGCATTGCCAATTTTACTTCAATTGGAACAGGTTGCCGATGAACTGTCGCTGGCCAAGGTAGCGCCTGAGTTTGCAATGCAAATCTGGCGTTTGCTCTACCGGCTTCAGAACGAACGTTTGGCAACCATCACGCAAGAGTCGAGCAAGTTGGAAACGGAAAATCACATTGCTCACCTGCAATCATTAATGTGTACCACTGACGTTGCCAAAGCAATGCAGTGGCTCTAGGAAAGAAATAGGAGATTAACATGGGCGATAGCTTTCAGAATGAAATTCCTCGAGCTCGAGTCAATATTGCATTGGACTTGGAAACGGGTGGTGCAACAGTTAAAAAAGAACTGCCGCTTAAGTTGTTAGTAATGGGCGACTTCAGTAACGGCAAGGGCGAGGGTGATCTTGCAGAGCGTCAGCGCGTCAATATTACAGGTAATAACTTAGAGCAAGTTATGGAAGACATGGCGCCAAGCACTCAGTTCACGGTGCCGAACCAGATTACCAAAGACCCTGACTCTGAAATTAAAGTTGATCTGACCTTTAAAAGCTTCAAGGACTTCCACCCCGAGCAGGTCGCGGCGCAGATTCCAGAAGTCAGCTCAATGTTGGCGATGCGTAACCTGTTGAAGGACCTTAAGTCCAACCTGCTGGACAACAGCGCATTGCGTAAAGAAGTCGAGCGCATTATGAACTCGGAAGCAGATCTGAATACATTAAAAGACGAACTCAGCAAGCACATCAGTGTGGCGCAATCGTCTACTGAAGCCGACGCAGAATAAGGAGAGCAGTCATGGAAATGGCAGAAGCGAAAAAAGCGGTCGCGGCGGACGCGGCAGTCGAAGATGGTTCCATTTATAATCGGTTGTGCGGCTTAATTGACATCACTCCGGTTGAGAAAAGTGTTGAAATAAAGCAGTTTCAAACCGCTCAGGGTATGGGCGCGGCCGAACAAAATGAGCGTATTACGGCGGCCTTACAGGTGTTCCTGCAAGTGGCTGTTGAATCCGGCGAGCAAATCGAACGGATCGACAAGAACCTGTTGGATCAGTACATCGCTCGTATTGACGAAACGATCAGTCAGCAACTGGACGCGGTACTGCACCACGAAAACTTTCAGAAAATTGAATCCTCCTGGCGTGGTCTGAAGTTCCTGGTTGATCGTACCGACTTTAAAGCGAACAGCAAAGTAGAGTTGCTGGACATCACCAAAGATGACTTGCGTGAAGACTTTGAAGAGTCGCCAGACACAACTCAGTCTGGCTACTACGATCATATTTACACGCAAGAATATGATACGCCGGGTGGTGAGCCCATTACGGCTGTTATCGCGAATTATGATTTTGACCGATCCGCTCAGGATATAGAACTCCTAACCGAGATTTCGAAGGTCTCCAGTGCCGCGCATTGCCCGTTTATCAGCGCCGTTGGACCGAAGTTTTTTGGCAAAGAGTCCATTGAAGAGATTCCTAAAATTCAGGATCTGTCGTCCTACATGGATCGCGCAGAATACCTGCGTTGGAAAAGTTTCCGCGAGTCGGAAGATTCCCGTTACGTGGGCTTGGTATTCCCACGCTTTTTATTACGTTTGCCTTACGGTGAAAATAACCCGGTACGCAGCTTCGGTTATTCAGAATCGGTGTCAGGTGAACAACACGATCGCTATTGCTGGGGTAACTCTGCTTTCGCCTTCGCGAGCAATATGACCCAAAGCCATAAAAAGCATGGCTGGACGGTGAATATTCGAGGACCGGAAGCGGGCGGAAAACTGGAAGGTTTGCCGGTTCACTTCTATGAGTCTGGTCGTGGTACCGAATCTAAAATTCCAACGGAAGTGCTGATTTCAGAGACCAAAGAACTGGAATTTGCAGATCATGGATTCATCCCGCTGAGTTACTACAAGAACAGTGACTACGCTTGTTTCTTCTCGGCGAATTCAGCTCAGAAGCCTGTCGAGTTTAATGATGACACTGCCACCGCGAATGCGCGCATTAACTCACGGTTGCCGTACATTTTACTGGTATCGAAGATTGCGCAGTACCTAAAAATTCTGCAGCGAGAAAACATTGGCTCGTTGAAGTCTCGTTTGGATCTGGAAAATGAGTTAAATGCTTGGCTGCAAGGCCTGGTTACAAAAATGAATAACCCAGAACCGGAGCTGGCTGCTTCACATCCGTTGAAAGATGGTCAGGTATTTGTGACCGAGTCAGCAGATAACCCAGGGTACTATTCGGTTAATATGCATGTTCAGCCGCACTTCCAGGTGGAAGGGGTTGATGTGAGGTTATCCTTAGTTTCACAAATGCCTGAAGTTGGTTAATGGTTTCAGGTTTTCATTCGCAGCTGTTTAAATATTTTAAACAGCTGCACACTCTTTCCAATTGATGCAGGTGTAAAAGCCGTTGGAAACGCAGATATTTTGTACTGCGATGCATCGTCAATTTTTTTTTAAATACCAAGGAGATTATGAATGGCGATTCCAGCTTATATGTGGATCACCGACGATCAAGGAAACGAGATCAGTGGTTCGGTAAACGTTGCAGGACGTGAAGGTTCAGTTGAAGTTTTGGCGTTTGACCATGAACTGCGCATTCCTACTGATGCGGATTCTGGCGAGTTAACAGGTACCCGTAAGCACGAACCTTTCGTGGTTACAAAAGCCTTTGACGCGGCAACTCCGTATTTGTACAAGGCGTGTTCAAATGGTCAGACTCTGTCCAAGCTTGTTCTGAGCTGGTACAAAATTGATGACACAGGTACTGAAGTTGAGTACTTCCGACACACGTTGGAAGGTGTTCGTGTGACATCAGTGGGTCCTAAAATGGAAAATGTTAAGGATCTTGATAAAGAACGTTACCCTCACCTTGAGGAAGTGGCGATTCGTTATAAAAAGATTACCTGGACATACCTAGACGGAAATATTGAATTTTCTGATTCTTGGACAGAAGGCCGATAAGTTCGGGCTTCGTTCGCACCCGGCAACGGGTGCGTTTTTCTCAGGTGATTAAAGATGTATGCGCTTTATGACGTTCTGCGTGGCAAGTTAGCCAACGGTGAAGGGCTCCAGACATTTCCAGGGCATGAAGATCTGCTCGTGAGTATCCACGATCATTTGATGCGCCTGTTAAATGCGCGGCAAGGTGTATTGGAACACTTGCCGGATTATGGTCTTCCCGACCTCGATATGTTCTATCGCGAGCTGCCTTACTCAGAACAGGATATTGCGTTTGCCGTTAAAAATGTTATTGAAAAGTATGAGCCCCGCCTGATTCAAGTCAGGGTGCAACCCAGAGCGAGAGACCTTCGGTCTTGTGTCGTGAAAATGGAAATTAGTGGTCGTTTGCATGACGGTACGCACGTACGTTTCCAAACCTTATTTAAAAGTAATTACCAGGCGCAGGTGATGCAGCCTAACAGGATGTAGCAGGGAATGCTTTCATATCGAGAATACTTTGAAGCGGAGATGCGTTCTCTGCAGGATCTGGCGCAGGAGTTTGCAGACGCATACCCCGAGCAAGCCGCAATGTTAAACTTGAATGCTGTGAAAGACCGAGACCCGTATGTGGAACGGTTGCTTGAAGGCATGGCATTTCTGACTTCTCAAATCCGGCACCGGCTGGACGACTCGGTTCCCGAAATCAGCGAGCGTTTACTGGATCAGATAATGCCAACGATGGTGCGACCGTATCCCGCCAATACTATCGTGCAATTTACCCCGAATGTTCAAAATAAAGAGGCGGTTCAGGTTGATGCTGGTCGAGTCGTTAAATCTCTGAACTCTGGCCCGTTAAACGCGAACTGTTCGTTTACCACCACGCATCCGGTTAAGGTTCAACCGTTCGCATTACAGCATGTGAGCTGCCATGAAAAAGCCGGTGGCGGCAGTACAATACGGCTTACTTTTCAGAAATCAATGCAGGCAAGTTGGTCGGACATAGACTTGTCGCAAGTAAAAATTTATTTATCTGCCGATTGGATGCTGGCGTACAGCTTATTTCATGTTTTCACAGACCATGAAACGCATTTTCGTGCAGAGATCGATGGTCGTGGACAACTACACAGTCCGTTGCCCATACGCTGCACGGGCGCTCATCAGCGTGCTGGCGATCATCTGTTACCGATGCACGGTCGTGCGCGTTCTGCCTTTGCTATCATGCATGATTACTTCTGTGCACGTGAAAAATATTTGTTCGTAGAATTGTCCGGACTAGACCAGTTAAATATTCCCGAGACCAGTCAGCAGTTCAGTGTGCAATTGGATGCTCGGGTCAGCTTGCCCGTGGATACTCAGCTTACAACCGCAAATCTTAGGCTGTTCTGTGCCCCGGCCGTTAATTTATTTAAAGACGATGCCGAACCGATAATTGTGGATCACAGCAAAAGCGAATACCGGGTTTCTGCGGATCGTCAGATCAGTGAGTACTCGTCTATATACAGTGTTGGGCAGGTTAACAGCCGCGACCAGAGTAGTGGAGAAACCCACTTTTATTCGCCATTGCACGCGATGCGGCATCGCAAACAGGATGATCGCGTGTTTGCGACATCGCAGCGAACCGCAGGCGTTGATAAACGTTTAACCTATATTTCGTTGAACAGCCCTCCGCCATTCAACTCCGAAATCGTCAGTATTGAAGCGTTGTTCTGCAACGACCAATATCCGCGCCGGTATATCGAAGTCGGCGGTATTCACCGGATTGATGAAGATATCAGTCGGGTAGTGGAAGCTAAAAACCTTACCCGTCCCAGCAAGATGTATCAGCGACCAGACTTCCAGTATTTTCAATGGCAATTGATTTCACTGCTGTCGCTGAATCTCAGTTCGCTGGAATCCGTGGACAACTTGCAGCACATGTTGATGCTGTTTGACTGGACCGATTTACCGGAGAATCAACGGAAAATAGAAGCCATTGCCGGTATCCGTACAAAAACAACGCATCGGTTGCGCCGAGGCGTGTTGTTTCAAGGGTTGGAGATTCGCATCGAGTTAAATGAGAGTGGCTACAGCAGCGTAGCGGACATGTATTTGTTCGGTTCTGTGTTGCACCAGTTTTTCAGTGCGTTCGCGAATATGACCGAATTCGTACAAACCCGGGTTGTGCAATTGCCATCGTATAAGGAGTGGACATGGAGTCCAGTATTTGGCAACAAAGCCCTGTTCTAGACGATATTCTGGCCAACGGGCACCGTTACCATTTTCATCAGTTGTTGTTTTTATTAGAACAGCTGTTGCCTGAGGACTCAGTCGGTGGTTTTTCTCAGCGCGTGCGTATCCGGCCTGATACCAGCCTGGCGTTTCCAGCATCGGATGTCCGCGGTGTCAGTCGGCTACCAGGGCAGCGCTACGAAGTGGTTAGCCGCTTTATGGGGCTATACGGGGTCGATTCGCCGTTACCGCAATATTTTATAGATGATGTCACCGCACAGGATGACTCAGGTAAGCAGCTGCAGGCGTTTCTCGATATTTTTAATCAACGTTTGTACAGTTTGTTACATGAGGCGTGGAAAAAACAGAACCCTTTCACACAGCTGGATGAACAAGGCTTGTATTATCGTCTGACCAGTGCCATGACCGGCCAGTACTGGGATGGTAAAAAAGACGCCATGGCATTTGGTGGTAGCTTCATTGGCAGCGGCCGAAATGTTGAATCTCTCGAAGCCATTTTGCAGGAAGCGTTATCGCTGGACGAACTCGAAATCGACTCTGACATTATCAGTTGGGTACAGGTCGAAGACGGTTTACAACTGAATGGGGAACAGGCCCTGGGTTTGGATACCTGTCTGGGTGATGCCATTCCGGTTATTGGTCGCAAGATCGATGTTAAAGTCGGGCCAGTAGAACACGAGGTATCACAGTCGCTGCAGCCTTCCGCGGATATGGGACAAAAAATGGCCGGCATTCTGAAAGAATTTCTGCCTGACGGAGTGGACTTTGACGTGTCCATTCAATTGACACCCAAGTATCGACAAGACTGGCAACTGGGCAGTGAGCAGAGCTTGTTGGGCATACACAGTTTGTTGGGCGAGGCGAATGGGCGCGGGCTGTCATTTAAATTAACGTCACAACAATTTCAAACGGGTGCTGGCATGGCCAGCGCTTGATGAACACAACAAAGGATAGACAACATGGATGGTAAAACGCTTCGCGCATTACTCGACAAATTAAACCCAGAGTGTGGTACGTTGATGGAAGCTGCGGCTGGATTCACCGTGAGTCGTGGTCACTATCAGATCACCATTGAGCACTTGCTGATTAAAATGCTCGAAGATGATCAGCGCTTCCAGATGGACTTGGTGCTTGATTACTTTAAAGTTGACGTAGACAGCTTATGGCAAGGTCTGATTGATTCAGTAAACTCATTACGGTCTGGTCACCAGGGCAAGCCGGGATTGGCGGAAAGTTTGTTTCAAGTACTTGAAAAAGCCTGCGTGATTAATGCAGTGCATTATCGACGTGACCGCATTGATACCGTCGCAATTTTGGAAGCCGTTATCGAACTGTCGCCAACGTTTCCAACCTTTGCGGCCTATCGCGCGTTGGATCAAATTTCTCTGGATGAATTGCGTGCGCATCGGTTTCAAATCACTCAGGGCGCAAATGAAGACCGAAGTAACGGTACGTCACAACATCGCTCAACACATGTCGCAGGCGCTGCACCAGCAGAGGGAGACTCCGCGCTAGCCCAGTTTACGACCGATCTCACGGCAAAGGCCAAGCAGGAAGATATGGACCCCATTACCGGTCGTAACGAAGAGATTCGTATGGCGATCGATATCTTGTGTCGGCGCCGTAAAAATAATCCCATTTTGGTCGGCGAGCCTGGCGTCGGTAAGACGGCAGTCGTAGAAGGCTTGGCCCAGAAAGTCGCTCGGGGCGATGTTCCGGATTTACTAAAAAATATCCGTATTTGCGTGCTCGACATGGGGTTGTTGCAAGCCGGCGCGGGCGTTAAAGGTGAGTTTGAACGTCGCCTCAAGCAGGTTATCGACGAAGTTAAAAACGCCGCCGAACCCGTTATGCTGTTTATTGATGAAGCGCATACGCTCATTGGTGCCGGTGGCGATGCTGGTTTGAGTGACGCTGCCAACTTGCTGAAACCGGCCCTCGCGCGCGGAGAGTTACGGACAATTGCCGCGACCACATTCAGCGAGTACAAGCAGTACTTTGAAAAAGATCCGGCGTTGGCACGGCGTTTTCAGCTGGTGAAGGTCGAAGAGCCGACAACGGAAGCGGCCATTCTAATGCTCAACGGATTGAAAGATCGCTATCAGGAGCATCATCAGGTGCGCATTACCGACGCGGCTATCGAAGCGGCGGTTACCCTGTCTGATCGCTACATTACCGGACGTTATTTGCCCGACAAAGCCATCGATTTGCTGGACACGGCGTCCGCACGGGTACGTATGGGGCAATCGGTGATTCCGTCACGTCTTGAAGCACTCGCAGAACGACAGAGTTACCTGGAAACGAGGCTGACGCAGATTCAATCTGAGGCAGAGGCGGGCCTGTCGGTGAATCAGTCGTTGCAGTCAAGTTTGCAGGACGAGTTACAACACTGTATCGACGAAGCAAAAAGCTTCCATCAACAGTGGCAGGAAGAGAATAATTTGGTTGAGCAGATTCAAGAGAAGTTTGCATCCTTGTCGACGAACGCGGCCGATGCTCAGCCCGATGCACTGTTAGCTGAATCACAAATATTACGCGCGCAACTGAACGCATTGCAGAGCGATCGACCTTTGGTCCAACCTGAAGTTAATGAACTGGCTATTGCCGATGTCGTCGGCGATTGGACCGGAGTGCCCGTAGGCAGCATGTCGAAAAGCGATCTGCAATCGGTGTTAACCTTTGAACAGGCCATCTCTGATACCGTCGTTGGACAGGATCTTGCGTTGCAGGCAATGGGCAAAGCATTGCGCTCCTCAAAAGCCGGGTTGCGCACCAGTGAAGGTCCCGTTGGCGTATTTCTGTTAACCGGTCCGAGCGGAGTGGGTAAAACAGAAACGGCCCGCGCTATTGCAGAGCACATGTATGGCAGCTCACGCGCGCTCATTACCATTAACATGAGTGAATACCAAGAAGCTCATACGGTGTCGCAGTTGAAAGGGTCACCACCCGGTTATGTTGGCTATGGGCAGGGTGGTATTTTAACGGAAGCCGTGCGTCAGCGTCCTTACTCCGTGGTGCTGCTCGACGAAGTGGAGAAAGCACACCCGGACGTGATGAATGTTTTCTATCAAGTGTTTGATCGTGGATTCATGCGCGATGGTGAAGGCCGAGAGATTGATTTTAAAAATACGTTGATACTGATGACCAGTAATCTGGGCTCGGCCAGCATTCAGGAGCGTTGCACGCAGACCTCTACAGAGGAAAAAATGGCCGATATCATGTCGCAAGGCAGCGAAGATACCTTAGACAAGCTGGCTGAGTTATCGCAACAGGCGGATGAGCCTTGGCAAGCCCCAACGTTGGGCGAATTGCAGTCGCTCATTAAGCCGGAACTGCTGGCGCATTTTGCGCCTGCGTTGCTGGCGCGAATGCAAATCGTACCTTTTGTTTCGCTGGCGGGTGACGTGCTTGCGCAGATTGTCAGTTTAAAGCTCGACGGTATTGCACAGCGTTTGGCCGAGGTGTATCAGATGGAGTTCCGCTGTGATCAAGCGGTGTTGACACATTTGGCCAGTCAATGTGAGTTGAATGATTCCGGTGCCCGATATGTCAATGCGTTGGTTGATCAGCAACTCATGCCAAATATTGCGCACAGCATACTGCATTTTATTACCGAAGATGATATTCCGGATATTTTGACGTTATCCCTAAACGAAGATCAGCAGATGGAATGTGTTTTTGCTGATAAACCGAAGTCAGAAACAGCGGCTAACGCAACGCTATAGATGCGAGTCGCTCCGGCCGGTAAACGAAGGACGGCTATCGAGACCTGAATAAAAAGGACGAAAAATGATTCAATCAGTGGCAAATATTAATCGGGCCGTCCGGCAAATTGGAATGGCGGATGAGAGCGAATACTTTATTAAGATCGATGGTTGCGATGACGAGGCGTTTATTGTTGAAAGTGTCGCGGTGTCGCAATGGAATTTATCGGAAGTCGACTGTACCGTTGACGTAAAACTGCTGGCGCTACAACCCATAGAGCCGCAAAGCATACTTGACCAAAGAGCGGTGGTCAGCTTTTTGTGGCGGGGTGTTTTAGCGCCATTATCGGCGATTGTTCACCAGGTTGTCGATGCGAATGGGAATGGTGATTATCAAGGTTACCGCCTGGTCCTCAAAGCCCCACTGTGGCCGTTAAAGAACCAACAGCATAATCGCGTATTCCTTGGCCAATCTTCTCTGGATATTGCGAAGACCTTGTTGTCGGAATTTTTGGATGGTCAATACGCAGTCAGTGTGAAAGCCGATGATGTCGAACCGTACCCGATGACGGTCCAGTATCAGGAAAGCGATTGGGATTTTCTGAAACGTATTCTGCTGCGTGACAACCTGTTTCTACATCAACACCAAGGCAAAGAGGGCATGGAGGTGTTGATCGTCGACGACGTCAGTCAGTTGCCACTGGTCAGCGAACCTTTGATGTTACCTTTCCGCAGCGTGAAAGGCGCTGCTGTGGATGAAGAATATATATCGGTCGTGAAACAAAGCTGGCAGTCCACACCGGGTTCTGTACAGGTGGCAGACTATCAGTTTCCGCGCGGCGAATCGGTGTTCGCCCAAAGCCAGGCATCCGAGACCCAATCTACCCAAGAGTTTCGCTGGGGCGACAACCTGCAGACCCATGATGCGGCCAAAAAACTGGCGGACGGTATTGCCATCGCACATAAAGCGCGGGCGGCCGGTATAATTATGCACTCGAACTGTCGTGGTCTGCAGCCTGGTATGGTGGTTGAACTAACCGGTCACAGTTCTCTGAATGGTCGCTACATGATCGTCAAGATGGAGTCGAGCGGCAACCAGTCGTCAGCGGTAAGCAGCGGAGTAACGGCATTACATAAGGGCTATGAAAATACCTTTATTGCCATCCCTGCGGGACAGCCCTATCTCCCTTTGTATCAGCCTAAAAAACCGATTGCGACGTCGATTACCGCCACTATCGCCAGTGAAGTGGATGAACATGGTCGCTACCGTGTGCAACTGCCCTTCGATGAGCGTGCCGCAGGTGAAGACAGCAGCCTGCCTACCCGGCTGATGCAACCCTTTGGTGGTGCCGATCACGGCATGCACTTCCCGCTTACCGCGGGTACCGAGGTCGTGGTGACATTTGAGAATGGTGATATTGATCGGCCGACGATAATGGGCGCTGTTTACAATGATCAGAGCCCAAATGTTGTGACCAGTGAGAACAGCTATCAGAATTTAATCCGAACCCGTGGGCAGCATGAGTTTTTGCTGGATGACACTCCCGGTGCTGAAAAAATCCAGTTGAACACCGCTGAACAGAAAAATCGGCTGCAGTTAAGTGCAGCGGAAGACAATCATCTGGCGGAACTTCATTCCGAAGAAGGTGACCTTGAAGTATACGCTGGTAAAAACATGCAGGCGCAATCCGGTGCGGATATGTCTATCGAGGTTGGTGCTAATCAGGAAGTGACGGTTAAAGGTGACTATTCGCTGATGACAGAAGAAGGCGACATTACTCACCAGGCTGGTGCCAATATGTCTTTAACTGCTCTGGAAGATCTGTCGTGGGTAACAGAAGAAGGCCAATTGTCGGTTGAGGTTGGCGGTCAATTTGTCGTTGAAGCCGCAGACGGTATCAGTACACACATCGTTTCTGGTGATATGACAACGGTGGTTGAAGATGGCAACTTTGAGTTGGAAGCGAGCGATGCTATTTCGTTTCAGGCACAGGGGTCCGTCACCTTAACCCAGGGGGATGGCTCGATACAGATTGACGGCTCCGGAAATCTGACTCTGAACGGTCCTGCCATTGAAATGACGGCGGATAAAATCATCGTCAAAGGTGGTACTGTCGGCAACAACTGATCACACAAGGAGTGAGTGATATGCATAAAGTAAAGAATTTTCCGACTACACAAAATTTGCTTACCGGTGGCGTCATTGCCGATGTTATCGAGGTGCATGATGGTTGCGCAACGTTAGTACGGCATGATGGCACTGATTTGGTTGTCGATATCTGCGTGCACGGGTTACCCGCTTTGTGCCCAGATGACCGTGTTGTTGTGCAGCAAATATCCGGTCTTGTTTGTATTACCCATAAATTAAGAAATCCAACAGAACCTCAGCCCCCAACGATGCAGTTTGACGGGACACAGTGGTGTTTGAGCAGTGAGCAAAGCTTGTCGTTCAAAGTTGGCAAAGCACAACTGACATTACAACCGTCTGGCGACATTGAAATTGAAGGTGTCGATATTTCTACGGATGCTCAAGGAATAAACCGAATTCTGGGCACACGCATCGAGTTGAATTGACCATGTTGACAGCGAAGGATCGGAACAACTTAGAGCGCCACTTAAAGCACGCGGCACAGTGGTTGAAGAAACGCGAAAGCGGCTGGCAACAGGGGATGGATACGCAACGGGCTTATCGCATTGAGCAGCGTCTGTTTCCCAGTCTATCGGTATTGAGTGATTACGCGGAGGATTTTTTCGATGGTGATGCTTGGCCGCAAAAACCTTGGTTGTTAAAGACGGTACTCATTGCCATGCTGCAGTCCAGCAACATCGATGTGTTCATTCGGGCGCTGCAGAAGTTGGATGAGATCATTGATCAGGAAGAAAAAGATTTTTTTACCTCAGCACTTTGGTTGGCAAACCCTAAGGACTTAAGCTCCGAAAAGTTAGATGCCTTGATCGATAACCCGCTCGCAAAACGCTTAACAGAATCCCAGTTGGCGCAATGTTGCTGGCAGCCAGCGACTTTGCGGAAATTAGCGCTGCAATGTGACTTGGCGCTACCCTTCTGGCTGGATGACTCGGAGCAAATACCGCATTCGGAAACCGCCAGTCTGTTGCGGTCTATGATTCTTGCACAGCCGTCAGCCGTCGAGCGGTTGATCGCGCACCTGTCGACTCAAGCACCGCAGTCCGATCATTGGACTTGGCTGACCCTCAGTGAAAACGCCCGGTCTTTGGATTTGTTTTTTCAGCATTGTGAGTCGGAACCAAGCCACCTACCAGTTGCGGCATTGCAAGGTACAACGTCGTGTATTGATCATTTACTCAGCTGCTTTCGCAAAGCGCCGATGGCAAAAGCAGCCGCATCGGCTATCGAAGTTATTCTCGCGACGCCGGTGGATTGGCAGCCTGCGCTTGTGGATACCGCAACAGGCGAGTCCGTTGCTGGTTCTTCGGCTTATCCTGTAGCGCCCGACATCGGCGGCGAACACGCTCAAGCCTTATTGCAGGGGCAGTTGAAAAACGCCAGTAACCTGTCTGCCTGGTTTCTCAGCCAGCACCCACAGGTGCAGCGCATGGGTTGGTATCATCTGGGCCAATTGTTGGGTCAAGTACTGCCTGATATGACTTATCACTGGACGCACTGCCAGTGGCGTTTTTTGCAGTCTCAAGTGGTGTTAACCCAACAGGTGAGTCATGCAGCTTGATAATTATACCGACTGGGATGCAGCCCTGATTCCCGGTTGGGGTTATAACCGACATATGCAGATGACGTGTGTTGTTAAGGTTGGTTTTCGTTGGAACGAATCCGGTGAACTGACAGAACTGTCGGCGGATGAATGCGCGTTGGAGTACAGCGACCGCTATGTGAACGATGACCCGGAAACCGGGTCTATTCTGTATCCAAACGATACTGTACCCTTTAAAGGCAACGTCGAGTGGCTGTTAAAGGGCTCGTTGGTTCCAAAGCCTGGTGTTGCGCATCAGGCACTCAGTGTTCGTTTTGAAGATGGCACCTCAGTTACCGAGAAAAAGATATTTGCAACGGGCCCGCGCTATTGGAAAAAAAGTTTACTGGGACTTATACCCAGTAAACCGCGCCCCTTAGCTGCCTGTCCTATTTCCTATGAACATGCTTTTGGTGGCAGACACGTTAACGAGCGCGAAAAAATCGTTCAGTATGACACCAACCCAGTGGGGACCGGCTATTACAAAGCGCGCGACAAGTCCGCTAATGTCCCCGTGGCTTTACCGACATTTGAGATGCCTCCGTTCGTTAAAAGTCCGAACAATCTGCCCACACCGGCAGGATTCAATGCCATTAGCATGACGTGGCAACCCCGTTGGGAAGCCTTCAAAAACATGGACGCGGATGCGGCGGCGGAAGGTCAATGCCCTTATCCGGCGGACGTAAGTCTGTCTCTGTACAATTGTGCACCCTCTGACCAGCAGTTGCGCGACATGCCTGCACCAGGTTCGCGACTTCAATTAACGGGATTTTCGGATAACCCTATTCTGTTAACCCTACCCGACAGCTTAAGCCCCGTCCGACTTCTGCAGAGTTCCGGTCAGCGATTGCAGAAAATCTCACTGCGCTGCGACACCCTGTTGATAGACACGGATGAAAAAACATTGGTTTTCGTTCACCGGGTTGCACTGCCGTGGCACCCACTATCTGGCCCGGCCATTCAATTGCAGCTCACGGACGCCAGAACCATTGAGACAAAACCGCAACAACCCCATGAAGAGACCGCATGAGTGCCGTAAACGACTTTCCAGCTTTAAGTCATTTTATTCCTGCCGCCAATGCTATCAGTATTGCCGGCACCGACTCCGCCGATATTGCGCTGACCAATGTGCTGACGGGATTGTCTTTTGCCGAGCCGCTGGCTGAACATACCGTGATTATCGACGGCACCGAACATCCGGTCATCGCTTTACCCGCCTTGGATATCGCTGTCGGGGACGAACAAGCAAGGCACGCGGTTCTTTGCGAACATCTTTTAACCGCCTTAAAGGACATGACGATACCGACGGATTCGTTAGGTCTAATGGTCACTGGTGACATTCGGTTGGATGTTGTGTCAATGTTTACGGGTTATCTTGCTCTGTCCATTGAGGCTGTCATCACTGAAAAAACAGTGATGGCAACATTGCAACACTTTGAACAATTGCAGCCGGAAAAAAACATTGAGAATTGGCTGTGGGTGAGTCTGCACGCTGGCTGTGCCGCTGACCGTATTCGTAAGATGGATAGCAAGATTGCCACCGATGCCAGCAGTGAACAACCCATACCCGCTGATGCGGCGATAGCCGTGTTGCTGACGAAGTCCAAACACGCCACGGAGCCGGGCAGAATCCTCAGTGCTGTGGAACCGAATGCCGATGATCCACTGACACAACCCTCGCAGACATTGAAAAAAATGTTCGCCGACCCGCGCAATGCGCAAAACAGTGTGCTTATTCACAGCATGCCCCCAACAGCCGAAGGTAGTATAGAACTGTATCGGTTGGAGCAGGCGCTGACGGAAAAGCGTGAAACCAAGTCGGACTTGCCATGGCATCAGATCAACCCGCTTCGCCATAACATGGCGTCGATATTGGGCGACCTGGGCGTCTGCCAATTGCCATTCCAACTTGTTTTTCAACAGGTATGGAAACAAGACCAACCACTGATGACACTCGCCGTAGAAGGCAATACCCGAATAACCTGGAAATTACCCAGTGCCGAAGGACGTACCGGCACCCCTCAAAACACACAGTAAGGAGCGACTATGAGTAAGAAAAGCGTACTGATTAATGGCCGGACGGCTGTTCATGCCGACAGTGGTGGTGTTTTGAATACCATCGATGTTTGTCTCACTCGTGTTGGTAACTCTGTAGTACCTATTCCATACCCTAATGTGGCACAAAGCAAAGATGCCGATAAAACCGCCAGCAGTGTGTTCATCAATGGTCAGCCTGCGTGCACGAAAGACAGTGTGTTTGCCAAGAGCAAAGGCGATGAACCGGGCAACAAAAAAGGTGTTAAATCTGGCACCAAGGGTGATGAAGCGTCTTTTATCATGGGCAGCAGTAATGTTTTCATTGAAGGTGTAGCCGCCGTCCGGGCAATGGACATGATGGTGTCCAATAAGCAAAACACCCCCCCCATGCCTTTGATACAACCTATGGGGTTACCTCCTTTGCCAAAAGGTATTCAGGCGCCGGAAGAAATGGACATCAGTGAAGGACCCGATGGGATCGAAGTGCAAATTGAAGGATTAGATGACGCGGTGACTCACATGCTCAAAGCAACAAACGAAGATGACGGTACTCACCATCGTACCGAGCCCGTAAAACAGACGGACGAATAAGGAATCCAGGGATGACGACAAATTCGTTTATTAAAAACCTGCCTAAAGGCAACTTTGTTTTAGATCTGGTTATTCCCGCCGTTACCGACGGAAATGGCTCTGGGCTCCCCTTCTTTTCCTTACCACTGTACACCCGAGAAAGCATTGTTGAAGAAGAATTAGAAGGCTCTGCTGGCGTGAAGTTACAGTACGCGAATGTTGCCTTGCAGATGGAAGGTGAGAGCGGATTAAATGATGTTACCCAACATATACGAGATGGTTGGCTATACATTTATGTAAACGGATATCTTTGGCACGAATATCAAGTGAAAGAGAATTTCGGTTTTAAGGATGTTGATTTACGTTATTGGCAAACAAAAGATGAGCGTAAAGCAAACAGTCGATATAACCGAAAAATCGTGTTCCCTACGCTACTGAACAGTGAAGAAACCAGTGTCCAAATTGCCTATTCCGAAGTTCAATGGTCTTGGTCGCGAATTTGTTCTTTAGGTGGCATGAACCCAGAAGATCCACGTTTAAAGCATATTGTTCAGAACGGTGAAACCCTCAGTAAAATAGCCGATCAGTACAGCTTTATCGACAATTATCATGCGCTAGTAGACATCAATGGCTTGAGTGACGCTGGTCAAATTAAGGTTGGTCAGCAACTGAAATTACGTGAAAGCGATGAGCCAATTGGCGATGCCGATGCGAACCGCGATGCTCGTATGGGGAAAAGCCTAAAGGATCAGAGCTTACTTGGTGGTGATTACAGTGTTGTGTATGTACAAGACCCATTGGGGACAATAGAAGCATTCAATACCGGCTTAACCCTTTTGCTTTTTAATCAACAGCAAATGTTAGCTGAAATGCAAGGCAGCTTCATTCCTGAAGGCGGATCGATATCTGAATACAATCCCATTTCATACCCGTATCTTCTATCAAACAGCAGACCCTACAAGCCTGCGCGCATACCCGTTGCGGTTCCTGAACAGGGTTGGCAGCGTAAGGATATTTGCAATTTAACGACAATCGCTCAACTCAGTTATGCAACGTATCTGGATGAAAATGCAATAGACAACATTGAAGCACCAGGCAAGTCTGAACAGGAAAAGGCTGACAATAAAAAGGACATTCAAGAAAGCCTGCGAGAAACAGGTGATCGACTTAGTAAAGATGATATTGAAACCTGGTTACGGGTGAAAGAAAGAGCCGAAATACGCAAGGAATATCGCGAGATCCAAAAGAGCTTTATTAAAGTGCTGACTGGTGAAGATGATATTTACGAGTCATTTGAATTTTCGACAACGTTGGAAGCCGCACTGGAAGATTTTGCCTGGGTCGGAGGGGCGCAGTATTACTTACTTTGGGCAAAAGTGGCGGACATCCTGAATCACGCCGTGATAGACCCGAGTACGTTCGATCAACAATACGATTTCAAAGACGTGCATGAAAAAGAACGGGCGGAACATCAAACGGTATTGAATACTGGTCGCGGCCACGTGGAGGCGATTTACTCTGGCAATCATCCAATGAGCCCATGGTTGTTTCCATCGCAGGAACAAGTGGATATAGCTTCCGATCAGGCACCGAAGGTAACCGTGACAGAAAAAATAACCGGTCCGGAGTTTCGCATTGACGACTTCCAAAAGGCTATCTCAGAGGATCCAGAAAAAGAAGCAACGATTGATGGCGAGAAAAACACCATGGACTTTTTCAATCGCTTTGCAAAAATAGTGTCTGCCCTGGCCGACAATTACAACGAACGTCCGCGCACCAAAGAATGCATTGAAATGTTGTTTCGCTTAGCAAAGGGCAGTGGTATTCCTGAGGTTGAGGGTATGCACTTGGTGTCGAAAGGCGAAGTGCTCGAAGGAAAGTTACCGCTGGGTAGCTATCGAATCGAAAAAGTAGATCGAACTCGAAAGGAAAATAAAAAACGTAATCAGCGTAAGTTTTTGGCCATTGAAAGCGCCAACAATCAAAAACAACGAGGATGGTACAACAAAATAACCCAAATTGTGGACAAAGACGGAAAGGTCTTAGCCGCAAATGACATCGCATTCATGCAACCCTGGCAGGGGGTCGACCCAGATGCGATGACCAACACGGACAAAGGCTCGATCTTTGAACAATACGGTAAAACAGGAAATGACGAGGTTATCGTCAAAGCCTCCATGGATGTGTGGGTCGTCCGGGCAGATTCCAAATTCAATGAGGCGTATCGACGGGCCAGCATGGCATCGAGCCATCAACTGTATTCCTCAGCCGTAAATCAATTGCCACGTATAATGCTCTTGTTGGAAGTGATCGCGTTGAAGGAGGTAATGTCCAGATACGACGAGAGGAGCCGTGGGTTGTCTGCGTTGAAAAACGTAGCTCAATTGATCAATGTTGTTGGTGCTATTGTGGATGTCGTGGATGCTTGGTACGGACCGAATGATGCCTTCATTAAGCGATTGGCAAGTCTGGAAAAATACAAAAGTATCCGGGTTGCAGCCAAGCCGATACAGCTACTTAGAACGGGTATCTATGTTCCAGTCATTCGTTGGCTAGGGCCATTGGGGAATGCCATCGGTGCGGGCTTTACCGCTTATGACAGCGTAAAACTGTTACAAGCGCACGACTACGATGCCGCCTTCGTGATGGGTGTGGCCGCGGTATTGGGGTTTGCCGGCGCCGCCGTCGGTTTAGCCGGCGGAGCCATGGCGGGCACGCTTGGGGCGTCTGCATCCTTGATGATTCCTATTCTTGGTTGGGCGATATTTTTTGTCAGTCTCGCGCTCATTGCCGCAGTCGAAGTATGGTTTAAAGACACCGCCAGCGAACGCTGGGCAACGCATTCGCCGTTTGGCAAAGATGCGGATGAACGGTTGGATCACGACGAAATGAATACCATTCAACAGTCGTTAACACACCTGCAAAACCTGATCATGCGACCGACCGCAGAAGTGGAGAAGCAATTAATCAATGGTCTCCATCGAGTGACCGTCACCATTCGTCACCCTGGTTTTGAGTTGAACCAAAGTACACTCGCATTTGAAACGACTGTTCAAGAAATGACCTTGACGCAAACCGCCGGAATGGCGCCGTATCTGCACAAAGGCGAGTCCGGCAAAAGCATTCAACCGGTCAGAATCGAAAATGAAATCCACGGAAACGCCGTGCAATGGACCAAGTTGACCTATGAATTTCCGGAAGCAGTGGACGTTCGATCAATATATCATTCGTCGACCAAGGACAATCAATGGCAACTGAAGTTTCGCCATATCCTGGCCGACGGTACCAGTTTTCCCTTGAATAACAGTGACTTTGATCAAGACAAAAAGTCTGATCTGGGTTGGGCAATACTCAACTGGCACACAACCTGAGCGAAACAACGATGACAGAAACAACGACCGAAGAAATAGTCAATACTCGTGTACCCTTTTTCACTCGCTTGAAATGGGTTGGAAAACCAGGAAAAACCAAAGCAGAGCGACTCCAGGATTTTCCGGAGGTTAACTATCAATCGAGCGCCATTGGGTATGAAACCTTAACGGGCCGTCCGCATGCACGCGAGGTTAATGAATCTAAGGCGACGCATACTACACGGCATTCGGTGCAATCTGCCGGAGGTCAAAAACTGGTAAATGGTTCAAGTTGCCACGAATATTTGGCGATGGACAGTATGGGCTACGCTCATGAGTTTTTAGATAAAAACCTGACCGACAAATACAGCCACCTTGAAGCCTTGCAAGAAGAAAACACAAACCGCTATTTAGGTTCGCAGCCGACGGCATTTCATTTCCCTAGTCTGCTTCACTTGCCTTCCTACTGGTTCTGGTTTGCTAGAAATCTAACTGGATTTGCTTCTATTGTTATTTATATTTTCATGTTTATTGGTGGTTGCTTGTTCAGCTTATATAAACAAGGTTTTTCTGGCGTTTCGGAATACGTTGTATACTTTTTTACGGACCCATTTCCCTTTTACTCGTTTGCGCTGCAACCGCTCTATTATCTTTTTTTCAAAGTTCTGCATATAGCGGGGATATCCAATCTTTTTGATCCTCCGTTTCTCTCCGGTGCTGCCTTGCGTCGGGATTTAGGGGTACTGCGTATACTCAGCAAAAAGGGTGAGATTAGAGACATCCCGTTTGAGGAACTCGAAGCACGCAGTACCACCATGTGGGACGGTGGTAACCGGGCAATGTGTAAACTGTATTTGTCGCACAAGTACAGTAAAGAAGGGTTAATATACGGCGCACCACACAAGCCCGCTTTTTATGTCGGGGTGTTATGGGAGTTCTTTCAACACTTTATGGATGTCTCTCGGCCATTGCCTGACGTTCCAGAATTAGAGCCTTACCGCCATCTGGACCCAACCACCCGTGAATGGGATAAAAAACACAATCGCCCGGAACGCCTATGGCGGGATATGCCACGTGCGGAATATATGGAGCTGGTCGAAGCGTCACTGAAAGTCGCCGAGACCTACCCGTACCTGAAACCCTCAGCCGTAAAAGAAGAAAAGTGGCAACCCGCGGGTGATGGCAAGCACTGGTATCAAATGGGGTAGGTATTAGGGGCATGGTTATGGGTTAAGCTTAACCCCAGTGTCGATTCGCTGTATGAAGATGCATGTAAGTGCACAATATCAATCTAAGAAAAGAAACGATGATGGAAAGTTTTTTTTAGCTACTGCCGAGAAAATTGATTGATCACGACTCAGTATGGCCGTAAATCAAGTTGGAGTGGAAATAAAAAGCCGTTATCTGATCAATGAGTTTATCAGGCATTTTTACACGCTATCGCAAGTGCGTTAAGTTCATCAAAATAGCCATTAGCTATTTAACCAAAACTCAAATATGGATTATTAAATAGAAGGAAATTTCGAATGCGCATTGGAAAGAATGAAACCATTTACCACTACGGCATTGCATTTAATTTTGCCGTGCTATCCTGCATCTTAGTAATACTAATTTTGGGTATTATGATTTCTCTGGAGATACCCGATTTCCGCATCATGGTGGTGTTGGGAATCATGGTTTTTTCTATGGCCAGTTTTTTAGGAGGATTTGGTTTTTTCAGGCTAAATCAATCAAAAAAGGAAATTCGATCTAAGGGGTTAGTGTTAACAGACCGAAAAATTGAATACTTATTAATTGAAGAAATCGATTGTCACATATTGGCTGGTAGATCAACCCTTACGTCGACTAAGCATCATTTGACTGCCGCTTATATCGACTCTACTGGTAATATGAAGCATCTTTCGTTGTACAAAAACAACATTTTTAGCAAGACACTTTGCGTTGGAAGAGAAGTCGCTTCCGAGTTAAAAGTGAAATTGATTGTTCGCTCAGGGCAGAGTAATTTTGAAGTATGTGAAAGTGGTAAGAAGAATGAAAAGTCTTTAGATGATACGGACGTTAGAAGTAAACAGGATGATTCGCTTGGCTCTTTTGAAAAACGACAGAGTCAGGTAGTTGAACTAATAGAAAATACGGATTCTGCTTCGGCTTTAGATGAAAACTTACTTGAAGTTACTACCGATGGCGAAGGTGTTTGCATCAAATATAAGCTAAAAGTCGCACTCTGGGAGATCTTGGTAGCCAGCATTGCGCCCATTGCACTGTTGTTCTCGATGGCTTTTGTCTTGATCGTTCTATTTGAAAAATACGAAGAAGCTTGGATCATTATTTTTTCGATTGTTACGCTTTTACTCAGTTGCTGGTTAACTTTCTTTGGTATGCGTCGGTGTTTTAAGGCAAAGTTCGGCGTAATTTGTGTAAACAACGATGAATTGAGTTTCTCAGGTGTATTATCAAAGATGCCTCCATTGCGTAAATCAGATTTGTTTGACTTGTCCGTCCAATCTGAGGGTCTTGAAACCCATAGTTTGTCATTAACTTCAACGAGTAATGTCATTTATCGGTTTCACTGTCGTCGGGAAATTGTCGGTGCAATTTCCAATAGCCTTCGATTACTGCTTAAGCGTTAAATATTTATTAGGGTACTTCCGGTTACAAGTTTATATCATTGTTTGCTTGTTTTCCCCTTTCCACTTTTGGAACCTGCCTCAATGGACACTGAGTGTCAAAATCCAGGAAAGGGCGCAAGAGTTGATATAAGCTTGTATAGAGGCCGACAGATTCGAATTATTTTACTGATACCTATACGAGTATAAGATGAATTTCTTTAAACACCTTTCAATATTATTTTGCCTAATTTTATTTTCATGCATGCCTGAGTCGTCGGTAATCACAGTTGAGCAAGCTTTTGAAAAAGCCGAATTGAATAGAAACCTAGGTAATCATTCACAGGCATTTGATGAATACTTGTATGCTGCTGAATTAGGGCATCGAGATTCCATGGTGAAAGTAGCGCAATATTATGAAGGCCAATATTTGCCCATGGACTTGGCAAAGGCTTATTACTGGTTTGAGAAAGCAGCGACACCAGTTGGAACCGAGCCTGGAAATGCCTACGCGCAATACAATCTAGGGTATTACAATGTCGAAGGGCATGGTAAACCGGTAGATTACGACAAGGCATTGTACTGGTACCGTCTTGCAGCTGAGCAAGGAGAAACTAATGCAATGTATGATCTCGGTACCATTTATAAAAATGGAGAGGGCGTCGAGGTGGACCATGAAGAGGCGCTAAACTGGTTTAAACGATCTGCAACTGCCGGCGATGGCTATGCGCAGTACGGACTGGCGTTAGAATATTTAGAGGGTGACATTGTAAAAGCAGATGAAACGGAAGCCAAAGTTTGGCTTTTCTTGGCGGTTAAGAATAACGTGCCACCGGCATTTTCTGCTCTGGCGCAGCTTTACTTAAGGGAAGGTATTGTTGTTAATGAGCAGGAAGCTCGGGCTATTGCCTTGCTAAGACGCGGTGTCGATTTGGGTGATAGAAATTCCAAAGTGATTTGGGATTCCTTGGAACTGAGTGACATTGAGAATTCATCTAACAGCCGTATATCGTTGGATGAACTTTTGGAGCAGTTAAAGTAAATGGGTTTAGCTTTGTATAAAAAGTGCAACCGCTGTATTTTCCCATCTCAATAGCAGAGATTATTCTGAAAACGGGGGTATTTATCGTTATTCCCAAGGGCGCCTCTGAGATGTCCCTTTGTTTTTTTGCGCGAGCGTATATAGCCCCCAAATTTTACTATTTCTCTTAAAATAACGCGTATCCCAGAGCTGGCATGGCATTTATATAATTTGACTTCAGTATTACTCTACGACCGCATTTCACTGATCGAGCCTGTAAAGAATTTGCCGTTACATTTTGCCCAATTGCCCTTAACCCTAAGAATAACAGCGGCTTGGCGGACACACGAAAAAACTGTGTAGACTGATTTTCCTCATCACTCGACCTATATTGAAATTTCCGGGCTAGAGTTTGAAAAGAGAAGTCCCTGTGGAAAGTACGAATCAGTCAACGCGTCATTTTTTTCACAAACACAACCACGAACAAAGCCAACGTGAAGCTTCCAGTAAAGGCTTCAGCGGCCGCAAAAAAGCGGCTGTAACCTACGGGGATAATATCGCCATAGCCGAGGGTGGTGAAACTGACAACACTGTAATACAGGCAGGTTAACATATCTTTCACAATGCCATTGTCAGAGACGCTGTTCCAGCGTATCAGCTGGCCCTGTTCCAGAACACCAAAAAAGTAGAACGCGATGGATGTGAATAAAATAACTGTCCAGGAAAAGTAGATAACATTCATTGGCCGTTCGCCATAACCGCAGGTTAAGTCGACAAATTTCGAAATAGCCCGTTTGACTGACCACTTCGGGTGTTGCTTTCGTTTAGCGGTCATTTCTTTGTGAAAGAAATGACCGGCCATATCGACTAAACCTTGATGGGCGGCTACGTTGCGAATGTTACGACAGATCTCTTCGGTCTGTTCTAAATAGTCGTAAGCGAGGCTCAGGTTGTTTTCTTTGAGCGCATCCTCAGCGCGTTGTTCCTGCAGCAGTTTCTCGCCCCAGATAACATTTTCTATCTTTGCGCCAGTCAATTTGGTGCCGAGCAGATTAACGTCTTTCAAGTTGGTGTAATGCAAGTTGGCATCGCATAAATTAGCTTTCATTAACGAGGCGCCACGCAGATCGGCCATAAACAGATGAGCACCGTGTAAGTCGGCGCGGTACAGGTCGACATAGCGTAAGTCATAGCCTTTGTGCTCACCACGTTTGACTAGGTTAATACCTTCCAAATTAGCCCCTTTTAACGCAAACCCTTCCAAACTGTGCCCGCTGCGGGCGAGAGCCTCCAGTTCCTGACTGTATTTCGGATCCGTTTTTTCCTGGGTAGGGTCGTGCCAAAAGCAAAGGCCATTCCCTGCTGCTGGGTGAGGGCATTGCTCGTTGTTCTTCAGTAGGTAGCCACATTGCGCCATGGTGCTATCCTCTTTAGGGAGGGTTACGGTGATATGCATTCAGTCTAGCAGTTCAATAAATATGAGTTAGTGAAATGGAGGTAGGTATGGCTTGGTCTGATTTTTCCTGGTGGACGTTATTAGTCGCCGCTATCGTGCAGATGGCGGGTGGAATGCTCTGGTATGGTCCGATATTTGGACGGGCCTGGATGCGGGCGATGAATATTGATCCGGATGACAAAGCGAAAATGGAGGAGATGCAAAAAACGGCCGGTCCCGGTTATGCGGCCTCTCTGATTTTTGCGGTGGTGTTCGGTTATGTGGTTGATGTGTTGCTCGCCTCTTTGCTAATCAGCAGTGTTTTTTCGGCTTTAGCCGCAGTGTTTGGCCTTTGGGTTGCCTTCACGTTAGCAAATACCTCAAAAGCGGTGTTTTGGGGGGAAATGAACCCTCGGGTTTTGGCAATTAACAGCGGTTTCGAAGTCCTGTTTGTTGGCTTGGTCACGGTTGCTGCTTTCATTCTTTAAGCGAAAAGCTGGGCAGATCAGAATATTCCTGCAGCGCCCTTCGCAATAAAAAATACACCGAGAGTCGACAGTAGTGTGCGACTGAAAAACTGAAATTGCGCTTCGTTAACGCGGTGCAGGAACGATGTGCCAGCCCGAGTGCCGAGCATAGCCAAACCAATCACACCCAGGAGTACCCAAGCATTTATCTCGGATTGTTGCCAATGCTGTCGGTAAACCGAAAGGTAAAAGGTGATGCGGACAAAATGCCCCATTGCCTGAGTCATCGCTTTGGTCGCCACGATCTGAAACCGGTTTAACGAGGTTTTCTGGTAAAACATATCCAGCAGAGGTCCCGCTACACCAACAAACAATTGCAGTGCGGTAACCAGAAAACCGGAGGCAATGGCATGGCTGGTTTTTGTCGTGTCCAGCGCCAGGTTTTTGGGAATAAAGTGACTGGAAAGGGCCATGGCGCCCAACAGGAAGTAAAAAAGTGACTTATTGATGGTGACTTGCCAGTATGCAAACAACAGGGCGACTGCAATCATTCCAAGACTGTAGCGGAGGATAATGGGCCATTGAATGGTTTGTCTATGCAGAAAAGCGCGATAACTGTTTGCCGTAAATTGCGCGCTGGCGTGTAGCAGCAGCGCCGCAGACAGCGGCACAAACAGAGCCAGGCTCGCCGCGAGCAGGATACCGCCGCCCATTCCCAGAATTCCCGATAAAAGGCTGGTGAGGAACACCGCCGTAAAAATTAATAATGCCGTCAATGCGGAATCTCCACAGTACGTTTAAAAGCTTGCGTTGGTGACATTGCGCAGTTTGCACAGGTCTTTTAGTTGCAAAAAGCGAAAGTTTGGACAGAATTACATTCCTAAATGGAAAGTAACCTGGCAGGGTGAGTCCGTATTCGGTGCAGGGGGTGAGATGTTCGCGCAGATGGAATCTTTGATCGTGTTCGCTAACAGCGACAGTATGGCAGACGCAGCGGCACGGTTGCGGGTGAGTCAATCCGCCCTGAGTAAACGAATACGTGCCCTGGAGCAGCAACTGGGTTACCCATTGCTGGAACACCAGGGGCGACGCGCTGTTCTTACAGCACCAGCGCGACAGTTGCTGCAAGATCTGGAACCGCTGATGGCTCAGGTGGCGGATGTGCTTCGGGCCCGTACGAGCCCAGATAAAACCCAGTTGGGTATAGCCTTTGCCGATGCGATTATGGTGTCTTGGGGGGCTGTGCTGATGGCGGATCTTGCGCGCGAATTCCCGGATATCAGCTTTGATATTCATAGTCATCGCACGGCTGTCATCGTTGAGCGATTAGGCCGGGGGCGATATCAGATGGGCGTTTGTACCGGCAATGTCTCTGCATCCGACGGTCTCGTTGTGATGCCATTGGTCGACGAGCCGATGTCCATTATTTGCGGTACCGGCAGGGAAGCGCAATTTGAAGCCTGGCAGCAAGGTGACTGTTCTCTTGAGGTTTGCTGCATCGAGCAGAAGTCCGCGATGTGGGCATTTCTCGCCCCGCATTTTGACGCTTGGCATTTATCGCCGGTGGCAACGTTGGAGTCTTCGGTCGGTGTCGCCCGTTTGGCAGCGGAGGGCTATTGCCATGCGTTAGTACCGAGTGGGGTCGCCAATGTGATTGCGCCAGCGCTGACGCAAGTGAGGCTGCAACCAGACTCCGTGTCATTTCCGGTGCAGGGTAAGTTGGAGCGCCCCTGTTCTTTAGTTTCAAGGAAGACAGTTATTAACCACCCCGTCTATAGCCGTGTTTATCACTATATTCAGCAACGCGTGGCGCAATTGGTCCTTGTGTGAATGAATAAGCTTGGTTGTGCGAGTGGCATCACAATCATGGACTAAGGTGTCGGTATTTTTTACGTGCCGATCGTGAATAGAGTATGAGTATGTCGAAATGCTTTTCAGTCATAATCTAGCTGATTCTGTTAAAATCCAATAAAATCAAGTAGTTACATAGTTGGCCTGACTTTTGCTTTATGTGAAGTCGATCACAAAATTGACTTTAAACGGATGTTGATAATGAGCAAAAAACTATGGATCAGCGCGACATTGGGCGCTTCACTTTTAACCCTTTCTTTGCCAGCGCACGCTTTGGTATTGGGAACGGAAGTCACCATCAATGACCAAGACCCGATCTATGCCGGTACGGCCACTAATGAAGATAACGAAGCGGAACCAGGCATGGTTCAGTCGCAAGTCTGGGATTTGGAAGGCTTCTTCCTGGAAGGCTCCACTCTGAGCATGGTCGGCGGTTATAACTACTGGAGTGGCCAAGCATCCGGTTCTGGTAATGGCGGTACAGACGGTGACGGTATTTTCAGTTCCGGGGATCTGTTTATTTCCGTTGGTAAGCCTCTGTTCGGTGCTTCAGATGTGGCCAATGGTGCTGCAAACGGAAACGTCGTTGAAAGCAACAGTTACGGGTACGACTATGTGTTTGACCTGGACTTTGATACCAACGCCTGGAGCCTGTATGCGATAGACGAAAACACAGATGTGGTCACGTCTTATTACCGCCAGAACTACCAATCCAATCCTTGGCAGTTTGAAGCAACTTCGGGCATGCAGAGTCTGGCAAGCGGCTCTATTTTTGGGTCTGAATCACAAACCTATTCCGACGCTGAAACCGGAAAAAGCAGCTGGAATGGTGGCACACACTATGTTGCCGGTCTGGACCTGACCGCTTTGTATGCGCAGTTGTCTGGAGATGAGACCTTATTTGCTCACTTCACCATGGAATGTGGTAACGACAATCTGATGGGTTCTTGGGAATACACCGATGTACCAGAACCCGCAACCTTCGCGTTGTTTACGATGGGCTTAGGTGGTTTGTTCCTGTCTCGCCGTAAAACCAGTAAGGCTGCGAAAAACGCTTGATACTCTGTCACGCGTAAAAAACCGGCATTAGCCGGTTTTTTTGTGCCCGCAAAGGCTGTTACATCGTTAGCCAGTACGGCTGATTTAAAGCGCACTGAAGCTTATAAAGAGCCAAATTGGAAGCTGATGAACACCCCGGGTTTCGATAAGTCATCGCCGTCCAGGTTGTTGATGCTCGGATCGGTGGCCAGTCGATAAGAAGCCCCGACACCAATTTCCATGAAATCTGTGACGTTGATTTCAACCTGGCTGCTGATCTCGGAAATCAGAAATGTTCCGGTATCTGAGGATTGATTGCTGGAATCAATCACATGAACACCGCCTGCACCGAGTAAGATCTGTGTGTCGACGTGGACAAGCGCTTCCGGGTTGTAGGTATAGCCGAACATAAAGCCGCCATAACCCATTTCCAGCTTCTCATCGACACCCCAGTTCAGTTCGTTCACCAGGCCATAGCCGGCGCCGCCGATCATGATGGAATGCTTACCGGTGGTAAAGGTTGCACCGCCACCACCGCCAATTTCAAACGTTTGCTCGCCTTTGATCTGGCTGGTTTTAAAAACGGGACCGCCAAAGCCGCCTACCCGGGCGTTATCGAGGTCAATCAATGTGTCCTTCGCAAAGGCATGGGTTCCGACAAGTCCAGTTGCGATAACGACGACGGCCGCCGACAAAGAATTGAGTAAGTACTTGTTCATTGAAAAACCTCCTTGGAATAATTTTTGGTAGCTTACGCTCCGAAAGTGAACCATAGCTGAATAGTCATGGCAGTATCGCCGCAATATTTGCCATGCATAAGTGCAGTAGGTCATTGCATACGGATATGACTAATGACCACTGCGACTATCGAAGTCTGCGCGTCACCAGTAAGGCCATAACGCGGGTTACCCGTGGTCTGATTGTGTGCCATCCACAGTGATATCCGACCAGACGGCAAATTCATTACCGCTCGGCTCAATGAAATGGAAGCGACGCCCGCCCGGAAAATCAAAGGTGGCTTTGCTGATGACTCCTTCAGCCTGGCGTACGGCAGCCTCACTTGCTTCCAGATTTTCACTGTAGAACACGGCCATGGCGCCGCCTTGGCTGGAAACGGAGGTTAACGGAGCCCGGTAAAAACCAACCTCAACCGTGGCTGATGTGTGGGCGCAATAGTCAGGTCCCCATTGCTGAAAATCCCACTGGAATACCTGACTGAAGAACGCCTGTGTGGCTTCAAGGTTTTGCGCGGGAAATTCAAGATACGTGATCGTGTGGTGCTTGAGCATAACAATGTCCCTTTGGTTAAGCCGAAGATGGCTGACGTTTAAGATTGAGTGTTTAATTGTGCTTCGAGAGCGGCCAGTTGCTTCTCCAACTGTTCGATTTGTGTGCGTGTTTTTAGCAGTATTGCTTGCTGAACCTCAAATTCTTCTCGGCTGACCACATCCAGTTTGGCCAGCTGAGCCTGAATAAGCGCTCGAACATTACGCTTAATGTCTTCCGATGATTGCTTACTTTGGCTAAGTAAATCATTGACTTGCTCGCTGATTCGATCAAGAAAATCTTCCGGTGTTTTCATTTTTTAACCTCTGGCTTTTGGGGCCGTATTCGATTGATCCAAAATTGAGCTTTCTTGGAGCCCAAAGGCGCACTACTAAAGTGCGGTGAACCATAATGGTGCGTCGCATCGTCGTGGTTTTCGTTGTGAATGGCGCTAAGTCGTTGATTTAAAGCGTTATTTAAAATTGGCACGGCCTTCGCTATAGACTAAACATCACTGTGCATAGCAACGAACACAATGCACTGAGATTGCATTGTAAGTGCATATAAACAGTATCTCTAGACCCACAATAACCACATAGGTCTGAGATGCACTAACAGAAGCGTCTGCAAAGCAGGCTCTGATATAGGCCACCGGAGTATATCAGAGACTTCTTTGAAGACGATTTGGGTCAAAATACGTGGAGCATAAAAAATGAAATTAGTTTCCGCCATCATCAAGCCCTTCAAGTTGGACGACGTCCGTGAAGCGCTTTCTGAAATAGGTGTCCAGGGTATTACTGTGACAGAAGTTAAAGGATTTGGTCGTCAGAAAGGTCACACAGAGTTGTACCGCGGCGCTGAATACGTAGTGGATTTTTTGCCAAAAGTGAAAGTGGAAGTTGCCATTGGTGACGACGTTGTCGATCAGGCAATCGAAGCCATTTCAAAAGCGGCGAACACTGGCAAGATTGGTGACGGCAAGATCTTCGTTTTGCCTCTTGAGCAAGCTGTTCGTATTCGTACCGGTGAAACCGGCGACGAAGCAATTTAATTTCACGAATTTGTGATCGGAGAAAAACGATGAACGAAATATTTCAATTATCTTATGCCTTAGACACCTTCTACTTTTTGGTGTGTGGCGCCCTGGTGATGTGGATGGCTGCGGGCTTTGCCATGTTGGAAGCAGGTCTGGTGCGCTCCAAAAACACCACTGAAATTTTAACCAAAAACGTCGCGTTATATGCCATTGCCTGTTTCATGTACTTGGTGTGTGGTTACGCGATCATGTACGACGGCGGCTTCTTCTTGAGCGGCATTATGGACACAGGTGTTGTTGAATCTATTGAAGATTCAGCCTACTACGCACCATCGTCCGATTTCTTCTTCCAGGTGGTGTTCGTTGCGACGGCAATGTCTATCGTGTCGGGTGCGGTGGCTGAGCGCATGAAGTTGTGGGCGTTCCTGGCATTTGCTGTTGTTATGACTGGCGTCATCTATCCTTTGGAAGGCAGCTGGACGTGGGGCGGTCAAGCGGTATTCGGTATGTTTGAACTGAGCATGGTTGACTTTGCCGGTTCCGGTATTGTTCATATGGCTGGCGCTGCTGCGGCCCTTGCTGGTGTCATTTTACTGGGTGCTCGTAAAGGTAAATATGGGAAGAATGGCGAAATCAACGCGATTCCTGGTGCAAACCTGCCATTGGCAACTCTGGGTACCTTCATTCTGTGGCTGGGTTGGTTTGGTTTCAACGGTGGTTCTGTACTGCAGACGTCGACCATTGACTCTGCGAACTCCGTTGCCATCGTCTTCCTGAACACCAATGCTGCAGCCGCTGGTGGTGCCATTGCTGCGATGATTCTGGCACGCATTCTGTTCAAGAAAGCTGACTTAACGATGATTCTGAACGGTGCCCTGGCTGGTCTGGTTACCATCACTGCTGGTCCTGATACGCCAACCCCACTGCAAGCGACTATCTTTGGTGCGCTGGGCGGTATCCTGGTTGTGTTCAGCATCCTGGCATTGGACAAGTTCAAGATTGATGACCCGGTCGGTGCCATCTCTGTGCATGGCGTTTGTGGTCTGCTGGGCTTGATGCTGGTACCTGTGACTAACGATGGAGCATCTTATCTAGGCCAGTTAGGCGGCGCTGCGACTATCTTCGTATGGGTGTTCGGTGCATCGTTTGTTGTCTGGGCAATTCTGAAAGCTGTTATGGGTATCCGTGTCAGCGAAGAAGAAGAGTACGAAGGTGTTGATATCGCCGAGTGTGGTATGGAAGCTTACCCTGAGTTCAATAAAGGTTAATTATAAACCTCTGAACTGATCAAATTATAAGAAAGTCAAAATCAGATAAAGGGCACCTCGGTGCCCTTTTTTCGTCTTTGGGCTCTTTGCCATCGGTTGAGCACTGGACCTGGTTGAAGTGATTGACCTGCTTCGATTTGCCTGCCACCCTTAGCTCAACTTTATTAAGGGCTGAATCTGAGATGAGAGTTTTCTTCCTGCTCGTATCCACCTTGCTGGTGGGCTGTGCCAACCTGTCGTTAACCGACGTATACCGCAACCCAACGTTTGAATATCAATCCACCAAAATAGCGGGTGTCAGCTTTGATAATCTGGCGGGTACATCTGTGGTGCAAATACGTAACAGTAATCCATATCAATTGCCCATCAGTCAGTTAAATGCTCAATTGTGGTTGGAGGGTGAGCCTTGGTTGGCTCTGGATAACGATGCGATTTCTGGGCTACCGGCGTCCGGTTCGGTGAATGTTTCTTTTCAATGGGATCTGATATTTGATCAGCTACTAACTCGGGCCGTGAACGTGTACCAGGCAGGCGAGGCCGACTTTACCCTGAAACTTTCGCCGACATTCACCGTGCCGGTGCTTGGACCGCAAACGCTTGCCTGGAGTTCAGACTTTACCGTTCCCATTCCTAAGTTGCCGAAGGTTTCCTTACAGGGCTGGCGGTTAACGAACGTCAGTTTCAGCAAGTTGACCTTAGCATTGGACGTTGCGGTTTTTAATCCCAATGTATTTTCCATTGCTACACAGGGGATAAAAATGGACGTTGGTAAAGACGGCCGCGCCTTGGCTGATTTGCAGCTCAGGGATGCAAACCTGCAGGCTAACGGATCGTCTACACAGACCGTCGAGGTATCCTTGTCCATCGTCGATGTTGGCTTAACGGTTGTCAATGCGTTGAAATCAGGGCAGTGGCCGGATACGCTTGCGATGAATTGGGCGGGGGCTTGGCGTAGTCCGGATCTGGATTTTGCATTGCCGGCACTGCGTGGTCGAATATAGTCTGGGTTGGCATTCAATGGTGAAGAGGGTGATATGAAGGTAAAGAGTTTTGTCGTCATTTTGGTTTGCATGCTGCTGTCTTACACACAGGCCTCGACATTGAGTGATGTACGTAAGAAAGGTTATGTCGTCTGCGGGGTATCGACCGGCATTCCCGGTTTTTCGAATCCCGATCGTCAGGGTAATTGGAGTGGTCTGGACGTTGACGTCTGTCGAGCGGTCGCAGCGGCAGTGCTCGGTAATTCAGAGAAAGTCCGTTATATACCTCTGACACCTAAAGATCGATTCAACGCACTGCAGTCCGGTGAAATTGATATTCTGTCCCGTATTACAACCTGGACACACAGCCGCGATACCACGTTGGATATTATTTTTACAGGCGTATCTTTTTATGACGGTCAAGGTTTTATGGTACGAAAGGATTCCGGTATTCTATCACCGAATGATCTCGACGGAGCCGCGATTTGTGTCCAACAAGGTACGACAACCGAGCAAAACCTGGCGGACTATTTTCGTGAACATGAGCTACGTTACCAGCCGGTGACGTTCGCATCATCAGATCGTGCCATCAATGGCTTTAAAGCGGGTCGCTGTAATGCAGTAACGTCGGATTTGTCTCAGTTGTATGCGCAGCGGACTAAGCTTGAATCGCCGAAAGATGCCGTGATATTACCCAGTGTGATTTCCAAAGAGCCACTTGGTCCAGCCGTTCGACAAGATGATATGCAGTGGTACAACATTGTGAAATGGTGTCTGTTCGCGTTGGTGAATGCGGAAGAGTTGGGTGTGAGCAGTCAGAATGTTGATGATATGCGCAAATCCAACAAACCGGTGGTGCAACGATTGCTCGGCGTAAATGCCGATACCGGTAGGGCGATGGGGTTGCCGTCGGACTGGGGTTATAAAATCATCAAGCAAGTTGGCAATTACCAGGAAGTTTTTGACAGAAACGTCGGGAAAGATTCTGAATTGCAAATTGAACGCGGATTAAATTCTTTGTGGAATAGTGGTGGGATTATGTTTGCGCCACCGTTGATTTAAACGTCATAAAAAAACCGGTTGTTTATAGGGAGCGAAAGCTCCCTTTTTTTGTCGATGACGAAAACGGAAAGAGCGTTACAGAGCCCGTTCAATTCAGCAGGCGACGCGCTTTAATATAGCGCTGTTGCCAATACTGGTTATTCAAATTTGACTTAATGACCCCTTGTGAAGTTGATGCATGGATGAAATGCCCATCGCTGGTATAGATGCCTGCATGTAATTGTTTCACACTGGTTTTGAAAATCAGAATGTCGCCCGCTTGAAGCTGGTCTCGTCGTACCGGTATGCCTGCTGTGGAAATTTTTTCGGTGGTCCGCGGTGTGTTGATATTGAACGCCTCAGAGTACGCAACGCCGATAAATCCTGAACAGTCAAATCCCGAACGATCCGTGCCACCATAGCGATACGGTGAACCCTTATATTCCGAGTAAACTTTTTCAAGGCGATTGAGTGCAGGCGCGCTGGTCATATGCGCCGTTTGTATTGGCACATCGTCATTGATCATGCTTTCGACGCTCTGAAAATTTGAACAGCTGGTCATGAATGCCAACAGTATCATCAAGTTTATTGTCTTCATGTACTGGCTCTGTGTTAGGTCGCTTGGCGACATTATTCAATACGCTTGGTTGTTATAGCAAAGACTGCTGAACTTGGCATGAATTTTCGCTATGTTCGCGAATGAACACTGAATAGTGTGACGGACTCCATACTGCCGATCTATGCCGTCAGGCAATTGACGGCACCAGCCTCTCGTTGTCTGTCGTTTGGTCAGATTCTTGATAGGGTTGTTTCGTGCTTGATTAAGGCTCATTAGTGTCGGAGGCTTTGGCAATAATCACATTAACTGTGTTAGTTTAGCAATGTATTGCAGGTTAACGGCTTATACAGCGTGACCGACGATTTAGCAGTACAGTGGTTAAAATAACGGGCAGATAAAACAATGAAAAGGAGAGCGTATGGCAATATTGATTATCGGGATAGTGGTTTTTTTCGGCATGCATTTGGTTTCGGCAACACCTTTGAAAAAGGTATTCGTGGAGAAAACTTCTGCGACATTTTATAAAGCCGGTTATGCGTTGGTGTCATTGGTAGGGCTCTTACTGATCATTGTCGGCAAAGCAAACGCACCCTTTGAACAGGTTTGGAATGGTGTTGTTCAATTGCGTTCGTTTGCCTTACCATTGATGTGGCTGAGCTTTATTTTACTGCCTGCGGCACACATGAAAGGGAACATAAAGCGCTTCACAAGGCACCCGATGTTATGGGGGATTTCGCTATGGGCTGTCGTACATTTATCCGTGAATGGAGATCTTGCATCCATCTTGTTGTTCGGTTCTTTTTTACTGTACAGCCTGTTTGCAATGGTCAGTCAAAATTTCCGGGGCGCACAGAAACAACACGCTGTGATGCCGGTGAAATATGATCTGATTGTCATCGCTGCCGGAACAACCGTTTTTCTGGGTATTCTGTTTTTGCATGGAATACTGTTTGGTGTGCCGCTTTGGTCGTGATGATTTTTGTCGACTTCAGTCGTATGGACTAAGGTCGCATTGTTCTTTAATGCTTTGAAATCAAAATATAAGAAAACAAAAACAACAGGTGGCACTATGAGTACACAAGTCTATCCGGTACCGGAATCTGCGGAAAAACGCGCAAAAGTTAATAACGAACAATATCTGGAAATGTATCAGCGCTCTGTTGATGACAACGAGGGATTCTGGCGAGAGCAAGGGTTACGGTTGAACTGGTCGAAGCCCTATACGCAGGTCAAAGATGTCAGCTTCGATAAAACCAATCATCGCATCCGTTGGTATGCCGATGGCGAGTTAAATGTCGCTTATAACTGTATTGATCGACACCTGGATACTCGGGCGGATCAAACAGCCATTATTTTTGAAGGCGATGATCCGTCTGAAGATGCCCACATCACTTACCGGGAATTGCACGCTAATGTCAGCCGTATGGCGAATGTCATTAAATCGCTCGGCGGTAAGAAAGGGGATCGCATCACCATTTATATGCCGATGATTCCTGAGGCAGCATACGCCATGTTGGCCTGTGCTCGTATTGGGGCCATTCACTCGGTGGTTTTCGGTGGGTTCTCACCGGAAGCGTTGGCGGGACGAATTGAGGACTGCCAATCGAATCTGATTATTACCGCTGACGAAGGTGTGCGCGGTGCTAAGGCCATTCCGTTAAAAACCAATGTCGATAAAGCGCTGGAACATCAGGGGGCGTCCTGTGTTGACCATGTATTGGTGGTTCGACGTACTGGCGGCAAGATCGATTGGCACGATGGCCGCGATGTCTGGTATCACGACAAATTCGATTTAGTCGAATCCGAATGCCCATGCGAGCCCATGGAAGCAGAAGATCCGCTGTTCATTCTCTATACCTCGGGTTCCACGGGTAAACCAAAAGGCGTTTTGCATACCACTGGCGGGTACCTGGTGTACGCATCTATGACGCATGAATACGTCTTTGATTATCAGGATGGCGATGTTTACTGGTGTACGGCCGATGTTGGCTGGGTGACCGGACACAGTTACATCGTCTATGGTCCGTTGGCTAACGGAGCCATTACCCTGATGTTTGAAGGTGTGCCGACCTACCCGAGCCCCAGTCGATTTGCCGAAGTGATCGACAAGCACAAGGTGAATGTCCTGTATACCGCACCTACCGCGATTCGGTCGTTGATGGCAACCGGCGATAAAGCAACCGAAGGTGCGGATCTGTCATCCCTGCGACTGTTAGGGTCTGTTGGTGAGCCGATCAATCCAGAAGCCTGGGAGTGGTATCACAAGGCATTTGGTAAAGAGACTTGCCCAATTGTGGATACTTGGTGGCAAACGGAAACCGGTGGCATTCTGATCACGCCACTGCCTGGCGCGACGGCGATGAAACCCGGCTCCGCGACTCGTCCGTTCTTTGGTATCCAGCCAGCGCTGGTTGATAATTCCGGTCGTGAACTGGAAGGAGCGGTCGAGGGGAATCTCGTTTTGCTCGACAGTTGGCCAGGTCAGATGCGTTCTGTGTTTGGGGACCACGAGCGGTTCATCCAAACGTATTTCAGCACCTACCCGGGCACTTACTTCACTGGCGACGGCGCACGTCGCGACGAGGATGGGTACTACTGGATTACCGGTCGTGTAGACGACGTTCTGAATGTCTCCGGGCACCGTTTGGGTACCGCAGAGATCGAGAGCGCTCTGGTTGCGCACCCGGCGGTATCTGAAGCCGCCGTGGTCGGTTACCCTCACGATATTAAAGGGCAGGGTATCTATGTCTATGTCAGCCCGATGGCGGGTATTTACCCCAGTGAAGAATTGACGGCCGAATTGAAAGCTTGGCTGCGCAAAGAAATTGGCCCAATTGCCACACCGGACTTAATTCAGTGGGCAGATGGTTTGCCAAAGACACGCTCTGGCAAAATCATGCGTCGTATTCTGCGCAAAATTGCCGCCAACGAGTATGACAGTTTGGGTGATACCTCAACTCTCGCAGATCCGTCTGTTGTAGACGTCCTGATCGAAGAGCGAATGAATCAGTAGCGTCTGTTGCTGTCTGCTGAAAAGGCCGGTCAAATGACCGGCTTTTTTATGGCTCTCTGACCTTCGTGCATTTAACCGATGCCGCAAATGTGCTTCAATGTTGCCTCTCGGTTTAAGGGTATTCTAATGGCAAAATCAATCGCTGATCAGCTCATGGGTTTAGGTCTGGCTGATAAAAAACAAATCCAGAAAGACAAGGCCGAAAAGCGTAAGCAGGAAAAACAGAATCGCAAGCACAAGGTTGAGGTGGTTGATGAGACCAAAGCGTCGGTCGAGCAAGCGCGCAAAGAAAAGGCGGAACGGGATCGATTACTGAATCTTGAAAAACAGCGTAAGGCCGACGAAAAAGCCCTACTGGCACAGGTACGCCAAATTATTGAGCGGACCCACATCAAAATTGACGAAGGCGACGTTAAGTTCAACTTCGCAGATCGCAACGACAATAAAATTAAAACCATCTACGTTACTGAAAAAATTCAAGATGACCTCGCCAATGGCAAGCTTGCCATTGCAACTGCCGATGGCCGCTATTATGTCGTCACTCAGCAGGTGGCCGAGAAAATTTCCGAGCGCAGTGCCGCCAGTGTGCTGATGGTGTCTGACAAGCAAGACGAAACGCCCGCGGAAGATGATCCGTATGCGCAGTTCGTTATCCCTGATGATTTAATGTGGTAACAAAATGACCGAAGTTAAAGGATTTACCAGCCGAATTGTTCATCATGACCGTCGTCAGGGCTTCACTGACGGTCCGGTTCACGCACCCATCTACAACAGTGTCCCTTACGGCTATGAAACAACAGAGGGGTTGATTGACGTTTTCCAGGGCAATGCCGTGGGACATGCCTATGCCCGGCAGTCCACACCCACCATCGATTCATTGCAATCCATGATCACTCAAGCCGAACAAGCGGTGGGTACCATTGTTTTCGCGACCGGAATGGCAGCCCTCAGTGCTGCATTCTTTGCATTGCTCAAACAGGGCGATCACCTGATTGCAAGTAAATATCTGTTTGGTAACACACACAGTTTGCTGACGACGCTGGAGAACTTCGGCATTGAGGTGTCGTTTGTGGATACTACCGATGCGGAACAGGTTAAGCAGGCCAAACGGGATAACACCTTGATGGTGTTTGCCGAAACCATCGCCAATCCGGGTACACAGATCGCGGACTTGGCTGCGATCGGTGATTGGTGTGAGGCGCAGGGGTTGGTGTTTTTTGTCGACAATACCATCACTTCCCCCTATCTGTTTAACCCAAAGACGGTCAAAGCCGGTTTGGTGATGAACAGTCTGTCCAAATATTTCAGCGGGCACGGCACGGTGTTGGGTGGCGCGATAACCGACACGGGTTGCTACGATTGGCAGGAATATCCCAATATCTTTACCGCCTATCGCAAAGGAGATGTGAAAAAGTGGGCCCTGACGCAGGTGAAGAAAAAAGCCTTGCGCGATATGGGCGGAACCCTGAGCTCTGACGGCGCCTACCAGATAGCTGTCGGCGCTGAAACTATGGCGTTACGCATGGACAGGGCCTGCAGCAATGCACTCGCGCTGGCGAATCTACTGAACCGTCATGACAAGGTAGCTAAGGTCTATTATCCGGGATTGGCGGAGCACCCTCAGCATAATCAGGCCAAACAATGGTTCAAGCACTTTGGCGCCATTTTAAGTTTCGATCTGCAGCCGCAATACGACAGCGCCACCTTACTGAATAACATTGATCTGGTGATTAATGCCACGCACTTAGGTGATAACCGGACTTTAGCGTTGCCGATGGCCAGCACCATTTTCTATGAAATGGGGCCGCAGAACCGGCAGCAGTTTGGCATCGGTGACCAGATGATACGGGTATCTGTTGGTATCGAAGACTGCGACGATCTAATCGCTGCGTTTCAAGCGGGCTTGGATAAGCTCTGATCCGAACGTCATGCATGCCGCCGGACGATATCGTCTGGCTCAGCATCAGAATTGACTATAATAATGGATTGAAGCCTGTTTAATCGGTTTGCAAGGTTGCCGCCAAACGACACTCAAACTGTATCACTCAGGCTGACGCGCGGTTTAATAAAACCTGTCAATGTAGTGACAGGACCCCTAAAAAGGGTGACAATCAGCCAAAATAAATACAAAAAATGGTGTTACCAATGGGTATTCTACGAAAGAGTATGGCAACGTTGCTCATGCTGAGTTCTGTTGCTTTTGCGACAGAGTCGGGTGACCTGCTTGACGCCTTCAACGAGATTTCTTTGGAAGTGCCAACCATAGCCTTTGAAGAATGGGGTGGTAGTGGCAGCATCGAAAGCCCCGAATTTAAAGCCTTCTACGTAAATCAGTTCAATCAGTATGTGGACTTAGCCTCGAAGCTGTCTATTCGTGCTGTCGCTTGCAGCAGTGGTGATATTCCACAAGCCAGCGACTATCAGGCCATGACGGATTTAAAAGCCCTTTACGCTGGAATCGCCGAAACGCTGACGCGGTCGCAAACTCAGCTTAAGCTCTGGGTAGACCTGAAAGATCAGGGTGCGATGGCTGAATTAGGCAAGCTGATCCCTAAATTGACCGTGTCTTACAGCCGTATGTTATTCGAACTGTCCAGTTGTTCCGGTTACCTTTACGGTGAGCTGGTTAATTAAAGGAGTACTCCGGTGGATCGAGTTTTAATTGTCGATGATCATCCGCTATTTCGAGATGCCTTAAAGCTCTCTCTGACACAGAAGCCAGAACGGCTGTCACTGGTCGAGCCTGGCCAGATAAAATTTGCAGCCTCACTCGAAGAAGCCATGACACTGCTGAAAGATGACGAAGGTATTGATCTGGTACTGCTTGATCTGCACCTTCCCGGCAATGACGGTTTTCTGGGTTTGCTTGAATTGCGAAAGTTGTACCCAAGCATTGCGGTTCTGGTGATTTCGGGCAACGATGATCAATCTGTTATCGCGAAAGCCAAAGCCTGCGGTGGCGCTGGCTTTATATCCAAGTCCCTGGCGGCAGATTCGATTATGCAGGCTGTAAAAAGCGTCTTAGAAGGCGGTGAGTTCTGGCCAGAAGGCGACTTAGAGACGGATTCTGAACTGCAGGATATTGCGCGTCGTATAAATGAGCTGACGGATCAGCAACTGCGGGTGTTACGACATTTGCAAGATGGGCGTCTAAACAAGCAGATAGCCTATGATCTGGATATTTCTGAAGCCACCGTGAAAGCTCATGTTACCGCCATATTCCGAAAGCTAAATGTTCTGAACCGTACCCAGGCGGTGATCCTAGCGAACAAACTTCATGTCGAGCCGCCATTGACGGTATAAGCCGAGGTGGCCGCGTTTGGCCATGTCGGCGCCGTTCACGGGCATGGTGCCCCTAATTGTCACATCCGGTCCTAATTGGCGTCCTCTCTGTGATCCAAATAACAGTTTTGGGTGCCGGCGTCTGCACTGGGAATACGCCATTGGTCATTAATTTCGTTTAAATTCCGTCAATAGGGTGCTAAAAATCAGGGAAATTTGAGAAACTGTGGCGATGGGTACAGAGTGATTAAAATTCATCCCTAATTGGCACGGATTTAGCAAAATCTCGATAACAAGAGTCGTTCCGAACGGAGTCACACATGACAGCAGTAAAAGACAATGTCATTCGTTTATACGATGTCAAACCAGAAATGGCATTGGAGCATCTGAAGCGTTCTACCGGATTGGCGTTTGATGACTTGCCGCAAAGCTTGGCAGACATGGTCGACGTTTCTGTGGTAGACGACGATACGCTGCCGCCTATCTTGACCGATATCGTCGACATGCCAGTGTACAGTAAGGCGTAGAAGGGCTGTTTTTGAATCAGTCGGCGGGCAGATAAAGCCCAGGGCTGATTTCAGGTGGTGTTAAAGGTTCAGGCTTGTTTGATGTCTTGCAAGTGTCTGGCAGGTTGCACAAACAGTTCGTCAACGGTGTAACTCAGGTTGCTGGTTTCAACCGCGACACTCATTTTCTGGATAGGCCCTGTGACCTTGACCCGCGCAATGCCCGACAGTAGCAGCGAAGCGGAATTGATAACGGTTTGGTCGATACACACAGAATGCTCACCAGTGCTATCGCTCCAGTGTAAATGCAGTTTAACCATATCGTGTGACAGCTGCTTGAAGCGGAACCAAGCGGCAATGTTGTAATCAGATTGCCATTGGATACCACTCTTGATATTGGCAGGTTGTGCCAGAATATGCTCTGGAACGTCGGTCAATTTTTGTCTGTACATGGTCGTATCCTCTCCCCGAACCCCTGACTTTATCCACAATCAACCAATAAAACAGTCGACTGTTTCTCATTCGGCATAGCCATGTCTAATTGAGAGTGATTTTCTTTATTCTTTAGACTCAATCGTCAGTTTTATTTTGATATCGCTGTTGAACATGCCGATGAGTTTCAGACGAACCGTTGCAATCTGTCTGCGATTGGCTGCGGTATTGTTCATTTTATGGGCGCGTTAACGGGTACTGCCCGGAATGGCGCTTGCTTGAGCTTATCTAGGTTGTATCTGAAACGTTTGCATCATGCAGTGACCTGGTTTCGTTGGGAGTTTTTCGCCGTCAAGGGCCGAACCGGTCCGACGATTCGGGCTCGGTCCTTAACAATCCCAGCCGCCGCCATAAACGACTCTCTTGCGCAAGCTTCCCGCTTGAACAACCTGTGAGACGAGAATTGCTTCGCGTGGTCGTTTGAAAGGCGGAGAAAACCGCAGCAAGAGTTACTTTCTCGATAGATAAAACCAACTTTTAAATTCTATGTACCAAGGACTGGCGTAAATAACGGTTTCGTCGCATCTGCTTTGGATGTCATGGCGGACATATCGCAACGGATTCAAGGGCATGGATGCCCTTGTAAGCGCCGCGCGTGCAGGGACGCACGCTCAAGCGGCCGTTCGAAGAAAGTGTCTGGCATGGCAGAACACCAAAGCGGGCGACAAAAGGGGGGTGCAAGGGGATCTCCCCTTGGAAAGAAAAATCCTCCAAGAAATCTTTTGGTTTAAAACGGAACCATAGTCTTCGAAACAGATTTAGTACTTGAAGTTAAAAAACTCAGCGAAACCAAGTCACACATTGATGCATATTCCATTGATCAAGCTTAAGTAGGTGCTATTCGGTATTGCCCTTTTTATGCTGGCTTTTGAGGCTAAGGCAGCAGTGTTTTGATCAATGACCGCAGCGCTACCGGCTTGACCGGTTTGGCCAAATAGGCCATCCCCATATTGGCTGCCTGCTGTTTGATATCTGCTTCGGTATGAGCGGTGACGAGAATCGTTGGTACTTGCGCAGCCCAGTGTTCGGTCAGTTGGTGTGAGAGACTGAAGCCGGTCAGCTGTTCACCCAGATGATAATCAATAATTAACAGATCGGGTTGCTGTGCTGCAAAAGCTTCTTCAGCCGTGCTGGCGGTCCAGACGTCGCATCCCCAGTTACTCAGGACGGTTTTCAAGGCATCGGTATTTTGCGGATCATTATCGATGACCAATACCGTCAGTGACAGGCTGTTCGCCCGCGAAGGTTTGTGACTCGTGGTGGGCTGGCTGGGTGCTGCGGGAGCGCAGTTGGCAGTTAAACTAAAACAAGATCCGCGATTCAGTTCTGACTGAACCTTGATTTGGTGCCCCAGATGCTGGCTGATGCGGGACACGACACTGAGACCCAAGCCAACGCCCTGAGCTTCTTGCCGATGCTGATCCAGGCGATTGAAATCATGAAAAATCCGTTCAAAGTCGGCTTCATTAATGCCCAATCCCGTATCCCATACCTGAATAACGACCTGATCTCCCCGTTTGCGGGCTGCCAGTAGAATTCCGCCCTGGCGAGTGTATTTGATGGCATTGGATACCAGGTTCTGAACGATACGTCTCAATTGTCTGCCTTCGCTGGCCAACCAGAGCTTGGTCGGCCGGACAATCAAACGCAGGTTCTTCTCCTGCGCCAAGGCACTGAATTCATCGTTGATGGAGGTGAAAATCGGGTTGAGATCGACCGGTTCAATAACCGGCGTTTGAGGATTACCGTCCAGTTTGGCAATTTCGAGCAAGGTTGATATTAACTCTTCTGAAGTTCGTAGCGAGCTTTCCAGCTTTGGTAGAATCGGTTCGTCAGGCCACTGATCAAGCAGGGCAGTGTTATACAGTCGCGCTGCGTTTAGCGGCTGTAGAATGTCATGACTGGCCAAGGCCAGAAAACGGGTTTTACTTTCATTGGCCAGTTCGGCTTCCGTTTTCGCCTCCATGATCATGGCCTCAGCACGTTCACGTTCAGCGATTTCTGCACGCAGGTCTTCATTTACCTGGCGAACTTCTTCTGTGCGTTCTTCTACTCGCTTTTCCAGATTGTTTTTGGCTTCCTGCAATTCGTCTTGCGCTTTGACAAACTCCGTGATGTCGTTGAACGTGGTGACAAACCCGCCTCCGGGCAGGGGGTTACCCCGGATCTCAGTGACACGTCCATTATTGCGCATACGAATAAACCGATGTGCGGTGCCGGATCGCAGGTGGTTCAGGCGCTTCTGTACGTGTTCATCGACTGTGCCCGGACCGCATTCGCCGCGTTCCGCGTTATAGCGAACCAGGTCTTCAATAGGAGTGCCCACGCGGATCAGGTCTTTAGGGTATTGATACATTTCCAGATACTTGCGATTCCAGGCGACCAGTCGTAAATCCCGGTCGATTACCGACACGCCATGATCGAGGTTTTCCAGCGTGGATGACAGTACCTTCTGGTTGAATTGAATCGCCTGCGTGGCTTCGTCGAAAAACGTGACCACATCTTCCAGGTGTAACTCGCGACCCGCCAACGCCGAATGCATCATGGCGCGCGCCGAACTGGCCCCAATGACACCCGATAAGGTGCGCTCAATGTATCGGATGAAATCCGCCGATGGCACGTCATTTGGCAGCAAACGAATGTGATGAACACGTTCGAAATCTTCTAACCAGCGTTGGGTCTGGTTGATGCCCGCAAAACGCTCAAGCATGCTTACCAGCTCGCCCGCTTTAACCTGTGGGTCCTTATTGCTGAGATTGCCCCGATTCAGGTGCTCATCCAGTTGTACATAGGCAGAGGCCTGTAAGCGATCTGCCAGTGTCGTGTTTGCCTGACGGGAGAAGTAGATAAAAGCGGTAATGTTAAACAGCAGGCTAAAGAACACCCCATGCGACAGTGGATCGTTAAACGCGAAACCAAACAGCGCCTGTGGGCGCAGCCAATGCACGGAAAACGGTCCCTCAATGAGCAGCTTTTCTGAAACAAAACCAGCCTGTTCCAGCATGGGCACCAGTAAGGTCCATGTCCACATCAGGCTACCCAGAATCATACCCGCATAAGCGCCCTGAACGTGTGCTTTACGCCAGTAGAGCCCTCCGAGCAGTGCGGGCAACAATTGCACGACGAGTGAAAATGCCAGCAAGCCGATCGCCGACAGCGCTTCGGTTTCACCAAAGCGTAAGTTGTAGGCCCAAGCCACCAATATGACCGCGCTGATGATGATTCTGCGCATGAAGATCAGCCAGGGGCCGACCTCATGGGTGTCGGTGGACAACCGCTTGTTAATCAGAAACGGCAAAACCGCATCGTTACTGAGCATGGTGGAAAGGGTTAACGTGGTAATCACGATCATCGCCATTGACGCGGAAAACCCACCGATAAAGACCAGGACCGTTAGCCACAATTGACCGCTGGCTTGCGGCAACATCAAAACAAAGGTATCGGCATCGATGCCACTGCCGTAGAAGAGCCGCAGCCCGGCTGAGGTGATGGGTAACACCACCAGACTGATCAACGCCAGATAAAGTGGAAATACCCAGCGGGCGGTTTTCAAGTGTTCAAGGTGTGTGTTTTCAACGATCATGACGTGGAACTGGCGCGGTAAAACCATTATCGCAGAGGCCGCCAGCAACAATTGCGTAATAAAGCTTAAGCTCAGACCATTCCATCGAAAAGCTTCGGTCGCCACCAGTTCGCTGGCGAACTCGTTCGGACCACTGTAAAAAACGAAAATTACATAGAGCGCCAACACGATAAGCGCGGTTAATTTAACGATCGATTCAAACGCAATGGTGAGCATCATCCCATGGTGATGTTTCGACACGTCCACCTGCCGGGTGCCGAACAATATGGCAAAACCGATCATGGAAACCGCCACGATTAAGGCTGTGTTGGATATTGGAAAAGGCAGGTTGGCCGCTTCGGTGGAAAGAATGGTGATGGAGTTGGTGACCGCTTTCAGCTGTAACGCGATATAGGGGATGCCGGCGGTGGTGCAGATCAGTGTGACCAGCAACGCGATTCCCCGTTTTTTGCTGTAGCGTGAGGCCATGAAATCGGCAATGGATGTTGTGTTTTGCCGCTTACCAACGCGAATCATTTTGTGAATGACCGAGTGACCGAACACAAAGACCAGCAGTGGTCCAAGGTAGATGGGCAGGAAGTCCCAGCCGCCATTGGCAGCCGTGCCTACCGCACCATAGAAGGTCCAGCTGGTACAGTATACTGCCAGCGATAGCGCGTAGATCAGGTGGCTGTGTGCTCGTGTCTTGTTTTTACCGCGTCGGGAATCGCCGTAAAGGGCGATGCAAAACAGCAAAATAAAATACAGTACCGCAAAGGCAAACAGTATCCATGGGTTCATGTCGTCGATAACTCGGTTGGGTCCGGACCTCGGTGTGCAAGCAAAGGTAAGGTGAGCCGGTTCTTATTTGTTAACGTACTGGTTACACTTACATTCTTTTCATATTAGTTGCAATTACTATGACCCGTCCCTCTGACCATCCGACAATTGAATCCGGCCGCACTGGTGTGCTATTGGTAAACTTAGGCACACCTGACGACCTCAGCCCGAAAAGTGTTCGCCGTTACCTGAAAGAGTTTTTATTCGATCCACGCGTCGTGGAAATACCCAGGGTGGTTTGGTGGTTTGTGCTCAATGGCATCATATTGAATACCCGACCCAAAAAGTCGGCGGCAGCCTACGCCAAAATTTGGTTAAAGGATGTGAATGAATCTCCGTTGCGCTATTACACTCGCGCGCAGGCAGAGAAGCTGGCTGGGTTGTTTCCTGACCTGATTGTCGACTACGCCATGCGCTATGGCAATCCGAGTATTGCCAGCCGGCTGACCGCGTTGCAGCAGCAGGGGTGTGACCGGATACTGATCGTACCCCTTTACCCTCAGTATTCAGCCACGACCACTGCGTCTGTGCAGGATGCGGTTTTTGACCATCTTAAGACACTGCGCTGGCAGCCCACGTTACGGATCGCGCACCCTTGGTACGATCAGCCGGCCTACATTGACGCACTGGCGGCTCAGGTCGCGGAATTTCAAAAGCACAGCCCGCTTAAGCATGAAAAAATCTTATTGTCCTTCCATGGCTTGCCGAAACAATCGCTTAGCAAAGGCGACCCCTACTATTGCCAATGTCAGAAAACAGGCCGATTACTGGCCGAAAAATTGGGCAAATCCTCTGAAGATGTTTTAATCACCTTCCAAAGTCGATTTGGTCCGGCGAAATGGTTGGAGCCCTATACGGTGGATGTGCTTGGTCAGCTGCCCGCGCAAGGTGTTAAGAATTTACTGATTCTGACGCCCGGGTTCGCGACCGATTGCCTGGAAACGTTGGAGGAGATTGCGATGGAAGGGGTCGAGGTATTCAAGGAAGCCGGGGGCGAGCAGTGCGATGTGTTACCGTGCCTGAATGACAGCACGCTTGGCATGACCTTGTTACAAGATATCGTGACACGCGAAGCCACTGGCTGGTTATAAGGGCGCACTATAGTTAAGTATGTCTGGGAAATAGGGGGAAATGGAGTAGACAGCGCTTTTTATCTTGTTTTTGTTTGAAAAGCTTAATGTCTAAGTTCGACGTATTTCCAGTGTAAGTTCTTGTTTTTGTTAGTCTGGAAATAAAAACAGCGCCCTTTTTCTTGTTTTTGGATGGGCGCCGATATTTTCTAATCCACCCTATTTTTGTTTTTGTTTGTGGGTGTCTTCTAATCGTTGTGCGGTAGTAATAGCATTCGCCGTGCCAAAAGTAATAAACCCTTTAAAATCAACAAGTTACGAGGTATTGATTAAATAGTGATCAGAGGGGCGGGACACAAACCAGGCCAGACGTGACTATCGGTAACACCTATGAGTTGTGAGGTAACACTCCGCATGTCATTCGTGAGGATTGTAAAAGTGTGTTACAAAAATAACCGGAAAATCTCTGTTCAGTTGGATATTGACGCCAGATAATGCGGACGGAGTCACAATACTAATAACAAGGTAACACTATGTTTGGATGGTTTAAGAAAAAACCGGCGAAAGCAGCTGAATTGGAATGGGAAGAATATCGGGGTTTTCGCATCGCGGCGACACCAATTCCGGAAGGTGGTCAATATCGCGTCAGTGGACGCATAGAAAAAGGCGAGGCTGATCAAACTCGCAGCCATACTTTCGTTCGGGCGGACCTGGTTGGGGATCTGGATGAAGCGAAGGGGTTTTGTCTGATGAAGGCCAAGTTGATGGTCGATCAACTTGGCGATTCATTATTTGATAGTTGAATCGCTTCTTAAAAAGCTCTACATGCCTTTAGCTGTGGGGCTTTCGTCGTTTTGGGGGGTGTTAATCTCCTGTGCCACAATAGGCCAGAAATTCGGCTGAGGGCGAGAAAAGGGCGAGATTGTTTTCAGCGGGTTCAATTTCAGAGCCTTGTCTAAGTGGTCTGGTGCCAAGTGCGCATACTTCAAAACCATGTCCAAAGAGCTGTGCCCTAATATCTTTTGTAACGTCAAAAGGTCACCACCGTTCATCACGAAATGACTGGCGAAGGTGTGGCGTAACACATGCGTTTTTTGCCATGCGGGGAGCTCGATACCGGCTCGCAAAAGCGCTGAGGTAAATGCTCGGTAGTTATCCGTCGAATTGAAGACAAAACCGCTCTGATTGCCTCTACGTTTCAGTTCCTGATACATCTCCAGGTCAATTGGTACCGTTCGGTTAGTTCCGTTCTTAGTGTCGGTATAGGTTACCCGGTCTGGGTCCACGTCTTGCCAATGCAAACCGGCAGCTTCACCCCAACGTGCGCCTGTCGCCAGACACAGTTTTACTGTTGCCAGAAGCTGTTTGTTTTTACTCGATTCACACGCCTTTAACAGCCGGTTTACTTCATCCGGAGTCAAATAGGTTGTGTCTGGAGGGGCCATCTTGAGTTTTTTCAGGTTGGTTAAAGGGTTGCCAAGTTGCCATTCATCGACGCGAATAAGTTCCGCGAATACGGCGCTTAGATATGTGTGGTAATGGTTAACCGTGTTCTCACTACTTCCGCTTTCCAGTCGGGCCAGTCGCCAGTTGGCAAAGTCACTGGCTTTGAATTTTGCCGCGAGTGGGTTACCAAACTCATTGATGACGGTCGTTAGTTCCTTTACTCGTTTACGGCCAGTTTTTAAGCTGTGACCGTGCAAGGTATACCACTGCTCCACCAGATCGGTAAGCCGGCGCTTATCATTCTTTGGCGTGAGCGATTCACCCCGTTCCAGTTTGGCTCTGGTGCTGGCTTCCCATGCCAGCGCCTCACGTTTGGTCTTTGCGTTCTTTTTGTACTGTTTACCATCAAAGGCGAAGCGAACCTGATAGCCGGTGTCAATTTTGTATACAGCCATTTCTGAAAATCTCCGATCGCACTATTGGATTAAATGACCAGTTTTAAACCTTACAAAAACACTGTATGTTTATACAGTAGTCAAAAAGGAGAGTGCAATGCTGCGACAGTATCGCGAACTGAAGTCCCCCATCCGAAAGGAACTTATTCGGCGCCTGAAAGACGCTTCATATCGGCCAAAATTTGATCAAGCTCAGCTTGTTTCCCTTGAGCCTTCATCCGGCCCACCAACACTAAAAACTCTGTCTCGTCAGGGCTGAGTTCACTTTGTTCAAGTAGTAATTCGCGCCACGGTTCCAATTCTGGGATGGATGCGATTTTTTGGATTTGTTCGATCTTTGGATTTCTTAACCCTTGGGAATAGTGCTTTAGGCTCGTGTATCCAATGCCTGTTAAGTCACTGATTTTCTTAAGGCTTATCCCTGATTCACTGCAGACCGTTCTCAGCCGTTCATTGAATTTCATAAAAAAAATCCTTGACGGGTCGCTTTTGCGACCATATATTCGCCCAAGGGTCGCAAAAGCGACCCATTAAAACTCGTTAACCGAATAGTTTAACGGCTTAGAGGGGTTAAAAACCACGGTAAGCCACAAAGTAGCAGGTGAATATATGCTAGGTAGCACATTTGTATCCATTGAGAAATTTGCAGAATTAGAGGGATTAACACCCGATACCGTGCGCGGAATGCGCGAAAAGGGATATCTACCGGTGGGCAAGGTGGGCAAGCGTGCCCAGATCGACAAGGAACTGTTTGATCTCCGCCGCCGCATGGATAACGGCACTTTGGCCGAGTACAACCAGTTGAAAAACTACGGACTGGAGGGCTGAGCATGTCTGACTTCAACGTCCTTCCACGGCTTGAGCCTCACCAAAGAATTTCAGCGATTCGGGACACCCTGGGTGCCCGGAGCCAATCTGAACAGATCACGCAATCCAAGTGGTGGGCCAGCGAAAACAAAAAATTCCGTGTGTACCTGATTGCCGCCTGTTGGAACCGCAAAGCGGATTTGTCGGAAGTGTCGGCAATTGTGGCGCCAGTCGATGCGCGGGCAGAGTTAGCCGCTCGACCATGGGAACGGATACCGGAACAACTGCGGCACGACATCGTGAACGAAATGCACCGCCTAAGTCGTTCTTCAAAAGTCATGCAAGGCAAGTAATCAACCTACCAACCAACCTAAAAGGAAAATCCCATGATCCACGGTCATATGATCCAGAAAAAGAAAGAGCTGGAAGCGACTATCGAAACCCTGCGTACAGACCTAAAAGACACGACTGCTGAGTTAGCAATGAAGGATGGTTTTCTGCAGGAGGCTGAAGACAAGCTGACGAAGGTTTACCAGTTCATTGAAGAATGTCGTGAAAACGTGAACCGCGCAGTGGCGTTGGATGCAGACCCTCTCGTCGCTGAAAAAGCGAAAGCTGTTTCTGAATTCCTGATTGGTTTGCAGGGCTTCATCGATCAGCTGGACAGCAACGACAGCGAAACGAGTGCAGATTGTTAAGGGGTGGCGACGTGAGTGATAAAGCGGAGGTTTTAAGACAGTTGCGCAAATACTGCGAATTGGTACGGGGTGAAGCAAACCGTAACGAAGCCAAACAACCAATTGAAACCTTAGTTGGTGCATGGGAGCGAGGCAGGATTTCAGCGATGAGTGATGTTTTATTTTTGATAGATGAAATGGAAAACGATGCTTAGACAGTTCAACCCTGATTCCCCCGAATTTTTAAACCAGCCGCGAGCTGGTTTTTTTGGTTGCGCGGAACGCGCAGACCAGGGCGAAGGCGAAGCCGCAGCCCATAGGCTGGTCAAGGCGCGGAAATCTGCGACACCCACAAAAGTCGCAGAAATAGCCGCGCATTTAGCCAAAGAACAGAATTTTTTCGAGCACCAGTGGCAACGACACTGGATTGCAATCGGTGGGCTAAAAACTCAGCAACGTATGCTGGCAGAAGCCCGCGAATATAAGGCAGATGTCATCAGTCAGGAAGTCGCCAGCGAATGGCGATCAGAGAACCCTGATCCGTGGGCGGCGCTGGAAAAATTCGATGAACTGCGTACCAGCCGTACAAAAAACACCATAGGTACCAAACTCAGCCTCGAAGAAATCGACAACCGCCAGCAGGCGAATAGCCGCGCCGATACCCTGCGCGATAATCAAACGGGACCAGGTCGCTTCGCGATCATCGAGTCCCGCAATTGGGCTGGTGAATATCGCATTCGCACCCAAGCCAACATGCTCAGCGTTTTGCCAACACCGGACGCATCCGGGGCCAGAAAAACCAAAGAACTCACCATGCGAGGCGCGCGGGCCATTGCTGACAGTTGCGACTTTATGGCGAAGTGCCATGGCGGTTATAAAACCTTTCTGACGTTAACACTTGATGACGAAGCTAGGGCACGTGTCGCCGCTGGTGAAATGACCATCCAAAAAGAAGTGAAGCGATTTTTCGACGGAGCGAATCAGGTGTTTCGCCGTGGCTTCTCGTACACCAACGACAAAGACCAACGGGTCAAGGTGGAGCCATATCACGGCGCACCGGACAACTGGGAAGACGACAACGGCAACATGAAACCACTGCCCTATTGCTGGGTGATTGAAGTGCCAAAAAATGAAGCCGGTGAAGACAACCCGCATTTGCACGTGTTGCTGGGTTGGCGCATTGCTTACCGTCATTTCGAAGCCTGGGCGAAGCGTTTGGAATCGTTGTGGGGTCAAGGCTTTGCCCATCTGGAAAAAATCAAAGAGGCCGAACATGCCGGCGCGTACATGGCAAAGGCCGCTGGCTACCTGACCAAAGCAGAAGGGCAAAGCGATCAGGGAGAAGTGAGTGGCAATCGTTACTGGATCAGCAAACCATCACGCGCAGAGGGCTGGCAATGCGAAGGCCGTTATCAGATGGGCGAAATGGGTGGCCTCATACGTGACGTTTACCGGTTCATGCAGTTCAAGTATGGCCACGTGTTCAAAAAACGCGCTGAGTTGAGCCAACAGGCGGCACAGATACGCAAAGAAGCCAAAGCAGGCAAAGCGACACCAGAGAAAAAGAGACAGGCCATCGGTAACGCGCTGGTGAAGGTTCGTCAGTTCATCAATGACCTGCCTGCCAGGGCAACAAAATACAGCCTGATCCTGAAAGGTGACGGCGCGCTTGGTTCGTTCCTCAATTGGGCCGCAAAGCCATACAGCAAAGAGCACACACCGAAGCGATTGCACAAAGACGGCGAAATGAAAGCCTATTGGCTACCGGTGGCCTTCGGCCTTCGGCGCGGTTGGAAAGCCGAACCGATACCAGAAACAACCTACTACCAACAACTCAAACAAAGACGAAAACAGAGACGCGATGCGGACAGCCCTACAGGGCTTTCGTTTGCGTTTGCCTGAGACAGGAGAGCAAATGAACGACGATATCTTAGAACTGCGGCAAATTGCCGCCGATGCAAAAGACGCTTCACCGTTCGCGGTGAAACCTATTTTGGAACGTTTCGCTGACCGGGCCATTGATCAGATCGAAACCCTTACCGTAGCCGTTGAGCGGTTGCAGGAGGCACTCAATGTCAGTCAAAAATAACCCGCCAGTCGGTACCGTTCATTGCGAACACTGCGACGGTACCCGATCGGTGCACATGTACGAATCCGGACGGCATAAGGGAAAGCTGTATACCCGCTGTCCATCGTGCACGGAGACAAAACACAAAATGTCGTGGACTGGAAGCAATGCCGGTCAGGCCTTATTGCGTTCAAAAACCACGTTTAAACCGGGGTTTGAGTCGCTGGCCGGTGAACCGGTCATTGAACCAGACCCGAAACCCCAGTCAGTTCAAGGGGTTGAACCCCAAGCTGACCCCAAACTGACCCCAAAACCCCAACCCCGTAGCGGTCGGGGTCGCGTGGTCTTCGCCGGTATCGTCGGCGTGATTTTAATCATTGCAGGAGTAGCAGCATGACCAAACAGAAAGAACAATCCAGTGATCCAATGGCGGACGAACTGGACCGATTGAGTGTCGAGGCGGAAGCGGCGGAGGAAACCCCCATTTCTAAAGCAGAGGTGGCTCACGCTGAGCAACTGGCGCAAGAGGAGGAAATCGGCGCACAACAGGCAGCTGCTATGTTGGTCGGTGCCATTTCCGTCGGTGTGGGTATCGTTGCGCCGTATGTCGACATTCCCAAAAAGCAGCAAGAGAACGTGGTGGAGTCCGTCGCGCCTCTGTTGCAAAAGTATGGGATACACCTGGGTGGCGCGTGGGCTGTTGAGATTCAAGCCGCGCTTGCGTTGGCCGGTCTGGCGGGCGGTATCTATGCCCAGATTCGCAAACATGAGCACGATAAAGCTCAGAACGATGAAGGGGCCAACGATGGCAGTAAACGAGAACCCGAAGCGGCCTAATAAAAACACGTTTCTTTGTGGAATGTCTGGTACCGGTAAAAGTAACGTAGGTCGAACCCTGGTGAAGCGGTGGAAAATTCCGCGTGTGATCGCTTGGGATCCGGACAACGATCACCTGGTCAAACACCGCGTTTACTCGATGCCAGACTTCATTGAATACCTGAAGCTCAACGGCAAAAAAGCGGCTTTCTCTGTCGCTTTTTCCGGTAAGGCCAGCCCGGAAACGTTTGAACGTTTCTGTGGCGCGGTATTCGCTGTGCTCGATGGCAACAAAGAAACGGTCGTGATCGGAGAGGAGTTGGCCGACGTGACCAACCCGGGTAAGGCAAAACCCCGCCTGGGTGAATTGTTACGTCGGGGTCGTAAGTTCGGCATGGTCTTTTTAGGGGTGAGTCAGAAGCCACAGGAAGTCAGTTCCACGGTCTACGATCAATGCAAATACTTTTACGTGGGTCGTCTGCGGCGATTGGGCGCTAAGCGTATGTACGATGAAGTTGACTTACCAGAGGCGGGTACCCGCTCACTCCCTGACCTGACGTTTTACAAGATAGGGCCAGACTACACGGGGGGTGATCCTGCCGGATTGGCCGAAAAATTCCGCTACACAGCCCCACCACAACCCAAAACCCCAACCCCGTAGGGGTAGGGGTCAAAAACAACAGGCGCTTCGGCGTCTTTTTTGTGTCTGACTATAAGCCACGAAAGCAAACCGCCGTGAAGGTGCGGCAAATCCAGAGGTGGAAACCAAATGAGCAAAGCAACATTAATGAAGTACGGCACTATTGCAGCCGTAACGATCCTGACGACTGCGGTCGTGAATCGATTGGCGAAGCGTAACGCTACCGTCGCCAAAGCCATCAACGGTTAAGGGAGAGCGACATGGAACGCATTACCGTACGACTCCCAACCCCTGAAGGTGTCACCGCTGGCGGTACCGCGCTGGCAAAACTGCCAACGGGTCGGGCCTATCACCTGATTTATATTTCATACACTGGCGTAACGCTGGCACAAATGACGGAGATTCGCATCAAGGCGAACGGAAAAGTCATTCATCGTTATTCGGCGGTAGAACGCGACGCCATGAACCAGTTCACCGGGATGGCTGCAGCTAACGGCGTGCTCACCATTCCTTTCGACCGTCGCAACCTGAAATTGCGCCCCGCTGAAGAAGAAACCTGTGTGAACACGGGGCAATTTGCGGGACAGCCACAGTTGCAGGCCATTACCAGTTTTGAACTGGAAATTGACATCGATGCGGCGGCAACCAATCCGAAAATCGAATTGGATTCTGTGCAGTCAGCGCAACGTGAAGGCGGTATCGGTGCGATTTTGCACTGTGTCCCGTTTACTCGAAGCTCTGCCGGTGCCGGTGAATTGCAGATTTCAGACATTCCGTTCAAGGGTATTACATCGCCGTTGTTATCGCGTGTGTTCATCAAAACAGCCAACACCACCAAACTGAAAGTCGAGAAAGACACTTACGTCGTTTTCGAGCGTAAGAAGGCACTGAATGAATTGATTCAGGCGGATGGCGTGCGGGTACCACAAACCGGTTACTTCGTGATGGATACCACAGAGCTCGGGTACGGTGGCGCACAGATTGATTTGCGCGGTGTGAATGACTTCCGCTATGTGCTGGAAATGTCCGGTGCCGAACAAATCAAAATCTGGCCTGAGTATATGGGCTTGCTCGGCCAATAAGGGGGCGGCATGTTTCAGTCAGATTTGGACGGCGGCTTTGGTGCCGCCGCAAAAGACGCCGGTAGCGCTTTCTTAGGTAGTTTGGCCAATCAGTTGTCCAGCACTAAGCCAGAGAAAACAACCGATCAAAACCAGCCACAGAACATTGCGGGTACGCCAACTGCGCAAAGTTCAAATATCGTTGGCGGCATGAGCAACCCCAAGGCGCTTATGTTTGGCGGCGGGGTGCTGTTGATCGTGGTCACGTTGATCATCGTCGCTAACAAGTAAGGGGTCGGCATGAGTTCACCAAGTTTAAGCGACATGTTCAGCGCTGGGCGCGACCTCAATCTTGATGCAGGTGATACCGCGAGTGGTGGTCAAGCGAGTTTCGGCAACATCACAGGCCCTAATGTAGGTGGCCGTCGCAGTGATTGGATGATGAGCAGCGTGACCGGTAGCCAGGTGCCTAAAGTCATTGGGATCGGGTTGGCGTCGCTTCTTGCCGTCGGTGTTGTATACCTGATCGTACGAGGTCGCAAGTAATGGCTTTGAATTTATTTGGTAGCAGTAAAACCAGCTCCAGCATGGATGCGTCAGTTGACAACAGTGTCGACGATCACAGCGTCAATACCAATAACGCCGGGGCGATTCAAGCGGGTGGCGACATTTCGTTTTCGGATCAGGGCGCAATGAAAGCCGCCGTTGATCTTGGTTTTGGTGCCTTCGGATTGTCCGAAACCCTGGTCAAAGATGCTTTGCGGTCAAACCAAAGCGCTATGGATTTAAGTTTGCAAACAGCAACCGGGGCGATTGATCACGGTTTGGCGGTGGCAGCAGAGGCGACCCGATCAGATGGTAAGGCGGTGATGCAAACAGTCACGAAAGTAGGAATAGCGGTGGCCGTGGTCGTGGGTATCGCATTGGTATTTGGACGGAATAAATGAGTAACGGTGATATCGTAAAAATCCTGCAGCCAGGTCAAAAAATCAATGTTCAAACTCGTGGTGAGTTTATTTATTTGAAAGAAGGGCTTGGCACGTTCGCGGTTACTGTCTTTGATCGAACAACGGGTATGGAAGCGGGCGACAGCCGACGCTTTGAAAAACAGTTTGACGGGTTTGAGATTGAAAACCTTTCTGATTCTGTGCGGCGTGTTGTTCTGGTCGCTGGTACTGGCGACTTTGACCGTTTTATCGTCAAGGGTGAAATTCAAATTGAACCCGCTTTGCGTGCAGCGGACGGCAGTTATAGAACGGATACACGGCTAGATTTGGGAATGGTTTTTGAGCCGACAAATTTGGTACTGAACACCTATGAAAAAGGTGATGTGATCGCAACCGCGCAGTCGGTTCGGCGTTCTTCAGATAATGTCATTATGGCCGCAAACGCACACCTTTCGTTTACTTATACCGGTCCAGGTCAGAAGCCTTATTACTCGACAACCGTGTCGGGATTGTGGGGTGGTGAGACGTGGGAATTTGATCCGGAGACTTTAGATTGGACACGGTTTAATAATTTTAACGTGTCTTCATTTGGCGGTAGCGGTCAAGACGTTGCTTATTCACCAGTGGCGGGATATCTGCATTTAGATATTGATGGCAAGTTGTATAAGGTGCCGGGTGACGGCAATCGTTCACTGTTTATTGATACAACAACCGTGATGCAGTCGGCAGCGGTTACTGTGTTTTACGATTGGAAAAGTGAAACCATTTTTTGCATTGCCCGTGTCGGAAACCAGATTGAATTTGCGGAAATAAGCAATACGGGTGACGTGATCCGGGTTGAAATGCTGGGCGGGTCGTACAGTTTGGGCGGTAACGAATTGAAAGCCCGAATTCAGAACGACAGTTCCATTATTTACGTCGGTATCAATGGTGGCGGTGAACATATTATTGACCGCGCGACGATGACCTACACCAGTTCAACGTCTCCAATTGGGGAAAATTCTACCGGGATTATTGGCTTTCATCTGGCGGGCAACTATGGGTTTTATATGCCATTTTCCGGCAGCAGTTTAAACAAACGGGTGTTTTTCCCATTCATAACAAAACCGGAATTTCGTGTTTCAAAGATAGGGTGCGCATTCGCCGGGTTGCTGAAATCAACACCAATCCAGGTTAAGGCGGCAATTGTTGCTACCGAACGGCCGGAGGGTGTCACCTTGACCGGCGAACTGATCAAGGCGGCGATTGAATTTTATTTCAAACGCGAAGCACCAGCGGATTATCTGGACCATGTCTATGGGCTAACGGCCAGTCGCGACGATTTCGGGCTTCCATTTAAAACCGTGAATACGGGCAACCGTTCGTTTGCCGCCGCTGGGATCGCTGACAGTTTCGGCATCATGGCGCCGTCTGAACTGATTTTAAAAATTGATAATGAACTGACTTTAGGGGGTGCATTGTGAGCACACTAGCAGGAAAAACGCGCTTTGCGCTTGAACCAAAAATGCCGGTTGATCTGTCGGCAGTGGCAACCACGCAAACGCCTGATGTGTTGCAACCGTCGCTCGGACCATTGGCGATTTTGTCTTATAAGCCTTCCCGATTTGCATACAACCTGAAAACAGACGGCGCGACACTTTCGGCTGTTGTGACGGTTCGCCTAATGGCAGGCGCTGCAACCATTTATTCAGCGTCGCACAACTTGAACGGCGTCATTGAAATCGGTGATTCCGTGCCTGTCGATATGTCGCAAGTATCGGGCGAAACCCAATTGCGTGCAGAAGTAGAAGTGACAACCAGCGAAGCAAGCCGAACGGCCACGCTTGACGCTTTTATCGATGTTGAATCACCAGCTGTTTTAACTGGTTGCTAATGAATCGGGGGGCTATATGGCTACTAATTTTGGTCGGAGTCGTGACCGCAAGCGGGGCGGGGTATTTCGTTATGCGTGAACCCCGTGGCATTCGCAACAAAAACCCGCTGAATATCCGACACGGTGACCAGTGGCAAGGCATGGCCGACGTGCAAACGGACAAGGCGTTTGTGCAATTCACAGACCATCGTTTCGGTTATCGAGCCGCGGCGCGAGTTGTCGACAATTACCGAAAGCGCGGTGTAAAAACACTGGCTCAGATTGTTGCCACTTGGGCACCGACAAACGAAAACGACACAGGGGCCTACATTGCCAGCGTAGCCGCAAAAACAGGGCTTGAACCCGATCAGGTGATTAATCGCGAAAATTACCCGGCATTGTTTGCGGCAATGACCGTGCATGAAAACGGGAAAAACCCATACCCAATAGACGACATTGTCGAGGGTATCTCATGGGCGTAAAAGCGGCACCGGTTAACACGACTTACATCATTTTGGCCGTTATGAGCTTGGGTGTGGCGTGGTACCTGAAAAACGAAGCAACCAAAGCGGCAAAAGCCGTGGGCGAAGCCGTGAACCCAGTAAGCCAAGACAATATTTTTAACCAAGGGTTTGAAGCCGTGGGCGAAGCGGTCACCGGACAAAAAGACTGGTCTTTAGGTGTCTGGTTGGCGAATAAACTGAACCCGCCTGAAAAGTATGAAAAACAGAAACTTGAGGAAATGGGCTACTGATGAAAAATCCATTTAAAAAACTATCGAAAAAAGTGAAGCGCGGCGCGCTGATAGCACTGGTAACCGTGGCCGCTGGTATGGCGGGCATTCATTTGAACCCGGTTACGGTCGCAAACGGTGTTGATATTGGTATCCAGGTGTACGAGGAGGTGACAGCCGATGACAAGTAAGCACCAGTTTATTCAGGCTATCGCGGTCGCTGTTATTGCGGGCTTAATTGCTGACGTGATACGCCAGAAACTGAAGGCGTCTCAAAATGGCTGACCTTTTTCAACTCTTGAGTGCGGCAGGTGATACAGGAACTGCACTGATAGCTTATGTTCTTTGGCGTCATGAAGCCCGCATCGGCAATTTGGAGCGAAAGGGATGAACAGGGCTTTAATTCTAACTAGTACTGCTGTTTTTATTGGGTTTGTCGTCGGGTTTGGGGTTGGTCAAAGCGTCCGGTCTAACACTAATAATAATGTTTCTGCAAAATACGATGACGGTAAGGTGATAATTGTGGCAGATATCGAGCAGGCTTTGAAATCTGGGTTAAGTGAATTTTTCTCTGGCTTGGCAACGTAAGGTGAAGTCGGATATCTTACCTATGAACATAGTCTGGAATCCGAATGATGATTGGCAAAAAAAGAGTTGAGAAGCTGGGGCAAGTGATATTGTACAAGAAAGAAATCACTTTTATTGCCAGACTAATAGCAGAGAATTTGGGAGAAATAAGGATTCATTTCCTAGAATACGATTCAAGAAATTATACGAGTGAGAATATTGACGAGATTGAGTTAGTTTTCAGGGAAATAGGAGCCATACCAGTTAAGAATATAGTTATTTCGGCGGTAAAAGAAAGATTTGATGTTTTTTTGTCTCATTTCGGTTCAGAGATTGAGTATGATTCTAATAATATTCTGAGTCGTGGTCTGGCTAGCCTGATAATTGAAAGATTAGAACCTAACAAACGGAAAATACTGAATTTATTTGAAAGGAATGTAATGGACATTTCTTTCGGTAGTTTTGTTCTATTTGCGATATTAACTAATATTGTTTGGTGGATGGATAGTGTCGATTACTGGTTCAAAGCCTTTTTAGGAGCTGGTGTTGGGCTGTTATCTTTGTCGTATTCTGTTTACGGTTTCTATCAACTTAAAAGCGCAGCTTCGAAGTTCTATCTTTACGACCCCGTAAAAGAAGACAGTTTCATTAAGAAACATGGTGAAGAATTAACTAAAGGACTCATATTGGCCGCTGTAGGGTCGGCAATAACTTTAGTGTTAACGAAATTCTTCGGTTAATTATAGAATTCTCAACGGTGAGTTTAGGGCGAGATTAGGGCGAGATATAAGTGCTATACAGTGGTTTATACAGCGCATGAGCGCCCGTAAAAGGCGCTTTGTGTGGTTATAAGTTCTAAAAATACCGATGGTCGATCAACTTGGCGATTCTCTGTTTACCGAAGGTTAAGAGGCGATCATCTCGGCCAATACAAGCCCGGTCGCGGGCTTGTCGGTTAGACTGAGTCGCTCATGGGTGTCAGTTCAGTGAAGAATTGGACGCGTTGTCAAACAGCGTATTAATGTCTGTCTCATTGAACGCATAACGTTGATGGCAAAACTGGCAATCGATATCGATGTGACCCTGTTCATGCACAATGTGCAGCGCTTCTTCACGGCCGAGTGTGATAATGGCGTTGGCTGTGCGCTCTTCACTGCAGGTGCACTTAAACTGCAACGGTCGAGGATCGTAGAGGCGAACCGTTTCTTCGTGAAACAGACGATGCAGCAGCGTTTCCGCCGGTAACGTGAGCGCTTCCTCTTCAGTGAGGGTGCTGGCCAGATGAACAATGCGTTCCCAGTCCTCCTGGTTGGTCATATCAAGGCTGCTGACGCTGGCCGATTCTGGCATCGCCTGAATCATAAACCCCGCGGCAGATTTGGTGTTCGCGAACAGCCAGATCCGGGTGCGAATTTGCTCGGATTTCTGAAAATAATCCTCTAGCACGGTCGAGAGTGTCATGTCGCTGTCATTGATCGGCACGATACCCTGATAGCGCTTGCCTTGATTTGGCTCGATGGTTATGGCCATCTGACCTTCCCCTAAGATTGCGCCACCCTCTTCGAAATCGTCGTTGTATTGCGCCAGTGCACGCAAGTCTTGATTGTTGCGGCATTCTGCCATTAACGAGCGCACCTGGCCGGCGCCACGTACCTGCAGCGACAGCGTGCCTTCAAACTTAATGGTGTCACTGAGCATGGCGGCAGCCGCCATGAATTCGCCCAGCAATTTTTGCACGGGCATAGGATAGGGATGTTTGCTCAAGACTTCTTTGAACGATCGAGTTAACTGCGTCAGCTCGCCGCGGATGGGGGTGTTGTCAAAGAGGAAGCGCAAAGTCTGGTCAGAACTGGACATGAAAACGGCCTTTCGGTTAATCGGTGAGTTTGGATTTTAAACGCATGATGTCACGGCGCTCTTTCTTGTTCGGGCGATGATCCGGCGACTGTGCCGAGAGATTCATCCCTTTACGTTGTTCTGCCCGCTGCAATCGTTTTTCAATGGATTCTGGTGTTTCTTCATACATCTGCTGTGCTTCAGGAGCACCCCGTCGTTTGTCGTGTATCTCCCGGATAATGATGGTTTTCTCATCCCAACCCAGCTGCAGACGGATACTGGCGCCCATTTCAACGGTGCGACTGGGTTTGGCCCGTGCTTTGTTGTAATGCACCTTGCCGCCTTCTACTGCGGTTTTGGCCAATGCCCGGGTTTTAAAAAAACGGGCGGCCCAAAGCCATTTGTCCAATCGTACTTGGGGTGCTGTTGTTTCTGTCATATTGAAGGCGGGTACAATTCCTGAAAGTGATCAAAAGCCGGATAGCGGGATGCTTTGGGTTTGGCGGCTGAATTGGGTGTGTTAACGCCAATGCAGTAACCAATTCCCGCGCTGTGTGCGGCGTCCAAAATGTGGTCGTTATCGTCAATAAACAAGGTTTGCTCACCGATAAATTGCGTTTTTTTGTGTAGCCACTGCCAATAATCGGCGGACTCCTTCGGTGCATTGGCGTCATGTGCGTGCAGGATATGATCAACCCAGGCACTTAAATCCGTTTGTGCGTCTTTTAGTGCGATGCTGTCCGGGTGTGCATTAGTGGCCAGAACAACGTGCTTGCCCTGATGTTTAAGCCACTTCAGAAATGCCAACGCGCCTTTTCTAAAACCGATCAGGTGGGCCAAGGTTTGCTTAGTCGGGCGAATGTCGAAGCCAACCTGTTGACTCCAGAAATCGATGCAATACCAGTCCAGTGACCCGTATTTTTCGTTTGCAATCCGGTTAATAAAGGCATCTGCTTCCGCCAGGGAAACCTGATGGTGTTCAGCGTAAGCTTGCGGCAGGGCGGTTTGCCAGAAATGATCGTCGAAACACAGATCCAGCAGGGTGCCGTCCATGTCCAGTAATACCCATGAAATGCTTTGCCACTGGCTTGATGTCACCACAGACGTGGTAGAATGCTCAACGTGTTCAGTCATTACGATTCTAAGCGGGTTATGAAGTCAGATAACACTAGCATATCGCAACCACCTGCGCTCACCCAAGCGCACGTTGCTGCCCTGTATCAGTTAGCTGCAACAGCGGGTGAAGCCATTCTGGCGATTTACCGCGACGAGTCCTTGTGGCAGATGAACAATAAAGTAGACGATACGCCGGTAACCGCAGCCGATTTGCAGTCGTCCGATATTCTGGTCCGCGGTTTGCCGGACATCCTATCGTGCCCGGTGATATCCGAAGAAGCACTTCCGACCTACCGCGAGCGATCGCAGTGGCAAACCTACTGGCTGGTGGATCCGATGGATGGTACTCGTGAGTTTCTGCACAAGACCGACGAGTTCGTCATTAATATCGCCCTGATGTCGAACCATCAGCCAATATTTGGCTTCATGTATCAACCCACTACGGGCGATGCCTGGTGGGGCGGCGAGGGCTTTGGCGCATTTGCCGGTCGCCCGGAATCGCCACTGGCTTTGCCGGTTGCGGACTGTCAGTCGGCTCTGGTTGCGCTCGGATCTCGTCGTTCGCGTTGGAAGGGTGAATGGCGTGAGCGTCTGCAAAGCGCCGGCTATTCCGTAACGACACAATCTGTCGGCAGCGCGCTGAAATTTGCTCGATTGGCGGAAGGTCAGGCTGATTTGTATCCGCGCCTGGGGCCTACCTGCGAATGGGATACGGCGGCGCCACAGGCTATTTTGCAGGTGACCGGAGGCGCTATCCGCCAATGGAACGGCGCGCCGTTGGAATACGGTAAACGCAATATGCTGAACCCGCATTTCGTGGCCGTGCGAGACACGAAATTGTTGGCTGCGTTGATCGATCCCGACTGACGTTAGTGATTGGTAATGACCGACGCTATGCCCATTTCTTTGAAGTCATCGATCATGGCTTCAATGTCATATTCACCCAGGCCGGTAAATTCATAAATATAGCGTTTGATCTGATGCCACTCAAAATCCTCGTCGCACCGCCCGAGAACCTTTGCGTTACCGCAAATGAATTCCGCAATTTTCAACACCGCCAGTAAGGTTTTTTTGGGTGCCTCGCTGACCGAGTCACGGGAAAACAGGCTGGCAATGTTATGGTGTTCGCTGATGGCTTCACAGATGATTTTGGGTAACCGCCAGGAACGCGCTGTGTAATAACCGATGACCGCATGATTGGTTCTGAAATGGCGGTTCTCTGCATCAATAATTCGCTCAAATTCACCAGAATAGGCCGATTGCATGATGTCCATGTAGTCTGGGAATCGTTTGTTCATCAACACAATCCCTGCGTTGTGAAACAGACCGAGCGAATAGGCGTCTTCCGGTGCAGGCATACCAATTTGTTTGGCGATATGTAGGGACACGGAGGCGATGTCCATGGAAGCGTCCCAGAAATTGTTCAGACGGACAATGTCTTCGTCACTCAGTTCTCCCCGGATGCTGATGCCGTTGATAATATTTACCACGGACTTAATACCCAATAGCATCACTGCCTGCGTGACCGACGTGATATTATTAGCCAGGCCATAGGCTGGCGAGTTCACGATTTTCAGCATTGTGCCAGCTAAACCGACGTCCTGCGCAATCAGGTCGGCGATGCGACCTAGATCAGGCGTGGGCTGAAACTGCTCCATCTGCAGGTCAACCATAATTTGCGGCTGCGGCGGGATGCTGATCCCCTGTAGAATTTGTTCGATCTGTTCTGAATCCAGCTCTATGCTCATAGTAGGTTCATTGTCGTTTAAATGGACTGGGTAAAAGTGTAGCAGTCGCTGGGTTTGATGCTCGGCATAACTGATAATTAACTCATAGGTAAGTTTTCTTTGACTCACTCAGTGCTCCATCTCAATAAAGGCGCGGAAAAACGCCTGCGCGCAGGCCATCATTGGATATACAACAACGAGGTCGATAACCAGAAGTCGCCGCTGAAAGGCTTTGTTCCAGGGAGCGTGGTGAATGCGGTGGATTTTCGTGGCAAGGGCGTGGGCAGCTTCATGATTAACCCCCACGCACTGATCTGCGGCCGTTTGATCTCCCGACAACAAGACCGCGACCTGACCAGCTCTCTCATAAAGAATCGCTTGAAACAGGCTTTGGCGCTGCGTGATATGTGCTTTGACGCCCCCTGTTACCGTTGGGTATACGGTGACAGCGATGGTCTGTCGGGTCTGGTGGTGGATCGTTTTCACGATATCTTAACGGTGCAAGTCTCGACAGCTGCCATGGAGCGTCAGCTCGAGGTGATTCTCGACCACTTGCAGCGACTGGTGCAACCGACCGGCATCTTGTTAAAAAACGATGGCAAGATGCGCACTGCGGAAGGCTTGGATACCTATGTCCGGGTTGCAGCGGGGCAAGTACCAGAACAGGTTGAATTAATTGAAAATGGCGTACGATTTTTGGCGCCTTTAATGACCGGACAGAAGACAGGCTGGTTTTACGATCATCGGCCGAACCGGGCGCTCGCCGCACAATACGCCAAAGGGAAAACCGTTCTCGATGTGTTCTCTTACCTCGGCGGTTGGGGCCTTACCTGCGCTATGAATGGCGCGACATCGGTCACCTGTGCGGATGTTTCCGAGCTGGCCTTAGAGGGCGTTATGCGCAACGCCGACTTGAACGGTTGCGCTGATCGAGTTCAAACCCGTCTGGGCGATGCCTTTGATACGCTCGATCAATTGCGTTTGGAGAAGCAGCGTTTCGATGTGGTTATCGTAGATCCACCCGCCTTTATTGCCCGGCGTAAAGATATTGAAGCCGGTGAGCGGGCCTACCAGAAGCTGAATGACATGGCCATGAAACTCGTGAACCCAGGCGGTTTGCTCGTCAGCGCCAGTTGCTCGATGCATCTGGAAAACGATCGGTTGCGCGATATGATTCGTGCCTCAGCGCGCAGTCTCGACCGGCATGCGCTGATCCTGGCGGAAGGTGGACAAGGTGCGGATCACCCAGTGTTGCCGGCCGTCAAAGAAACTCGCTATATCAAGGCCATATTCGCTCAAATCAGCCCTGGACTTTAGCACCCGGGCGGATTATGCGGACCTTATTCGGTAACGATAGCCACCTGAAAGTGCTTGGATAGTTGGCTGAAATACACGGTCAGTTGGGCGAGCTGTTGCCGAGCGGCTTGCCATTGTTCGTCGGCACTGCTGTCGAATGGGTAATTTTCGGGCAGAGCCGATACCGCTGTGAGGGCATCGGTGAGTGTTTTGCGCAGATCGCTGGTGGTAAAGGGCAAATCCGGGTTGTTATCCAACCAGTCACTGAACTGCGTCGCCTCCGTGTCACCAATAACCTGTTGCATAGATTTCAGTTTAATGGTGATGAATGAGCGACCAAAACCCGTGAATGGTGCCGTATGATACCAGCCAGGGTCGGTAAACACCGCTTCTTCAAATTGCCCCGCGAGCAGTTCGATCATCGACAATCGCTGCAGGCTTTTCAGTACAAACGAGAATTGTGCGCGTTCCGGTAGCGATGCAAACGTACCGTTGGTCTGCCAGCGCAGTACGGCTTGCGTCAGGTGCTCCATTAAAAGATCGGTCGCCGTGTTTAAATAAGCTTTTCGTCTGTCAACGATGGTGGCGTTATCGGTATTCGGCGTGGCTTGCCAATGTTCATTAGCGGGCATTTTCCACAAGAAAAATTCGATGACCGGGAAGCCTACCGAGGCTGATTCTTCGTCCATCAGCCGGTGTTGACCACGCAGGTTATCTACATTGATGTCGATATCCAGTTCATGGACCAGGCCGCTATAAGGGTATTCGGGAATACCATCGATATAACCTGGTAAAAACGGGTGTGTGTCAATCAGGTCTATAAGATTCCGGAAGGGTTTTTTATCCGCCAGGTCGAACGGTTGCTGAAAGAAAAGTGCCAAGCCGTTCCAGCTCTGGTAGCAGGGTAAAAAACTTTCCTGTGCCGCCGATTGCGTGGCGTCTGTCGGGTTGGCGACAAACGCCTGAATATCAGACTGCAGGGCGGAACAGTGGTTTAACATGACTTTGCTGTCGTCGGCCGCAAGTGTTGCAAAGGCTTGGGCAGCGTCACTGAAGTCCAGTAACGTGGTCGGCTCAGGTGTCCCTGCCGTGGGTTCAACCGCGGGTACCGGAGTACGATCGTCGATGTTGCCGGTTGGCGTTGGTTCGCTGCAGCCGAACAGAGTTACCGCCAGAACACTTAACGCAGCAATGGTTTTGTTCACGTATTCTTCCTTAAATCTAAAATTGCCCAGCCCTGCTCTTGCGCGCGCTTACGCAACCGGTCATCCGGATTAACAGCGACTGGATTATCGACCCGTTCCAGCAGAGGTAGGTCATTGTGTGAATCAGAATAGAACCAGGCACCGGCCAGTGACTGTTGCTGTTCTTTTAACCACATATCAAGGCGTTCGACCTTACCATGTTGAAAGCTGGGAATGCCAGTTGGCTTACCGGTATAACGTCCGTTTTTGAGTTCTGGTTCACACGCAATGAGGTGATTAATACCCAACCGTTGAGCAATCGGCTCGGTAACGAACCGATTGGTCGCGGTAATAATGAGCAGTGTGTCTCCCTGCTGGCGATGCGTTTCAATAAGTTGCTCCGCGTCGGGTAACATCATGGGTTCGATCATGGTTTGCATAAACCGCTGGTGGATTGGAGCGAGTTCCGCAGGGCTTTTATTAGACAGAAACGCGAGGGCAAAGCTCAGGTATTCTTCAATATCGAGGGTACCCGCCTGATATTGCCCCAAAAACTGATCGTTGATGGCTTCCATTTCGGCGCGATCAACCAATGATTCGTTGATCAGAAATTGCCCCCATGCATGGTCTGAGTCGCCATTAATCAGGGTGTTATCCAAGTCGAAAATAGCCAAAGTCACAATAAAATCCATCTACCGTAAAAGCCCAGATTCTAGCCTGAATCGCTCTGCTTGCTAAGGGCTGTGCAGGTTTCTTTCGACAAATATTCACCCATGGGGTCCACTTAACGCCAAGGTGAGGGTGCTTGTTGCCATTTTTGACATTGGCGCTTTGCAGATGCTTATGGAACAATGCAGTTGAAATGTTTTGTGACGTAACCTGCGTTTTAACGCCACCGTAGGGGCAGGAGGCGATTTTGATCAGGCAAGGGACGAGTCCAGGCAGGCCGTCAGCCTGACCGTTGAATATGACAGGGTCTGTGGTGGATGGGTTGTGGCATACTGTGGCCGTCAAAAAGGTTAGATTCTGTCAGCGGGGTTGTTACAGGGGTGGTTTGATATTCGTCGGTAAACAACCTTAACTAGATGTCTGGTTGTGGATTTTTGGTGCACTGAAATTCAAATGGAATAAACAAGTATGATTGATTCAGACGGTTACCGGCCTAACGTCGGCATAATACTCACCAATACCGATGGACAGGTATTGTGGGCCCGTCGTATTGGTCAAGATGCCTGGCAATTTCCGCAAGGCGGCATCCGGCAACACGAAACCCCGGTTGAGGCGTTGTATCGCGAATTACAGGAAGAGGTCGGTTTGCAAGCGCACGATGTCGATGTACTGGCCTGTACGCGGGGTTGGCTGAAATATCGATTACCGAAGCGAATGATCCGCCATAACACCTTACCGATTTGTGTGGGGCAAAAGCAGAAATGGTTTCTGTTGCGCCTGAAATCGGATGAAAATCGTATTCGATTTGACGCCAGCGATGACCCAGAGTTTGATGGTTGGGATTGGGTGTCCTATTGGTATCCATTGTCCAAGGTGGTTTCGTTCAAGCGCGATGTTTACCGTCAGGCATTAACCGAGCTGGCGCCCAGAATTACCCGACCTCAGGTAGCCTATGGCTGATTTACTGAATTTACTGCGTCGTGTCGTCGAAGCGGTCACCAGTGCCCGCGATCTGAAGCTGAGCTTGCAGCGTTTGGTGAACATGGTTCGCAATGGCATGCAGGTGGATGCTTGCACGGTCTTTCTTTGGGACAGCAGCGTTGAACGTTATGTGCTCATGGCAACCGACGGACTGCGGGACGATGCCATCGGCAAAGTGACCTTGACCAAAAACGAAGGCATGATCGGCCTGGTTGGTAAGCGTGAAGAACCTCTGAACCTGGCCAACTCCAATTTGCACCCTAATTATCATCACGTCCCCAGTGTCGGGGAAGAAGAATTTCACGGTCTGCTCGCCGTACCCATTATCCATAACCGTAAGTTACTGGGTGTTTTATCCGTTCAACGCTTCAAGGCAGAACGCTTTCGTGATGAAGAAGAAGCTTTTCTGGTGACCTTGTCTGCTCAATTAGCGGGCATCATTGCACACGCGGAAGCGACCGGCACCCTCTCTGGTATGAATTTGATGGGCGGTCAGGCAGGTAACGATATTCGCTTTGCCGGTGTCGCCTGCGCCAGTGGGGTTGCCATTGGCCAAGCCTATGTGGTGACCCCCACGATCAGCCTTGACAGCGTCCGTTACGGCAAAGCTAAAAACATTGAAGAAGAGCTGCATCGTTTTGCCGCCGCCATTACTGGCTTGCGCAAAGAACTAGCCGATACCCGTGAGCGCTTGAAAGGCGAATTGCGACCGGAAGAACTGGCCTTATTCGACGTCTATGCCGGTATTCTTGATGATCAGGCAGTCGGTGGTACCGTGCAGGAGAAAATCCGCGCCGGTGAAAGTGCGTTGAGTGCGCTGGCCGATACCATGCGGGGCTATGTGCAGCACTTTGAAGATATGGATGATGCCTATTTGCGCGAACGTGCATCTGACATGCGTGATCTGGGGCAGCGCTTGCTGACCCACCTGATGGAAGAAAAATCAGAACGTAAAATTCCCGACGGCTGTATTCTGGTGGGTCAGGACATTTCCGCAACCGTCTTCGGTTCTCTCGATCCGGAAAAAATCGGCGGTATTGTCTGTGCACAAGGCTCCGCCAACTCCCACTTGGCGATTCTGGCCCGAGCGTTGAATATTCCCACCGTCTTGGGCGCTCAGGATATTCCCTGGCAGGAATTGGACGGTAATGAGCTGGTGGTTGATGGCTATCGCGGTCATGTTTACTACCATCTCACCGATGAACGACGTGAGTATTTTGAAGACCTGGTACGTGACGAAAAAGTGCGCGTTTCAGGTCTGGACGCCTTAGCAGACCTGCCCGGTGAAACCGCCGACGGCGAACACATCGATCTGATGATCAACACCGGCTTGCAAACCGATATCATCCGTTCCCAAGCCAGTGGTGCGGACGGTGTCGGGCTTTTCCGAACTGAAATCCCCTTTATGATGCTGGGTCGCTTTCCCAGTGAAGAAGAGCAGGCCAAAATTTACCGCAATCAACTGGAAGCCTTTCATCCGCGCCCGGTCACCATGCGCACGTTGGATATCGGTGGTGACAAAAGCCTGGAATATTTCCCGATTGTGGAAGACAACCCCTTTCTCGGTTGGCGTGGTTTGCGCGTCACACTGGATCACCCGGAAATTTTCATTGTGCAGGTACGGGCCATGTTGCGTGCCAGTTTTGGGTTGAACAACCTGCGCATCATGTTGCCGATGGTCACCAGCGTTGGAGAAGTGGAAGACTCCCTGGCGTTGATTCACCGCGCGGTCTACGAACTCAATGAAGAGGGCGTTAAGGTTGAAGTGCCTGAAGTTGGCGTGATGATTGAAGTGCCCTCCGCGGTGTATCTGGTCAAAGAATTTATGTCGATGGTCGAATTCGTGTCCGTTGGCAGTAACGATTTAACGCAATATTTGTTAGCCGTCGACCGCAATAACCCGCGGGTGGCGGATATTTACGACAGCATGCACCCTGCCGTCTTGAAAGCGTTAAAAATTATTGTCTCGGCTGGGTTAGAGAAAAATGTCCCGGTCAGTGTCTGTGGCGAATTGGCTGGTGATCCGCTGGGTGCCGTAACCTTGTTGGGCTTGGGTTATCGTAACCTGTCCATGAGCAGCGCGAATTTATTGCGGGTTAAGTCGGTACTTCGACAAATCGATTCCGGTTGGGCAGAAACCGTGGCGAACGGGCTGTTGAATCTGGATGACCCGAAAGTGATCCGTTCAACCTTGCAACTCGCCTTACAGAAAACCGGTGTCCCGTTGACCAGCCTCGGCTTATTGCCGAGTCGTTAATTCATGAACCCGCCCCGGGCTGGTGTTCCGTCAGCTTTTTCCATACTCGCAACAGGCGCGTGCTCTGTCGTCTCTGTAGACAGTGACGTAGGTTGGCCGTGTCGGAGTGAATGCACGCCGCTTCAAATAAAACGGCCCTGTGCAGGGCCGTAATTGAGTCACGTTTTCTTATCGGATTGAGTCTCGGCGGAAGGACAGAATGGCTTCCAGCGTCGTTGAAATAGAGGTGTAGGTGTATTCGTAGGTGTCTACTTTATTGGGTGTACCATCCCACGGCTTATCGAATCCGGAAACTTCTTTGAGCAGGTTCAGGTTGGCATCGTATTCCAGGTCACCGGTTGAACCAAGATCAACAGATCCATCGTTACCTGAGTCCTGTAGGCTGGTATAACCGGTACGTTGCTCCCATTCGTTCCAGTCTGTCGTTCCGGTAATGATAGTATTGACGCTACCGTCGTTACCGGCGTCGACCCGTTCAAACGTTTCAATGACCTGATCACTTTCACTCAAAGTGTATTCGTACGTTCTATTCACGATGGAATCGTATTCGCCATTTAAATCGGTATCGACGCGCTCCAGTTGGCTGGTTTTACGTCCAGCTTCGTCATAGGCGGTTTGTGTGTCACGCAGGAAATTGACGATGCCATCAGCATTGGTATCCAGTTGATCACGCTTCGATAAGATTCGACCTTGGTCATCACGGGTAAATTCATAAATGGCCAGGTATTCCAGATCGCCGTCGCCGTCATAATCATTTTCGATACGCTCAAGCGTCATGCGGTTATTGGCATCATACTCGCGAATCGTGGTGGCGGTACTGTTAATCGTGCCATCGTTATTATTGTCATATTCAGCATGATGGCGGATGCGATTGCCGGCTTCGTCGTAACTGTACATTTCTGTGGCGATGCGGTTAATGGAGCCATCCCCCGAATAGTCAGTGCGAATGACTTTTGAGGCTTCTTGCCCTGCTGCGGTATAGGTAATGCTCGTCTCATAAACATGCGTCAGGTCCGGTTCAAACATATGGTGGTCCGAGTCCGTTTTCACTTCGTTAATCAATCGACCTTCCGCATCGTATGTCAGTGCAAGTTCCAGTGATTCATCCCAGTAACCATCGCCGTCTGAGTCGATACGTTCAAGATCCGATACTTTGCGACCCTCGCCATTGTATGAGTACAGTCGTTCTTTGATGTAATCCGCTGAGCCGTTGAGATTGCGATCTTCAGTGTAATAGGTACGGGTTTGACGGCCTTCTGTGTCAAAGGTGATTTCAGTATTGTGGATTCGGTCGATGGTGCCATCCGCTGCATTATCACTGGTTTTGATTTCCTGGGTGATTTGGCCTTGGGCGTTGTAAGAGAACGTGTAGTTCACGCTGTATCCAGTACCATTGTTTAAATGGGTTTCATTGCGTGATTCGACCAGATAGGTACGCAGCTGTATACCCGCAGCATCAAACAGTCCCTGTAGACCATGCAGAGACGGCGTGGCGTCGAGACCATGACGATCCGCGAATTCAGCCAATTCGCTCTCGATGAAATGGCGATAGGGGAGGTTAAAATCGACGCTCTCATCTTTTAATGCATCGTGCCAGTTGGTCAGGTTAAAGCCGTTGCTGGCGTTGTTATCGTTATCGAGTGCACTCAGCAGTGCCATTTGGTTGGCAACGACATCCAATCCGTGCACGGTGTTGTTTGACAAGATGAGTGACAGAGCGATGCCATTATCAATCAGGCGCGTGTTCTGCAACTGCTCAGGCGACAGATTTCCTGCCCAATCGGCGCTGCCGAGCTCAATACCACCCACAGAGAAGGTAATGGTTTTGCCCTTTGCCGATGGAAACTCGCCGTTTTCACTCAGAACGCCGGTCTGGTTGTCGATTTGGTACTGCAACCCCTGAAATAGAGTACCGACGAAGGTACCCATCGTGTTTTGATCGACCGGGCTTTTAGAATCATCCGGATCGGACGATGAATTACACCCGGCCAGAAAGATCGCGGCCAGGGTAGACAGTGCAACAGGAAGTGTACGTTTCATAATCATTGCTCAACAGTCATGCGGGTCAACATCCCCGCGTTTGTGGATTTGGTTTGAAGTGAGCAAAGAATGAGCGTTTTGAGTCTCGGAATCGTCTCAGGCGATCGAGACGGACGTTCGTCGGCTTAGATGGACGGTTTTTTCGGTGTTCGATTCGAGTGCGAAGTTGTTTTCACGCTGATGACACCCTCATGCGTTAAGGTTTTTAACCGAATGGGATGCTGTTGAGAAGGTTGATTAAGGATAGTTGTGAAGAGCAGCCGGTTTTTTTGAATATGTTCTTCAGATGAAATTTGACGGTGTTTTCCGATATAAATTGCCGTTCGGCAACCATTTTGATGGGTAAGCCCTCGGCCAGCAGCGCCGCCACTTGGCTTTCTTTTTGTGAAAATCCAAATACGACGGTGAGTTTCTGAGCTGGGACTGGGCGTATCAAGTCTTTGGCAATGGCGTAAATCATGACACCATTAAAACGTCCTTCGTCACCTGGTAGTCCGGTAATCAGAGGCTGAAAGCCGAAGTGCAGCATCGGAGAGACTTCGAGGATGTCTTCCGGTGCTAAATCGTAGCCTTCCACTTGCTTGGCTGTCATCATCAAACTGATGTACAGCAGCTTTTCCCGTTGTTTGTCTGATAGCGTGACACAGCCATCTTCTATGGCTACATCGGGGACTGTGTCAATCAGGTCTGACATGCTTTGGTTGATCGCGCAAACTATGCCTTTTTCGGTGAGAATGGCCACGGGAATACGGAAGGTTTCAACGACCGATTGCAGACGGAGGGCGTTTTCCTGCTCTGTGGTCGTCAGTGTCTGATGGGCTGCTTCCTTCAAGTTTGGATAAATTGTATTCAATGTCGCCAGATCTTGTCGGGTAAAGGTGCCCACTTCTGCGTGCCGGTTGCACACCATGAGACCAACCCAATTGTTCTCGGATAAAAAACAACAACCCGCAGAGTCGACCAATCCTTGCGCCGCAGCCCATTGTTGAAATTGTTCGCTTTTAAAGGCTTGGTCTTCTGGGGGAAGGGCGCTGACAGCATGAAATTGCCCCAGACCTTCCTGAATGATGCGGCTCAGCAGGTGGTCGTCATGGACATGGTGCTTTAAATAACTTTCGACAAGTTCGCTGTTACCACGGGCTCCTGCACTGACATGGAAACGTAAACCGAGCGTTTCACGGTTAATGATCAGTATATGGCAAATATGAAGTCTGAAGTTATCCACCATGGTCTGAGCGACTTCAGTCCAGATATCGACATTTACCCGAGTGTCGGCCAACAGTGTCTTAACGGCTTGAATTTGCAAAGTCTGAGTCATAAAAAAATCTTAGTGTTTACAGGACACCAGCATAGCCCTGAATTCTAGCACGAGACTGCTCAGGGGCCACTTTCACCGGCGAGAGCAATCGGTAAAGCGGGTGTGGCGCGCGTGATTGAATTAAACCCAAACCGCTGCGAGTACTGCTTTTCAATCGCAGGTTTTATTAAAACTACCTTGCTGGGTAGGTTAAATGGAGACCTTGCGTTGTTAGAGTAGATAAGAGCTTGGAGCTTCCAAGCAGTGTTATCAGGTAGCAAAGGGCAGCGTTGTATGAGCATGGTATACGGTATAGTCACCGGGATGTTTTTAATTTTGGCCGTCTTCGTTGGGTCTGTGGATTGTCGGGCGCGAAAATGGTTGACCGCTTTTATGTTGTTTTTGGCGGGTTATTCCGGATTAATTTTGCTCGACAGTTTCGATGTGCGGATTTCAACAACGGCTTATTTCTGTTTATTGTCGATCACTTTCCTACCCGGTCCGTTGATTTTGGGCTATGTCAGCCACATTTCAACTCGCAAAGAAGTCCATGCTAAGGATTTTGTTTTCTGTCTGTTACCGATATTGACCGCACTGTTCTGTTCAGACTTGCTTGGTGGATACCCGCTTTTTTCAACAGTACCTCGCGATGCCTACGTGATCGACAGTTACGTGATGATCTTCAATCTGATCAGCGCCATGGCCGGGATTCATCTGTTGGTTTACTTAAGTCGTGCCAGTCAATTAATCATTAAGATGCAGCGGGACTGGACTGGCTACCAAAGTAAAACGTTGCCAGAGTCGTGGTACGACATGATTAAAGTGTTGGTGGTGATGATCTTTGCCAATAGTACACAAGTGTTGTCAGCCTTTTTGAATCCAACCGGTAGCAAGGTGTCCATCGGAGATCTCGGCTTTATGGTTTTGGTCGCGCATTTTGTCTATCTCGCCATACAAGCCTTGATTCGGGCAAAGCAAACTGAAGAGTCCGAAGACGTGATATTTGATGAGTCTGTGTATTTGGCACCTCGAAAAGAAAATCGTGCTGATCTGAAGGAAGACGTCAGGTTTATTGAAAAACGCATTGTGCGTGAGTCGCTTTACTTAAACGCGGATTTGTCATTGCCAACATTGGCTGCAAAGCTGGGCTTGAGTTCGCATCGATTGTCCGAAATTCTAAATTCCGGATTTCAGAAAAATTTCTACGAATACGTGAACGATCTGCGGATCGCATATGCGGCGGAACTACTGGTAAATGCTCCTGAGAAGTCAGTCACTGAAGTTTTTTACACCGCCGGGTTTTCGAATAAGTCGACATTTTACGGCTACTTCAAAAAGACCTACGAGATGACACCTTCAGATTATCGTAAGCAAGCACGCCAAACAGACAGCATTATGAATAATGTCGTTCCGCTATTGCGTAGAACCGCTGTCTAAAGGATTTGTGTCATGACGAGAACCAGCCTTTGGCGGCAGCTTGGTCAATCTCCATTAGCATCCATTCATACAATTCCGGTGCCATGTGGTGGATATAAGCATTGTGCCGGATGACTTGCTCAGCGGAGATGTGTTGTTCTCGCCAGGTCCGCCCTTCATTGGCGAGATTTAGCAGAAACGGCAACAATTTATCGAACACTTTCACCCACTGACTTTCCAGTGTTTCTTGCGCTTCATATTCTCGCCACAACGTTAGTGTGTGATCTCCAAAACCGGGAAAGCGTGTGCGCAGTTGATTGAGGTAGGCCGCTTCGTCTTCGGCTTTACTGGGATTGGCATCATAAGCGCAGACATCGCCCGCGCCTATTTCACAGACATCATGCAGTAACGCCATCTGGATGGCGTGATCAATATCTAACTGACCCGGTAGCCAGTGTTTCAACGCCATAAACGACACAGCCAAATGCCAGCTGTGTTCGGCTGAGTTTTCGTGTCGAGAACCGTCACCGACATAGGACTTCCGGTAGATGGTTTTTAGTTTGTCGAGTTCGTTCAGGAGAGAGATGTCTGATTGTCGGTTGTGATTCTTCATTGCGTTGCTGGCTCTGTCCTTTTCATGTCAGGCCGTTGATGTTGCTGGGGCCGTGTTTGTCGGCGATCCACTGCCACAGCGTCGGATCTGCGAGGACATCCGCGACGATGTAATGATCACCGTCCCATTGGGTATAGATCAGTTCACCTTCGTACTCTGCAACGAAGGCTTTGACGGCGGCGACATCGACTCGATCATCCGCCTCACCCTGAACAATATGCAGTGGGCTGGCAAACCGACTGATCGGTCCCTGACATTGCGATTGCCCTGCTGGCGTTGGGCAGTTGGCGTTGATGATGGTCAGGCTGGCCAGTGGATAACCGCGCTCGGCCAGTTGGTAGGCGGCTAAGCCGCCACGGCTGAAACCAATAATGTGAATGTGCTGCAGACCAAAGGTTTGTTTTATTTCATCCAGGTATTGAATCAGGGCATCGATCTGATAGCGGTCGCCGTCCAGAGCGCAGGCAATGATGACCGGCAACGCAGGATGGATTTCTCGCCGATACAGTAAGGTCGCCATGTCCGGCCATTCGAATTGACCGGTAGCACCGCGGCCAAAACCGCCCTTGCCATGCAGATAGACCACCGCAGCTTTGGCATCCATCGCGTTACCGAAGATCAGTGATTCAAAACGAAGAGGGGAAACCAGTACCTGCACAATGTCATCCAGACGTTAAAGAAGTCAGGCTAGCCAGATTTCTGGCAATAGGCAACCTTTGATGGCGCCGGTTTTTGACGTTTTCGCGGCAAAAAAAACGCCAGCCGGAGCTGACGTTTTTCAGTTACCTGAATATGGCTGCTTACTTTCGACCCGAACGCTTACGTTCGTTCTCAGTCAGCAACTTTTTACGAATGCGAATGCTGACTGGCGTCACTTCGACCAGCTCATCGTCTTCAATGAATTCCAGTGCCTGTTCTAGCGTGTGCTTGATAGGTGGCGACAGCGTTAACGCGTCATCGGTACCAGAGGCGCGCACGTTCGTGAGCTGCTTGCCCTTAGTCGGGTTAACCACCAAGTCGTTCGAGCGGTTGTGAATACCGACGATCTGACCTTCATAAACTTCGACACCGTGACCTAAGAATAAGCGACCGCGTTCCTGCAGAGGGAACAGACCGTAAGCCAGTGTTTTACCTTTCACCATGCTGACCAGTACGCCGTTTTGGCGCTTAGCCACTTCGCCTTCTTTGATTGGGCCATAGTGATCAAAAATGCTGGTCATGATGCCGGAGCCGGAGGTCAGCGTCAGGAACAGACCACGGAAACCGATCAAACCACGGGATGGGGCCAGGAATTCCAACTTGGTCCGACCTTTGCCGTCCGGTTCCATGTTGGTCATTTCCGCTTTACGCAGACCCATTTCTTCCATGATGGCGCCCTGATGCTCGTCTTCTACATCAATAACAACCTGTTCGAACGGTTCCTGTACTTCACCGTCAACCACTCGCTGTACAACTTCCGGACGGGAAACACCGAGTTCGAAACCTTCACGGCGCATTGTTTCAATCAACACAGACAAGTGTAATTCACCACGACCGGAGACACGGAACTTATCCGGGGTATCACCGGGTTCAACACGCAGGGCTACGTTGTGAATCAATTCCTGATCCAGACGTTCCTTGATGTTACGTGTGGTAATGAATTTGCCTTCTTTACCGGCGAATGGTGAATCGTTTACCTGGAATGTCATGCTGACGGTAGGTTCGTCAACAGACAGAGGTGGCAAGGCTTCAACCGTTTGCGGGTTACACAGCGTGTCGGAAATCGACAGGCCTTCAATACCGGTAATACAGACGATGTCACCGGCGCTCGCGCTGGTCACTTCGACACGTTCCAGACCATGGTAGCCCATGACCTGAAGAATTTTCCCTTTACGGGTTTTGCCATCGGCGCCTACGATCACGACCTGATCATTTGGCTTAACACTGCCGCGGGTAATGCGGCCAACACCGATAACGCCCACATACGAGTTATAGTCCAGTGCTGAAATCTGCATCTGGAAAGCACCTTCAGAATCGACATCTGGCGCTGGCACAACTTCAGTGATCATTTCAAACAGCGGGTTCATGTCTTCCGCCATCTCATCTGGGTCCATGCCGGCAATGCCGTTCAGGGCAGAGGCATAGATCACTGGGAAGTCCAATTGTTCTTCTGTGGCACCCAGACGGTCGAACAGATCAAACACCTGGTCCATTACCCAATCGGGTCGGGCACCTGGACGATCGATTTTGTTAATGACGACAATGGGCTTCAAGCCTTGCGCAAAGGCTTTTGAGGTTACAAAGCGAGTCTGTGGCATCGGGCCATCAACGGCATCCACCAGCAGCAATACGGAGTCAACCATCGACAATACCCGTTCAACTTCGCCACCAAAGTCGGCGTGTCCCGGTGTATCCACGATGTTGATACGGTAATCGTTCCATTTGATGGCGGTGTTTTTCGCCAAAATGGTAATACCGCGTTCTCGCTCCTGATCGTTGGAGTCCATGATGCGTTCGGCATCCTGGTCTTTACGGCCCAATGTGCCGGATTGTTGTAGGAGCTTGTCAACCAGAGTTGTTTTACCGTGGTCAACGTGAGCAATGATAGCGATATTACGCAAATTTTCGATCACTGTACTAATTCCGCATGAGTTTTAAGGGCGCGGATTATACTGGTTGTGGTCGAAAAAGATACAACGCAGGCGGTTTTGTTTGTGCTGTTTTGCAATTGGACGTTGAAGGCGAATTGCCGCTGGCTAGCACCAGCTGGCATCGAGTTCATCATGTTCAAGGTATTCGCGCACATTGGCGGTCAGAACCCGATAACCCACGTTGCCATACAGGGTTTGGCGACCGTTGTTCATGATCCAGGATGGACTGCCTTTGACGCCTAGTTCCTGCGCCGTTTGATAGTCGCTGGCTAACGCTGCCGCTGCCGAACCATCGTAGAGTCGCTTTTGTAACGCAGACGGTTCGAAGCCGCAGTCTTTGACGAGAGCCAGCAATATTTCCAGATCACCAATATCCTGATTCTGAACAAAAAATTGCTGTCGAACTTTCACGCTGTAGCGCGCCGCCGCTTGCGACCCTTCCTGTAGTTCAATTGCCTTGAGCAACAGGTGCGCATTGAGTGAGCTTTTCGGACGGGTTTCACGCCAAATGTGAACATTGACTTCGGCATCCGGAAACGGTGCTGCGGCCTCCTTGACGTGTTGCGAAAACCCCTCGAACCCACCTTTCGCATGCCAGCCTTCGCCGATTCTCTTCTGAGTATCCGCAAACAGATTCAGATAGTGATACCGGAACTGGATACGGTCGCCCCATTCCTTGTGCAGTTCATCAACACGTTTCTGGGCGATCCACGCCCACACGCACAGTACGTCCGTGTAGTAATCGATAATCAGTGTGTTTCGCATGGGCATACCCGTATCTGGATGATGCCTTCAGTGTAGTCTTCAGGAGAACAGGTGTTAACTCAAAAACGCGTTATACACCGGGTTGTCGGATTCATCCCAGTAGCGATATCCGAGTTCATCCAGTTTTTTATAAAAGTCCTTCATATCGCTCTTTGGCACCTGAATGCCGGACAACACTCGACCGTAGGCGGCACCGTGGTTGCGATAATGGAACAGGCTAATGTTCCAGTGCCCGCCGAGGGCGTTTAAAAACTTTAACAGGGCACCGGGCCGCTCCGGGAATTCAAAGCGGAACAGTCGCTCATCGGTAGCCTGTGGCGCATGGCCGCCCACCATATGCCGGACGTGGCCTTTGGCCACTTCGTTCTGGGTCAGATCAAGCACCTCATAGCCATCATTGGTGAGTCGAGTGAGTAAGTCTTCACGCTCGCTGTCTGCGCTGATTTTAAGGCCGACAAAAATACGTGCGTTGTCGCTGTCGTTATAACGGTAGTTAAATTCAGTGACTGAGCGTTTACCAATGTGGGAGATGAAACGCTTGAAGCTGCCAGGCTTTTCCGGAATGGTGACCGAAAAGATGGCTTCATGGTGTTCACCGACGTCCGCCCGCTCGGCAACATAACGCAGCCGGTCAAAGTTCATGTTGGCGCCGGAACAGATAGTGACCAGAGTTTTACCCTGCAAATTCTCACGCTCAACGTATTTTTTCATACCAGCGATGCTGGTGGCACCGGCTGGTTCGGCGACGGAGCGAGTATCATCAAAGACGTCTTTAATGGCGGCACAGATTTCATCCGCGCTGACCGTAATCACTTCGTCGACGCAGTCTTTCAGGACTTTAAAGGTTTCTTTGCCGATTTGCGCCACGGCGATGCCATCGGCAAACAAGCCCACTTCTTTCAGTGTGACCCGCTTTCCGGCCTGCATTGCTGCGGCCAAGCAGGCACTTTCTTCGTATTCTACGGCGATGACTTTGATTTCCGGACGCAGGTATTTGATGTAGGCGGAGACACCCGCGGCGAGTCCGCCACCGCCGACTGGGATGAAGATCGCATTAATTTCACCGGGGCCGTACTGGTGCAAAATTTCCCGGGCGATGGTGCCCTGGCCGGCAATAACATCCGGGTGATCATAGGGGTGTACAAAGGTGTAACCTTTTTCATCCTGCAGCTTCACGGCATGGGCGTAGGCTTCGTCGAAAGAATCACCGTGCAGAACGACTTTGCCGCCCCGGGCGCGGACCGACGATACTTTGATGTCCGGTGTTGTCACCGGCATTACGATAATCGCTTTGATGCCCATCAGCTTGGCAGCCTGTGCCAAACCCTGCGCATGATTGCCCGCCGACGCACAGATAACACCTGCGGCTTTTTGAGCCTCAGTCAGGTGGGCCACCATGTTATAGGCACCGCGCAGCTTGAACGAAAACACGGGCTGTAAATCTTCACGCTTGATTAAAATCTGATTGCCGAGGCGATTGCTGAGTGACGTTGCTTCATCCAGCGGCGTTTCGATCGCGGCTTCATAGACTTTCGCGTTGAGGATTTTCTTAACGTATTGTTCAAGCATGATAGGTCCTTGTGACGGCCGTTCGAATGCCGCCAATCGGTTGTTCAAAGTGCACAGTGTACGGAAAACGTGCCATGGCGACATCCCAATTGTTGCGATACAGCCTTTCGAAAATGTGCCAGAAATCGCCCGGAATAGTGAGAATTTTGTTTTGGACCCCTATAATGAGCGCAATTACCCTCAGGAATGCCTCATGACTCAAGATGAACTGAAACAATTGGTCGCTCAGGCCGCTTTGGATTACATAAAACCAGAACTGCAGGCGAACGCGATTATCGGTGTCGGTACTGGTTCCACGGCAAACTGCTTTATTGATGCACTGGCAAAATACAAAGATGAATTCAAAGGCGCCGTGGCCAGCAGTGATGCAACGGCAGACCGCTTACGTGGTCACGGCATTGATGTATTCGATATGAATGATGTCGAGTCCTTATCGGTCTATGTAGACGGTGCTGATGAAGCTAACCGTAAATTGCACCTGATCAAGGGCGGCGGTGCGGCGTTGACCCGGGAAAAGATTGTGGCATCGATCTCGAAAAAGTTCGTTTGTATCGCCGATGAATCCAAGGCCGTGGAGACTTTAGGTGCGTTCCCCTTACCGGTCGAAGTGATCCCAATGGCTCGCAGCGCAGTTGCGCGTAAAATTGTCGCGCTGGGTGGGAACCCTGTGTATCGGGAAGGCGTGATAACCGATAATGGCAATGTCATTCTGGATGTTCATGGCTTAAGCATCACCGATGCGGTTAGCCTGGAAAGCAAGTTGAACAATATCGTCGGCGTTGTGACCAACGGCCTGTTTGCGGCTCGCCCGGCCGATGTTTTATTGCTGGGTACGAAAGATGGTGTGAAAACTCTGACGGTGATTAACACCTCAGCTTCATCCGGTGAATTTTTCTAAACCGAATTCGCCAGCACAAAAAAAGCCAGCGTTTTGCTGGCTTTTTTGTATTCATTTGAAAACTAACTATTGAGCGCGTTCCCAAACCTGAGTCCGGCCGATCAGCGCGAAGCCTATGAAGCCACGAACTTCCAGCTTAGTGCCGTTATCGATCACTTTCAGTTTAGCTTTGTATTCTTTGCCATTGCCTGGGTCCAGAATGGTGCCACCTTTCCATTCGTCGCCGTCTTGAGTTAAACCCCAAACGAATGTCATGCCTTCAATAAGTTGGCCTTTGCGTTTGCCTTTGCAATCATCGCATGTTGGGTTTGGTTCACTTGGGTTCAGCAGAGTGTCGATCCGACCCATCAATTCGCCGTTTTCAATCCAAACGGTGACGATGCTTTTTTCTTCGCCAGTTTCATCGTCGATGGTTTTCCAGACGCCTTCGGGGGACATCGAGGCCGCCATGGAAATGCTTGCACAAGTCATCAGTAGCAGTGTTGAGAGGATTTTTTTCATTATTGTGTTCTCCGGTTAGTAACGTCACTACCTTAGCAAATGCCGGTTAATGCTCAAGTCTGACGATTCATTTAGTGAGTTAAGATAAACAATCAACTGCGAATAGCATGGGATTTCACGCCCAGCAGGTGGATAAGGTCCTGTGGTGCGAATTCTATTTGTAATCCCCGTTTGCCCGCGCTGGTCAGAATGTGTTCGAAATTCAGGGCTGAGTCATCAATAACCATCGGCAAACGTTTTTTCTGACCGAAAGGACTGATGCCGCCAACCACATAACCAGTGGTCTTTTCAGCCAGTGCCGGATCGGCCATTTGCGCTTTTTTAGCACCATGTGCCGCCGCAGCGGCTTTGAGGTTCAACGTGGCTGACACCGGAATAATACAAACCGCGAGTTGTTTAGCGTCGCCATTGAGGCTTACCAGCAGCGTTTTGAACAAACGTTCATGACTGACATTCAGTGCATCGGCGACGTCCTGGCCGTAATTATCGCTGCTGTGGGTCAAAACGTACTCGTGCAGGGTATAGGCAACCTTTTGCTTATTCAGGTACACAATTGCAGGTGTCATAGGGCGATTCCAAAGGCTTACTGAGCTGGTTTGGGACGGGCTTCGGTCGAAATGGGCAAGTCGATCTGTACGATGAGGCCATGCGGTTGATTGTTTGACGCATGAATAAAGCCTTCGTGCATCTGCACAGCCTGCAGCGCGATATTCAACCCCAGACCCGCGCCCGTGTTGGATTGATCTAACCGATAAAATGGGTCGAACAACCGGATAAGCTTGTCTTCCGGCACACCAGGCCCCTCGTCGGCAATGGTGATGCTGACCTGATACGGGTTCTGTTTCATCGTCACCGTAATGGCGCCCTGTTCTGGTGAGAAACGCAACGCATTACGCAGAACATTATCCACCGTGCTGTGCAGCAGTTGTGCATCACCCACCATGCGCAGTGGAGCATCAATGTCCAGATCAATGCGGATATGGCGTGGTTCGGCCTCAAAACGCGCATCTTCAACGACTTTTTTAACGATATCGTCCAACTCTATGGTTTGCCATTCCACATGATGCATGTCGTTTTCAAACCGACTGAGCTTGAGTATTTGCGCGATCATGTTTTCCAGCCGGTCGCTTTCCCGTTCGATGCGATCTAAAGCGCGATCCAGCCCCTCGGGTGCCTTCTGGCGTACAATGCCCATCGCCACCTGTAACCGCGTCAATGGTGAGCGCAATTCATGGCTGACATTGCTGAGCAGGCGTTGTTGCGCTGACACCAGATCCTGAATCCGCCCCGCCATTTCGTCGAAATCTCGGCCCAGTTCGCCGATTTCATCTGAACGGCGGCTGACGCTGCTGCCTGCGCGGGCACCTAAGGTTCCACGAGACAGAGCCCGTACGGTTTGACGCAGTTTTTCGATCGGTCGTACCAGCGACCAGGTCAGAATCAAACTCATGATGCCGGAAATGGTCAGTGCAAAAGCCAGCTGCACCGATTGACTTTCTAACCAAAACGGCAGATTCGCCGGCGGTAACGACGGCACACCGCGTACAAACAAACGGAAGTTAAGGCCACTGAAGGTGATGGACATGGGCCCCAACCAAGCCTCATTGCGCCATTGACCAACTCGCAAACCTTCATATTCCATCATTTCGGAGAGCATCACCAAAATGCGGTTGGGCGGTTGTGGCAAGCCGTAGAGTCGATAGGTTTCATCGACCAGATACAGTTGATATTTGGCATTTTCATTGTAGGCGGCCAGCATTTGCTGGATGAGCGTGAAGTCACCCAGGGTTTCCCCAAATTCCGGTACTTGCACGCTGTTGAGAATAGAGATTTGCCGAGAGGTCGGTGGCGCCACCTGATATTGCTGTGCCGCCTGATAAGAAACGAAGTAGGCAGCGATCACAATAAGAATAAGTGACAGCCAAAAACTGAGCCAGATTTTGCCGAAAACGGAACCCAAGGGGTTCAGTTTTCGCAGGTTAGACCACAGACTCACTGAGCAGGGTCGACAAACATATAGCCAATGCCGCGAATGGTCTGAATCTTGGACTGTTCAGAGGAGCCACCCAGTTTCCGGCGTACGTTGCTGACGTGCATGTCGATTGAACGGTCGTAAGCCATGATTTCACGCCCGAGCACTTCCAGATACAGATCTTCTTTAGGTACAGCCTTGCCCGCACGGGTCATCAGCACACGCAGGACTTTGAATTCGCTGGTGGTCATCGGAATGTGTTCGCCGTCGCTGTACACCCGGTAAGTGTCGAAATTGAGTTCAACGCCGTTGCAGGCCAGAATGCCGCTGTCGTCGTTTTGCTGTGTTTTGTCCAGTTCGATACGGCGTAACAAGGCTTTGATACGTGCCAGCAACTCGCGGTGACTGTAAGGCTTGGCCAGATAATCGTCAGCACCCAGTTCCAGTCCCAAAATCCGATCGGTTTCTTCCCCTTTGGCGGTCAGCATCAGTACCGGAACGATGGATGTCTGGCGAATGCGCTTTAAAGTTTCGAAACCGTCGATGCCTGGCATCATGACGTCCAGCAAGACCAGGTCGAAATGATGTTGGTTGATCTGCTCTATACCGGCTTCACCGGTGTGGGCGGCTTCCAACCGGTAGCCCTCCGCTGCCAGGTACTCACCCAGCAATTCCGCTAAGTCTTTATCGTCGTCGATCAGCAAAATGCTGTGTGTACTCATGACATGGTTCCCTTTAACAGTTAGTTAGCGCCTTTAATACGTGTTCACAGGATAAATCCCAAGACCCCGATTGACCCTTTTACTGCATGTTTACACCGGTACAGCCCCCGTGTTGCGTATGACATGGACCGAGCTGGGAGTGCATGAGCCGTTAGGGTCAGGTAATCGCCGCTTATCAGTTTCGGGTGATTACGCTAGAATTTTGCGTCAATGCCCGAACATACAGTACTGGGGCCATCATGTCCGGGTTTGGAAGTTTATGATAGAAGATGATGAAGATTTTAAAGCCTTTCGTGAAGAGATGAAGGGTGTGCAACCGATCAAAGCGAAAGAAAAGGTCGATGTTGCCAAAAAAACGGTACCGGAACCGTCGCTGATCCACCGGCGACAGATGGCAGTGAAAGTCGAGACGGGCAGCAATAATCATCTTACGGAAGAGATTATCGATTTAGTGCACCCACTGGACCCAATCGAATACCGCAGCGACGGTGTGTCCATTGGCGTGTACCGCAATCTTAAGCGCGGGCAGTATCCTATTGATGCACGGTTGGATTTGCATCGTAAGAAAATGGCCGAAGCCCGTCAGGACGTTTTTCAGTTCATTAAGGATTGCCAGAAATACGACATCCGCAGCGCGATCATCCTGCACGGTAAAGGCGAACTCAGCGAACCAAAGGCGTTCCTGAAAAGTTGTGTGAATACCTGGTTGAAGCAGATACCGGAGGTTATTGCGTTCCACAGCGCGCAAAAACATCACGGTGGCGTTGGTGCGCTCTATGTGCTGATCAAAAAAAGCGAGCGCAAAAAGCAGGAAAACAAAATCAAATTCAACAAAGGCAGAGTGGACTGACCATTCATAAGGACATTGTGTGCAATACAAAACTATTTTTGCCGTTTTACTCATTGGTCTGTCGTCGTCCGCAATTGCTGAGGCGGACTGGGATACCTATATTGAGCGCACTGGTGACGTCTTGGCGGTTGCTCTGCCCTTGACGGCGTTAACAGCAACCTACACGTTACAGGATTCGGACGGGCGCAAGCAGCTGGTGACGTCTTACGCTGCCACATTGAGCCTGACCTACGCTGGCAAGTTTGCCATCGGCAAAGAACGACCCGATGGCTCCAATAACCTTGGTTTTCCAAGTGCTCACACCAGCAGCGCGTTTTCTGGTGCGTCGTTTCTGGCTAAACGTTACGGTTGGGACATCGGTGTACCGGCTTATCTGGCCGCCAGTTTCGTGGGGTACAGTCGTGTACACGCGAACAAACACGATTGGTGGGATGTCACCGCCGGTGCGGCATTGGCGATGGGTATTAATGAATGGCTGGTCAGCGAACGATCAGACGTGAATGTTGCGCTTTTGCCTCTGGAGGGTGGCGCGCAACTCGCGTTCAGTGTTCGTTATTGATGCTGTTTGATTCAGGCACTGTAGTGTTCGGTTTGGCATAGTCTGACAACAAATTAGCCAGTGCCTTGAGGCGAATGGGTTTGGTCAGAAAAGCCTGCATACCTGAAGCAGTCGCCTGTTGTTGGAAATAGTCACCCGTGTGTGCCGACAGGCCTACGACATTGGTCGGGCGAATAGCCACTATGTGTTGGGTTGCTTCCGGGCCGTCCATGTCGGGCATTTCGTAATCCATCAGGACCAGGTCGTACGGTTGTGTCTTGACGCGCTGAATGGCATCGGCACCATTGCTCACGCATTCGGCCTTTATCTGAAACCGCTTTAACAAGCCCGCCAGCACAATAAGGTTACTTTGATTGTCGTCGACGCACAGAACCGACAGATAGCTGTAGTCAGGATGGTGCTCTTTTGCGTTGTCGACTGGTGCTGATTCCAGCCGGACGAATTCTGGATCCCACAGTTGATTGACCACAAAAGGTCGGGCCAGAAACCGGTCAATGGCCGTTGTGTCTTCAAGGTCTTTCACGTATTTTTCAAAACCAATCAATATCCCCTGCAATTCAGGCATTTGCTGTTTGGTTTGTTGGATCAGCGCCATACCACTGGTTTGAGGAAAGCGCTGTTCGACAATCAGGTGCGTGAAAGATTCGCTCGCCAGGCTGGCCTCAAATTCCGCCATGTTTTTAACCCAGGTCATTGGTGGAGCCCGATCATCCTGCCGCCACAAATCGGCTAACTCGGCATGGCGGGTGCACAGCAGATAACGACCATAATGAGGCGCCGGTTCGCGCGCCGGCACTAAGCATGGCAACGTGAACTGGAAGGTGGTGCCTTGCCCTTGCGTGCTGTTTACCTGAATACCGCCACCCCAGAGTTGAATGATTTCTTTGACTATGGCCAGACCCAAACCCGTTCCGCCGAATTTGCGGGTGGTTGAGGTATCGGCCTGATGAAAACGCTCAAAAAGGTGCGTTTGCTTGTCGTTTGGAATACCGATGCCGGTATCGGCAATTTCGAATCTAAGTGCTGAAACATCGAACCAGACACGCAGGGTAATGTGACCCTTTTCCGTGAACTTAAACGCGTTGCCGATCAGGTTCATCAGCACTTGCTGGAGCCTTGTGGAGTCCCCTTGAATGACGGTTGGAATGGTCGGGTCGACCCAACCGGTCAGCAATACGTTGCTGCGGTCACTGGCCTGGGTATAGACCGCCAAACACTGCAAAATCACTTCCCGGATATTGAACTCCGTATTCTCCAGGGCGAGCTTACCGGCTTCTATTTTACTGACATCCAAAATGTCGTTGATAATGCGCAGCAGAACGTCGCTGCTGTTCTGTAACGTTTGCAGGTAGCGTTGTTGAATTTTCGTCGGTTTTTCGAGATTCAGCAGTTCAATCATGCCGACAATCGCATTCATGGGCGTGCGAATTTCATGACTCATGTTGGCCAGAAACTGGGTTTTTGCTTCCATAGCCCGCAATGCCTTTGACTCAGAGGCCCGCAATGTCTGTTCGTATTCAGCTTGCTGGGTGACATCAAAGTGAAAACCGGTCACCTCTAATGGCTTACCTTGTTTATCGCGAATCACAAAACCGGTGCCTTCAATCCAACGAATCGTGTTGTCGGGCAGGATAATGCGGTAGGTATGATTGAACAGATTGCCATGACCGCTTAATACCTGGGTAATGTTCGTTAATGCCGCTTCGCGATCTTCTGGGTGTAACATCGATTCCCAGGTACCTGGCAGAATGTAGCGGGCCTTACCATCTAGGCCAAACATGGCCAGAGATTTCTCATCCCAGAAAGACTTGTTGGTGGCAACTTTATAATTGAACACACCGGCGTGTGCTGCGCTGATGGCTTTTTGCAGCAGATCGAGACGCGCTTCACTGGCGGCATTGAGTTGCCGGGCACGCCGCAGCTCGCTGACGCTTAACAGCCAGCCGGATAAGGCGATAACCATTGCGAAGGTAAGTAGCCATTCCATAGCAGAATTTAATGTCCTGTCATTAATAAGCAAATCATTATGAGTATAACCCAGGCCCTGTTTATCGACTGACTTTAATTTCCATAGCTCGAACTGCGTTCATACTACAGCGCGAATTTGTTAATGATGGCAAAAATAGCCTAAATGCGGGTGGTAGACGTCTCATTATTGTCATTACGACCGCTCTGCGTGATCAAAAGTTTGAACCGGTTATCAATATTGAGACGTAACAGGTCGCAAATGTCTAAAAGGTGCCAGCATCGGAGTAGAATATCCACCAACTTGTTTCTGGTCGTTTTGAAATTTTTTCGACGGCTCCGCCAGTACAACGTTTTATCGCGATTCGAATCAATTTCTGATTCGCGAGGTATTGTTTAATAGCAGGCTGTGTTGAAACGATGTCACCAGCAATAGGACGCATTTAAGGATGAATAAGGCCGCAACCACTTCACAAGTATCGCCAATTGGGTTAGCGAAACGATATCCCGATATCAAAAGGCTGACTGCCTTGGGTGACCGTTTGCAAACGGTTATTCCCAGTATCATGGACGAGTTTTTCAGTGCCGCCGATGATTTTTTATTCAAACTGGCCGAAAAAAGCAGCCTGGAGTCTGCGGACTACTTTGATCAACTACGCGTTTTACGTAAACGCAAAGTGCAGGTGCGGCAGCATGTATTGGATGGCGTACGCCGCTGGATAGAAGGCGGAGCACAATCGTTGCCGATAGCGTCTCAACCTTTAGAGGCTAACCCCAGCCCGGGTGATTTCAGTTTGATGGACGATGTGGTGTTGGAGCGCACACTGGCAACTGACAGCTTCTTTACGCGTTTGATTGGGCGCAGCGGCAGTGAATGGCTGGCGTTTCATGAGCGTATGGTTGCGTTAACCTGCCAGAAAAAACTGTCTAATAAAAACACCCCGTTCAATCCTTCCGCGCTGGGTCATATTGTATTGAAGGAAATTGAATTACTGGATTTTCCGTTCAAATCCGCCCTTATGCTGTTCCGGCTTTTCGATGATCTGGCCATCCCCCGGATGATGGATTTTTACCGCGACGCCAATCAATGGCTGATTGCAGAAGGCATTCTGCCTAACTTGAATCTCCAGAGCACCCGTACCGAGAAGCCCAGGGTCGATGCGCAAATGTTTGACACTCTTCGTGCTAACCTGGCAGGTAACACGGCTGAGCATTGGCCTTTGAGTGGCGGTACCGGTACGCCGATGCAACAAGGTGGCCACGGTCAGGCACCGTCCGGCGGTATGTTGGTCGACCCAGCATTGCTTCGGCAAATGATTTCAACCATGGCGTCTTTTCAGGCGCAAACCGCACCAGAGGCGCACAAAACAGAGGATCTGCGCCATTGGGCCATGGCTCAGGCGAATGCCGTAACGCAACAGATGGCGGGCACACTCGAAGCCGGTACGGTGTCATTGGTGGCCATGCTCTTTGAATACATTCTGGATGATGCAAAATTATCGGTGCATATGAAGCAGTTGTTGGCGCGTATGCAGATTCCCATCATCAAGGTCGCGATTCTCGATAAAGAATTTTTTACCGACACGGACAACAGCGCTCGGCTGTTACTGAACCGCATGGCGAGAGCCGCGACAGGGTGGGAGCCAGACGCCGACATTCAGAACGATATGCTGCTCGACGGCATGGAACACATCGTGACTCAGCTGAACCGGGAATTTGAAGATGACCTGTCGATTTTTGACCGGTTACTGGAAGAATTCGACCAACTGCAAACGCGCTACCGGGATGTCACGCATCGCTCCATTGCTCAGCTGCAGCAGCGCGAAGTGGCGTCTTTTGAACGGCATCAGAAACAGGATCGTGCCCGGTTAATTATCGACGCACTGTTGGAAAATCAGGTCTTTCCCGGTCCGATAACCGAGCTGTTGAAACGCCACTGGTATCGATTAATGTCCGGCATCTTTAACAAGCAGGGCGAAAGCAAAGCGTGGAAAACCACGGCGCGAATTGCCCGGGAGCTGGTTTGGACTCTGCAACCGAGTGTACAGCTCACGCACATAGCCCGGTTTAAAGACATTGTCCCCAAAGTGCTGGATGGTGTGGACAATGGCTTAAAGGCCATCGGCTTGAGTGAAGCTGAACGAGCCGGTTTTCTGGGGGCGATTCAGGATCATCATGCGTTGCACTCTAATCCGGTTAACGAAGCGATTTGGGATGCTCAGCAGCAGCTGGATCATTTTGAAGTGCAGTCTCAAAAGGCTGAACATCTGGTCGACGAGCCCGCGCCGCTGGTGGTGGATGAGCCTGTTGTCACCCTGAAAAGCGCGGACTTGAGCTATTACATGGATCAGGTTGAACAACTGAAAACCGAGCAGTGGTTTGACATAGAACTGAGTGAGAATCATTGGGTTCGGGGCTGTTTAACCCTGATTGTCGGGCAGGGCAGCAAATACGTATTTACTGATTACCGAGGCGATAAGGTCGCTGAGCGCTCGGCCATCGGTCTGGCCATGGCCATGCGCAATGAGCAGGTAGTGGCCCTGCCGGACGATCCGCTTTTTGACCGTAAAATAAACGAGCTGGTTGATGATCTCGGCCAAAAAACAGCGACGCAACATTAGCCCGGAAATTCCACCGGATAGCCCCAAAAAACTGCGTTGTATCCCACAGCGCTCGACGTTAATTCGGGCCAGAGCGTTGCCGAGTCGTTTTGGACGGTGCCTAAGTTGCACCGTCTGCATGAACCGGTTCAAATTCCTGACGGTATTGATCCCACGCGGCCGTGTATATAGCCGTTTTTGACTCTTTAGCCACCGGATGGTGGTTGTCACGAATCTGACATACCTTTTCAACCCATATTCCGCATTTAACGTACTGTTTTCGCCAAAAATCCGTCAGGAAAATCGACTTTGTGCGCAATTGTTAGCGGGGCTGGCTTCTTGTTCAGAGCACCGTACGCTGATGGTGTGGTTTGCTGGAGGTGTGTTTGTGAACAAAATCTGGATGCCGGTTTTAGTCGGTTTAACGGGGTTGTCCGTCCTGGTGCTTGAGTGGCATGTCGCGCCAAAACAATCTGTTGTGGTGTCACCAACGTTCAGCCCGACGAGTGACCATCGTGCAGCTGGTAATGGTAAAAACGACACGCCCGCCCCTGACGTGCCAGTCGCGGGATCCGCTCCAGAATCCATAGCGACCGGTGAATCCACCGCACAACCGACAACACCAGCAACGACGGGCAACCCTGCCGCCAATTTTGAGGCATTACCCGTAGCGATGCAGCAGGATATCCGTCAACTCAGTGGCCGGGATCAGGCTCAACGCACCCCCGTCGAAATAAAGCCAGGGGTTTTTCTGCTGGCCGCCGGTCAAGGGCCGCGTGTCGTCCCTGTCGCGGTCATGAATGAAGATGGGACGGTATCCATTCATGAATATTAAAATGTTGACGTTTAGCCGTGGCCTGATGGTCGCCAGCGCGATAATGTTTGCCAGCCTGGCGTCCGCGGTGACGGTGACCGGATCCGGCTCAACCATCGTCATTAACAAAATCGGCGGATTCGATGGCGTTGATGGGGCGAATCGCGAAGCTGTGTTTGTTGCCGCTGCACAGGTCTGGGCCGACATTCTGGTCAGTCCGGTATCGATTGTGATCGACGCACAGTTCAGTTCATCACTGTATTGTGTATCCAACAGCGCCACCCTGGGCTCTGCTGGACCCTTGAGTACCTACTTCAGTTCTGGTGCCGAAAGTTTTGGTTTGCAAAGCAATGTTTGGTATCCCACTGCGTTAATCAATGCACACTACGGTTCCGATTATTTCCCCTCCAATGCTGATATCGATGCAACCTTTAACGCCGACATTGGCGACGCGGACTGCTTATCCGGCAGTGGTTGGTATTACGGCATGGACGGCAACACACCGTCGGGGTTTATCGACTTTTATGAGGTTGTGCTGCACGAGCTTGGTCATGGTCTGGGCATTTTGTCATTGGTGAATTCTGATGGCAGTTACAGTGGCGGTGTGGTCGACATCTTCTCGACATTTTTACGGGATCAGGATTCGGCCACCGACTGGACGGCCATGAATAACAGCCAGCGTGGTGCGTCGTTGCTGGATACCGGAAATTTGGTCTGGAACGGTGCGGGCGTCACCTCGTTGGCGGGTGATTTATCCGCCGGGGTCAATGGCGGTAATGTGCAGATGTACGCGCCGAGCACGTACGAAGGTGGCTCTTCGGTTTCCCATTTCGATACCGCGCTGACACCTAACGAATTGATGGAGCCTCAGTACACAGGCAACGCGACATACAACCATTCCGTTGCGCTGCTTGAGGATATTGGTTGGACCATCTACGAGCCGAGCAACAATGTACCCAGTATTACCGGACAAAGTGCGCTCTCGGTAGACGAAGACAACAGTTTGGTTCTGTCATTAAATGATTTGACGGTGTCTGACAGCGACAACAGCTACCCGGCGGATTTTACACTCACCGTGAACAGCGGCAGCTTTTATTCCGTATCCGGTAACACAATCACACCAGATGCCAATTACAACGGAACCTTAACCGTGCCTGTGACCGTGAATGACGGCACCGATGACAGCGCAAGTTTTAACCTCAGTGTTTCCGTGAATGCCATCAACGATGTTCCGCAGATTACCGGGCAAAATACATTGCAGGTGAATGAAGACAACAGCTTGGAGTTAACGATTGGCGACCTCACCATTACCGACCCGGACGACAGCAGTTTTACGTTGACGGTAAACGCGGGCTCGAACTATTCGGTGTCTGGCAACACGGTCACCCCAAATACTGATTTTAATGGAACGCTAACAGTGCCCGTGACGGTGAGCGACGGTGAAGCAGACAGCGCCAGTTTTAACCTCAGCGTGAGTGTGCTGGCTCAAAATGACGTGCCGGTGGTGACCTCTACGCCAACGGTGACTGTCGATGAAGACACGACCTACACGTTTTCACTGAGTGAGTTTGGTGTCAGCGATGTTGATTCCGCCAGCTTTGTGCTCGACATTCTGCCCGGCACCTATTACAGCGATGTTGGCAATGCGGTGACGCCGGATGCACATTTTAATGGCACGCTTTCAGTCAATGCCCGTGTTTTCGATGGCAGCGATTACAGCAACAGCGTCAGCTTTGATGTCACCGTAAACTCAGTGAATGACATTCCGGTCATCAGTGCTCAATCAACGTTATTCGTCGATGAAGATTCGAGCTTATTGCTCCAATTAAGTGATTTCAGTATTACCGACCCGGACGACAGCAGCTTCACCTTAACGGTAAGCACGGGTGCGAACTATTCGGTCACTTCCAATACCATTACGCCGGACAGTGATTTCAACGGCACACTGACCGTGCCAGTCATCGTAAACGATGGAGAAGCCGACAGCGCAACCTACAACGCCAGTATCACCGTGAATGCGTTGAACGATGCCCCTGTTATCGTGTCCACGCCTTCACTTTCTGTGGCTGAAGACGCAAGTCTTGTCATAAGTATTGACGACTTCACGGTGACGGATGTTGATTCAGCCAACTTCGTCTTAACGGCTCAAGCGGGTGAAAACTATTCGTTGTCCGGTAATACTCTGACTCCGGCCGCCAACTTTAATGGCACGCTGTCGGTCGACGTTGATATTGCCGACGACAAGGGTAGCAGTGCGTCGACCACGATCAGCGTCGCGGTGACGCCGGTGAACGATGCCCCGGTGATTACCGGTCAAAATTCGCTGAGCATTAACGAAGACAGCAGCCTGACCTTATCGGTATCAGACTTAACCATCACCGACGTTGACAGTTCCGTCTTCACCTTGAGCGCTGGAACCGGAGCCAATTACACCCTGTCGGGTAACACCGTGACGCCGGCGGCGGAATACAGCGGCAGCTTGACGATTCCGGTGACTGTCAGTGACGGGACGGACACCAGTGCGAGCTATGACGTAATTGTCTTAGTGAATGTGGTGAACGATAAGCCGGTGATCACCCAATCTGCGAGCATCACCATTGCGGAAGACTCCAACTACGACCTGAGCCTTGCCGACCTGACCATTGTCGACGCGGACTCGACCAGCTTTACATTGGATATCAGCACGGGCGCTTATTACGGCTTGGCAGGCGCAACCGTGACACCCGATGCGGATTTCAACGGTATGCTGACAGTGCCGGTACGCGTGTTCGATGGTCTCGAATACAGCGACACGGTTAACGTGACCATACAGGTTACCGCAGTCAACGATGCTCCGGTTCTGAATGGCACACTTTCGACCAGCGCGACGTTCAATGAAGCGTACAGCGCCACCTTCTCGGCGACAGACATCGACAGTGCCGACCTGCAATTCAGCGTGTCCAGCGCTCACGACTGGCTGTCTATCGATAACAACGGTGTGTTAAGCGGAACCCCGGGCGCCGACGATTTAGGTAGCCAAACGGTCACCGTAAACATCAGCGATGGTTTGTTGAATGACAGCCAGACGTTCACTCTGACCGTGAACGATGCCACCGAAACCGATGTTCAGTTGCAGGTATCGGCAAGCGACGCGTTGGCAGCAGTGGCTAGCACGGTTTCATTTTATGTGGATCTGGACAATGCCGGACCGGCTGCCTTTGCCAGTGGCTCGGTCGCAATCACATTACCGGATACAAGCCAGGTCAGCCAGCTCGACGCCCGTTGTGAGATAACCGACGCGAACACCTTAACCTGTGCCTACGCGCAATTGGCCACCAACGATCAACTTGCCTTTAACGTCACCGCAACGGAGCAGGGCAGTGTGACTGTTGCGGCGATTGTCACCGCAACGCAAACCGATACCTTTGCAGACAACAATCGCGCAGATACGACCGTCGTCTTTGCGAGTACAGTCAGCGAACCTTCGTTACCTTTAAGCGTTGCCCAAAGCGAGCATTCGAACGCAGCGGCGGTAGCGGATATTGATCACAACGATCAGCCGGAACTGTGGTTGGCAAACGACCTCGCCGCCAGTGAACAGCGATACGATTTTGCACCAGACTTTACCGGATTAACGGTGACCGATGCGTTAGCCTGGAATGGGGATGCGCAGGATATTCTGGTTAGAGACTTGAATGGCGATGGCCTGGCCGACCTGGTTGTCGCGAATCTGGGCGCCAACGCGGTTTACCTGGCAAGCACCGCGGGTGTTTTCGGTGAACCACAGTGGCTGGGCAGCAGCGACAGTGTCGCGGTGGTCAGTACCGACGTGAATAACGACCAATTGCCCGATCTGATATTCGCCAATACCGGTGCCAACAGCGTTTATTTGAATGCGCCCAGTGGCCAGTTTACCCTGGCACAGTCATTAGGCTCTGCGGACAGCGCCGAAGTGGCCGTGATCGATTACAACCGGGATGGCTACGCAGACGTTGTGTTTGCAAACCGCGACGATGATGATCTTGTGTATCTCAACAACGGTGCCGATCAATCGTCGGGTGTGTTTAATAACAGTGCCGTACTGCTGGGTACGGTTCTGACCCAGAGTGCCGCGATACAGACCGCCGACTTCAACGCCGACGGTACCGTTAGTGACATCATCGTGGGTCGGTCTACTGCAGACAACACTGTCAGCCTGCAGGTGTATCGGGTGCAGAATGCCGTGGCCGTGACTTTGTGGCAGGTCGATGCCGGCGATGTGGTCGCCATTGCCGAGGGGGACTATAACGGGGACGGATTGCCAGATATTGCCGTCGTTAATGCTCAGGACGTGGTACAGCTTTATCAACAAAATGCCGGGAGCTTTGAGTTGGCATTCGCCTTTATCGCGGAAAACACCCGTGATGTGGTTTTGGCACCCATTAATGACGACTTCAAGGCTGACCTGGTCTTAGCGCGCGGAGCATTGGACCCCAGCTTGGTTTATCTCAGTGAGTTGGCCATTGAAGATGAATCTCAGGCCGGTACCGTGGCGCCGGTGGATGATTCAGCGGACGTTCAGGAAGTAGTCGTTATCGTCGATTCCTCCAAGGACGACGGCTCGACCCAGGTCACCGTATCCGGAGGCAGCTTCAGCGGATTCCTGTTACTTATGGGGCTGTTAATTGCCTATCGGCGTCGGGTATAAACCGGTTTGAAATCGGTTAAAAAAGGATAAAAACCCGTCTGGCCTTTTCATGCGTTGTCGGTTATTTCCGGCTTGTTGAAACCGCCAGGCAGGCCCTAAGGACACCTTATGAAAGTATTACTCCCTATCGTGCTACTCAGTGTGTTAACCGGCTGCGCCAGCAGTGGCCGGTACGATATTAAAATGTCGACTTCCGAACTCAGTCAGGCCATAGAATCGACTACCTCGTCCGTCGTGAATGTCGATGCCGATCATGGCGGCTTTTTCGGTCACATGGATATCTCCGCCGTGTATTTTGGCGATTTTTACGATGACGATTATGGCGACGACTATGACGGCGGCGGTGGCTTCGCGAACAACCGGGTCGGCATTGCCAAACGCGCTACCTTGAATGTAGGCGTGAACCAATACAATGTGAATGGCGGTTATGAGATCTCCTTCACAGGCGGCGATGTTGTCCACCAATTCCGCGTCGCGTTGCACGGTAACGGCGCGGATTTTCAGAGCTCAGGCACCAACGGTTTTAACAGCCCTATGGTGTTTGGCGTCGACTTTGATGTGCATAAGATTTTTCAACAAGCGGATATCGACTTTTTGATCGGTGCCAGAATAACATCAGCCATATTGGGCTACGGCTTTGATACGCCGGTTGTGATTCATGGTTCTCGTTACGAAAGTGATGGGCTCGGCATGCTGGGGTTTGGTTTACCGGTGGGTCTGCAAATGGATGTTGGCCTGTTTTCACTGGAAGCGATCGCCGCCCCAACGTTTTACATTCACGGCTATGAAACCGAGCTGGGCTTCATCAACGACTTAGCTACCTTCAACGTTAACGTGCCAATCAGTGTTGGGCTTGGGTTGAACTGGTAGTCCCGAGCACCTTAAAAAACACCGCCTGTCCGGCCGAACAGCCACAGTCTGCGCGAGAGGGCTTCAGCCCCAAATCTCCTTTTGCCACAGCGTTAAATGTACCGCTAACCAGCGACATTAACCTCAATCAAGCAGCATACGAATAATCACGCATGCTGCTTGCCATTTTGAATAATATGCGTTACTCGTAGTGGACTATTGTTCGAGGCGCGATCATGGAACAGCTGAGCCCTACCGACCTGAAAGCCATTCTGCACTCCAAGCGGGCGAACTTGTATTACCTAGAGCATTGTCGGGTGATGCAAAAAGATGGGCGGGTCTTATATCTCACTGAGGCGAAGAAAGAAAATCTCTATTTCAATATCCCCATAGCAAACACAACCGTCATTATTCTGGGTACAGGAACTTCTATCACGCAGGCCGCTGTGAGAATGCTATGCCAAGCGGGTGTACTTGTTGGCTTTAGTGGCGGTGGCGGAACCCCATTGTACATGGGGTGTGAAATAGAATGGATGACGCCACAAAGCGAGTATCGCCCGACAGAGTATCTACAAGGTTGGATGCGTTTTTGGTTTAGCGATGAAAAACGACTCATCGTGGCTAAACAGTTTCAACGAAAGCGAATCGAGTTTTTGGACCTGGTATGGCGTAAAGACAAAGATTTAAAAAACGAAGGTTTTAACCCGGACGACATCAACAAACACCTAACCACGTTTAGAGAAAGGATAGACAGCGTCAATAACGTGACCAACCTCATGACCAGTGAAGCCCAGCTCACAAAACAACTCTACAAATACGCCGCACAAACAACAAACACAAAAGATTTTACCCGCCAACACGACAGCACCGACAAAGCGAACGACTTTCTGAACCACGGTAACTACCTCGCCTATGGCTTAGCAGCCACCACACTTTGGGTACTGGGTATACCGCATGGTTTTGCCGTGATGCACGGTAAAACCAGACGTGGTGCACTGGTTTTTGATGTGGCCGACTTAATTAAAGACGCACTGGTACTACCACTGGCCTTTATTTGCGCCAAAGAAAACGCCACTGAACAAGAGTTCCGGCAACAATGCTTGCAAGCGTTTGCCAACCATAAGGCGCTGGAGTTTATGTTTAATGAAGTAAAAAATGTCGCGTTGGCAACGGACGAAACATCATGATGGTCACCTTTGTCAGCCAGTGTGAAAAGAAAGCGCTTGCCAAAACACGCAGAGTATTGGACTCATTTGCCAATCGAATAGGTGATAACACGTGGCAAACCGTCATAACGGAAGATGGACTGCAGACCGTTAAGAAGATGCTGCGTAAAACCGCTACCAAAAGCACCGCAGTGAGTTGTCATTGGATTCGCTCTCGCTCAAGAAGTCAGTTGTTATGGGTGGTGGGTAATCGAAAAAAGTTTAATAGTGAGGGCGTAGTGGCGGTGAACTACACAGAAAAAGAAATAGAGGTATTTAAAGATGGTGAAAGCTGGAAGACGTTAGATATTATTGCAAATGCTGCTGCTATAGCTGGGTTATTTCATGATTTTGGCAAAGCCAATATTTTATTTCAGAAGAAATTAGATCCTAATATCAAAACTGAATTATCAGAACCATATCGGCATGAATGGCTTTCGTTAAGGTTATTTCAAGCATTTATAGACAATAAAAACGATGCCCAATGGTTAGAAGCTGTAGCAGAACAAAAATTTGAAGTTATACAATCGTGTTTCAAAGATGGGATTGATAATGGATTCGGCAAGCATCCTATCTTCAGTTTACCGCCATTTGCTCAGTTAGTAGCATGGATCATAGTTTCCCATCATAAGTTACCACTTTGTCCTGCATGGCAAGATAATATTAATGCACCTCCTATGAAGGATATTGACAAGTGGCTAGTTGATAGTTTTGATGCGAATTGGAATTCATATCTTTGTAACGATGTTGAGCAGAAAGATCGTGTGCTAGATAATTGGGCCTTTGCTGAAAAGGCACTTCCTTATTACAGTAAGAAATGGTGCTCCCATGCCTCGAATATTGCGTCAATAGCGCAAGCTCGGTTATTTCAAAAGGATTGCTTCGACAAAGACTATATCAATGATCAAGTTTTCACTAGCCACTTAGCTAGGTTAGCTATGATGTTGGCAGACCGTTATTACTCTTCCCAACATGAAGTTACGACTGAATGGAGGAGCTCTACTTATCATACGTACGCTAACACCCATGATAAATTGTCAGGAAAGTCAGGCTTTAAGCAGCAGCTCGATGAGCATTTAATTGGTGTGGCAATAAATAGTAAGGCTATAGCGAATGCTTTGCCAAAGTTAAAAACGACTTTGCCTAATCTTGGCGATATTGATTTCTTGTCGGAGCGTATTAAAAAATCGCAAATAGAAATTTTTGAAAACTTTGGTTGGCAAAATAATGCTCAAAAACACGCAAGTAAACTAGGGACTGAAACCATTAATAATGGTTTTTTCGGCATCAATATGGCTTCAACCGGTAAAGGGAAAACCATAGCTAATGCCAAAATCATGTATGCAATTGGTGAGCAGACTGGGAATAAACGGTTCTCCGTCGCTCTTGGTTTGCGTACATTAACTCTTCAAACCGGCCGAGAATTTAAAGTCAGTATTGGATTAAATGATGAACAGCTTGCAATTGCTGTCGGTGGTTCGGCTGTTAAGCAGCTTTTTGAGAATACGCAAAATCAAGAAAATGATAACAGTGATAAAAGCTGCGGCAGTGAATCAGCTGAAGAGCCCCTAAATGATGAAATTTACACGCATTATCAGGGCGAAACTACACACAGTTTAAGTCAATGGACAGAACACGATAAAAATATTGATAAATTGCTCAGTGCTCCTGTACTTGTATGTACAATCGATCATTTAATTTCGGCTACAGAAGGTACAAAGGGGGGAAGGCAAACAGCAGCGATGTTGCGACTACTCAGTGCTGATCTTGTCTTGGATGAACCTGATGATTTTGGCTTATCTGACTTGCCTGCACTTTGCCGTTTAGTGAACTGGGCGGGCATGTTAGGTAGTAGAGTGTTACTTTCTACAGCAACTATGCCTCCTGCTTTAGCATTTGCGCTATATGAATCTTATAGAACAGGTTGGCGGCAATATGCTAAGGCAAATATAACTGATTGGACTGGTAGTATTTGCTGTGCTTGGTTTGACGAAAACACAGTGTCAGACTTGGAAAATAGCCATATATCAGATTTACCTGCATTTAAGTCAGTACATAACAAATTTGTAAAAAGCCGTATTACCTCTTTACATAAAGCAATATCTCAGAGTAAACGACTCGGTAAAATAGTTGAGATTGAGTGTAGTGATGGTGGTTCATCATCACAATCACTAGCTAAAACAATTTACAACCAATTAGGTCAGCTACATCGCTTACACAATACTAGCCAAAATGGAAAAACAGTTTCAATCGGATTGGTGCGTATGGCGAATATCAATCCATTGGTTAGCGTTGCACAACAAATAATGAATTATGATGCTCCCGTCATTGAACAGAATAATGACTGTTGCATTCATTTTTGCATCTATCACAGCCGTTACCCATTAGCAATCAGAAGTGCAATAGAAAACCAATTAGATACCGCGCTAAAGCGCAAGAACGAAACCAATATTTTTGATGCTGACCATCCGGCAGGCAGAGTAATCTATAAGCATGCCCAAAAGCATCATATCTTTGTTGTATTGGCTTCCCCTGTCGCAGAGGTTGGGCGAGATCATGATTATGACTGGGCTATTGTTGAGCCAAGTTCCATGCGTTCCATTATTCAGATAGCCGGTCGAGTATTAAGGCATCGAGAAAAATCAGTCACAGCGCCAAACATACTGTTGTTAAATCAAAACTATAAAGCACTTAAAGGTAATGACATTTGTTTTGCACGACCAGGTTTTGAAATGAAGACGAAACAAGAAAACCTACTAATTGCTAAACCGCATAGGTTGGTTGATTTACTGCCAGAAGAGCAATATGGAATGATTAATGCGATACCAAGAATAACTTTGCCAAACAAAGAACAATATAGTCCAAACAAGGCTGGCTTTTATATTGATTTAAATGGATTGGAACACAAGGCATTGGCATGGCAATTATTCTCTGGCGATAGCAGTGCCAAAGTTTGGTGGAATACGGAAAATAAGCAAATGCCCTATTGGTGCGGTGAAGTTCAAAGGCAACAACGTTTTAGGCAAAGCCAGCAGGATGAGGCTTATTATTTAATGTTTGATAGTGAGGTTACTAAGCCATATTGGCGCTGGCTTAATGAAAATGCTCGGCCAGCCAAATTCGGAGAGGTGACAGGAATTAGCATATCAACAGTGTCTACATTATCACCGGGAAATAATAACTATTTTTGGTTGGAACAATCGCCTAAGTGTATTTATGAAACATTAGTTGATGAACTCAATATGGAACTCAGTGAAGTAAGCCAACGTTTTGGCGAACTAAGAATAACGAAATTTGAAAACAGCAGTAATCGTGAATACTGTTATCACAATAATTTTGGAATGTATCAGGAGGCTAGTGACGATGAGTGAAATGGAGCTACTTGATTGGCAAAGTGTCATAGAAGGGTATGTAGACAGTCTTGATGAGCAAGAGAAACAAGTTGAATATATTGATGAATTACTTTCGCGCTTTATATCCAAAAAACTATTGTCTGATCTTTCGAGAGGTGATGAAAAATCAATTAATAAATTTTTAAGAAATGTAAAGAAAACTCCTACTACAGCTAAGAATAAAGATAAATTCTTGTCTTTTTATCAAAGTGCTTTAAATAATGGTTGGATTGAATCAATATCCGATACTATTGAAAAAATAAGTCGAAAAAGTAATTTTTGGAATATTTGGATTTCACGTTCAGTAGAGATAAGTGAAGGTGTTTTGCCTGCAACACATTGCGCTAAATTAACGCACTCGAGTTCATCTGGTTCCTCAATTTTAGATGAATCCAGCAATAGTAGAACAGATTATATAAGCACGGCTAGTTTGCAAGATAAAATCATTGACGGTACTTATCCTAATGCGACCTTATCAAAACAAGTTAAGTTTTTAATGCTTGAACATGAGGGCTCTTATCTGTTTGAGGAAATACAAAAAGGCAATAGCTCGGTCTTTTCTAATTTTGCTGAGGATGACGAAGAGTTAGATTATTGGCTGGAAAGTTATCAAACAGTACTGAATGAAAAACCTAAGACAGATATTCTATTAAAGCAACTTTACTTTCCCGTAGCTAATAGTTATCACTTGTTAACGGTGCTTCAGTCATCTACTTTGTCTCAATGTTTGCATGAACATTGCTTTGATAAAGAGGCACGTAAGAAGCAAGAACAATTTAATAAAGCCAGAAAATTAAAAAAGTTTATTCCAGATGTTCACCAAAGTTTGATTGGTGTAAGTAAGCTCTCGATTACACAAAGCCAGCATCAAAACGCTACTGTGTTGAATGGTAAAAGAGGTGGAATTCAACGGCTATTTAACACCCAGCCCCCAACATGGACGTCACAAGCACACCCTCCAATAAATCAAAAGTCTTGGTTTTACCGTGGTATACCTCATTTAGCAGTTAAGGCCGATATCGATTATTTACGTGATTTTTTATTACGCAATGAAAAACTTTCGTTGAGCACACGCAATCCTCAAAAAAGAAAGTGGTTGATCAAGTGGGGTCAAAGCTTAACGGATACGGTTTTATTTTGTGCGCAGCAAATACAATCGTTGCCAGAGGGTTGGACGGCAAATGAAGGTATAAAGCTAAAGTTGTCTCAACAATATTTTCTAGATCCATATCGAAACGATGACGTGTTTCAAACTGCGCGTAAAAGTACCAACTGGCAAGCGGAAGTCAGCCAAGATTTTGCTAACTGGTTGAATAGTAAGTTAGTTGGAAAAAATAAGCTGTTTACCCCACAAGCCGAGCATACCAAATTGTGGTCGCTATTGATGAGTAACGCTTTGCGCGAACTTGGCCCAGTATCAGAGATAGTTAAAAGGACGGATAAAACAGCATGACACAGTATTTATTATTAAACCGGATAAAAGTACAGAATGCGAATGCGGTGTCAGGTTTTACCTGGGGCTTCCCATCTATCACTCATTTTTTGGGTTTTACACATAACCTTTCTTTGAAATTGGGAAGATCAAAATATCAAGGCCTCAGCCTTAACGGTTGTGCTGTAATTGCCCATGAACACCATGTTCATACGTTTGGCAAATACAATGATAGGTTTTTACAAAGTAAAAATCCTGCCTATTTATTGGGTGACGTCTACAAAGTTGCCCAAGGTGGAGCTCCCTCGATTGTAGAAGAGGGTAAAATGAACATGACGGTATCGCTGGCTATAGAATTTGACGGCTTTATAGGCCGAGAAGTGAGTGAACTGCTAACTTGGATTAAGCACCAATGCCTTGTGCAGAGGTTAGCTGGTGGTAGTGTTTTAGCAATAGATGATGTGCAGTTATTTGATAGTAAAAGTCATCAGGATTTCTTCAAATTAAAACGTGCACTAATGCCCGGCTTTGTATTAATGGATAGAGCTAATCATTTAGCTGAACACTATCAATCCTGTTTAGATAATAATTCGGAAGCAGAACAACTTGAAGCTTGGTTAGATTTTATTGCATTGAAACAGCAAGCTAGACCTGCTTCAGCTTTAATTGCTAAGCACTTGAAAGGCTTGGGGGACACAAAACTACACGACATTTGGCTTGAGCATTTAACCCAACCTTACAGTGAAAATATTCCTCAAGAATTAACGGTCTACTTTTCGCAATTAGAAGAGACAAAAAAGACAAAGTCATTGCTAAAGCAATGGAATGAGTATGTAAATCCAACGAATAAAACTGCGGCTGACTGGAAGTTTTGTGACAAGCCCAACTCTGGCTATTTGGTGCCTATTATGACAGGTTATAAAGCCATTTCGCCTGTTTATGAAAATAATGAGGTCGCCAATACGCGTGATAGTGAAACACCGGTATGCTTTGTTGAAGCAGTTCATTCTGTCGGCGAGTGGTTAGGGGTTAATCGCTTAAAAGACAATGAAGCGATCGCAGGTAGCCTGTGGAATTATGAATACGATGATGGCTGGTATTTATGCAAACAAACAAAACAAACAGAAAAGCATGAAAGTAGTTTAGAACAGCAAGTTGCAGAACTTTTTGATCCATTTGATGAATTAATTTAACAAAATAAGGATTTAAGAAATGACCAAAGAAATTAAATTACCAAGTATGTTGGCATTTGAGCGAAAGTTAGAAACTTCGGATGCTTTGATGACTGCGGGAAATTGGAGCAATATAGAACAAGCATGGGAAGATGCAAAGATTAGTGTCTTGCCTAGAACCCTAAGAGGAACTAAAAGCCAGTTTAATTTAGATAAAGGGGGGAGGGAAGATAACAATATTTCAGAAGGAGATGATGCTTATCTACCTAATAATTTAGATACTTTGAAAGTGAGTTTTAGCTTGCGTGCAATTGGTGATTTAGGCGTACCTTTTGGTTGTAACGATCCCGATTTCACAGGTGCAATTAAAGAAAAAGTTTCAGCTTATAAAACAGAAGGCCTAAAAGAATTGGCATATCGTTACGCATATAACATTGCTGCGGGACGTTTTTTATGGAGAAACCGAGTCGGGGCAGAGCAACTCTATATTAAAGTGACCGTGAATGATCAGGATGCGATTTCATTTAATGGCTATGGTTTTTCACTCAAGAGTTTTGAACAACAGCGTGATAATACAGGTTTGTTGAAAGTGGCCGATGCTATATTTGATGGTTTAAATAGTGATGAACAGTTTGTTTGCTTAACAATTGAGGCTTTCGTAAAACTTGGCAAGGGGCAGCACGTATTTCCTTCGCAAGAAATGAATATGGGAGAAAAGAAAAAGGTGCTATTTAAGTTGGATGGCTGTGCAGCTATGCACAGTGTAAAAATAGGCAATGCTATTCGAACGATTGATGATTGGTATGATAACGCAGAAACCCCCATTGCAGTTGAGCCTTTTGGAGCCGTTACCCAGCAAGGGCAAGCGTATAGAAAATCCATAACTGACCTTTATACCCTGATGATGAAATGGGTTAACGATAGAGAAGTTAGTGAAAACGACAAAAACTTTGTACTGGCTAATTTAATACGTGGCGGCGTATTTGGTGGTAAATCAGAGTAGAGGTGGTTATGCAACATTATCAAGAAATAACCCTGCTTCCTAACAACGAAATAGGCCACTATTTTTTATGGAGTAAGGTTTATCAACAATTGCATTTGGCATTAGCGACATTGGCGAATGGTGAGTTTAGTAATGTAGGCGTCAGTTTTCCCGAATACAGCAACAGCCCGCCGCGTTTGGGGCGTAAAGTGCGTTTATTTGCCGAGGAGTCGACGATGCTTAATGCATTAAATATCACTGAGTGGCTAAGTCGGCTAAGTGATTATTGCCACATCAGTAGTATTAAGCCCGTGCCGGAAATCACCGAGTTTGTTCAAGTATCGCGCAAGCAATGTGTAACCAACCCTGAACGATTAGCGAGGAGACGGGCTAAGCGCAAGGGCGAAAGCTTTGAGCAGGCACTGGCGCATTACGAAGGGCTTAAAGTTCAGGGCTCGCGTTTGCCGTTTGTCGAAATACAAAGCGAATCAAGCCATAACGTTGGCGATAAGCATCGTTTTCGTTTATTGGTTGACCAGCAAAGGGTAAAAGCGCCACAAACGGGGTTGTTTAGTTGTTATGGATTAAGCAAAACGGCCACGGTACCCTGGTTTTAACCCAAAAATATGTTCTTTAAAAATTTGACTGAAAATCAATAAGTTACGGAAGTCACTAAAAAAAGGGTATTTCATTTAAAAACGCCCTAAGTGATTGATGTAACTTATTTTTGTGCTATTTTGCCACAGTTCTCTGCCGCACAGGCAGCTTAGAAAATAGTTCCAAATGGACCCGGCGTATAGGTTGTGTTCTCTGCCGCACAGGCAGCTTAGAAATCATTAATGCGCTCGCTCATCTCAGCTTCATTGTTCTCTGCCGCACAGGCAGCTTAGAAATGACGTGTCGGGCTCGATGTCAATAGATGCAAGTTCTCTGCCGCACAGGCAGCTTAGAAATACAGTTATTGTGTGGATGTCTGGGAATGTACCGTTCTCTGCCGCACAGGCAGCTTAGAAAAAGTTAAGAAGGATGCCGCCGATGTGCGGCATGTTCTCTGCCGCACAGGCAGCTTAGAAAAGTAAGGGGCGTTTTTATTTCAACATGCCCGGGTTCTCTGCCGCACAGGCAGCTTAGAAAAGTGACATTGGGTATGTAGAGTTTTGGGTATTGTTCTCTGCCGCACAGGCAGCTTAGAAAAGAAATGACGCGCCTTATAACATGCCGAACACGTTCTCTGCCGCACAGGCAGCTTAGAAAATTGACCGGTCGCGAATCGCATAGATGTCCGAGTTCTCTGCCGCACAGGCAGCTTAGAAAAACTATTGCTTGGCCCCAAAATAACCGCTGACGTTCTCTGCCGCACAGGCAGCTTAGAAATTTTCCGATGCTTGGCCTCGGCTAATCCGATGGTTCTCTGCCGCACAGGCAGCTTAGAAAAGACTCAACGACTGTTCAACGAGTTGGGAGCTGTTCTCTGCCGCACAGGCAGCTTAGAAATAGCTTCTCCGCCTTCTTACGTAGTTCTCGCAGTTCTCTGCCGCACAGGCAGCTTAGAAAAAAACCAATTATCAAAATTGTGACGAATAGAAGTTCTCTGCCGCACAGGCAGCTTAGAAAGATGACCTCGACTGGCATCTTTGCCGCCGATCGTTCTCTGCCGCACAGGCAGCTTAGAAAAACAACAACTAAAGGGGGCTTTATGTTTCCAGGTTCTCTGCCGCACAGGCAGCTTAGAAAGTACTCGCGGCACTACTTCCCTTAAAACTAACGTTCTCTGCCGCACAGGCAGCTTAGAAAAATCGCTACGATGTTCTGGCTCTGTAGTCGCTGTTCTCTGCCGCACAGGCAACTTAGAAAATCAATGGCACGGTGCGCATCGATGGGCAGCCGTTCTCTGCCGCACAGGCAGCTTAGAAAATTCATGCCAGTAGCCCTGATGTGTGTATTAAGTTCTCTGCCGCACAGGCAGCTTAGAAACCAATGGCGAATTTTCGGGCAAGGTCACTATCGTTCTCTGCCGCACAGGCAGCTTAGAAATTCGGGTAATGGTGCCCAGTAAGTTACATCCAGTTCTCTGCCGCACAGGCAGCTTAGAAAAAATTGGAGAGGGTGGTAATGGTTGATATGGAGTTCTCTGCCGCACAGGCAGCTTAGAAATTCAAACGTCACGCTTTTGCCGTCCAGCACGTGTTCTCTGCCGCACAGGCAGCTTAGAAATCACCACCAGCATTACCCCGGCTCAATTGATAGTTCTCTGCCGCACAGGCAGCTTAGAAATTGATAAGCCGCACTTACTATTTTACGCAATAGTTCTCTGCCGCACAGGCAGCTTAGAAAAAGAAGTACGCGGTCAATATCGCAATCGAGCAGTTCTCTGCCGCACAGGCAGCTTAGAAAATCCTGACCGCGGTTGAATCAGACCAACATAGGTTCTCTGCCGTACAGGCAGCTTAGAAAATCCTGACCGCGGTTGAATCAGACCAACATAGGTTCTCTGCCGCACAGGCAGCTTAGAAAACATAAGTCGAACCACCTTGCTGCCTACCCTTGTTCTCTGACGCACAGGCAGCTTAGAAAATTTTCAAATAGTTACCAATGTGGATGTTCCAGTTCTCTGCCGCACAGGCAGCTTAGAAATCACCGCCGCCGGTGGTGGCAACTGGACCGCTGTTCTCTGCCGCACAGGCAGCTTAGAAACTTGACCTGAAACGCTCGTCGTGATGGCGTTTGTTCTCTGCCGCACAGGCAGCTTAGAAAATGGAGCTAGATATTAATAAAAACTTTGTCACGTTCTCTGCCGCACAGGCAGCTTAGAAATGCGCACCGCGGCCAGCGGCAAGCGCACCGAAGTTCTCTGCCGCACAGGCAGCTTAGAAAAATCGACCATAGCAATAAAC
>JBNKNI010000018.1:0-106572 GCA_050293765.1 Reinekea sp.
CCCTTGTAAAGGAAAATTAAAATATTTGCCAGCACAAACACCGAAAACAACGCCCCCCAAAAAATCACGATCGCCCTCGCCCCAACGCTGCCCAATGTTACTGACGTGTTATCGGGTGATTTCCTGTTTTGGTCAATTCATCGCGATTTTGGTCAGTCATCTACGGGTTTGGTTGGTTTGCAGATTGTTAGACTGCGTGCTTGAGCTCAGAAAAAATACGCACAGAAGTACTCCAACAAATATAACAACGGAGGTCTTATGATCTACAAAACCAAACTGCTGACATCGGCTGTGCTGATGTCTTGCGCGACGCCTTTGTGGGCGCTCGATTACAACGATGCCTATTGGGCAACACCGAATACCAATGCCGATTTCGTGGACCAATTCGACGGCAGTACGCTGGACCGCAGTAAGTGGAAGGTAGAAAGCGATGTGTTTGTAAACGGTGAGGATATCGATTACCAGGATGTGGAATTCCCAGCGGCGGATTGGACGATTCGTACCGGTCAGCCGGATGCCGGTGCGACCGATGGGGCGGTGCTGAATTTGAAAGCGCGCTTTATGGACGGTGAAATTCAGGATTACTACAACAAAGATGGTAAACCGTTGTTCATCCGTTCCGGTCGAATTGAGTCGCAAATTACCGACGACACCACCTTTACCTACGGGAAGTTTGAAGCACGAATTAAGATGCCACCGGCTCGTCATGCGGAGTTTCCAGCCTGGTGGTTGTTAGGTAATTACCCGGATGTGGGTTGGACGGCGTGTCAGGAATTGGACATTGTCGAGTTCACTGGGGCGAATCCAGATTTACTGCCGCAAACCTTTTGGACAGCGCCTTACGCGGTACACGGTGGCGTTGGGCTGTCGTATCAGAATCTGGGCATTCCAGACCCGAGCAACAGTTACAACACGTTCGGTGTGATTAAAACGCCGGACAAGGTTGAGTGGTATGTGAATGGCGTGCTGACGCAGACGTTTTCACGTGAGAACCAGGGGGACGATCAACCCTGGCCTTATGTCACACCGATGCGGATGATTCTGAACCACGCCATCAGCCATGTGGAGTGGCCAGACGTAGGTCATTACCTGAAATGGTCAACCGATCCGAATGTAGCGAATGCGACGGGCGGTTCGTATGTGGATGCGCAGGGTGTGCGTCAGTACGAATACCTCGATGTGGCCGCGATGGATGCCAACATCGGTCGCGACGGTACCGACTTTCTGGTCGACTACGTCGCCCATTGGCCGCTGCCAGCGTCGGAACCGACAGCGAAATACGTGGACGATTCCAAGTCCAGTTTTTTCCGGGAGAGTAACAACACAAAAGGGTTTTATAATCTGAAAGGTTGGTTGGCGCCGGTTGCGGTAACGGGCGATGCGTACCAGGATACGGGCTACCCGGACGAAATGCGCAATAACGGACCGGACAACGCGGCCGACGGTTATGTCGGTTCGAAATGGGCAACGCCGGCTGACGATGAATTGCATTGGATCGATATCGATTACGGCAGCGATAAGCTGATCGATTACCTGTGGATTGAATGGGGTTGGAACCTGCCAGCAGCGTACGACATTTACGGCAAACGCGACGGCGGTCAGTGGGAGTTAGTGACCACCCGCGAACAAACCAGCACCGGCTGGGCGACGCACACCATGCCTATTCAGAAAACTTTCCGCCAGTTAAAGCTGGTCACCAAAGGGCGTTTGGATAAGGCCAACCCGATCTGGCTATTGGAAGTCATGGCCTTTGAAGATGTGGCCGACCAATACCCCATGCCTGCGGGCACCGTGATGAAAGACCCTGCGGCTAACGTACTCGACAATGGCGATTTCAGCTCAGGCATACAAGGTTGGACACGCGAAGCGTTTAACGGCGCGGACCCGGTGTTTAACACAGAGTCCGGTGCGGCGGTGCTGAGCCTGACCAATGCTGGCGCGGACGAAGGTTCGGTGCAGTTGCATCAATCTGGGTTTACGCTGGAGCGCGATTACCGTTACGAATTGAGTTTGGATGTGACTTCAGACGCGGCACGCGAAATCGTGGTACGGGTATCGCAGGACGACCTGAATCCTTCTCCGGCCATGACCGCGTTGAAAGAAACAGTGTCGTTAACCGGCGCACCGCAACACCTGACGTTCAGCTTCGATTACACCGGAATGAATGCACCGGGTCGCGTGGCGTTTTTAATGGGCAACCTCGGTACAGTGGGTTTGAGTCTCGACAATGTTGTGCTGCGACGGTCGGTTTACCTGGGCACGGGTTCACCCAGTGTGGCGGCTCTGGATGCGACCAATCTGGTCAGCACCAGCGCGGGTTGGGAAAACGAATGGTGGGGTGTTGCCAGCCGGGCGATAGACGGTTCACTGGCGACGCGTGCCAGTGGTAACGACGGTGTTGCCGAAGGGCAAGACCTGTCTTTGAAGGTGCGCATTCCGGAATTTTTTGAAATTACCGAAGTGTTGGTGGCGGGTGACAATTCACCAGAGCGCAGCCTGGATCAGTTCAAGGTGAATTTTGGCAACAACCAAACCATGCTCGATTGGACACCCAGCACGACCGATGGTGTTTATGAGTCGTTCTCGCAGTTCGCGCAGTCACCGGCAGTCGGCGAACGCGATTTCGAGTTTTTCTTCCGGCCACCGGCAGGCGGTTTGGTTGAAGTTACCGACGTACAGTTGATGGCGATCGACCACAAACCCTACCGGGTGTATGTATTGCCACTCACGGACGGCGGCAGCATCAGCCCGGCCAGTGGTGCACGCTATGCCATGACAAAAACCGATTCAGCGACCTACACGTTCAGCGCCGACCCTGGGAAAGTGGTGGCCGATGTGTTGATCGACGGTGTGTCGGTCGGTGCGGTCAGTCAATTCACGCTGAATAATATTGATCAAACCCACACCATTGCCGTGAGTTTCCGGGATGATGTCACGCCACCACCGGGTGAGAACATTGCGTTACTGGCGAGCGCCACTGCAAGCAGTGCGTTGCAACCCGTTGCGCTGATCAATGACAACAGTGAGACCAGCCGCTGGGAATCCACCTTTGATGTGGCGACGGCCGACGTTGTACTGGACTTTGGCACTTCGGCGTCACTGACTTCCGCCAGCCTGATGTGGGAAGCCGCGAATGCGGACAGCTATAACGTGCTCGGTTCCAACGACGGTCAAACCTGGACACCGTTGTACCAACACAGTGGCGGTCAATTTGGTGCGCGTACCGACACCTTCGCACTGAGCGGCAGCTACCGGTACCTGAAACTGGAATGTGTGTCACGCAGTGCTGGTAACAACTGGGGCTACTCGGTGTACGAGTGGCAGGTAATGGGTTCACTGAATGGCCCTGTCGACCCGGTGGATAAGCCACTCACAGTCAGCGCGGCAACGGCCAGCAGTGAAATGCAGGCAGCAGCGCTGGCGGTGGATGCCAACGCCGGTACCCGTTGGGAAAGTGAGCACGTTAACGACGGTCAATGGTTGCAACTGGACTTGGGCAGCGTGAAAACCGTGCACGGTTTAAACGTGAACTGGGAAGCGGCGAACGCTCAACAATACGAAGTATTGGTGTCGACCGATGGTCTGCAATGGGATTTGGCGGCACTGAAAAACGGCGGTACGTTTGGCAACCGTGAGGATTCGTTTGAACTTTCGGAGTCGGCCCGATACCTGCGTTTGAATATGTTACAGCGCAGCTTCGGTAACAATTGGGGGTACTCCATTTACGAAGTCAGTGTGACCGGTTTTTAATCCCCTGCAGTCGTAGCAGTGTTGTATTAAAAAAGTTAATGCCGAAAGGCGTTAGCAAAAAGTTGTAGCGAAATCGGAACCCAAAGTGGTTCCGATTTTTTTGGTTCTGTGGCAAGGTGAGGCTCAATTTTAAGACAGTGAGGTTCGACGTTGTCTACCAGTAACGTCATTGGTCTTTGGGCACTTATGCCGTTCCGTACCGGCAATCAACGCTTTGCGTCCCGTATCATAAAACCCAAACACGAAGAATTTGAAATTGTGCTGTCTGGCCGCGCCGTCTTTGAAAAAGACGGTCAGGAAACCTTGGTGGGTGCCGGCGATGTTATCTGGATGCACGAAGGCGAACAAACCATTCACAGCGACCCGGATGGCACTCCCTATGAATGCGTGGTGCTGTCTTTTCTGGTAAAAGAAGCCCAACCGCCCAGCGATGGAAATTTGTATCGTTGGACAGGACCATTAACACCAAAGCAGTTTACCGACGACGCCCTGCACTGCCTGCAACGGTGCCGTTACGATTCGCTCACCTATTGCCATTACCTGTACAGTGCCTGCCGCTTGCACTTAGTGCCGTTTGCCGAAGCCAACCAACATGGCGGCAGCCGACTGGATGGTATTCTGAATTTTTTGCAAGTGAACATCCGCGAACATTTGAGCACCGAAAGCATTGCGGAAAATTTTAATCTGACCACCAATCAATTGAATTATCTGTTTCATCAGGAATTCGGTTTGCCGCCGTACCAATACTTAAAACGCTTGCGCCTGCAACGCGCGGAGGCGTACCTGACAGACACCGACAAACCGGTCAAGTGGATCGCCTATATGTGCGGCTACCAAAGTGAAAGCGGATTTATCCGCGCCTTTGGTAAAACGCATCAGATGGCGCCGTTGGAGTATCGCCAATTGCACGGTAGCGCGTCCTCAAACTCGTTTTTAGAATCGCTTTAGATGAGGCCGTTCTGGCAATCTCTACAAAATCCATGATGAAGGCTAGTTTGGTGCCTTAAAAACGAGTCAGTGCTCGTTATCTCGACATTGGGTTATCCCCATTTTCTGGGGATAACCCTGTCGATAACAACACGGGAATGCAATATCGACCGCCTCTGCCGCGTTGTTCGTTTTGCGACCGGGGATTTAAATCTGGGCGTCGAGCACTTGCCCGTCCGGATTATCCAGAACAGGGTCGGCATCCCAGGGTGCCAGGCATTCTTCGTCAGCGGCGCATGGGTCGGTCAGGCTGTGCAGGAAGGCCACCAGGTCGCGCTGTTCGTCGGCGCTGAGGTTGATGTCCGGCAAGCGAGGGGCGTTGGCGTCATTGGGTTGATTTCGCAACTCGGTGAGCGCACTGGCCGAGTGCGTTTGTGCATTGCTGTAAAGTTGCGCGCAATTATTCAAGTGTGAAAACTGCGGTAATTCACACCAGTCGCGGTTACTGAAAAAGCTGGCGACTTTCAGTTCAGGGTCGTTGTAATGGGCCACGACGTCATCCAGGGTCGCATATGTGCCAGCATGTCCGTAAGGCGCGGTGAGTGCCACGTTCAACAAAGACGGGGTGCGAAAGCGATAGCGGTCGCGTCGCTGACCAGTGAACGATTCCCGTCCTGTATCGCCATTGGTGTTGTCGGTTAACGGACCAAACTGAGGGAACGCTACCTGGTGGAAGCCTTCATCGGTAAAGGTGGGTCCACGGTGACACCGCACACAGTCGGCACCGCCGGAATTTACATCAGAAAAGAACAATACCGCGCCGCGCTTCTGAGCGTCTGTTAACGCGTTGTCGTCGCCACTGACATAAGTCTGAAAAGGCGAATCCACAAACACCATGCTGCGTTCGTATTCGCCAATGGCAAAGGCGATGTTGGCAAAGGTTACCAGCGTTTCTGCGGACGCATTGGAACCAAATGCCTGCTGAAACTCATTCAACCATTCGTTGCGGTCGAAGGCATCTGGGTGTGCGCCGTAACTGCCGAGGCGCTGTGCCAAGTGACTGCGCACCTCTGCCGTGGTGCTGTTAGCCGCAAAGCTGGTGTTGAGCATTTCATCTTCATTCACCACCGGAAAGCCTGCCTGGGCGGCGGCCAGTGTGGTACCGGCGTTCGCGTCGACCTGATTAAAACCGGAGTCCGGCGTGCTGATACTACCTTGATCAATGAACTCAACGCGGCCATCCCAGAACAACCGCTCACGCCAAAGGCCGGTATTAAAGACAGTTGGGGCATTACGGCCAACGGCGAAGTCATTGTTGGTGGCGCGGCGGAGTTCACCCAGAACAGCGGCGTCTTCCGCGTTCACACCGATAGACACCGAAAGCGCATCCGCACCGCCCAGTTCCGGGTAATGACAACTGGCGCAGGCCACGTTCAAATCGCCACTGAGTGACTGACTGAAAAATAGTTTCTTACCCAGCTGTGCGATGGGTGTTTGAATGTCCGGCAGGTTGGCTGGAATTCGAATCGGCCGATCCAGGTTCCGCATGCTCAGTAACTGGCGCAATTCCGTGTCGTTCACAAGGTCGCCTGTTGCGTTGTCGAGCGGGTCTTCGCCGTTGTTCGCCGAATCGGCGGCTTGCAAGATTTCATTGCAGCCTGTTAAAAACACAAGCGCGCTGGACAGCAGTAAAATACGCAACGACATAGGTCACCTCGGCATTCATTGATGGAAACCTTACTGTAATGGAAAAAACTTCGCAGATTGTGCAATGAATAAGGAAATAATGTGCAACCGCACCATGGCGGCGAACCCGTAAAAAAGCATGTCGTCGCTAAAGTGCTTGCGCTAAACTACCCCGATCACTGTACGCACGTGGAGAACCACATGACCACCACCGCCAAACACGACGAACGCATGGCTAACATGATATTCGGCACTGTTTATCCCATGTATGTCACCAAGGTCGAGAAGAAAGGCCGCACCCAAGCAGAACTGGATAACGTTATAGAGTGGCTAACCGGGTTTAACCCCGCGCGGGTTCAACAACTGATTGCAGAAGAAGTGTCCTTTAAAACATTCTTTGAGCAGGCCACGTTAAACCCGAACGCACACCTGATTACCGGTTCAATTTGCGGTTATAAAGTGCAGGACATTGAAAACCCGTTAACGCAAAAAGTTCGCTATCTCGATAAGTTGGTGGATGAGTTAGCCAAAGGCAAAAAGATGGAGAAGATTTTACGGTCTGCCTGAGGAGTGGCATTGTGATGGGTAAGTTTTTTTGAAGGGTATGCAAAAGAGAGTTACATTTTAATAAGAGGAATTCTTGGAGGATTTTTCTTTCCAAGGGTCGATCCCGAATGCTGCTTACTGAAGTCGATTTAGTTAATATCTGCTGCCCTCGAAACACTCACTGACATGGCTTCATCGGGAGCTTTTCGCGGTCAAATGACTATGTCTCGTCTCGTCTCGTAATAAGAGGATTGCTTGGAGGATTTTTCTTTCCATGGGGAGACCCCCTTGCACCCCCCTCTGTCGCCCGCTTTGGTGTTCTGCCATGCCGGACACTTTCTTCGAACGGTCGCTTGAGCGTGCGTCCCTGCACGCGCGGCGCTTGCAAGGGCATCCATGCCCTTAAATCCGTTGCGATGTGTCCGCCATTTCAGCCAAAGCAGATGCGACGGAGCGGTTATTTACACCATGGTCGGAAATGGCTGGTCTAGCCGGCGAAAACACCCCATAAAAACCATGCCTCAGAATACTATTTATAACGCAGAAATAAGCGAACTACGCTTAAGAAATCAGCATCTATTCTTTCATTAAAAACTATTAGCGTATCGTCAGTTCTGGAGAATTCTTCACGACAATGAATGCGCAGTTGTGCGAAATCGCAAGGGTTACTGATATTTGAATTTGCTTTCTAAGCAAAGCTTAAAATGTTATTCCTCTGACGGGGCCAAGTTCGTCCAGCAAGAAGGATTCGAGGTCCTGATAGTCATCGTCGCTCAACACAAAATGCGACAGAACGGCTTCCTGCACCAGGCTCCATTCGTTATCGTTGACTTGGCGACGGTGTTTGCTCATGACGTTGTCACAAATTTTAAGCAGCGCAAATAAGTCTTTGATCTGCGGGTCGATGCCCGTTTGCGTTAACAAGTCATGTTCGTGATGCATCAAAATAAATTGACAGATAATTTCCGGGAAGTGCCAACTGCGCGCGACAAAATAACCCACAATGGCGTGGTTGGTGTTGAGGCTGTCGTCTTCCAGTTCGGTAAATTCATGGTCGGCGTACTCATTAATACGACGCAGAATTTCCTGATAATCGTTGAAGTGCATGGAGAGAACCGGCAAACCGCAGTTGTGAAATAAACCGGCACTGTAAGCGTATTCATTGGGTAGACGGCTGAGCATGTTCAGACGTTCAACGGTTAAAGACATGAGCGCGGCAATGTCTAACGACGTATCCCAATAGCGCTCCATCGAAATGCAACTCGGTTTGCCGAGCATGGCTTGCCGATATTCATAAAATGTCACCAGGTTTACGACGTTGTCGACGCCTAATAACATGGCGGCTTGCACGATGTCGACGACGGTTTTGTTGAACCCGTAGATGGGCGAATTAATGGTTTTTAACACAAAGGCAGAGATGCCGACATCGGTCGAGATCAGGTCGGCCAATTTCTTCACAGAAAAATCTTTTTCATTTTGTCGCAGTTGCTGAATTTTAAGCAAAACCTCGGGCTGAGGCGGCACCATGAGCCCTTTTACAACATCTTTGGCTTTTTCTTCGGTGACATTAAACATGTGACTTTTCACTTTTTTCAGGTGATGACGCAAATTGCGTAATGACCGCCGAGCGCAATATACCGGCAAAGAACGTGTCAGTAACCCGTTCAGCTTAGTACAGCACCCTCAATGCTGCACTCCCTCGAAAGGATTAGGTCGTTGGCTTATCCGCAGCACGCCACGTATAGCAATATATTAACTATGGATAATAGATATATATTATATTTTAACTATTATTAAGCTCGTCTTAGACTGGCTCGACATTCAAAACCGAGTAACTTCCATGCGATTTTTCCAACTAACCCTGCTATGCCTGGCTTCCCTGACATGGGCTGATGACACACGGAATGAACAGCCTCTTTCGTTCAGCTTTATCACCACCAGCTACGCCAACCCAACGGCAGAAGCCTTTCTCGTAAAAGGCGGTCGACTGTGGCACCAACGAGCGCTGGTGCAAGGAGCAGTGTTGGTACAACACAACGACAGCCTGTTCTTATACGACGCCGGTTTAGGTAAAAACATTGACGCGCAATTCGCGGAATTCTCCTGGCTGGGGCGCAAGATATTTGCCCACAGCGCGGTAACACCAGTCGCGGAGCAATTACAGGCGGCAGGCATTCCGCTCACGCAGATCGATTTTATCGTGCCTTCCCATCTGCATTGGGACCACGCCAGCGGTTTACCGGACTTTCCCGACACGCCGGTCTGGGTGCAGTCACAGGAACTCGCCGCCGCCCGAGCCGGAACACGCCCGAGCTTTCTGCCTGAAACCTTAACGGAGTCCGTCAACTGGCAGGCTATTAGCTTACCTGCCCGTCCCTTCTTAGGTTTTGAGCGCAGTCTGGACGTGTTTGGTGACGGTACCGTGTTTCTGGTGAATCTGCCCGGCCACACCGCAGGCCAGCTTGGCCTGTATTTAGAGATGTCGGGGAATGAGCGTTACTTTTTTATCGGCGATGCCAGCTGGACTGTGAAGGGTATACAGAACAACAAAAAACGTTCCTGGCTGATTAAACGGCTGGTGAAATTAAATGATGACGAACAGCAAACACAAGATACGCTGGATCTGCTGCATGAACTAAGCTTACAGGATCCGGATCTTGTGATCGTGCCGGTGCACGATGAACAACAGGTGGCAACCTTGCCACAATTCCCTCAAGGACTTGCAGGGCCATTATGGAAATCAGAACCTTAAAATATTTTGTCAGTGCCTATGAGACCGGTTCCATCACCGCCGCGTCTCAGGCCTGCCACGTCGCCCAGCCGTCCATTTCACAAGCCATACAGAAATTGGAAGGTGAACTGCATTGCACCCTGTTGATCCGTGAAAAAACGGGGGTAACGCCCACAGAGGCGGGAAATCTTCTGTACCAACACGCAAAACGGCTGCTGGCCGACAGTGACTCGATTATCAGTCTGTTCAAACCGGCCCCGAGCAAGACCAAGCGCTTGGTGAACCTGGATGTGCATTTACCGTTAAGTCGGTTCAATTGGGTGTTGGATGTGCTGAGCAAAACGGCCAAAGACACCCGTTGGCATTTTGTGAATGACACACCCAACGCGGACTTGCACCTGTGTTCTATCACCCAATGCCCGCCAGGTTACGACTTCATTCCACTGTGGAAAGACGACTATTGTTTGCTGACGCCAGACAGCCTGCGCTTCGACTTCAAAACAACGGGATGGGAAGGTTTACAGAAACTTGAGTTCATTGAGCGACCCTTTTGCGAAAACCGGCATTTGTGGGTCGCCCTGCAACAAAAGTTGGGCCTGACCTTAACCGTAAGCGCGCAGGCCCCCACCGAAGAATGGGCACAGCTGATGGTCGCCAAAGGCTTCGGTGTCTGTTTTGCACCGATTCCGTCAGACAAAGTGGCAGGCATTCGTGTTGTGCCGTTGCCCTTTTTCGACGGTTTTGAACGACCCACCCGGACCTTGGGTTGGGCCGTTTCTCCCGGTTACGAGAACCGGGAAATTTTGGTGGGTGGTCGTTGAGTTAGGGTGCGAACTCAGCGGTTGATGTCAACAACCACACGACCACGAATCTGACCGGCCAGCAGTTTTTCCGCCGTGGGAATAGCCTCCGCCAAGGTGATCTCCTGAACGATATCATCCAGTAACGAGACATCCAAAACCTCGGCAAGACGCTGCCAGGCCTGTTCACGGTCGGCCAATGGACGCATCACACTGTCCACACCCGCCAGTGTTACACCGCGCAGAATGAACGGCATAACCGTCGCCGGCAGATCATACCCTTGTGCCAAGCCGCAAGCGGCCACACAGCCGCCGTATCGCGTGGTTGCGCACACGTTGGCGAGCGTATGGCTGCCCACCGAGTCGACCGCACCGGCCCACCGTTCTTTACCCAGAGGCCGCCCCGGTTCAGACAGCTCCGCTCGGTCGATAATCTCCGAGGCACCGAGTTTTTTCAGGTAATCGGCCTGATCGACACGCCCAGTCGACGCCACCACCGTGTATCCCAGGCTGGCCAACAGGCTGATCGCAAAACTGCCTACACCGCCATTGCCTCCGGTAACCAGCACGGGCCCTTGTTCAGGCGTCACACCGTGTTTTTCCAGCGCCATCACACAAAGCATGGCGGTATAACCGGCGGTACCGATTGCCATTGCCTGCCGCGGACTGAACCCGGAAGGCAATTTAATCAGCCATTCGCTGTTCAAGTTGGCTTTCTGCGCTAAACCACCGCTGTGTACTTCACCAACGCCAAACCCATTTAGCAGCACCGTATCACCTGCGCTGAACCGACTGCTGTCACTGCGAGTGACGGTGCCAACCAGATCAATTCCTGGTATCAGCGGAAACTGACGCACCACCGGGCTTTTACCGGTGATGGCTAATGCATCTTTGTAATTCAACGTGCTGTATTGTACATCGACGCTGACGTCCGTTTGCGCCAACAGCGCATCATCGATGCTTTGCAAACTGGTGCGGTATCCGGCTTCGTCTTTTTCGATTAACAACCCCTGAAACATACAACCTCCTGAGTCTTGTGGTGACGTAGTGCACACACTGTAAAATGATCTGTAATGCTGCCCAATCCGACCTTAGCCGCAATTTACATCAGGCTCAGGCAACAACGTTTGTATTTTTTACCGCTGCCACACGGACATGGACCGTTCTTACTGAACTGTTTGTCTTGTTGAATGTCTTGGACACTTTGTTGGTAGAAGGCTTCTAACGTAGCACAGAGTTGTGGATGTTTCTTTTGCAGCATCATCGGTCGCTCAAAAAAATATTCGCTGACGACACTGAAAAATTCCGCAGGATTGGTCGCGCCATAATCGCGGATATTACTTTCCTTCATGTGGATATCGGCAATTTTTTCATGCACAAATTCAAACCAGGGAATGGCGTAGGTGTGATCATACAAGCGCTCAGGGAAGCCATCGCATGCACCGTCGGACATGTCGATTAAATGAACAAATTCATGAATACCGACATTCTCTTTATCATGCCGGTTATCAAACCCCAGGTGCAAATGTGGCTTGCTCAACGCCAGTTTACCCGCCATCGGCCCGGTTCCGACCATACCGGATATGCGCGCATTGGGTCCACCGCAAACAAAGTTTTCATCGAAGGCTGCGGGCAACAGGTGTACGGCCTTCAAATTAAAATAGTGCCATTTGGGAAACGCCCACACCGGAATAATGGCACTGGCTGCTACCAGCAACTTGTCTTCATCGGTGATGTCCACCGCAACGCCGCCTTCGACCGCCGTAGAATGTAAGAACAGCAGCACACGTTTTTCGAAAACGATGCGATCTTCCGCACCCAAATTCGCGTAAAAGCTAACTTTTTTTTGCAGATAATCAGACCATCTCTGCTGCCAGATCTGGCTGTGTTGCGGCAAGGGCCTACGGAACAATCCCGATATCCAGCTGGAAATTTGGTTCAATAGCGACATGACGACTCTCAATTACACGAAGGGAAAAATCCTAACACGGATCTCTGTCGGTCAGTGAGTTGACTTGATTTAAAAAAGGATATTCGTTGTCACAAGCGAACAGTGACATCAACTAAAAATATGGCCATGACCTCGTAAGCCCCTCGTGTGCTGGCAGAAACGCTGGTGCTTAATGATACTGCTTATGCAACGCCAAAATCACTCGTTCAATCAACTCGTATGGCATTGGGTCTTTGTGTGGAAAACTCAAATTCCCTTTTGCATTTCGATACGGTGTCAGTGCCTCGATCAATGACACATCTTCCGTCACCGGAGGGTAAATCCCGATGTGTTTTTTAAACGCGGCAAAATAAAAAAACAACCGACCGTCACGATAAGCAGGCATCTGATAGCTGATGCACTCCGTTGCCTGGGGAATAAGCTTGCCAGCCATTTGCCGAATGCGCTGCAACCGTTCTTGATTCTCTGGTGCCGCCTGGGCGATGTAACTGTCGATGTCGGTAAAGTTTGTTTTAGCCATGATGTAAATTCCAATTAACTGACGTTAGCCCAAAAATGTCATCATCGGTCGAGAGTTTTGGGATACCGTGAATATTGAGCGATAGGGAGACATTTCCGGGCTAACGTCGGCGCCCTTGTTTCCAGGCTGATCGCCCTTAAATACAGTAGCCAATCCTTCTGTATTTGGGTACCTATCATGATCCCGTTCTCCATTCTTGACCTCGCCACCATCACCGAAGGGGTGTCCGTCGCAGACTCTTTAGCGATGACCCGAAACATGGCCATAGAGGCGGAGGCGTTGAACTTCAAACGTTACTGGTTGGCGGAGCATCATGGCATGAAAGGAGTGGCCAGTTCCGCCACTGCGGTGCTGCTGTCACATATCGGTGCGGCGACGTCGAGTATCCGTATTGGCGCCGGAGGTGTGATGTTACCGAACCATTCTCCGCTGGTGATTGCCGAGCAGTTTGGCACCTTGGCGGAACTCTATGGACCGCGCATTGATTTGGGCTTGGGTCGGGCACCGGGCACGGATATGCGCACATCTCAGGCATTGCGACGCAACAGCGACACATCGGTTGACCAGTACCCGAATGACGTTCAGGCGTTGCAGCGTTATTTAAGCGATGCCGAACAACCGGTTATCGCGGTGCCGGGGCAGGGCACGCACGTCCCCCTGTGGCTACTCGGTTCCAGCCTTTACAGTGCTCAGTTGGCAGCGCAATTGGGTCTGCCCTATTCGTTTGCGTCCCACTTTGCGCCCGATTTACTGACCGAAGCACTTGAGGTTTACCGACGTTATTTCCGCCCCAGCGAAACGCTGGAAAAACCTTTAGCCATGGTTGGCATCATGGCGGTACTGGCCGATACCGAAGCAGAAGCGGCCTATCTTTTTACGTCGGTACAACAAAAGTTTCAACAGATGCGCACCGGCGGTAACACGCCGTTTCCGGCCCCCGTCGACAGCATGGATGGCCGCTGGACGACAGCGGATAAACAAATGGTCGACCACGTGCTCACCTATGCGTTGGTGGGAACCAAGGCGTCGGTAAAACCAAAACTGGAACGCTTCCTGTCGATGACGGAAGCCGATGAGTTGATCGTATCGATTCCGGTTCATGATGCCAAAGCACGGTTACACAGTTTACGTTTGCTGGCCGAGTTACGAGACGAGCAGTAGGTCCTCAATGAAGTTTCTCATTGCAGGTTGAAATTTCAGGCTAGACTTTCCGCATGACTGATAAAAGCAGGAAGTCTTTATGTCTGAAGCCATCTCTCAGCTTGAAACGGTACGCGCAACGCTGACCAAACGTATTGCCCAGAACGACGTCGACATTCCGTTATTGCCGGAAGTCGCGCAGAAAGTTTTGGGTCTGACCCAGGATGCGGATTCTGACGCCAGTCAGTTGGCCACGGTGATACAAAGCGACCCGACTCTGGCAGCCCATATTCTGCGCATAGCAAACTCACCCGCTTACTCACCGAATGGCAATATTTCATCGCTGCAGCAGGCGGTCAGCCGTTTGGGCATGATCGTTCTGGCCGAGGTGGCCATTGCTGCCAGCGTGAACGCCACGCTGTTTCACGCGCCAGGATTTGAAAAGCGAATACAGCAGATCTGGCGTGACTCACTATTGACCGGACTGTGGTCCAAAGAGGTTGCACGGGCTTGCCGACGCAATGTGGATACCGCATTCCTGTGTGGATTGCTGCACAACATCGGACGGCCGATGCTGCTGCAATGGGTGACCAATGGCGAGTCGGTGTTAAACGAAACCGACACCTTAGAATTGGAAGACGCGCTTTTTTTAGAGGCAAATCGGGCGATGGTGCAAGCTTGGCAGTTACCGGATATTGTTTTACAGGGCATCACGCAATACCCGATGGAGGTGAAAACCATGCCGGAGATCGCGGTGTTGGTTCGTGCCGGACGGATGCTGTGCCAATGGAGTGCCGCACCGGACAGTGAATTGTCTGAGCACCCGGACTACAAAAGTATCGTTACGGTACTGAACCTGTACCCGGACACCGTAGACAACATCAAAATGCAATACAACGATGTACACGCCACGCTGGAGGTGATGCGCGGTTAGCCACGCAATGGTCATGGCATCGTCAGATACCGCTCAAAAAACGAAGCCGCACGAGCGTGGGCCAGACCGGCCGCCTCGGGCACGTATGAAGGCCGAGCGTCATTGGCAAAGGCATGGCCCGCGTCGTACCAATACACCTCTAACTCCGGCAGCGAGCGTTGCACCTGATCGATCACGTTCTTCGGCGTATGCCCATCCACACGACCAAAGTGGCCCTGAAACGGCGCCTTGAGCGGCAATCCGAGATATTCCGGTAAGCGGGTCCCATAGAAAGACACAGCCGCGTGAATGTCGAGTGTTTGCGCGCAACGTAATGCCAGACCGCCGCCCCAACAAAAACCCACAACGCCAACTTTTAAATTCTGTCCACCGAGATAGTCCACGACCGCGGCGATGTCTGCCACGGTGTTTTCCAAGGACAATTGCGCAACCGTCTGTAACCCCTGCTGAGGTTGCTCAAACGGTATCACGGTCTGTGCCGCGACTCGATCAAACAACGCCGGGACTGCCACCAAATAACCGAGATCGGCATACCGGCGAGCGACGCCTTTCAGCTGTTCGGTGACACCGAAAATCTCCTGCAGAATTATGACCCCACCTTTGGCTTCACCGGTAGCAGGTTCAATCCATACGTTCAGCTCATGTCCATCCCGACTCTTCAACATCGTTTGCATAACATGGGTTCCTAGTGTCCTGAGTCTGAAGTTCGTATCGTTTCAGAGCTCATGGGAAGCGCTAGTACAAGGCGCACTTCGTAGTGAATATCGAGATCTTTTCAAGAAGAGCAACGCCGTAATAGTGTTTTCCATGAGCTCCCTTCGGGCGCGACATTCAAGCTCTCTAGCGTCGTTCTGTCTCTTGCCAATGGAATAACCATTGACTGCGAGACACGCCTAGCTATAAAGCTTGAATGGCACGCTGAATTCATGCGAACTTCTGACTCAGGACACTAGCCTGGATTTTCATTAATAGTCGAGAACTGAGTAAAATTAGCCTACACAGTTTGTTCGTTTGTTCGCCAAGCCCTAAATATTCTAGGGCAATCGCGCAAAATGAACCGGCAAATTTTTCACAGACTCGATCAGCAAAGCGCGGTCGCAACGTGTTACCGAAGTCCACAGATCTGAATGCCATTCCAGCAGAGGGATACTGAATTGTTTTAAGCGATACAATGAAATTCTGAGCTAGAACCCTGCGAACCTTATTGGTTTGCGGGCTCTTTAAAGCTTTGCACCTGGTAAGTCTGAACATCTAATTCGGTGACGGGTGTCGCTTCATCCAAGCCGGCTTTTCGCTTTAAATAATTGAAAAAAGTCGTGTGATCCGGCAACTGCTCCCAAACTTGGGGTAGAAATGTCGCGCGATGGTTACCTTGTTCAATAATGACACCGTCTTGATGTGGAATGATCTGTCGAAACAGGTCCTGCTCATCGGTAAAGGACAGCGCTTCAGGTTTTGACAATATTGAGATTTCGAAACTGAGGTCCGGCAATTCATCCATGGTCACTGGTAAAAATCGGGGATCGCGAAAAGCAGCTGAGTGGGCATTTTGTGCAACATCATCTGCCAGACTGCGATGAGCCTCCAGCGAACCAATACAACCACGCAATTGACCGTCTGCGCTTAAGGTCACGAAGGACGCCAATGGTGTGTCGAATACCGGATCGGTCAAGCCGCTTATCGGTTGCGCTGGGTTCAACGCCTGCCAAACACATTCCCGGGCAAAACGCAGTGCCCTCTGTTGTTGCTCGTTATTCAACAGTACCGGCGTCATGAGCGGGCACCATCATACACAGCAAATGACGCATAGCCGACGACCCGTTCTTTGTCTCCGGTAATATCCCCTGAATTTCCTTTTGCAACAGGCTCTACCAACCACCCTCGCCCTTTGGCAAACGCCAAAGCACCGTTCAGCGGGTGATGACCACAGGCCTCCTCACCCAGCAGCGATGTTTCACAGTGCAGAATTTTCTGAATCGTATTGGCATCGACCCGATTTGCGTCTGCGTCGTACAGAAAATGGCTTAAATCGGTGCTGACCACCAGCAACGTGTGCTCATCCCAAACCGCCTCAATTGCCTCGCGCACCAGCTCAACACTGGACTGACCAACCACCAATGGTACTAACAAAAAATCGTCCAACAAGGTTTGCAGAAACGGCAGCTGCACTTCCAAACTGTGCTCCAACGCATGTGCGTCGGTTCGAACGTCCACTCCCGGCAGGTCGGTTAATCGGCTTATCGCGATTTGGTCGAGCTTAATATCCCCTAAGGGTGTTCTGAAGGTTGCGTGTTCCGCGACCGCAATGCCATGCAGAGCCACACGGTGCGAAGGACCGAGCACAACGACCCGACGATAGGCATCACGATGATTTTTAAGCAAGGCATAGGCCTTTGCGGCGATCTGACCGGAATAAACGTAACCGGCGTGCGGCACCACCAACATGGTCGGTGTCCGGGAATCGGCATCGAAATTTGCCTGTCCTAAAAACGTCGCTAACTGATGATGCAACTGGTGGGTTTCGGCGGGATAAAACGCGCCAGATACAGCGGGCATTCGAATAGTCATACGAGCCCCCTTTAACACGAATTTGTACTATCAAATCTAGTCCCAAGCACTACACTATTCAACAGTGAGCGCTCTAAAAGGAGGCGCAGCCATGGCAACTAACCGGTACTGGCACGCCCTGAACGATGGCTCCGGCAAACTGCAATGCGATCTGTGCCCACGCTATTGCAAGATACCCTCCGGAAGCCGGGGTTTGTGCTATGTACGTGGCAACCAGAACAACGAAATTACCCTGCTCAGTTATGGCCGTTCCAGTGGTTTCTGCATTGATCCGGTGGAAAAAAAGCCATTAAATCATTTCTTGCCCGGAACACCGGTACTTTCATTTGGCACAGCGGGGTGCAATTTGGCGTGCAAGTTCTGCCAGAATTGGGACATCAGTAAATCGCGTGAAAATGAATCGCTGGCGGCCGCAGCCAGCCCTGAACAAATCGCGCTCGCGGCTGCGCAACACCAATGTCGTTCGGTTGCCTATACATACAACGATCCGGTGATTTTCATGGAATACGCGCTGGATGTTGCCGAGCAATGTCAGCACCACAACATCCTCAATATCGCGGTCACCGCGGGTTACATTTGCCCGGAACCTCGCATCGAATTTTTTCAGTCGATGGACGCAGTGAATGTGGACCTGAAAGCTTTTTCGGAAAACTTTTATCGCAAGATCTGCGGCGGACATCTGGCGCCGGTTTTGGAAACACTGCTCTACATTCAGCATGAAACACATTGCTGGCTGGAAATCACCACCTTGCTGATTCCCGGTGAAAATGACAGCGACGAAGAACTTGATCAATTAACGGCGTGGATCGCGGAACATCTTGGGGTCACCACCCCACTGCACTTTTCGGCTTTTCATCCTGACTGGAAGATGTTGAATCACGCGCCTACTCCGTTAGCCACGCTACAACGTGCCCGTGCAATCGGTCTAAAAAACGGCTTGAAATATGTATACACCGGGAATGTTCATGATCCGGCAGGCGATACCACCTATTGCCCACAATGCGCTGAGCCGGTGATCATCCGCGATTGGTATCAGTTGCAGACCTGGGCTTTACGCGAAAATGGTCTGTGCGGTCATTGTGGCGCGACGGTACATGGCGTCTTTGAAGCGACACCCGGGCAATGGGGTGCCAAGCGGATAGTCATCCCGATGCATCAATCATAAAAAAAGCCCCATCCGGGGCTTTCATGTCAGGTCACAGTCATTCGGTTAATGTTAACCGACAGCGTTTAACGCAGCGTCATAGTCTGGCTCGTTGACAATTTCAGACACTAACTGGTTGTAGATAACCTGACCTGCTTCATCGATGACAACCACCGAACGAGCACACAAACCGGCCAACGGACCGTCAGCAATTTTCACCCCGTAATCATCCAGAAAAGCTGGAGAGCGGAAGGTTGACGCAGTTTTCACGTTGTCCAAACCCTCTGCGCCACAAAAACGTGAGAACGCAAATGGCAAATCCTGTGATACGCACACAACGACCACGTCGTCACGGTTATTCATTTTGCTGTTGAACTGACGGGTAGATGCAGCGCAGGTGCCGGTATCAACACTTGGGTAAATGTTTAAAATAACTTTTTTACCAGCAAAACTGGCCAGAGTGACTTCAGACAAATCCGCGCCGGTTAATGAAAACGCCGGGGCTTTTGTACCCACTGCTGGCAGTTCACCAGCGACCTGAACAGGATTACCTTGCAATGTAACGGTTGCCATACTTTTTCTTCCTTTGAGTGTGGATTGAACTTACGGGCAGTATTGGGGTTTGGATGAAAGTTTCAACCATAGAAAAAATACGGGTAAAGCCGACTTGAAAAAGTGCGGTCACGGCGGACTCTCTTGCAATGCCGCAACCGCACGGAGCAAAAGTTTTAAAGGGCGTCTGTTTTGGCCGCACAAATGAAGTCGTTCTTGTGCAACCCGTTGATGGCATGCGTCCACCAACGCACCGTGACTTTACCCCATTCCGTCACAATCTCCGGATGGTGGCCTTCGGCTTCGGCCAACGCTCCAACTTTGTTGGTAAACTCGAGCGCCAAACGAAAATTCTTAAAACTGTAACTGCGCTCCAGCTGCATGACATTGTTAACCACGACAGGCGCCCAATCCGGAATCTGATGCATTAATTCAGCCAATTCCTGATCGCTGACCTTGGGTGCGTCTGCGCGGCACGCTTCACACTGTTGTTGTGCAAGTGACATTTCGTCTCCTTATCCGTTCACGACATTTTTTTGAGGAAATTTTGCGGGCAACAAACCCATTTTTTTTGCGCTGTCTACCGCAGCCATAATGTCCATGTTGGCAATATCAAACAACGCGTCAACAGACTCCAGATAAAAATACTGGGGCTGTAAAATATCAATCCGATACGGCGTGCGCAGCACGGTCATCAGGTCAAACGGCGTGCGTTCAGGAACATCGCTGGCAAAAGCATAGTCGGTTTCTTTTGGCGATGACAAAATGCCGCCCCCGTATATACTGCGCTCCCCCTGAACGGTTTGCAGCAAACCAAATTCAACGGTAAACCAATAGAGCCGCGCCAGGTACACGCGGTCTTCTTTTGAGGCCGCTAAACCCAGCTTGCCATAGGTTTCGGTGAACTTGGCGAAGGCAGGGTTGGTCAACAACGGACAGTGACCAAATATTTCATGAAAAATATCCGGTTCCTGTAGGTAATCCATATCGGCCGGGGTTCGGATAAAGGTAGCCACGGGGAACTTACGCTCACTCAGTAATCCGAAAAACGTCGAGAAATCGATCAGCGCCGGGACGGCTTGCGTCTGCCAGCCGGTCGCTGCCATCAACACAGCATCGATGTCTGCCAATTGTGGTACGTGATCAACTGGCAGATTCAGGGCTTTCGCACCTTCGAGATACGCCTGACAGGCGCATTGCTCCAGTACCGGTAGTTGGCGCGATACCAAAGCTTTCCAAGTGTCGTTTTCGACCTGGGACCAAATGATTTGCCCATCGGCTTGTGGCTGATGTGCAACATACTGGGTACCTTTACCCATAAAAGTCTCTCCGGTTGTATTCTTGTTTTTGTTCGGTTATTTCGGACTTAAAACTACGAAAAGTACAGCCATACCCCTAAATTGCCTGTTGACGTAAACGTCAAGCAAAAATGACATGATTTCACCCAGCGCTTTCGCAATCAGGGTTTAACAGCGGTAACACCGCGTTTTCCGTGATCAGATCAGTGGAAAGCAAAATGAACATTTAATTTCGATGCAAAAGCCCGTATAAAGGCCGCACATTTCCGCAGGAGCAACCTTTTGACATTAAAAGCACTTGTTTTCGATATGGACGGCACCTTGCTGAACACATTGGAGGACCTGGCAGACTCCACCAATGCGGCGCTGTGCAAACACGGTTTCCCTACACAAGAGATAGATAACTATCGCTTTTTTGTCGGCAGCGGAGCCCGCGAGCTTATTCGGCGGGCTCTGCCCACATCTCAACAAACGGACGACACCATCGACCAGGTACTGGCCGATTATAAACAGCATTACGATGGCAACTGGGCAAACAAAACACACCTGTACGCTGGAATTGCCGATGCACTGTCCTTCGCGCAAGCGCATGACTTACAGTTGGCCATTCTGACCAACAAGCCACAAGCCTTTGCCAACCTTTGTGTTCAGCATTTTCTCCCCGACTGGTCCTTTACGGTAGTCCAGGGCCAGGTTGACGGAGTTGCACACAAACCCAGTGCAGAGGTATCCGCGCGAGTCACCGAAGCATTACAGGTTAAACCAGAGCAAGTTCTGTATTTCGGGGACAGCGATATCGACATGCAAACCGCCCAAAACGCAGGCTATCAAGCCATTGGCGTCACCTGGGGGTTCCGGGACGCGGAAGAACTGTTGCAGGCTGGTGCCAGCCAGCTTATACACGACCCAATTGAGATTATTGACCTGGTGAAAACTTCACTGAACAGTGAAATCCTGCCCTAATTGATGTCTTTGCTTGCATTTACGCTACATTGGGCCAGATTAGAAGGACATTGTTTGGCTGAAATCGACGGAGTGACACCATGGAAACCGCACACCACACCCTGGCAGATTTATTTGGACAGTTGGGCTTGGAAAACTCGAGTGACGCGATCAACGCATTTATCGCTGAACACAAGAGTCTGAGATCAGACCAGACCTTGGAATCCCTGGACATCTGGTCCGAGAGCCAACGGCAATTGCTGATAGAAGCGCGCACCGAAGACGCTGCATGGTCTGAACCTGTCGATGAGTTGGATGCCCTGCTTCGCCAACATCATTAAGGATGCCTTGAACAAGGGGATGAAAGTTAGGTGGCATAAAGTACTGTAAGGCAGCACCCTGAACCCAGCTGTTCAATTAACAAGCAATACTTGCAATTTCCCAGAACGCGAGTAGTTTAAAACACCGTCTAGCGACCGGTGGGAGAAGGGCATGAAAGAAATCCAGCAGGGAAACCGCAAAGTCATCTTAACCAAATGGATGCTGATCATTTTTTCCGTGGGCACAGTGCTGTATTTGCTGTTACTGGGTTTACGTGGCGAAGTCCCCCCAGATTCTTTTTTCATGAACTTTGTCTTGGGTCTGGGTGCCATTGGCGGCGCTTTTACGGCGGGCAACATCTTTGAGCACCGCGCCGCAGCGCAAAAAGAAATTGCCCAAAAAGCAAAAACAGACATTGAAACCGCTACGGGTTAAACCCAACGAAAAGCGAATTATCTTTTTTACTTAAAGCTTCTTGCCAAATCTTGGTACCAGTGTGGTGCGGCATCCCGACCGGACGTAGAGTCCGGCTTACCTGCAACTAAAACAACAATACATACAAAAAAGCCCCAATCTTTCGATTGAGGCTTCTTGTCGAATCTTGGTACCAGAGTGGTGCGGCATCCCGACCGGACGTAGAGTCCGGTTTACCTGCAACTAAAATAATAATACAAACAAAAAAGCCCCAATCTTTCGATTGAGGCTTTTTTGTTTAATCTTGGTACCAGAGGCCGGACTCGAACCGGCACGCTTTTAAGGGCGCGGGATTTTGAATCCCGTGTGTCTACCAATTTCACCACTCTGGCTAAGTGAGGCGGTATTCTAGGGAATAATTCTTTTGTGTCAAGCACTTAGCGCAATTTTCTGTGCAGATTCGGTCGCTGTCTTACAAATCCAGCGCGGTCATCAGTTTGGTGTCCCATGGTTGCGGTCGGGCCAAGCCAAACCCCTGCCCGGAATTACAGCCCAGTTGCTGCAAACGACGGAACTGCTCTTTGGTTTCCACGCCCTCAGCCAATACTTCGATATCCAGAGCTTTGGCCATCGACATAATGGCGTACATGATCTGGTCTTCTTTGCGAGCTTGGGTCTGTGTGCGCAGGAACTGACGATCTATTTTCAGCTTATCCACCGGAAGCATGTGCAGGTAGGCCAAGCAAGAATAGCCAGTACCGAAATCGTCAATAGCAATACGGATGCCCTTGTGCCGCCAGGTTTCCAGCTTTTCGATAATACCATCGGTATAGGTCATCAGCTGCGACTCGGTCAGTTCAACTTCCAACTGCCAACCGGCATCGGTCACGTCACGCCAGAAAGTCATCAATAAATGCTCAAAAAAGGGATCGATAATTTGCTGAGCCGAAATATTCACCGCCAGTAACGGTTTCTCTACCCGATCCGCCAGATTTACGGAGCGAATATCACGCCGAATACAGTTAAAGATGAGTGAACTGAGGGTATTGATTAAACCGCGGGACTCCGCCAGGGGAATGAATTCGGCGGGCGAGACCTGCCCGAATTCCGGTGATGCCCAGCGAGCGAGCACTTCCATACCGATAAAATCACCGCTCTGGATATTGTACAAAGGCTGGTATGCCGCCTGAAATTGCTCTGGCGCTTGTTGTAACACCCGCCGCAGTGACTCCGCCAGCCGCTGCTGCTGTTCAATTTTTTGAGATTGGTGCCGGTCATAGAGCTGAAACTGTGCCCGACCCTGTTTTTTAGCCTCAAACATGGCTTTTTCAGCGTTAATGATCAAGTCCTGCGGGCTTGCGCCCTGATCAGGGTAGAAGGCGACCCCAATAGACACCGTAAACTGGTAATGTTTGCCACCCATCTGAACCGGGCGTTCAAAGTAACGCAACAGCCGATGACAAAGGTATTGCATTTCATGAGCCTGTTCGCAGCTGACAATAGCGGCGAACTCATCACCGGACAGGCGCGCCAGCAAGTCATCGCGGCGCAGCATCTGGCGGATTTTTTCTGCACACAGCTTCAGCAACTCATCGCCTATTTCATGCCCATGCAGCTCGTTGATATCTTTGAAATGATCCAAGTCGATATACAACACCGCAAAATCATCATTGCCACTTTTATTCAGGGCAATGTGCTGGGTGAGTTCGTCAAGAAAGGCGTAGCGGTTGGGCAATTCGGTTAAATCATCCAACAACACGCGTTGCGAAGGTGCCTTGACCAGTTTCAGGCTTTCGGCATCAAAAACCCCGACATAGCGAGGTTTCAGTGTGTTGGGCAATTGAATGACTTTGACGCTGTAGCGGCCGGTGTCCGTCAGGCCGCCAATCACCTGGCCCCGCCAACTGCGTTTTTGGCGAATACAACCGGGCAGTTCGGTAACGGAAAGATCATCGTCTTTACTGACTAAATCGAACAGGGAGGCTACTGAGCGACCGAAGACCGCTTCATACTGGTGATTAAAATAAATAAGGCGCAGGGTTTCATCAAACACCGCTATCGGTTTTGAAAATTCGTCAACCAGTGATTTGTAGCTCGGTTCGAAATGGAGACTACTTACAGACACAAAAAGAATTTACCTTCTAAAAACACCGGTCTGCCCTGCAATGGTGCGATGATTAACTATCTACTCGTACATGAAACCAAATTCCTTTCAGTTTCAACTGTTTACCGTAACAACCTGATAATTCGCAATAACCAAGGTAGAAATACCAGATGCCGCGAAGCTGAGCAAGTGTCATTTCTGGCGGCGCGAATAATACCCTAACCACTTGGTAAGAAAATGACCGAAGACAAACAAGAATCACATGGAGCCGACTGCGCATTTCCGATAGAATATCCGGCCTTTTTACTGTGTAACTATGACAATTTAATGCAATCTCCTGACATATCATTCCACGTTGACGACTTTGACTTTCAGTTACCGGATGATCAAATCGCGCGTCATCCAACCGCTGAGCGCACCGGTAGCCGTTTGTTGTCCCTGCAGGGTAACGATGGCTTCATTGAACACCTGCAATTCCCGGCGATCGAAGCATTGATCGAACCAGGCGATCTACTGGTGTTCAATAACACCCGGGTGATTCCAGCCCGCTTGTTTGGTCAGAAGGACAGCGGCGGTAAAGTTGAGGTATTGGTTGAACGGATGACCTCAGATCACACTGCCGTTGCGCATATCCGGGCCAATAAAAGCCCGAAGGAAAACACCGTGTTGCAGATGGAAGGCGGCATTGAACTGGTGGTTACCGGACGTGACGAGAACCTGTTTAAAATTCGCTGTGTAAACGAAACACCGTTGGTCGACTTGTTGGAACAGCACGGTCATATGCCATTACCGCCTTACCTGGAACGCGAAGACGACTCGGAAGATCGCGAGCGTTACCAGACGGTTTACGCACAGAAAAAAGGTGCGGTAGCCGCACCAACGGCCGGCCTCCATTTTGACGATGCCATTCTCGCCCGCCTTAAGGCCAAAGGCGTCAATACCGCTTTTGTGACCTTGCACGTGGGTGCCGGGACATTCCAACCGGTGAAGGTCGACAATATCGCCGATCACGTCATGCACGCGGAATGGGTCGATGTCCCGGCCGATGTCGTAGAACAGATTCGCGCAACCAAAGCCGCAGGCAAACGCGTCATTGCCGTAGGTACCACCAGCGTGCGTTCACTCGAGAGCGCATCCGCTTCGGGTTCAATTGAACCTTTCACGGGTGATACACAGATTTTTATTTACCCCGGGTATGAGTTTAAAACGGTCGACGCCATGCTCACCAATTTCCACTTGCCGAAGTCCACGTTGATCATGTTGGTCAGCGCATTTGCGGGCAAAGATCATGTTATGAACGCCTACGCTTCGGCTGTTCAGGAAAAATACCGCTTTTTCAGTTATGGCGATGCTATGTTTGTCACCAAAAACAACAGCGCGCACCTTTTCTCAGGAGACCCCTCATGAGCCGCACCTGTTTCATGAATTTCAAACTGCACAACACAGACGGCAAAGCCCGTCGCGGCACATTGACCTTCCCTCGTGGTGAAGTGCAAACCCCGGCTTTTATGCCGGTAGGCACATATGGCACAGTCAAGGGCATGACGCCGAAAGATGTTGAAGAGATCGGCGCTGAAATCATTCTGGGCAACACGTTTCATTTAATGTTGCGACCCGGGACTCAGGTCATCAGCGAACACGGAGACTTACACGATTTCGCCCAATGGCCAAAACCCATTCTGACCGACTCGGGTGGTTTCCAGGTATTTTCACTGGGTAAACTGCGCAAAATTACCGAAGACGGTGTGACCTTTCAGAGCCCGGTCGATGGGGCCAAAGTGCACATGACCCCGGAAAGCAGCATGGAAGTACAGCGCGCCCTGGGTTCCGATGTGGTGATGATTTTTGACGAATGTACGCCCTACCCGGCCACTCACGATGAAGCCCGCAAATCGATGGAAATGTCCCTGCGTTGGGCGAAACGTTCCAAAGATGCCCATGGCGACAGTCCTTCTGCGCTGTTTGGCATCATTCAGGGCGGCATGTATCGCGATTTAAGGGAAGTCAGTCTGGAAGGCCTGACCAACATCGAGTTCGACGGCTACGCCATCGGTGGTTTAAGCGTCGGCGAACCAAAAGATGAAATGATGCAGGTACTCGATTACCTGCCCGCCATGATGCCGGAAGACAAACCCCGCTACCTGATGGGTGTGGGCAAGCCTGAGGATCTCGTCGAAGGCGTACGTCGAGGTGTGGATATGTTCGACTGTGTGATGCCAACCCGCAACGCCCGCAACGGCCACCTGTTCGTGACCGATGGTGTGGTGAAGATCCGCAACGCCAAACACCGTCACGACACCAGCGCTTTGGATGCGGAGTGTGACTGTTACACCTGTCGGAATTTCAGTAAGGCGTATCTGTATCATCTGGACAAATGCGGTGAAATGCTCGGTGCACAACTGAACACCATCCATAACCTGCGTTATTACCAGCGTTTGATGGCTGAACTGCGCTCTGCGATCGAAGAAAACCGGCTTGATGCCTATGTTAACGACTTTTATGCCCGTCGCGGCTTGGAAACGCCACCTTTGGCACCATAACGGTAAACAGATTTTTATTTGCGTAAAATTGCCAATTTTCCGCCTTTCCGAAGGCGGAGGCCAACGGTAAACTGCGCGCAGCACAATAACCAATGAGCCAGGCGGCACTCGGCGCCGGAAACTGGCCAACTAATAACAGTAAATTGGAGTAGATCATGAAAAAACTAATCGCGCTTGCGCTTGCCTCAGCCCCTGTTGTTGCCCTGGCTGCGCCGGTGACTGCCGCTCAACCGAGCCCATGGCAGTTGCCAATCATGCTGGGGATTTTCTTTGTTATTTTCTGGCTGATGGTTTGGCGTCCACAATCCAAGCGGGCGAAAGAGCATAAGAATCTGCTGGCCGAACTGTCAAAAGGCGATGAAGTGATCACCAGCGCCGGAATCGCCGGTAAGGTCACCAAGGTGACCGATGATTACATTCAAGTAGAAGTTGCTGCGAATACCACCCTGACATTCCAGAAACAGGCCATCACTGCCACGCTGCCAAAAGGCACGATCAAAGCGATCTAAGTCGCTGAAAACACCCCGCTCGCCGGGGTGTTTGCGTTTAAGCACAAAGGAAAAAACATGTTAAATAAATACCCTCTGTGGAAAAACCTGCTGGTCATTGCGGTGCTGTTGTTTGGTGTATATTACAGCTTGCCGAACCTGTATAAAAATGACTACGCAGTTCAGATCCGCGCCACACAAGCCGGTGTGATTGTTAACGACACCACGCTGCAAAAAGCCACCAATGTTCTGGATGACGCCGGACTGACTTATTTCGGCGCTGAAGTACAAGAGCAATCGCTTTTAATTCGTTTGCACAGTAACGACGATCAACTGAAAGCCAAAGCAGCGCTAACCCGAGAAATGGGTACCGACTTTTTAATCGCTTTGAACCTGGCACCCACCACACCCGAGTGGCTGACCGCGATGGGCGGTAAGCCGATGGCTCTGGGTCTGGATTTATCCGGTGGCGTTCACTTCCTGATGGAAGTCGATATGGAGCGCTATATCGCGTCCCGCCTGACCAACTTTGAAGCAGACATTAAGCGTAATCTGCGCGAAGAAGGCATCCGCTACCGCGGCACTTCAGTACTTGATGACAGAACCATTCAAGTTGTGCTGGTCAATGAAGATTTTCAAAGCGATGCCAACAAGTGGATCAGCCGTAACCTACCTGAGTTCCAAACGGAAAACACCACGGCACGTAACCTGCCCGCGATCAACCTGACGCTGACCGATGTCGCCATCACGGCAATGGAAGACTATGCGATCAAACAGAACCAAACGACGCTGAGTAACCGGGTGAATGAAATTGGTGTGGCCGAACCATTGGTACAGCGCCAGGGCCGTAACCGCATCGTCGTTGAACTGCCCGGCGTTCAGGACACAGCTTCCGCCAAGCGTATTCTCGGCAAATCAGCGAACCTTGAATACCGCATGCAGTCGCTCGACGGTGACGGTGAACTGTTCAAGTTTAAAGACAGCAACCGAACGGTCATGTTGAGCCGCGATGTCATCGTCACCGGAGATAACGTAACCAACGCAACTACCAGCTATGACCAGAACGGCACACCTGCGGTATCTATCACGCTGGACAGCGCCGGCGGTGCACGTATGGGTGAAACCACCAAGAAAAACGTGGGCAACCCGATGGCAGTCCTGTTCATTGAGCAACGCTCAGAACCAATCGGCTTTGAAATGGTGAACGGCGAACAGGTAATGCAATACCGTAATTACGAGGTCAAAGAAGTTATCTCTTTGGCGACGATTCGCGGTATTTTCTCCTCTCAATTCCAGACCACAGGCCTGGACAGCCCGGAAGAAGCCTCTGAACTCGCGTTATTGCTGCGCGCCGGGGCTCTGGCAGCGCCGATGAATTTTGTGGAAGAACGTACCGTAGGACCAAGCCTCGGTGCGGAAAATATCCAGAAAGGTCTGACCAGTGTCGCCATTGGTTTTGCGTTGGTGATTCTGTTTATGGTTGGTTTCTATAAAGTCTTTGGTGTGTTCGCCAGCATCGCGTTGACTGTCAATCTGTTATTGGTGGTTTCGGTGATGTCGATATTGGGCGCCACGCTAACCTTGCCGGGTATCGCCGGTATCGTTCTCACCGTGGGTATGGCCGTCGACGCAAACGTTCTGATCTTTTCGAGAATCAAAGAAGAACTGGCCGAAGGAAAGTCGATCCAGACTGCGATCGATGCCGGTTATGGTCGTGCCTTCCTGACCATCTTCGACGCCAACATCACCACACTCATTGTGGCGGTTATTTTGTACGCCATAGGCACTGGACCGGTGAAGGGGTTTGCGGTCACGTTATCCGTCGGTATTTTAACCTCGATGTTCACCGCCATTGTGCTGACCCGCGCCCTGACCAATTTGGTTTATGGCGGTCGTACCGTGAAAAAACTGCCCATTTAAGGAGAAGCACATGTCAGAAGTTAAAGTTTTCGACTTTATGGGTAAGCGCAATATTGCGCTGGCGTTTTCCATTACTTTATTGGTCGTCTCTATCATTTCGCTGGCCAGCCGCGGTCTGAACTTTGGTTTGGATTTCACCGGCGGTGCCCAAATCGAGCTCGGTTTCCAACAGGAAGCCGATGTAAACGAGATCCGCAGCTTGCTTGAGGGCGCTGGCTACAACGACGTCAATGTGAAGTTTTTCGGCAACAACACCGATATCCTGATCAACATGCAGGAAGATAATAACCCGCAACTGGGTGAAGAAGTGGTAGCCTTGGTGGCGGAACAGCGACCTGACGTCAACCTGCGTCGCAACGAATACGTGGGTCCTCAGGTAGGTGAAGAACTGGCCAACAACGGGGGCATCGGTATGCTGGTTGCCTTGGCGCTGGTCATGATGTACATCGCGTTCCGTTTCCAGTTTAAGTTTGCCGTTGGTGCTGTTGCCGCGTTAATTCACGACGTCATCATTGTGCTGGGATTTTTCTCGGTGACTCAGCTTGCCGTGGATCTGACGGTTCTGGCGGCGGTGCTGGCCGTAATCGGTTACTCACTGAACGACACGATTGTGGTCTCTGACCGCATCCGTGAAAGCTTCCGGATTATCCGGCGAGATGACGTCAAATACCTGATCAACCTGTCTCTCACGCAAACGCTGGGTCGTACCATCATCACCTCCTTAACCACGTTGTTGGTATTGATTGCGTTAGCGATTTTCGGCGGTGAAATGATTTTCGGCTTTGCTATTGCGTTAACCGTGGGCGTGGGTATTGGTACCTATTCGTCTATCTACGTGGCCGCGAACATTCTGATGTTGATGGACATCAGCAAAGAAGACCTGATACCTCAGGAAAAAGAAACCGTCGATCAGGACGAAGTGCCATCCTGGCTGAAAGACGAAGAAGGCGAAGAACCGAAGTAAGTTCGGGTCTTTCGTCCAACGGGAGTACGCTCGCGGCCATAAAATTGCCGCTACGCGACTCCCGTTTTTTAGTTTACACTCCCCCATTCAGCCCGTAATCGAACTAACACGAAGTCTTTATCATGAGCAAAACAAGAATTCTGACCGGTATTACCACTTCCGGTATTCCCCACTTGGGTAACTACGCTGGCGCGATCCGTCCTGCTATTGAATCCAGCAAAGCAGACAATGTCGAATCTTTCTTTTTCCTGGCCGACTATCACGCGCTGATTAAAAAACACGATCCTCAGATGGTACGCGAATCCGTGCGTTCTGTTGCCGCCACCTGGTTAGCCTCCGGCCTGGACCCGAATCGTGTGACCTTTTACCGCCAGACCGACATACCGGAAATCACGGAGCTGACGTGGATTCTCACCACCATTACCGCCAAAGGTTTGATGAACCGAGCACACGCCTACAAAGCAGCAGTGCAGGAGAATGTTGAGACTAACGCGGCCGATCCGGACAAGGGCGTTGAAATGGGCTTGTTCAGTTATCCAATATTAATGGCCGCTGACATCATCATGTTCAATGGCGAAAAAATCCCGGTGGGTAAAGACCAGATTCAGCACATTGAAATGGCCCGAGACATCGCACAACGATTTAACTTCCTATATGGCGAAACATTCGCCATGCCGGAAGCGGTGGTCGATGAAAGCGCCATGATTATTCCGGGTCTCGATGGCCGCAAAATGTCCAAGAGCTATGGCAATACCATACCGTTGTTCGAAGGTGAAAAGAAGTTCCGTAAGTTGATCAATAAAATCAAGACCAACAGTCTGGAACCAGGTGAACCGAAAGATCCGGAAGGATGCACACTGTTTGCCATCTACTCCGCCTTTACGGATGAAGCCGCACAGGCTGAAATGCGTCAGAAATACGCGAATGGTATTGGTTGGGGCGACATGAAAAAGTTCCTGTTTGAATTCCTCAATGAAGAGTTGAAGGACAAACGCGACGAGTACGACCGCTTGATGGCGGATCCGGCAGAATTGGATCGAGCTCTGGCCATCGGTGCTGAAAAAGCCCGCGCCATTGCGACGCCGTTCCTGGCGGACATTCGCAACAAGGTCGGTATTGGTCCGATTTCTGGCTGATTAGTGCTCATATAAAAAATCACCTTCGGGTGATTTTTTTTGGCTGACAGACGCACCAGTATGCGATTCAGTATACGCCTAGGTCTTCTCCGCAATGAATCTCGCCGCTGAAATTCTGCCGAACTTCGGCAATTAACGAGTCTATCGACGCTCCCCAGAGCAACAAATGAGTCATCACCAGCTTCTTCGGTTTCACGTAAGCCGCTATTTTGCCCAGCTCGATACCCGAGGTGTGCATGTGGCTGTGATAGCGTTGCCATTCTGGCTCGCGGTTTTCAAAACCTTGCTGCGAATACACCTCGTGCACCAGCACATCGCAATCCCGCCACTGGTCATAGGCCGATTCGCACGGTGCGGTGTCTCCAGATACCACAATGGTACGCTCAGCCGTGATGAACTTGTAACCAAAGGGTTGCCAGGTTGTGCCATGCTCCACACCAAAAGCTTCAATGCGTACGTGTTCGTTCTCTAACACCACACCCGACTGAATTTCGGTGGCCACGGCACGACCGCCGGTTTCATTGATGGGCTCCAAACCGCAGGTTCGGGCTTTGATATCTTCACCATAAGCCGCCACAACATGATCGACCAGCGAGCGGGTTCCGGGTGGACCAAAGACGGCCAACGGTTGCTCACGCCCCATCACCCACGGTGAAAAAATCAGGTCCGGTAACCCAACCGTGTGATCACTGTGCAAATGAGTGAGCAAGAGTGTCGATAAGTTTTTCACATCGAGGGCAGCCACGCCCTGCTGATACGCCTGATGTGCGCGCCGCACCACGCCAGCACCACAATCGACGATGTAAGCCTGCCCGGCCACCGTAACCACCGTGCAGGGACCCATACGAAGAGGATCTGGATTGGGTGTCCCTGTGCCCAGCAGGACGATCTGAGGTTGTTGCGTCATGATGTTTCTCCTGTCTTTCAGGCAACTTAAAGCAAAAGACGAATGAAACCAATCTTGTTAAGCGGACAGGCAAAAAAAAAGGACAACAGCGGATGCTGATGTCCAAAAAACCGATGCCCCGGAGAGGAATGAGGTAACTCTTAGGGTCCGTTAACACTCATTTAAACGCGACAGCGTTAAATCAGTGTTAACAGACCCCAGACACCGGCAATCTAGTGGTCCATGCGTGAAGCAAGGTAAGTAAAGCGCGTAGCAATCGTGCCGAAGGCAAGGCGGAAAAGAGAAGGAAAAGTTGTACTAATTCAAACTTTTCCAACGCAAGCTTCGGTACGACGGCGAAGCGATGTGCCACCTTATTTTCCGCATGGCCCACTAACATAGGGTACAGACGTTACGAGGTGATACTGGCAACCAGATCAGTCACCTGCGTCAAGCTACCCAATTCGGTACCCGGTCGACTGGCTGTAGCCGCGCCACAGGCCAAGCCCCACGGCATAGCGTCTGCCAACGATGCACCGGTACTCAACTTCCAGACCAAGCCTGCGACCATAGAGTCACCCGCGCCAATAGGATTGCTTTCAACCACGGAGGGGCTTTGAACGGCGGCTAACGTGTCAGCGGTTGCGTACAGCGCGCCATCTTTACCCAGAGACACCACGAGGTTTTTAGGACCCAAGCCTAGTACTGCGCTGGCCCAATCGTCTGAACCAGAGACGTCCGCCGCCGACAAACCCAGCAGTTGCATGGCCTCTTCTGCATTCGGTTTGACCAGGGTTGGCCCAGCCAGACAACCCGCTCGCAGCGCAGCACCACTGGTATCCAGTACCGCGTGTGCACCGGCGGACTCAATACGCTGTATCAGGTCTGCGTATATGGTGTCAGGAACACCTCGAGGCAAACTGCCACCCAGTACCCACCAGTCACCGGGTGACAGCCGTTCTTGAACGGCTTCGATCAGCGCGGTTAATTCTGCTGCGGTTATTTCGGGACCCGACTCATTCACCTTAATATGTTGACCACTGTCGTGAGCAACCACGGACACATTGGTCCGGGTTTCGCCAGCGATCTCGGTGAAATGCGTCACAATACCCATGGCCGCTAAGGATTGAGTCAGGCGTTGACCATTCAGACCGCCGACAAACCCCATGGCAGTATTGTCGACTTCGAGGTTACGCAACATGCGTGACACATTGAATCCTTTGCCGCCACAATCCATGCGCGAGCCCTGAGCTCGCGCAACGCTGTTGAAGGCGAAATCGCTGATCTGCAATTCCAGATCCACCGCCGGGTTTAACGTCAGCGTGTATATCATGCCGTTTCCTTCATAAAGGCTTCAAACAAGGCTTTTTCGGCATCGACGTTCCAGGTGTTACCGGCCCCAAGTGCGGCCGCGACGTCTGGTAATTGCTCAGCTAATTCATCCAATCCCAGTAACGGTAAATCTGCCAGTTGAGGGAAAATCAAAATTTTACCGGGGTAACGCGCGTCGATCATGGCTTCGATACCCGCTTTGGCGACGTTCATGCCACCAATGGCGGCCACACAGATAGCTGGCGCAATATTTCCGGCCACGGTGTTATCCATCACCACAGTCTGATCTTCAATGGTCAAACCAGAGGTGCCGGTATATTGGGCGTTGTCGAGATAAACCGAACTGAAATCGACCGGCGCAAGCGTCCCGTTCGGCACACCGGCAAACAGCACCAGCATCCCGTCTTTTTTCATAAAGGTGGCCGACTCGGCCATGATGCCGGCATTGGGTACACACACCACGACATCATCAGCGCCCTCGTTATTGGAGTGTTGCTTAACAAACTCCGGTAACGACACTGGGTTATCAATGGGGTTGTAGGTAATCAGTTCGCAATTGTTTTTGTCTGTCAGTGACGCAAAGCGCGCTTCTATTTCCGCGAGGCGCTGATCATTGATATCGGTCACGATCACCTGACGAGGACCGTCCTTTTTCTCAATGGCACGTTGCACATGCATTTGCCCCATAGGACCACCGGCGCCGACAAATACCGCGAAACCATCTTTGCGTAAATCACAACGGTTACGTTCTTCTCCATAGGAGTCGGCAATATCTTCGCCACTGTTACCAATAAAAGCGACATAGTCATAGTGCAGGCGACCCACGTCGGCGTCGACCAAACCATCGAGCGGCTTCTTGCCCACCATATTCAACGTACCGCGACGGGCAACATACTTGGCAATAGTGGTTAACGCGTTTGCGGAGGACGGTGACAGCGCAACAATGTCGTCGAAGCCTGCACCTGCGGTAAATTCTTCAACGGCCGCCGGTAATGAATCTAATGTGATGTCATTTCGTACAACGACTTTTTTGGCTTTCTTTTCCACCAGCGAGCGCAGGGCTTCCGGCACGTTGGTTAATACAACCGTGGCCGGTGCTTCCAACCCTTTGGAAAAACCATAAACCGTTGCATCGTCAGGCTGGCCAACAATCCACATGACACCGCCCTGCTTTGGTTCCAGTCGGCGACGTTGCGTATAGGAAGCCCAAACGCAACCCCATGGTTCCAACAACGCGGCTTCGGCAAAACCGAGCTGGTCAGAGACTTTCAACAAACAGGAACCATGGTCGGTGTCGAGAATTTCAGGACCAATCAAATGGTATTGCGTTAAGCCACCCGGAACCGTGTAACCATAAGCCGTGCTCTTACCATCTTGATAAATATCCGGCTGCATGGCGTAGCGTTCACCGACCTTAAACTGGTTCTGCAATTCTGCGCCGACTTCAATGACGGTCAGTGTGGCTTCATGCCCCAAACGCGTTGGCTCTTTGGTGAGATCGCGGTTATACAGCTTCGGGTGCTTGCTGCCCTGATTAATCAGTTTCACATCGGAAAAACAAAGCCCCACCGCATCCACGCGAACCAGCAATTGGTTCGCGGCTGGCTTGGGCACTTCAAAAGTTTCCGGGGCGTTGTTTTTACCGATGTTTTCCACACCGGCACCATACATATTCCAGGTCGCCGTAGTCGCCGGAATGGGTTGTACAAGTTGTTGGTACTTTTCGTATTGGCTTGTCATGTTTATCACCTGATTCAAATAATTTTGTGCAATTAAAATCTGCTTACAGCAGATCGTCATGGTTCTGGTACAACGCCATCACGGCTTCGGAACTGCCGAGTGAGAGCGCTTTCTGAGCCTTTGCCTGTAACTTGGCAAACGACACAGATCGAATAATGTTTTTCACCGATGGCACATTAGCCGGGCTGACCGAAAGTTCGTGAACGCCCAGACCGACCAATAAAGCCGCGATGTTCGGATCGGCGGCCATGTTGCCGCACACTCCCACCCATTTACCGTTGGCATCTGCCGCTTTCACAGTCATTTCAATCATGCGTAATAGCGCCGGATGATAGCTGTCGGCTTCGCAACACAGTTCTGGATGCAACCGATCCATCGCCAGGGTGTACTGCGTCAGGTCATTGGAGCCGACGGAGAAAAAGTCGACTTCTTTGGCAAGATGATCCGCGATCAGCACCGCCGAAGGCACTTCGATCATAATGCCCAGCGGCAACACGGGAGCACCAAGTTGCGTACGCACATTGTTTGCAATGTCCCGGGCTTTTTGCCATTCCGACATTTTCGCGATCATCGGAAACATAATGTGCAAACCGCATTCACCACTTTCCTGCCATTGCCACATCGCGGTTCGGTAAATGGCTTCCAGTTGGCGACGGAACATATCTTCATGTTTAAACGACAATCGAATGCCCCGCACGCCCAGGAAAGGATTGTCTTCATGAGCCATATTCATCCACGACACCGGTTTGTCGCCACCAATATCCGCCGTTCGGACCACCAATTGACGGGAACCTAACGACGTGACAATGGCTTTCAATGCATCCATTTGTTCCGCGACAGTCGGTTCAACCGACGCGGCTTCAAACAGAAATTCAGTTCGCAATAAGCCCGCACCTTCACCACCATTGTCCAGAATACCGGCGGCATCCTGAGGTTTGGCGATGTTACAAACGACGTGAATCTTGCGACCATCACGGGTTGTAGCCGGTTCATGCTTACAGGCATCTTGAGCTTTGCGAATCGCCTGCCAGGTTTGCAGGCGTTCCGCTGACTGCGCCAATGTCGCAGCATCCGGTTCTATGACCAGTACGGAGCTTTGCGGGTCTATGACAACCGGCGTTTTTTGTGTAACACCTGACAGATTGTCCGCCCCCAAACCAACGATCGCTGGAATACCCAGGGCGCGCGCCAATATCGCCATGTGGCTGTTCGGTCCGCCCAATTCTGTGCAGATACCTTTGATCGGTAAACCTTCCAACCCGGCGGTTTGTGATGGCGTTAAATCCCGTGCCAGTAATATGAAATCCGATTGCGGGTAGGCCAATGTAGCCGATGACGGCTGCAGAATCGCAATGACCCGATCGCGGATATCCACCATGTCTGCGACGCGCGCACGAATGCGTTCATCGTCTACCGTGGATAGTGAATCTATTTGGCGTTGAACTGACTGATGCCAGGCCCAGGCTGCGCTGCTGCCATGACTGACCAATTTATGGCTGTCAGCCACAATGGTGTCATCTTTCAGCAACTGCTTTTGAGCTTTTAAAATCGCGGCTTCTTTCGGCGCTTTTGCTTGCAGCTTCTGCTGCAGTTCGTCGATTTGCAACGCGGCTTTTTCCAGCGCAGCGGCCAAAAAGCGTGACTCGTCAACGGGGTCGGTACCGTCTTTATCAATCTCGACTGAGGTAGAAGCCAGGACAAACGCTGGCGCAGTGGCAATACCCGGCGATGCTGCTGACCCTTTCAACAGACGATTTCCAACCGGGTTGTCTAATCCAGATAACCCGGCAAGAGCACTGTACGTTGCGGTCGCATTCTCCGAGTCATCACCGTCCAGCCCGGCATCAATTAGCTCGCATAAACTGTGCACGGCATCATCCGCCGCGTCACCCTGAGCAGAGACCACCAGTTGGTCGCCTTTCTTTGCCCCCATCGACAAAACAGATGCCATCGATTTTGCGTTGGCCGTGCGTTCGCCATTGCGAATCCGAATCTCGGTGCCAATGAATTGCTCCGCGTGCTCCGCAATTAAACTGGCCGGCCGAGCATGCATACCAGCTTCGTCGATGACGAGGGCCTGGGCTGATATGGCGAAATCATCTTCGCGGACATGCTCGGCAGCCAGATCTGCGCCCAGTGCGGAAATAATCGCCGCCGGGTCTGTTGTTTGGGCCAACTCGAGGGCCAATGCATCGTCCATTACCACGGTGGTCAGTGTTTGCAACAAGCTCAAATGCTCAGACCCGGCGGCGGCAATACCAACAATGAGTTTGGCGACATCACCGTTATCATTCCAAACCACGCCTTCGGGTACCTGTACGATAATGACACCGGTTTTTAACACCAGCGCTTTGGCTTCATTCACACCGTGAGGAATGGCAACGCCATTAATTAAATAGGTACTGACTTTCTCTTCCCGCGCGACCAACGCCGGTAAGTAATTTTCTGAAACCAAACCCAACGTCAGCATCTTCTCAGCGATGACCGATAACACAGATGTTTTATCTGAAAAGCGTTGATTGAGTAGGATCTGTTCTGGTGACACCGCCAACAGCGAGTCTGCCCCGGCCATTGTGTCTGGCTTCGTATCTGGCATTGACTTAGCGTGGGTCACGTCTTCGATAGCGACCTGCTGATTGGTTTCAGACTTTTTGGCACCACCGATTAAATTCTTGATAAAGGACATATGCATCCCGTTTTACTGTTCAGTCAAATTAAGGAAAGCGTATAGTTACCGTCGCCTTTCCCGTGGTTCGCCTGCGTACCAGCGCAGACAATCACCCTCTTTCTTTTCAGTTTTTTGTTCTATGTTTTTTTACTTTATTCGTCGTTTTTTTGGTTAAAGGTACTGCGGGTTATTTCACTTAGGCGATCGGTCAAACTTCATTTATAACAGAGCAACCTCGCCAGACCCGGTATGAGCAGCCTTAAACTGCCCACACCGGCTTTCCAGTTACACCAAGCTGGAGACCAGATCGTCGTAGACGCTGGCGTCCATGAAATTACCGATACTTACGTGATGCGCATGAGGCAGTTTTGCTTTTGCCCGATCCGACAACTCACGTTGTGTAATCACGATATCAGCGTCGTCCAGATCATTGATCGCCGCATTCGTCACGTGAATGTCCAGACCCGCATCTTTAATTTTGCCACGTAATACCGTTGCACCCATTGCTGATGAACCCATACCCGCGTCACACGCCACAACGATTTTACGAACATTGCGAGCAGCGTAAGCCACTTGACCTTTCGCTTGCGCTTTGTTGGCTTGAACAGCAGCTTGCGCAGCTTCCAGATCGTCAGAAGATGCCGCGTCTTTACGGATTAAAACAGACGCCACCAAGAACGATGTTGTTGCAGCGACGATGATCGACGCCATCGTCAACAACAAACCGACGCCTTTGGTCGACATCAATGCCAGTGCGAAAACAGAACCCGGAGATGGCGGACCTACCAACGCATTGCCTGTCATCATATTGAATGCAACACCAGCCATACCACCGGCGATCACAGCCAGAATCAGCTTTGGTTTCATTAAGATATAAGGGAAGTAGATTTCGTGGATACCGCCCAAAAAGTGAATGATACTGGCACCGTAGGCTGACTTCTGTGCCATGCCTTTACCCACGAACATGTACGCCAACAGGATACCCAAACCTGGACCTGGGTTGGTTTCGATCAGAAAGAAAATAGACTTGCCTGCTTCTTCAACCTGTTGCGCACCGAGCGGTGTAAACACACCATGGTTAATGGCGTTATTCAGGAACAGAATTTTTGCCGGTTCCACAATGATAGAAACCAGTGGCAGTAATGAACGGTCTACCACCCAACCCACGGCGTTGCCCAATGCATTGGTAATCACTTCCACGACCGGGCCAATCACCACGTAGGCCAACAGAGCGGTCAGCATGGATAAAATGCCCAGCGAGAAGTTGTTCACCAGCATTTCAAAACCTGGCTTAACTTTACCGTGCACCTGTTCATCAAACTTTTTGATGACCAAGCCACCTAACGGACCGGCGACCATGGCACCGAGGAACATAGGAATGCTGGTACCGACAATAACACCCATCGTCGTCACTGCACCGGCAACCGCACCACGTTCACCACCGACGATTTTACCGCCGGTATAACCGATCAGCAGCGGCAGCAAATTCAGAATCATCGGACCGACCAAGGTCGACAGATTCTCGTTTGGCCACCAACCGGTAGGAATGAACAGCGCAGTGAGCAAACCCCAGGCAATGAATGCACCGATGTTCGGCATCACCATGCCACTGAGGAAACGTCCGAACGACTGGACGCCGACTTTCATATTGTTAACTGACATAAATATGCCCCCAAATTATATTGTTTTTGTATTGAGATTCGATTCAAAAGCTTGTTGCAAACTATCGAGTATTGCTTGCTCGTCATGGGTCGTTAACCAGAGATCGACAATCTCGGCGCGACCCATCAACTGTGCAACGGATGAGAAAACATACGACTGGGATTCCCTCAGTTTTTGCAAATCATCCTGGGCTGGGGCAGATAATAGAAAAATGATGCGCACATCTTCGTCTTTTCCATTCCAGGTAAAGTCCTCGTTTGCCAACCGGACAAAACATAAAACGGGTTCATTAATGTGTTGACTAATCGTATGAGGAATTGCAGTGTGTTGACCGGCAAAGGTACTCACCACATCCTCTCGCTTAATAATGTCATTATAAAGCGCCGAAGGATTCTGCGTTTTCTTGAGCATAAACAGATGCGCACAAATTTTATGCAGGGCATCCGCTTTAGTGTCTGCTTTCAGATCGAGCAAGATCGTTTCATGTGTGATTAGACTGTTATTCATTTTTTTACCTCTCACAACCTGAGTGTGAGTATACGAAGCAATCATTTTACGTCAAAAACGATGATTAGAATTGACGTCAAATAGAGAAAACGCACCAATATCGCACAAAACCCTTGATTAAAACGTCAGTACTCGTCAAAAAAAATCAAAATTGGGGAATTTTTTTGTATCACCTGAGCAAGCAATCAACTAAAATCATTTACAATCACTTTTAATCATAGGTTTTCAGTGTGACTGCAAAAGCCCGGCATAACAAAATCCTAGACTACTTACAGGAACATTCCCTGGTAACTATCGCGGAATTGGTGGAACTGTTGGACGCATCACCGGCCACGGTTCGCCGGGACATTACGGATCTCGACGCTGAGGGCAAATTAAAAAAAATCCGCAACGGGGCTGAAAAAATCCTCTCGCCCACCGCCACGGCTTCGCCCGGCATGGTGGGTTTCTACCCGAATATTTCAGACTACAGCAACTACGATGAGTCAGACCGCATTGCCCGTAAGGCGGTGGAAATCTGCCAGGAAAAAGACAACATTTTTATCGGGGAAGGCCGAACGACCTTTTTAATGGGCAAATACCTGCTCGATACCAGCATTCACGTCTATTCCAATTACTTACCATTGTTGATTTACCTGATTTCTCAGGATTTCCCGCACCTGGTCGTGTTAGGCGGGCAATATATCAAAAGCCAGAGCCTACTGGTGTCGCCCGATACCAACGTGTCGTATCAGGGCCGCTATATGATCGTCAGCGGTGATGGCCTGACCGAGGCAGGCCTGACCAAGTCTGCCTTGCTGGCATTCATGGAAGAAAAGAAAATGTTGCAATACGCCGACAAGGTCATTGCCTTGGTGGATGCGGATAAAGTCGGTGTGTTTGGCGGTATATCCATGTTTACCCTGGCCGAACTGGACATTGTGATCACGGGTAAGAGTGCCGACCCGGCCATGGTTGAGACACTGTTGAAAAACAATGTTCAGGTGTTCCTGGTCTGACCCTTATACACCTGAGCAGGCTCAAAAGGGCTGCGTACTTAACAGGTAAATATCTTCACCCTCCCAATCAATAACCCGTTGATGGTGCAGCCCCAATTTGCGCAATAACCGGATGGATCGCGCATTGTCCAGGCTGGTAATGGCCAGAATCGGGCTGAGCTGCAATTCGTTTTTGGCGTACGTCATAACCCGCTGCGCGGATTCATAAGCATACCCCTGCCCCATGAAGCCCGGCAGAAAGCCAAAGCCGATATCGGCCGACGGCAGATTTTCCCGCCGAACCAGACCCGACATGCCAATAACCTCCAGTGTTTCGCGTAAAACAACCGCATACAAACCGTAGCCATTTACGGTGTAACTACGGATGAGTTTGTCTGTTAAAAACGCCTCGGCGGCACCAAGCGAATGAATGTTGCGATCGCCGATATTCTTGATATACAAGGGTGAATTCATCAGCTCATAGATAAACCCAGCGTCATCAATGGTGAACTCCCGCAAGAGTAAACGTTCGGTTTGCATCATGTTTATTTGATCTCCAGGTTTCACGTCGAGTTTTAGCCAGAACAGTGTATTTTTATCAAAGAGTTCGTTGACCCCGAAAAGAGTGTGTTCTGACGTGTTGAGTCTAACCTACCCTTCAGCGTTTATGTCACCGAACTTCGTTACGTTTTCAATCGCTATCGATACGATTTGATCTGTTTCTCGAGAAATATAATCCAATACACGACACAGGGTTTCTGCCTGAGTGCTTGTCAGCCAATTAAAGCAGTACGCAGACTTGGGCTCTTCAAACTCAGGATGCTCAAAATAGAAAACAAATGCATCTAGCAGCGGGTCAAACGAACTCGGTTCATGAACAATACGTCTGATAAATGAGGGAAAGATCCACTGCACTGCAGTGCTCGATATCGTTCCAAATTCGTCGTAGAAGCAATAAAGTTCATCGCTGCCGAGCTGATCACCTCTGATAGCAGAAAATTCCTTTGACAGAATACGTCTCATCAGATCATTTGAGCCAACGGAAAATAATTCATCGTCGGCTGGTTTTACGATAAATGGAAAGTCACGTTCAATCAGCGCAACTATCTGTTCTTTCGAAAAATACTCATTGAAATCCATACGACTCACTCAACGTTATCTGCTTCATCATAGGAAGAGGGTTATTAACACCTACCCTGACATTGTTTACGCTGGATGGTAAGAGCATTTCACTTGATACGCCTGTATTTTTCGCTGTCCACCTGACCAGCATTGAAGTTAAAGAGACCTGAACTGCCAGCATCGTCCTCTTCATATTCGAAGAGAAAGTAAATGGTTGCGTACAAACACCAAAACGAGCCCCAACATAAAAACGGAACACCCCAAGCGGGGTATTTGAAGTATTTTAAAAGCACCACACCGATGGCGGTTGCAATTATGCTGAACAAAATTTCATATAGTTTTCTGACTTTGTAGCGAGACATATTGCCCTCTTCCGATCCTTTAAAAGTTTAAAAATAGCAATATCAAAATACTGTGGAGTGACTACTTTCGCCTGCAAGAAAAACTCCCCTCTTCTTTTTACTCCATAAAAAGTCAGCCCCCCAACCAACATCAATGCCCTATTTATCCCTTACTCGCATGGAAATAACACCTATAGTAGTGGCGCCACTTTCAAGCCAAACGTGACATTTTGACGAATTCATAGTCACCGCCATTTGTAGCTTGCACAAATGTTTTTTCCTCGACAAAGCCACACCTTTTGTACACTTGAATTGCTCGGGTATTGAAAGAGGCGACACTCAGTTCATACCGCCTTGGTTGGAACTGCTCATCAGCAAAGGTAAGACCGGCCTGAACAAATGCAACTCCGAGCCCTTGTCCTGTTATATCAGGATGCAACCCTAACCCCAGGGTCACCACATCAGTCTCTTGACCAAATATAAAAAAACCAATTAATTCTCGATGTTCGTTCGCCACCGCAAAATATTGATTGGACCAGTTATCCGAATTCAAAAATTCAAGCCTATCCTCATCATCCTGGCTAAGATCGTAAAAACGATAGATTCCAGGGTAATGCCATTGATCAATAGACTGCGCAGCCGACCGTGTCATCGGAAAAAAAATAAACTCCATTTGCGACAGCCCTCCGAAGGTACCCATCAACGTTCAATGGTTATTTGGCGCAATAGTCTAACCCGGCCAATGCCACGGTGGTTCATCCAGCATACCCTGCCCGTTAATCTGCGTACTACCCAGCTCTTTCTCCAGGTCGATGGAATGGCAGGCTTCGTCTTTGTTCAGTGCGGCGATAAGACGACTGGCGTGAGAGACGACCCAGACTTGAGTCTGCGCAGATACTTTTATTATCAAGCGCGCCAACGCCGGTAGCAAATCCGGGTGCAGGCTGGTTTCCGGTTCGTTAAGCACCATCAACGAGGGGGGTCTGGGTGTCAATAGCGCAGCCACCAACAACAAATAACGCAGAGTACCATCGGACAGTTCGCTGGCATGCAGCGGTCGCAACAACCCTTCTTGTTGGAACGCCAGTGAAAAACGACCGTCCTCATGATGATTTATCGTGACGCGCGCCCCCGGAAACGCATCTTCAATGGAGGCATGCAGTAAGTCGTGATCACCAATTTCAATGATGGTTTGTATTGCCGCCGCTAAGTCATGACCATCCTGGCTCAAGACCGGTGTGCGTGTTCCCAGTTGCGCCTGACGAGCGGGTGCGTCTTTGTCGGTACGGAAGTGATCGTAAAAACGCCACCGTCGAATATCATCGCGCAATTGCATGACCTCCGGCGCGAGTACCGGGTCGGCGACGCAATCAAACATACTGTCGAAACTGGCAACGTGTTCGTGTATCACTTTCCAACTGCGCCCTTCTCTTATCTTGATCACCGGACCGCGACGTTCTACCAATGTCGAGGCGGGCCGAGCGACGTCTCCAACCCAGATTGATTCTTGTTTAATTTCCGGATCCAAGGAAAAAGCGGTACGCGAAGAAGGCGTCGGTAAGCCGAAGGTGACAGCATAACCAAATTCGTTACTGGCAAAACCCAGTTGCAATTTTACCGTGTCTTGTCGTGGCCCGCCCTGAACCGGCACATCGCCCTGACGCATGGCACGGCTCAATTTTTCTGGCCCGGCCCAAAAAGTTGAACTCAGCCCGCCTTCTTTGGCGAGCGATTGGACGACGCCGCCCTGTGCGGTTTCTGCCAACAGTCTCAGCGCCTTATAGAAATTCGACTTGCCACTGCCATTCGGGCCGGTAATCACAGTCAGGTTCGACAAGGGTGCTTTTAAGTCGAGTATCGAGCGGTAATTTTTAATGGCAATCGCGGTCAGCAAAACCGGTTCTCCTTGTGAGTAAAAAAATGTTTGTCGTTAAAACTTGCTCAAAAAAACAATGACAAACGAAACAAGATAACAACTGAATATCAGCGTAAAGGCGGCGAGCATCCCATATTGCAGGGATGGGGCCATGCTGCCTTGCGGTGCCGAAACCTGCATCGCAACGCGACACAACCAAAGCAGGCAGGTTAACGCTAACACCACCAGCACGGCAAAACGATTCGCTCGACCACTGACGACGATCAGAAAATTTAACAATCCGAACAGCACCAAGGATAACGAAAAGAAAATATTAATGGCACGTACGGCAATAACCAGTTCTGTGGCTTGCTCATCAATGTATTGATACCAGTGCCAGAGCGCAGGAACGAAAAAATGCCACACGCCGAACAAAATAGTGCTAAGACTGCCGATACTCACCAGCCACTTAACCCACATCTTTACACTCCCTATGCGATGCAATTGTTTTCTGAGTTTGCTGATTCAGTTCTGAGCAAACCGATGACGTGATCGCGCTTTAGACTTTTCCGCCTCGACTTCTCGGTTTTTGGCTGGCGCCTGCGTTTGCAAACTCGATAACAACAACGTTGCCGCCTGGGTCACCTGTTCTACGGCTAAAGCAAAGGCTGCTTCATTGGCCTGCGACGGCTTCTGAAAGCCACTCAGCTTGCGAACAAACTGTAGTGCGGAAGCCTGAATTTCAGATTCTGTTGCCGGCGGCTCGAAATTGAATAAGGTTTTGATATTGCGACACATACAATAGTCCTATCGTTCTTTTAACGCAGTCTGAAACAGCTTTTTAATAATCTCGATGTTGGCTACCCCGGCGAAATTGGGTCGAACAATAAACGCAATGCGCCGGTGCGGTCCTGGTTCATCCAGGTGCATGGCTTTTAATTCGGGGTTGCCGGCCAATACAGACTCCAACGCCATCTCGGGGATTAATGTGGTGCCCATTTTACCGGCCACCATCTGAATAAGGGTAAATAAACTGGTGCCCGCCAGTCCTTTGGAGCGTTGCGGTCGAGGCATTTGGCAGACGGACAGCGCATGGTCGGTTAAGCAGTGGCCTTCCTTTAACAGCAGTAATGAGGTATCGACCAAATCACTGTTGTTGATACTATTCAAACCAGCCACGGGCGTTTCCCGATGCGCAACGGCGTAAAAGTCTTCCTGCCAGAATTCAAAAGCCAGCAAACCGTCCAGGTCGTATGGCAAAGCCAGTATGGCGCTGTCTAACTGCCCGCTTTTTACCTGCCGCACCAGTTCGGCACTCTGTTCTTCAATAATGCCCAGTTCAAAGTTAGGGTACTGAGCTCGCAAAGGCGGCAAGACCTTCGGCAACAGGTAAGGACCAATCGTCGGAATCACCCCCAGTGTCATCGGTTGAGATAAGGGCGTCAGGTGGCTTTTCGCCAGTTGTTCGATGTCACGTACCTGGGTCAGCACGTCCTGCGCTCGCGCCAGTATCTGTTCACCAAAGGCGGTTACCAGCACTTTTTTATTGTCCCGTTCGAACAGCTGAACCCCCAACTGAGTTTCCAACTCGGAAATAGCAGAACTGAGCGTCGATTGTGAAACAAAGCACCGTTCAGCGGCGTTTTTAAAGTGCAGAGTTTCCTGCACGGCCAGAGCATAAGTGAGCTGTTTTAGTGAAATCATTCGCGTATTAACCTAGTGCCATTACCCCTACAGCCTAGCGCATTGATTCGCTAATATCGATCACAAAAATCGATTTATTCAAATTTTCAGATCAATCTCACCTCGTTACTCTACACCCATCGCTGAACAACACAGCATTCTTAACAAAGACAACGAGGTAATACCCATGAGCATGATCAATAAAGAAATCCCAGAATTCTCCGTACAGGCGTTCCATAAGGGTGAGTTCAAAACTATCACTAACGAAGACGTCAAGGGTAAGTGGTCCATCTTTCTGTTCTACCCGGCTGACTTCACCTTTGTCTGTCCAACCGAATTGGAAGATATGGCAAAAATTCACTCGGAACTGCAAGCGCTGGATGTTGAAGTCTATTCCGTATCGACAGACACCCATTTTTCACACGCGGCGTGGCACGCCAGCAGTGACGCGATTGGCAAAATCAACTACCCCATGTTGGGTGACCCAACAGGCAAGCTGACCCGCGCCTTTGACGTGATGATTGAAGAAGACGGCATGGCCGAGCGCGGTACCTTCCTGGCAAACCCAGAGGGCATCATCAAAGTGGCTGAAATTCACGACGGCGGCATCGGCCGTTCCGCGAAAGACATGTTGCGTAAAGTAAAAGCCGCCCAATACGTTGCTCAACACGACGGTGAAGTGTGCCCAGCGGCTTGGGAAGAAGGCGAAGCGACTTTAACACCGAGCCTTGACCTGGTCGGCAAAATCTAACTCTCAACACCCAGGCGCCATCCCACGATGGCGCTCGCAAAAAAACAAATTCTTAAAAAAGGCTAACACCCATGTTAACGAGCGATTTAAAAAACGCATTGAAAGGCTACACGGCAACCATGACTCGTTCCGTTAGCCTGATTTTAAACACTGGCGAACACCCGAAACGAAATGAGCTGAAAAATTTCCTCTCGGACTTCGCCTCAGTATCGGAACATCTGAATTTCGAAGAGCGCGATCTCAGCACGCAGGTCCGCAGCCCGATCAGCTTTACGGTTGAAGTCGATGGTCAACCGACCGGTATTGTATTTTCCGGTATTCCTGGTGGGCACGAATTTAACTCTTTGGTATTGGCGGTGTTGCATGCCGACAGTGAACCGCAAAAACTGGATGCACAAATCAAACAGTTAGTTCGTTCCGTTGCAACGCCGTTGAATTTTGAAGTTTTCGTCAGTCTGTCGTGTCACAACTGTCCAGACGTCGTGCAAACACTCAATCAGTTTGCCGTGCTTAATCCGCGCATAACGTCAGAAATGATCGACGGCGGACTGTTTAAAGACGACATTGAAGCCCGCAACATTCAGGGCGTACCCTCTGTGTATTTAAATGGTGAGCCCTTTGCCAACGGTAAAATCACCACAGCACAGATCATTGAAAAACTATTAGCCAAACACCCTGAATTAGCGCAGGGATCGAAACCAGCTGAAAAATTACCGGTGCAAGACGCCACCGTGATTGGTGGTGGACCTGCGGGCATTTCGGCGGCGATCTACCTGGCCCGCAAAGGCCTTGCGGTGACCATCGTTGCGGATCGCTTTGGTGGCCAGGTTGAAGACACCATGGGCATTGAAAACCTGATCGGCACGGCAAAAACCACAGGTCCAAAACTGTCGAGCGATATGCAACAGCATTTGGCGGATTACCCAGTGACCAAGCGCGAATCATTCCGGGTTGAGCGCATTGAACCGGGCAACGTAAAAAAAGTGGTGTTGTCATCCGGCGAAGAGATCGACACCAAGACCATTATTATCGCCACGGGCGCAAAATGGCGTGAGCTGGGCATCCCCGGGGAAAAAGAAAACATTGGTCAAGGCGTGGCATACTGTCCGCACTGTGATGGTCCGTTTTTTAAAGGTAAAGACATCGCGGTCGTCGGTGGCGGGAACTCTGGTATTGAAGCGGCGTTGGATCTTGCCGGAATCGTTAAATCTGTCACGGTTTTCGAATTCATGCCGACATTAAAAGCAGACCAGGTGTTAATCGACCAGGCGTTGAAACGAGACAACATTAAAATTCTGAAAAACGTTGCTACCAAAGAAGTGATCGCCGACAACGGCAAAGTGGTTGGGTTGGAGTATCAGGATCGGGACACCGATCAGATGCATCGCGCAGAACTTAATGGTGTGTTTGTGCAGATCGGGCTGGTGCCCAACAGCGGTTTTCTGAATGGGCTTCTTGAAACCACTCGCTTTGGAGAAGTGGTAATCAACGAACGGTGCGAAACCTCCGAGCCGGGTATTTTTGCGGCCGGTGATGTCACCACCGTGCCCTACAAGCAGATTGTTATCTCCATGGGAGAAGGCGCCAAAGCGGCCTTGAGCGCTTACGATTATCTGTTGCGGGGTTAACCTAACGCCTTGCGTTCGATGATCCAGGCATTCACCAAACCATCCATCAATTCAATACAACGGGTTTGACATCCAGGTACCGCCAGCTCGCGGGCCTGGACAGCCCTGCCGCCACGCACCCAACCCCATAACAATAACCAGCCGAACCCCTTTGGGAAGCGCCGTTGCCAACACCAATGTAACGCGTTAATAAATGTCATACGGGCTGAAGTTTCCACGATGAGCAGTTGTCCCTTTGGCGCTACATGAGAGAACAGCTGCTGCAGCGCCTGTCGGCGATCCGGCAGTACGGTCAATAAAGATGCCGCACTGACCACATCATAGTCCGGCGCTTCAGGATGTTTGTAATCCACTGTCCCGCACAGAAAACGAGCGGTCGATTCGTAAGGGAGGGTTAGTTTTTCAGCTTGCGTCACCATGTCGCTATCAGAGTCCACACCCAATGACCGATAGCGCCGCCGCGCTGCAAGTCGGGTTACCAGACCGGGACCACACCCCACATCTAGCCAATTGCGTCCATTGCCTTCAGGTAGTAAGGCTACAGCTACCTCGTGGACAGAGTAATAGAATGACGCTTGTTGCAATGCTGTAAAAAGACGTACCGAAAACTGACTCATAAGCGAGCAACTGCCCTTTAAAAAATAAGAGTGAGATGACGGCAAGATAGTAATTTAATCCCTTGGCCCCGGTAAGTAGTTACCTTTTGGTAACCTACTTCCTAAATACCAATCTGCTCGAAACTTCCCGGTGGACCAGTGAGGCGAGTACGGTCAATTTCCTGTGTCACAGATGACACGGTGCACTCGTAATAGTATTCCGTTCGCTCCTGACCTTTGATAATGACATTGAGAATCACCAGGTATTGCTGGCGGTCAGCGATATAGCGAGTCGATAACCGATCCATATCCATCTGTAGTAATGCAGGTCCAATTTGAACCTTGGCGGCTCGTTTGCAGGTATCCACAGCGGGTTGCAAACTGCCTTCGGCGCTGCCGTCAGTACCACGCCCACTGGACGAAAAGGTTCCGAACAAACTGAAGCCCAGACCCTTTTCGATCACGTAACCCGCCATGACCATCACAATAAAGGTGACCGATAAAATCACAAACCACGATGCCTTTTGGGGAGATTCCGGTTCCGCCATGCTTGGTCCTCTTTCACTGCTCGCTGCCTTGGGTACAAACCCTATGCCGACTCGGGCCTGTTCGGGTCTATTCAGGCTTGTTAACACTGTAGTCCGTTTCTGCGCAGGTTGCGCGTTTAGCGAGGCCCGATGTTTGCTTCCTCAAAGACACGGATGATGGGGCCGAACACGGGAGACGAGTCGAGATTTTTAGCGAACGCAACGTAGACATCCTGCAACGCAGAGTCAGCATTGCTCACTTCGTAGAGCAAGCCACGATCAATATGTGCGGCCACCATGGCCCTTGGCAAAAAGGCAGCCCCACCGTGCATTAAAATAAATTCCAGCGCGATACTGCTCTGACTGGTGTTGAGGACAGGTGCAACCGGCCGGGAAAACAAGCGCGCCTGTTGCAGGTTGAACGCAGTACCCCAATCCACAAACACGTATCCCGCATCGGGAACGTCGATGATGTCCAGCTCTGGTTTATTCGCCACCATGACTAATTCGATTTGCCCAATGTGTCGACTGTCGAATTCCAGATTCGTCGGTGGGTCCATAACCACGATGACGTCGACGCGGCCACCTAAGAGCGCCCGGGTTAACTGCTGAGGGGTATTAATCTCAGTTCGCATGTACAGGCTCGGAAACTGACTCGCCAGCTTAGGTAAAAAAGCCTGGAGGAAGGTGTCCCACAGATTCGATGTACCCCCAAGCGTCAATTGTGAATTCTGTGAGCTCGGTACGCCTACATCCTGCAGCGCTAATTGCCACGCCGCCAAAACATTCTCGGCATGGGGTAGTAAGCGTTCACCGGCGTGTGTTAATAAAATGTTATTGCGTTGACGGACAAACAACTCAACACCCACAATGGCTTCCAGTTGTTTCACTCGCGAACTGACGGCGGATTGCGTCAGGTAGAGATTCTCGGCGGCGTTGCCAAAATGCCGGGTTTTGGCAATTTCAATAAAGGTGCGTAACAGGTCAGTATTCATCGGTATCTGCCGGGGTATTCAATCAATTATTTCTATCGATACGAGAGAAATTCTTCATTTTACAGGCCTGCTACTGTAGCAGAGACTTCCGCTCGACCCCATACCCGACACCAAAGACATTAGATGACTATGGCAGAATATACTTCTTTTCAGTCAGATCGAGCGTTTTTTGCACGCGAACAATTTCCTTATGGTTTAGATCGCAGCGGTGAATTTACCCGCGATCAGGTTCAGCTGATAAAGGCACATGGCTATGCTTACCGTGCGTTGGACCGTGGAGAGCGGCAACCCGAAAATAAAGAAGAAAGGGAATTCGTCGCATTCTGTCAAGGTCAGAAAGCCGCAGAATCCAAACACGAACGAGTCTGGAACCGGTTCCGCGCAGCGACCTCCAAACCCATTATCAATGTTTCAATGGACGGTGCACGCAACAAGCCGCAGGTTGATATGGCCGGTGAAACGGTCGATTCAGATTTTTAATCAAGGCTCAGTAAACGCACTTTTAACGACAACCCAGTCAACAACCAGCAGCGATCTCTTAGCAAGTCAGTGATCGCTCACTTTCGACCGATACCGCAATTTTCAGCCCGGACAACCATGAACAGCACCCTGCTCCCTGACGTAAACGCCCCCGAAGATCTTTGCTTTGCAACAATCGCCGCTTCCCTCACTGAAAAGGGCTACTGCATTCTGCCGGACGCATTACCCTCGCAACTGGCCTTAGAACTGGCCGCACATGCGCAAAACCTCAGCGATGAACAGTATTTCAATGCCGGTATTGGAAGGGCAAACCAGCACATGACCAACCGCTTTGTGCGCGGCGACGAAGTGTGCTGGATTGAAGGACAGTCTGAGGTTGGTCGGCAATGGCTGGAATGGACCGAACGGTTACGCGTGTATCTGAACCGACACCTGTTTCTTGGTTTGTTTTCTTTCGAAAGCCACTTTGCACATTACCCGCCAGGCACCTTTTATAAAACGCATCTGGATGCGTTTAAAGGGCAATCGAACCGAATACTGTCGGTCGTCACTTATCTGAATCATCAATGGATGCCGGACGAGGGCGGTGAAATGGTCATTTATGTCGGAGATGACAGCGTGAAGGTCACGCCAGCGCTGGGCACTCTGGCAATTTTCCTGAGTGAAGAATTTCCGCATGAGGTTTTACCAACGCATCGGGATCGCTATTCCATTGCCGGTTGGTTCCGTTTGAACACGTCCATTGGTGATCAGATCGACCCACCTCAATAACCCCTAAAAATACCACGGCACCGGCGGATTCGTGCTACCCTTGCGCGCTCAGCACCAAGGTGCCCTCTCCATTTTTCGAGTTAAACTATGCAATTTACGGATTTACGCTTGTCACCGGCTATTTTAAAAGCGGTAACAGCGCAGGGGTATGACACACCAACCCCGATCCAACAACAGGCTATTCCAGCCGTGTTAGATCACCAAGATTTACTGGCCGCCGCGCAAACCGGCACCGGCAAAACCGCCGGATTCACCCTGCCCCTGCTGCAGAATCTGATTGATTCGAAGAACGTTGTTAAGTCTAACAATGTTCGTGCACTGGTTCTGACACCAACACGGGAGTTGGCAGCACAGGTCCAGGAAAGTGTGGAGACTTACGGGCAATTTCTCGATCTTCGTTCTGCGGTTGTGTTTGGCGGGGTAAAAATAAACCCGCAAATGCTGAAACTGCGCCGTGGCGTTGACATTTTGGTAGCTACACCCGGCCGCCTGTTGGATCTGTACAGTCAAAACGCGGTCACCTTCAGTCAGTTGGAAGTATTGGTTCTGGATGAAGCCGACCGTATGCTCGATATGGGCTTCATTCGCGATATTCAAAAAATCATCCGCTTACTGCCCAAACAACGCCAGAATCTTATGTTTTCGGCGACCTTTTCCGATGACATCCGCGAACTGGCGAAAACCATTGTGGTCAATCCGGTAGAGGTGTCCGTCACCCCGAAAAATGCAGCGGCGAAAAGTGTCACACAATGGGTGGTTCCGGTCGAAAAAAGCAAAAAACCCGCCTTATTGCCGAGTTTCATCAAGAGTCACCACTGGCGCCAGGTGCTGGTATTTTCCAAAACCAAGCATGGGGCCAACCGGCTGGCGAAGAAGTTGGAATCATCTGGTATTTTGGCGGCGGCAATCCATGGCAACAAAAGCCAGGCGGCCCGCACCCGGGCACTGACCGATTTTAAAAGCGGCGACGTTCAGGTGTTAGTGGCAACCGATATCGCTGCCCGCGGTCTGGATATATCCGAATTACCCCACGTCATTAATTATGACCTGCCCAATGTCGCGGCAGACTACGTGCACCGCATTGGCCGGACAGGCCGAGCAGGAGCCACTGGCGAAGCGGTATCCTTTGTCTGCGACGAAGACGCTGAACTGTTGCGAGATGTACAAAACCTGATTGGCGAGATACTGGAGCGCCGACCCGTTGCCGGTTTTGAGCCCGACAAGCCGTTGCCGGAATTTGCGTTGAACACCAAGCCAAAGAAAATTAAAAAACCGAAAAAGCCTAAAGGCGATTCGGCCAGCGCAGAACCGGGTCAAAAACCACGCCGCGCTCGCAACCCCAATGCCCCGGCATCGGGTGACCGCAGCAAACCACCGCGTCGTCGACGTACCCCAAACAAATCAGCCTGACCCAGCCAGCCTGACCGCACTTGCGGCCGGGCTGTTTGCCATCTTCGGGGATGATTGCTACATTCGTTTTAACACACTGCAATGTTGTATCGCCCGTGTCTCATATCGATCGTAAAGCTATTAAAGACGGCTTTTTTCAAACCATGGCCAAAGAGGCCGAAGCCAAGGGTCTCATCACACTCACCAGTGCTGAAGACCGAGAACGCAGTTGGCGGCAAATCCTGGAAACCAATCCTAATCCGGATGGTCGCGTCTGGATATTTGCCTATGGCTCACTACTCTGGAACCCGGCATTTCATCTGGTCGACCAGAGCGATGCCTTTCTGGACGGATATCACCGTGATTTTTGCCTGCGAACCTATATTGGCCGGGGGGATGAGCATCAACCTGGGCTGGTGTTGGGGCTGGAACCCGGTGGCTGCTGCCATGGCAAGGCGTTACAGGTTGACCCCTCGTGCATCGAGGAAGAACTGGATGTGCTTTGGTCCCGAGAGATGCTGGCCAGTGCCTACCATCCCCGATGGTTACCAGTGGCTACTGGCAACCAGAAAACCTTTCACGCGGTCGTTTTTTTGATGGACACTGACTATTGTCACTATGCCGGTCCGATGAGCTTTGAAGAACGCTGCCATGATCTCGCCCATGGTGTCGGTGCGTTAGGCGCAGCGGCGGATTACCTGTTCGACACAGTAAAAGCACTGGAATCCATGAACATCTGTGATGCTCTGTTGGAAAAATACGTGGCACAGGTTCGCGCTATTCAGACAGGCAACACACGCTAACACTCACCAACGCATAGACAGCACTTTGCGTTTACAACCAGCCACACAACGACCACAGAGAATGCAGTTGTCACTGTCAATCTGCCCTGTTTTGGCAATCAGGTTCACATCCAGACTCATTGGGCAATTGGACGTGCATTGTTTGCAATCGACACAACGGTCGGGTTGCGCATGAATATGCAGACTGGGGATGCGCAATGCGCGCGCCAATCGTCGACCCAGCACCATAAAGGGCGCAATCCAGCACAATGTATGACAAGCCGCGCGGCGACCGACCAACAGCGGCAGTGCCATAAACACACTGACCACGCAGCCATAAGCGACCAATGCCTCAAAAGACGCTGCAGACAAACCGTGCTCGGTAGCGAACGTAACGTCAATCGTTGTCACCCCGCCAGCGGCATAGAACAGAGACAGCAACACGGTCAACCAAGCCACCCAAACCACATATTTCACCCAACTGAGTCGGGCGACATTCACAACACGTGTTCGGCTAAGAGCGATCTGGTCCTGTAAACCTCCGGCTGGACACAACCACGAGCAAAAACTGCGTCCTAACACCATGGCTGCTACCGTGAGCAACGCGAACATCACCAGCGAACCGGTGACCACGCCGTTCAAGCTACCCTGCAATGGGATCACCGGAGACAGATAATAAAAACTCAGGGGAAACAATGCGGTTGATACGGTGAGCACCGCGATGCGAACTTTCTGGAAGCGATTAGTGCGTTTCATGACATCGGGCCTGTTTTGAGAAGTTGGCTTCAGCATGCGGCAAACGAACACCTCAAACTATCCGGTAAACCCCTCTAAATAGCGGTCAGGGGGTTTCCCCTAGTGTCCTGAGATAGAAGTTCGTATGAATTCAGCGTGCCATTCAAGCTCTATGGCAAGGGGTGTCCGCAGTCAATGGTTATTCCATTGGCGAGAGACAGTACGACGCCAGAGCGCTTTAATGTCGAGCCCGAAGGGAGCGATCTGTTACCTTATTTTGCGTATAGGCCGAAATAGCCTTTCTCAGCTGCGATTCCAGTTCAACAACACCTGGGTCAATTGCGTTCGGTTGCGGACATTGGTTTTCTGATAGATGGCCGTTAAATGATTTTCGACGGTTTTCGGCGCAATATGCAGTTCATCGGCAATTTGCTTGTTGGCTTGCCCCTGCACCAGACATTCAACAATCTGCACTTCCCGATCCGTTAGCTGAAAGCGCGATTTACCGTGCTCGGTCAACCGACCGGCAGACACGACCGCCTGCTGCGTCAAGTAATGCGACGCGAAGAAAAACAAACCCAAGGCAAGGGCGACCAGGTACAACGCCAAGCTGAGATCATCAACCACCGCCAGCATGGGAATCGGCACGCTTGTGATCAGAATGTCCAACACCAACAACAATAAAAACAGGACACTCATACCGAAAAAGCTAAGCAATGCCGAAAACCACCACAATGTCCGGCGTTTACGCATTAGCAGCCCCATAACCGTGAGAGAAACGGCAATGGTCGCCACCTGCATGACCGTCAGTACCCATGGAATCCAGCCCCAAAGTGGGTGCAAAAAATACACCACCGCCAAACCAACGAAAGCTCCGTTCCAGATTAGCGTCAGCCTCTTTTGCCAGACATGCAAGGGGATTTCCAACAGAGCGGACACCAAAAGCGGGGTCACAATGACATTAATAGCGCTGCCCAAAAAAAAGCTCAGCCACAGGGCAAAATCGATGATGGGTAAGTCCACTCTTGCTGCTAATTGATTCCAGGCGCTACACCAGAACCCTGCCGAAATGAACAACAGGGACAACAAAAACAGGGTAATTCGCAACAGCAGCTGTGTGCGGTATTTCATGTACAGCATGACCAAGCCACCCAGCGAAAACACGCTGATCAACAGAACAAAACTGTACACGGTTAAGGAAATCATCGGCGCTCCATGGCAGCGTTGTTAGCCACAGTGTAGTCAGCTTGCCAATTTGTTTATTGATCTGAAGCGTCAGTCGGTTTTTGCGCTTGCTGCACAGAGGCGTAAAAGCCAATCACCAACAGCACACCGCCAAGAATCAACTGCAAGGTTTTTCCGTCAAACGTTAACAGGATTTTGCCGAACCACACGTCAATCAACACGCTGACCAGCAATTGACCGGCAATGACCAACAAGGTAGACAAGGTTACCCCCAAACGAGGGACCACGAAGCTGTTCAGACCGACATAAAGCGCCCCGATCGCACCGCCCAAGAAAGCGTACCAGGGAATATCGGTAAAGGGTGCTTGCAGCCCTTGGGCAAACAGCACCATCAGAGTCAAAAACAGAAAACCGCCCAAATGATTTACCCAACTGGAGAAGAAGGCGCCGCGCGACATCGACAAACGTCCATTCAGATTTCTGGCCAGAGCAATTAACACCCCATTCAACAACGCCAACAGGATATACATCATACTAAATGCCCCTTCGCTTCTATGATCAACAAACTGCCCAGCACAATGGGCACCAGCGTCAGAAGCCTTTGCAGCGTCATTTGCCGCTTCAACAGCCCAAACCACCCCCATTGATCGCTCATTAAACTGAACAGAACCTGCCCAGTGATGGTTAATACCAGCGTACCGGTCAAACCCAATGGACCGTTAACGGTTATCGACGCCAATACCACCACGAACGCCCCCGGCAGACCACCGAGGTAGGACCAGGTAGGCGACGAAGGCACAACGGAACCAGAGACTGATTGAGCGGGCTTGGGAATAAACTGAATAATCAACAACGCCGTAAACGCGCCAATGCCATGAGCAACCCACGAGGTAACCAACGGCGACACAAAGGTTGCCATGTGACTGTTCAAGCCAATCATGACTGCTAATGCCGCACCACCAAACACCGCGCACGCGGCCACCCAGAACCGATTCACCTATACCCACCTCAAAGTCTCTTGATATCAAGAGAAATAATGCATGGCATTCTTCTTGATATCAAGATAAATTATTTCACTCACGGAACAGGAATTGTCACGATGGCTGAACAGCAGGATCCGGTCGATAAAATCAAACAACAATGGCAGCAAGAGTGCCCGGACTTACGACTCGAGGCGATGGAAATACTGGGTCGGCTGAAGCGCTGTTCGGTGCTGTACCAGCCCTTTCTGGACGTTAAGTTCGAACAATTCGGGCTGACGTCGTGGGAATTTGATGTGCTGGCTACGTTGCGGCGCTCGGGCGCCCCGTTCACCCTCACCCCGACGGAACTCTTTTCAACGCTGATGGTGACGTCCGGAACCATGACTCATCGTCTGAAGTCTCTTGAAAATAAACAGCTGATTCAGCGCGCGCCTAACCCAACGGATGCCAGGCACAAACTGGTACAGCTCACAGAAAAAGGGTTGCAAACGGTGAATCGGGCATTGGTGGCACATGTCGACAACATGGAAGCCATTTTGGAACCCCTGAATGAACAACAGAAAGCACAGCTGAACCAGTCACTCACGCAATTACTGCAGGTGTTTGAGACATTACATAAAGATCAAAAACTGGCGAAAGAGATGTTGAATGCCCGGATGCACGGGTTATAAGCAGAGTCAGCTCGGGTTTGCAGGGCGGCACCTGCAGCACATACCGCCGCTCGCCTCAGGAAGCTTTATAGAACAGTTCAGTCGCGTGAGAATTCTGAGCCAGTGCCTGATTGACGATATCCCGGGTGGTCATACCGCATTTACCGCACTGCGATGCTGTTCCCAGGCGAATATTGACTTCACGCAGAGACGTCGCCCCTTCGCTAACCGCTTGGCGAATTTGACTATCAGTGACCCCTTGGCATAAACAGACGTACATAAACCACCCCGTGATAACAATGGCATCGATCTTAATCTAAATGATACTTATTCTCAAACAAGAATATTATCATTTAACAATTATTCACATTTGCGATGTATTGTTATCAAATCCAGGGGCGCAATCTTAGATCTGGATCAAGCAACCGCCATTAAACGACGTCTAACAAAGTTCTAAAACAGCGTTTTCGCGAGAAAAGCCGCCATCATCATTCTTTAACGTCAATGACGGCACATGGAAGTTACATCTGGGATTGAATGTAATTCGGCAGACCGATTTTCTGAATAAGACCGAGTTGTTTTTCCAACCACCAGGCGTGATCGACCTCAGTATCGTCGAGCAGTTTCTCCAGGATTTCACGGCTATGGTAATCCTGCTCCTGCTCACAAATAGCGATGGCCGCCACCAGCGCTTTTTGCACGTCGTACTCGACTTGCAGGTCGTTCTCCAGCATCTGTGGCACATCTTTACCAATGCGCAACGGAATCCGTGTGGTCATGTCCGGGGTACCTTCCAGAAACAGCATCCGCTCAATCAATGCCTTGGCGTGACCTTTTTCATCGTCGAATTCATGGGCGATACGTTCGTGAAGTTTGCTGATACCCCAATCGGCATACATTTCGCTGTGTATGAAATATTGATCCATGGCGGTGAGTTCCAACGCCAGCAATCCGTTTAACGCATCGATGACTTTTTGATTACCCTGCATATTCGTTACCTCCTGTTCAGTCTGCGTGGATCTGCGACTGTAAATAGTTTTCTATGCCCGAATGCTGAATCAGATACTGTTGCGATTCGATCCAGTCAATATGGTTTTCTTCTGCTTCCAGAATGTCTTCCAATAAGTCACGGGATACGTAATCGCCCGCTTTTTCGCATTCAGCGATGGCGGCTTTCAGTTGCGCGACTTGTGCTAGTTCCATGGTCATGTCACAAGACAGCATCTCTTCGGTATGTTCGCCGATCATGAGTTTACCCAGTGCCTGCAGGTTAGGCAGGCCTTCCAGAAACAGAATCCGTTCTATCAAGGCATCGGCCTGTTTCATATCCAGAATAGATTTTTTATACGCCCGCTTATCGAGCCCTTCTAGGCCCCAGTTTTTGAACATCCGCGCGTGCAGAAAATACTGATTGATCGACGTCAGCTCCACTTGCAACATCGAATTCAATAATTTGATAACTTGAAGATCACCTTTCACCCTATCCCCTCCCAACGTAAAGGCCGATTGCATGCTTTGGCCGTTTTAGTTTTTTAGGCTCGTCAACGGTTGCCTTGCCTCGCACAACAGATCGACGTAATTCTAAAATATTGAACGCTTGCAGACTAAACCAGATATGCATGAGTTGCCACCCATGTAACCATTATCCGTTTTGCGTCAGTTCAACCTGCTGGTTCAGCCATTCTTTCAGTTCCACAAATGGCAGCGGTTTGCTGAACAGATAGCCCTGAAGATAGTGACAACCTAAATGGCGCAGTGCCTGATATTGAGCATCGTTTTCGACACCTTCCGCAACGACCGCCATATTGAGGCTGTTTGCCATCATAATGGTTGCCTCAACCAGTTGTTGATCTTTGTTATCGGTAGCCATATCCCGGACAAACTCACGATCAATCTTCAAACTGTTGAAAGGATAATTGCGCACATAACTGAGTGACGAATAGCCGGTGCCAAAATCATCCATGGCGATCAGTACACCAAGTTCGGTCAATTCATTCAGCACTCTGGCGGACTGCTGCTCATGACTGAGCAACACTCCTTCGGTTATTTCAAAGATCAAATCCGTTACCGCCAACTCCTGCTGCTGCAAAACCGATTCTATTTGCTCCAACAAAGCAATGTCCCGAACTTGCCGGGGCGATAAATTGATGGACATGGTTAACCTTGGATCAAACGCAGCTTTCAGCTGGCGAAGGTCCCAGCAACTCTGCTGTAAAACAAATTTGCCCAGATGCAGGATGAAACCATTTTGTTCCGCAATGGGTATAAATTCATCCGGCGACACAAACCCCAATTGCGGGCTGTGCCAGCGCAATAAAGCCTCAAAGCCCTTCGGTCGCTGGGTCTCAGATTCGATGATCGGTTGGTAAACCAAGGAAAACTCACCGTTCTCCAGAGCCGTAAAAAAGTGATTTTCAATCGCAACTTTTTTCTGTTGGGAAATATTCATCTGATGATCAAAAAACGCCAATTCATTACCGCCTTTTTTCTTGGCGTGGTACATGGCGGTATCTGCTTTCTCCAACAATTTATGGCTGTCGTCACTGTCGTTAGGGAAAATGGCGATACCCAAACTGGTTGTCATCATCAACGACTGCCCTTCCAGCTCAAAACTGTCCTGTAGCTGCGCTAACAGATTCTGCGCAATTTGCTGGATTTGCTCAACCGAGTTCACTTGGCCGGTAACAATCACAAATTCATCGCCACCTAACCGACCAATAACGTCTGATCGACGCATACATCGACGCAGTCGATCCGCCACCGCTAACAACAGCAAATCACCGACCCGATGACCCAGCGTGTCGTTTACTTTTTTAAAATCATCAAGATCGAGAAAAAACACCGCGAGTAAACACTGGTTTCGCTGTGACACAGAAAGCATCTGTTGCATCTGCGTTAAAATCGCGTTCCGATTCGGCAAGTCGGTTAGCGAATCGTGCAACGCCCGGTGTTCCAACAATCGGGTCCTGTCCTGCACCGTACGATTCAACTGAAAATTCCAATACAAGACGATCAACACCACAAGCAAAGCACCGCCCCCGGCGGTGACAAACCAAATAATCGGCAAACCCTTGGTGACCGACACCTGAATCCAGCGACTGAAAATGTCAGCTCGTTCCTGAGCGCTGATGCTGTCGAGCCCTTTGTCGAGAATACCGACCAGTATCGGCCAATCGGAACGCACCCCCATGGCCAGCTCATAGCGGTATTTCACTTCATCGGAAATAACTAGGTTACTTAAACTGTTTTCGCGTATTTGATAACTGGTGGTGGCAATGTTACCCACATAGGCAAAACTCTTACCCTTGGCGACCGCGTTAAGCGCGGCTGCCGTGGTTGGGTATTCATCGATGATAATGTCAGGATTTTCGGAACCGATGATATCGACCAGGGCATAGCCTTTTTCCAAGGCCACCTGCTTACCCTTTAAGCCATCTAACCCGGCGATATAAGAAACATTATTACGCGTAACGATAACCGCCGTGTTCGTCACATAGGGTTTGGTAAAACGGGCAAACTCCAACCGCTCCGGTGTAGCCATGGCCAAAGACAACACATCCAATTCCCGATCCCGTACTTTATCGACAATCTCACTCCAGGGGGCAATGGGTGACACCTGAAACTCCACACCCAGCTTCTCTCCTAGTATTGACATGTAGTCAGCGGCGATACCCTGATAGTGGCCATCTTTATCAAAGTATTCATAAGGCGGCCAATCAGCGTCGGACGCCAAGCGGATCACCGGGTGGTCATGCAACCACGCCTGTTCTTCACCAGACAACTCGACCCTGGATTCCGCCTTCCCTGTGCCAATATCCCCCACCCAATAACGTTGGATCCCGCTGGCCTCCGCTGGTGTGATGTCGTCCAGAGCCCGGTTGAGAATCTCCGACAAGATGGTCCAGTCCTTACGCACCCCCAACGTTAAAATTGAGCCACTTTTTTTAACCCGCCCCTGGATCTTAAGTCCGGTCATCAATTCTCGGTTGATGATGTGCAACGCGACGGCTCTGTTGCCGACATAGGCGTCTGCCTCGCCGACAATCACCGCACCAATGGCTTGGGAGGTATTGGCATATTCACGAATTTTTACCTCTGGATAATTGGTTTGAAAATACAAAACATTTCCAAAACCCTGCTCCAGCGCGACCGTTTTGCCCTTCAGATCATCTTCGTTTTCCACTGGTGCTGCGGAGTCCTGCGTGATAATGACGTGCGGAATTTCCAGGTAAGGAATCGTGAAATTAAAGTCGTTTTGCCGCTCTGGTTTGGGGGTGATATCCATCAGAACATCCAGTTCGCGATCGGCGACTTGCTGGTAAATAACCGACCATTCCCCATTACGCAATCGCAGACGCCCACCCAAGCGTTTGTTGAGCGCGGCAATATAGTCGGCCCCGATGCCATCCGGCTGGCCCTTGCTGTTTTCGAAATTAATCGGTGGCCAGTCGCTCATGGCCGCGACATTGATTTGCGGATGCTCGTTAAGCCATTGCTGCTGAATGGCGGGCAGTGTTTCCATGAAAAGGTCAGACTGCGACTGATCGCTGGGATGCGCTGCAAAGGCCACACTGGCATATAAACCCACAAATGCCAGAGTCAGAGATTTACCCCAACCCGCACACCAATCTCCCATATACCAATGCTCCAATCCGTGCTTAAGACCTGCATTGCAGTGTAGCAGCATTACATCGCCTTTTTGGGAATCTAAGCTGTTTTTCGTCACCGCAAAAAGGCGACTTAGTCGCGTATCAAGCGCAACGGTCACAACGGACATTGCAAACGGGTTGAAGAACAGAAGCCTCTGCCGGAGCCTCACTGAATTTCCAACGTTTCCGTGAAAAAGGAGTTACGGATTGCCAATCTTATTGATAATGATTATCATTTAGAAAAAAAGGAGAGCAACATGTTGACGTTTTTGACACTAAAAGACTTGGCCAGTATCGCTGTAGCCGTTGGTGCTTTTGTTGTATTGCTTATTTGGTCATCGCAGCACCGACACACCCGACGCCACCGCTGGTAAACGGGCTGACATCCACAACCGTGGGTTTATGCTGCATTAGCCTGGTCACTGTCTTGGCGTACCGTCAAGACGGGCGGAGTTTTTGTGAAAGGTAGCTAAAACGCAGCACCAGCCACAAAGCCAACACAGGGTTTCCCAATACCGGCAGTAATACCGAGAGCAACACCTTGACCCAGAGTTTCGGTTCGAGCATCCAAACCAACACCAGGCTTAAGAAAAAACCCGCGTAGAGATCCAGCAAGCTGATTTGCCCCCAAACCATGGCCGTAAGCTGACTTCCCTGTTCACTGAACGTATGCCAGGAAGACGGCAGCAGCAAAAGCCAGACCAGCAAAACACTGGCGAGCACGCCCACAGCTAAAAACACTTTACTTATCACTTTCATGTGGTTTTTTTTTCCTGGTTTAATCGATGACCCTCACGATACGGTAAAACACGGGCGACAGACCACCATCAGAAAAATCCCATCCCCTTGTTGCAAATGATTCTCATTTATATTCTAATGCGCGCACTTAATGATAATTATTCTCAGTATGGACCACATTATGAAACCACTTTTAGCCGTCACTCTGTTTACCGCTTCACTGGCCAGCGCGGAAGTGACCAAACAGGATGTCGTTACCGGGTACATCGATTTAGCCTATACCAATTACTCGGATGCCCTTGCAACGGCAGAATCACTTCAGTCGGCCGTCAAAACGCTCATCAAAACGCCTTCTGAGGAGACATTATCCGCCGCAAGAAACGCTTGGTTAGCCGCACGTCCTTCCTATCAGCAATCCGAAGTATTCCGCTTCGGCAACGGTGTTGTCGACGACTGGGAAGGTCAACTCAACGCCTGGCCACTGGATGAGGGCCTGATCGACTATGTTGATACCGCATCTTACGAGTATGAACTTGGTAATGACGGCGGTACCGCCAATATCGTGAATAATAAAACCATTGGTGATCTGAAAATTTCGCGCCTGACACCAGAAACATTAGCCAACCTGAATGAGTTTGGTGGCTCCGAAGCCAACGTCGCCACAGGTTACCACGCCATCGAATTCCTGCTTTGGGGTCAAGATCTGAATGGTCACAACCCAGGCGCGGGCAATCGCCCCTATACCGACTATGCCAAAGGTAAAGACTGTACCCATGGCAACTGCAAACGCCGGGGACAATATCTGCTGGCAGCAACTGAACTGCTGGTAAACGACCTGGAATATATGGTGGATCAATGGTCACCTGAGGGCGATTACCGGGCTGAATTGCTCAATACCGATGCCAACGTTGTTTTAAACAAAATGTTGTTCGGTATGGGGTCTTTAGCCTTGGGCGAACTGGCCGGCGAACGCATCAAGGTAGCACTGACAGCAAACTCCACCGAAGATGAACACGATTGTTTTTCAGACAACACCCACAACTCACATTTCTACAACGCGCAGGGTATCGCCAACCTTTACTTCGGCCGATACGAAAATGCGCAAGGCGAAACGATTCGAGTGGTCGGTCTGCGGGATTACCTGTTGATTCAAGGTCAAACCAGCTTGGTAAACGAAGCGGACAATGCCTTTGCCAACACCCGCTCAGCGCTCGACGCGATTGTACGCAGCGCTCAGAACGGAACGCCTTTCGATCAGCTGATTGCCCCCGGTAATGCAGAAGGTAAAAACTTGCTGAATGCGGCAATCACCAATCTGGTAAGCGAAACGGCGGCCATCGAGCAGATTGCACAGGCGGTAGGTCTGACGCAATTAACACCGGATGATGCCGGTCACGCATTCTGATTCTCAGGTTTCATTATTCAAGCACGGGGCTTCCCGTGCTTTTGTCGTTGTAAGGGTTTCATCCATGAGAACGTTATTCTTTATCTCGAGTTTGTTTTTAGCCACTGCGGTATCGGCGGAGTTACCGCTAACCGGAGGTAAAACCACCACCAAACAAAGTGGCACCGCAGCCTTCAGTCAACCGGCCGCAAACCTGCCTTTGCTGGATAAGGTTGATTTCAGTGTCGGTAATTCCTTTTTTCGTAACCCTTGGGTGGTAGCGCCGTCTTCAACCACCGCACGCGATGGTTTAGGACCGATCTTTAATACCAACGGTTGTCAGAACTGCCACATTCGGGATGGTCGCGGACACGCACCACTGTCATCGGATGACAGCGCCGTGTCTATGCTGATCCGCTTATCCATAGCACCACAAACGGATGCCGACATCGCGCAACAGCTACAACATGGTCCCATCCCTGAACCAACCTACGGCGGGCAGTTACAAGACGTCGCGATTCCCGGTGTGCTACCGGAAGGAAAAATTTCCGTGCAGTGGCGTGAACAAACCTTTACCTACCCCGATGGTGACACCGCAACCTTGCGACGACCTGAATTTAAAATCAGTGAGTTAGCGTACGGTGATTTCCACGAGCGGGTGCAAACATCGCCGCGCATCGCACCGCAAATGATTGGCCTGGGTTTACTTGAACAGATTTCAGCGAACGACATCCTGGCACATGAAGACCCCGACGACGAAGATAACGATGGAGTTTCAGGCAAAGCCAATCGGGTTTGGGATATTCGTACTCAACAAACGACCTTAGGGCGGTTTGGCTGGAAAGCCGGGATGCCCAGCTTGGAACAACAAAATGCCGGGGCGTTTAACGGCGACATTGGCATAACCAGCGCGCTGTTTCCAACCGAAGACTGTACCGCTGCGCAGACTGCCTGCCTGGACGCCCCGAACGGCGATACCGGTGACGAAAAAGAATTGCAAGCCGATGTTTTGGCCGCTGTTACGTTTTACTCTCGCCATTTAGCCGTGCCCATTCAACGAAATCACGAAGATCCGAATGTGATGAAAGGTTTCGAACTGTTCAACGACACCGGTTGTGCAGCTTGCCATGTCACCTCCTACACAACGGCTAAAAACCCCTTGTTACCGGCGCTTTCTGAGCAAACAATACATCCGTTTACCGATCTGCTGTTGCACGACATGGGTGAAGCGTTAGCGGACAATCGCGAAGAATATCTGGCCTCAGGCACGGAATGGCGAACCCCGCCTTTGTGGGGCCTTGGCTATCTTCAGGAAGTGAACGAACAAATTGCCCTATTACACGATGGCCGAGCGCAAAGCGTTGAAGAAGCCATACTTTGGCATGGCGGCGAAGCATTGCCCAGTCAAGCCCGCTTTACTCAGCTGACGGCGCAAGACAGACGTGCCCTGCTTGCTTTCTTAAATTCACTGTAGGATACGCGATGAAAAAACTGACCATGAGTTTGCTCCTGCTGTTGCCTGGAATTGCATTGGCAGAACGCATCGACCAAACCGTATTAGAACAGTTCGTCACGGCACAGACTGATCTGCAAGCGCAGATTACGGCCATGTGCGAAGGCGATAAAAAGATCACTCCCATTGCCTCGTGGCAACAGGCGGCCAGCGGCTGGTTTGCTGTTCAAGCCCTGCAATTGCCTGCGGCTGAATTTGTGGAAACCGGTTTTGCCTACGTTTTTTGGCCAGACCCCAAAGACCGGCTGCGCAAGCAAGTGACTCAAGCCATCAGTCAGCCTCCTGCGCAAGAGGACTGGAAAGACCTACCGGCGTCTGTGCGCAGTTTGTCTGCCATTGAATACCTGCTCATGCAGGAAAAGCCGACCCAATACTGTGACTGGTTGCAAACCATCAGCGCACATCAGGTTGCGCAATCACAACAGTTTTCCAGTTTACAACGCTTTTACGATTTTGAACGGGCGGAACAGATAGCAGCGCTGCACGGCACCGCGTTAACGCTGCATGCGCATTTGAAAGACGTACTCAGCAATGACGCTAAACTCAACTGGTTTCTGGCCCCCGGGTGGCGCAGCGAGTCTCAACCAATTATCGAAAACGCACTGTTGTTACAGACACAAAAACTATTGGCATTGTTTGCCGGAAAACATCAAGACATTGTGCAGTGGCAAAACCAACTAAAAAGCTTACCGATGCTGTCGTTGAGCAGCACGCGTGCCGACATTGAAAAAGTGAACAGCGCCAGTGAAGCGTTTGCTGAATATGTGGAAAACACACTAGCGCCCGCGCTGGATATTTACATGGGGTTTAATAATTTTGATGGCGATTAATCGACGTACAGTATTAAAAGCTCTCGCAGCTGGCAGTGTGTGCCAATGGACACCCGCAGCGTTTGCGCAACAACCCACTGAACTGATTATCGGTGCCTGCCGACTGGCGGAAAATCAATACGCGTTGTCGGCGGTAGATCTTAACGGCCGGTTACAATGGCAATTGCCGATTCCGGCTCGCGGTCATGACGTCGCCGTGCATGACACACAAAAAATTGGGGTCGCCATTGCACGACGCCCCGGCCAGTTTTTGGTGTTGTTTGACACCCAAAGCGGGAAACAATGGCAATCATTTCAGGTCGATGATCAATTAAAATTAAATGGCCATGCGGTATGGGTGGGTAATGAGCTGATCGTCAGTGGTGCTGACCGGCTAACCTCGCAAATGATCTTGCTGCGCTACACGCTGAAAGACAACCGGCTGCACCTGGTCGACCAACATAGGTTTGATCATTTTGGACCCCACCAAATGGTGCGTTTCGAAAACGCGATTTATGTCGCCGTCGGTGGTTTAAAAACAGATGAACGCGAAGTGACCAACGCCGATGACTTTCAGTCTTCGGTATTACAACTACATGCCACCACACTCCAAACCATCACTCACTACCCGGCCATAACCAACTACGTGAGCTTACGCCACTTAACGGTTGATCAAACAGGGCAAGTGTTTATCGCCGGACAAACGCAACAGCAACCGCAGGACAGCGAATGCCTGTTGTTTGCCATCCGCGATGGAGCACTGCAACCGTTTGCCGCACCGGAGACATTGTGGGCACAACTGAATGGCTACTTGGGCAGCATTCAAATGATAAATGGCAACGTCGTCACCACCAGCCCTCGGTCTAATTGGCTGGGTCAATTCGATCCACAAACCCTGGCGCTGAGCGATCAATTTTTTACGCACGACATCTGCGCGCTTGCGCAATCCAGTCAAGGACTGGTTGCCGGTACAGGCACTGGAAAAATGATTATTGGTGAACAAGCCATTAACAGCCACATCATCTGGGACAATCATTTCACCGTAACGAATACCTAACGTGTGAGTCCCTGCGAAACGCATAGCATACCGTCGCCAGCTAGCAACCTGTCGCGGATGACCCTTCGGGTAGTCCGCATTCCTTTAACCGAATTCATGCACGATCAATGCCTCTTGCTTCTGCTGGTAAACAATAAAGGTTCTACTCATAGCCTTCCAAGCTGCAAAAAAAAGCGTGTAAACCCTAAACATCGTTTGGTGTTTTTGTAATGTCGGTAGTTATAACGCGACGGTCGTTGACTGCTTCATAAAAGATGGCAGCAAATATCACTAACCAGACAGTTTGTCGGTTAATTTCAGGAGAAGAGAAAGACTCAAAGCAGACAGTTTACGCGGTTCACATTGACTGGCCTTGTTAAGTTTTGGGTTGCATGCACCCCGCCCTGCCAAAAGCGAAGAGCCAAAACTGCCGCAACTATAACAATGGGAACCACGCCCCATGGATAGTTTCGACTCATACCATCACTATGCGAATGGATTATTTTTTCCTATAGCTCACATGTGATTACTCAAAAGCAAACATTCAGAAGATGCTTGCTTTTGTGTCTGGAATTAACTGATCGATGCGACATACTTATAATATCTTTCTGCAGAAAAAACCGCATTGAAAAATAATCCGACGTGCAGGCGAATGCCATATTTGGCCAACAGTCGTCCATCATGGGGACGACTTCATTGATATCGTGAGAAACTTCACTCCTTTGGATCGAATAAATACCAAGAGAGTTTGCTAACGTAGGCGATCCCACAAAGTCAATCCGAGTACTGCTGTGGCCAGTAATAAGGTCACCACGTTGGCGATGAATACAGCGAAATCTTTGATCATGTAACCATAAATTACCCACATCAATACGCCAGTTGTGAAGATGATATACATCGGCAGTGAAATACCGGTCGTTTGACGAGTCTTCATTATCTGCCAGACCTGCGGCACAAAGGACAAGGTCGTACAGCAAGCGGCTATCAAGCCCAATACAGTTAGTGTGTTCATTTTGTCAACACCTTAAACGCCGCTTGCCTTAGGATGGTAGAACCGAAAGGCTGCAACTCTACAGATTCCATTTCACCACTCATGGTATTAAACAACTCAGCCGCGAGCGTAGGCGATTGATTCCAAGAAACTGTTGATTCGTTGACTGGTTTAGATTCAAAACTGGCGCCTATTTTCCAGGCGTACTCCACTGGATTATCTGCCTGCAAGTAGTGATCACCATATCCACTAAGCGGATATTCTCTACCTTTCTTTATTTTGCTTTGAAGTGGGTTTACGTAAAGTAAAGGTCCATATGCCAAAGACAAACACGGAGTAGTACCTGAAGATTCCAAGATGCGAGTTCTAGTTTCAAAACGAATATCGTGCCGTATTGTTTCTGTATTGCCCATCACAACCAGTGAGTAGCTATTCTTTCTGTGCGCGCTCACAGTTTTTCCGTCGATGAGTAACTTTTCGCACCAAGTGGGTACACGTATTTTCACCATTGCGGGTTTCTGACTGCTATTGCTCAACTTAAGGGTAAAGGCGGTATCAAAGGGGTAGCTTCCTTCCACTTCTAAGGACAGGACTCCTTCGTTCCAAGAATGCCGGCAATGATGGCTAACAAACTGATTCAATACCAAGCCTTGCGAATCCTGCATCACAGCTGATTGTAAAAAGTAGGGGAAAATTCGTCCGGCATTGGGTACACAACAAACGGCAACATCTTGGTGAACTGACGACAGTTTAAACCGCTCCTCTTTAGGGTTGTTCTCAGCCTTATCGTCCAACTGGCCAGTTAACTTGCTGGCATTGTCGGTATGACAGTAACAAATTCGTTTACTATCATTGGTACGCGCGCCCATTGCTGCATTGAACAGTAGCCATTCAATACGTTCTGCCCACTGCATATCGCCACTGAGTCTGAGCAGCAAACAGTACGAATCGAGCAACTCATGGATAGAGCAATACTCGTAACCGGTGTTATCTGCATCGGCTAAACGTTCAGAGATCCACTCATCGCCTATGGGCGCACCGCTGATGCACAACACTTTACTGAGTTTCTGCAGATAGGCCTCGAGAGCTTTATGCCACTTAAGCGCTTGACTACTATATCCAAAATGACTGCGATAAAAGCTCACCAAAGCCAACGCTCGCAAATGCTCATAGGTGTGAACCCCATGGCCTTGAAAATAATAGTCCTCATCTAATAGGTTCTTAATTTGAATGTCCTGCTCAGAAACAAGATGCTGGTTGTAATCGTCCAATAGATATTCTGCAAAATCGAGATAGCTTTGATCACTTTGAAGCAAATACATTTGTTCCAGTACATCGACAAACATCAAACCATGACTCAAACCAGCAAAAGGTTCTTTTGCCTTAAACGGTTTGGTGTGAGGATTTGGATAAGCCTTCATGGTCCGGCGAACAGCAGCTTCCACCACTTTTAAGACGGACTTACGATCTACTCCGAAGGTTTCGTCAGCTTGAGCACAGGCTAATAGCACACGCAGCAGCGAAGCCTGGGCCCACAATTCTCCATTCTCGCTGTTGTGTTGATAGCGAAGGTCTTCAGCATATATGCCCAGATAACCATCCTCATCCTGTGTTGCCATTTTGTCACTAAGGTAGGTAAGCAACTTTTTCTGATGCTTTTTATCCTTGAGCAATAGGATATGGCGCGCATAGCCATCCCACCAATTTGACTGTGTTTCACTGTTCCACCAGAAAAACTGGACCTCCCAATCGTCACCCGAAGTTGCTGTTCCAACATCCTTTCTAGTGCTTTTCTTGCTTAAACGATCAGCACCATAGATGTCATCGGCAAACAAGTCTGGTACCAATTTATCGAGCTGACCAGTAAAGCCACCATTTAAAGAATGTATCAGTGTGCTTTGCAACCAGCCTTTAGCTTCAAATGCTGATAGTGGCAGAGGAAATAATTGATGAAGTGGTTTGCTCATAGGAGTCTCCTAAATACCTTAATCGCGATGTTCAACAGGGATCAATATGTCTCTAGTTTAACTCTCTATCGACTTAGATTGTTTTCGTGTATTTGACCAGAACTATGCTATTTTTAACCAACTTATCTACTTTTATTAATGGATTTAGTTAAATGAGACCCATTTTAGAAGATATTCCACAACAACAGAGTGTATTAGTCTTCCAGCAATCTGTGAGTAGCTCCAGTAGCAATTGGCATTTTCATCCGGAAATCGAAATTGCTTTAGTACTTGAAGGACATGGTCAAGCGCTAATAGGAGATTGGGTCTCAAACTTTGAACGCGCACAGTTGTATTTAATTGGTGAGAACCTTGCGCATGATTTTATTAGTCACGAAGATCATACGGCACGGTTTCTGGTCTTGCAGTTCAACGGCCTGCTACTTAACGCATTTCCAGAACTTCAACAACTTAACACCCTACTCAATGAGGCAAAACAAGGGCTACTGTTCGAGCAGCTCAGTGAGCAGCACATGATGAACTGGCAACAACTTCTTGATAAACCAGAGAGCGAACGAGGACTTTATTGTTTGCTTTGCATAAACAATTTGCTGCACGTACCAAAAAAGTCTTTGCAACAACAAGAAAAAGCAATTCAAAGGACAGACCGTCATCAGAAGCGATTACAGCGAGTCCTTGATTACATTGCCGCCAATTTAGCTGAACCGATAAGTTCCTCGCAGACAGCTAAAATCTGTTCAATGAGCGGTCCAGCGTTTAGTCGTTGGTTCAAACATACGTTAAACGTCACTTTCAGTGAGTATTTACGTAGGAGGAGAATCGAGAAAGCCGTCGATCTATTACAGAACAGTGAGTTGGCAATTAATCAAGTTGCCGAACAGGTCGGCTTTCAAAGTTTGAGTCACTTCAATCGCAGTTTTCAACAATTAAAGGGATGTACACCGATGAGTGTCCGTAAGAAAATGAGATGATTAATCCGCTGCCATTCTTAGCTGAAAAAACGGCTGAAATCCGCGTTTAAGACTTTCGATTTATTGCTAAAGATATCCCCAAGCCGAATTCTTATACCGAGCACCACTTCAATAGCCCCATCCAATAGAAGATATTCGCGATTTCCTGAAAATCGGTTGAGTCGAATTCGCCCGAATTAATAACTTCACTAAAAAACAGACTTGTTCCCATTAGAGTCCAAGCGTCTGCTTCATTGGAATAAAAGCTACAGAGCAAGTTTGGGAAGTGTCCGCTTTTAAATCTATTGAGAAACATTTTCATGTTTAACAAACTTCCGCAGTTGCATCTAAACAGTCGTTTAATAGTTAAACTTGAGGAACCACGTTTGCACATCAACAGTCTTAACACCAGCCCCCTTAATGAGACTAACTCCTGTCTCGGCGGTCTAAAATAACGCCTTTGTTAACAACAATATTGCTTAGTTGCCATCTCTTTCGAGTTGTTACCTACTTTCCTGTTCACCGCCTGTTTCGTGAACGCATCGAACTCCAGGATGAGACAACGATCACAAAGCTCGCGATTCGAGCAAATTTCCTCTTTAACACCGTTGCTGTAACCCGTGTAATAGCACTATTCACAAGGAATCATCATTTAAGGATATAAATGAATTTTCAGGACCCTGCCCCTGCGTCCGTCTTTGACGCATCTGGCGATCAACGAATCGACGCGCCCGAACAAACCATTGCCTCCACGTTTTCCATCAATAAAGAAGCCGTTCGCAAACTTCCAGATTCTGTGAAATCGCAATTGCGCGGCAGTTTAAGCGACTGGGCAATACTCGATAACACCCAAGCCAAACACTTCCGCAGTGGCGAAGGCATACAGTTTTTTGAACAAGATGGGCAACGTTACCGAAAAGCCTCTCGACCCACGGCAAACAGCAGCACCACCCTATGCTGCGTTACCACGGGATGGGTACAACGCCAAAATCAGGCCAGGCAAAAACAGACCGGCAGCGCGTTTACGTCCGCTAGCCAGGCTCAGATCGAGCGACACCAGCCCGAAATAGCACCGCCCAAACAAACTGTGGCGGGCGCCACATCTGCCGAACCGAGTCAAACCAACCACAACTTACATTTGTCCATTTTAAACCCGGACGGCAACCCCATGCCGGACGCTCGCTACGAAGTACAGATTGAAGGTCAAACCTTCACCGGCAAAATATCAGTTGAAGGCGAAACAGATGTCACCTTTCTGCCGGCGGGTGAAGCCACGGTCACTATTTTACCCAAAGACGATGAGCTACCTGCATTACGACAACAGGTTAAAGCAGGCCTGGATGGGCTTGTCGCCGAAGCCATGGAACGCAAAATCATGCTCGACGATTTGTTGTTTCAAGATGGGTTTGGCAATGGCGCGCTGATTATCGGCGTTATCTGGGCTAAAGCAGTTTTCGACCGCGGTGTGGACCTGACCAAAGACACGATCGAGATGGTAAAGGGCGTGCCAGATGCGGTATCCAGCGCAAAGTCAGCGCTGTATCAAGCCATGCAAGACGCCGATCATGACGGCATACGCGACGGATACGCCTTTCTCGTTAACGCGGCCGGAGAAGCAAAAGCCGATATTGAACGTTTGGCGGCTGTCACCAGTGCTCTGATTGACGACACCGAATTCTGGAGCATGATCAGTGCCTTTCCGGCGCGTTATTACGACAGTATGTCGGCCGAAGACCAGGCCAAACTGTTCGGCGCTGCCAGTTTCGACCTCGCTGCGTGTTTCATCGCGGCCGCCGCATTGGCAAAAGCCTCCACCGCGGTAACCACTCTGCGCTCCAGCGCAGGACTTGGCGCTATCCTGGCCGCCTCACCTCGCTTCGTGCCGTTGGTGGACGCCATTAAACGCATTGCCCATATACACGAACTAAAGCGATACCCGCTGGTTAAAAAAGTATCCATCACTAAACACGAACAGAAACTGGAACTGAAACAAAACGCCCGCACCGAGGCATTGCCAGAAAAACCGGTGGTTCACGATACCAACGCAGCAAAAACCGACACTGACAAAGCCAGCGAGTGTGCGTCACAAACCTGCAAAAGTGGCGAACCCATCAGCATGGTCACCGGTGAAGAATTGTTTGAGGCAACAGACTTCCACCTGCCAGGCCCGGTACCCTTGGCCTGGAAGCGCACCTACCGCAGTACCGCCAGTGGCACGCGTTCAGAATTAGGTTTCGGCTGGAGCCACCCTTGGGCTGTCCATCTGCGTATTGACGCTGACACTATATGGTTGCGTACCGAAGAAGGCATTAGCGTCCCCTTTTCATTACCGGAGCATGGTGCAACCCACCGTCACGTTATCGGCAGTTCCATCAGTCGTTTCCACGACGATTTCACCGTACTGCACAACGGGCAGACCTTTTTCTTTACCCCCGACCCGATGCGGCCAGAGCACATGCGGTTGGCGCAGGTCAGTAACGACAGTAAAACCGCCTTCTGGACTTTGCACTACCACGACACAACAGGCCGATTGGAAAGCGCCTCAAACAGCTGGGGTGGTATTCTTCACTTCCATTGGAATGACCATGGCCTGCGCAGTATTGTCAGCGAAGAGGTCGCGACTGGTACGAAGACACCATTGGTGCGGTACCGCGTCAACGCCGAAGGCGATTTATTTGCCGCGAAACGCCACGGTTTTCCAACAGAGCAATACCGCTACACAAACCATTTATTTGCCTTGCGGCAAACCGAAAGTGGCGCACGTTATCGGTTTGAATGGGATGAACTGACACCCAATGCCCGATGTACCCGTCAGGCTTCCGAAGATGGGCACTATAACTATCAGTTCAATTGGGACTACCGGGGTGAGGATTGCCCACAGGAGGATCGTGTAGCCTATTGGAATAAAACCACCGACAGCAACGGTGTGGTGGAACTGTTCGGTTATGACGAGCACGCCTTACTGCTGTGTCATGTGCAAGGCGACGGCGGCACGGAATATTTTTATTACAACGACCTGCAACAGCTGACCAAACACCTGAACACCGAGGGTCAAAGCACACACTACCGCTACGACGAACACCAACGGGTCGTTCATCAAACCGATATCGGCGGACAAAGCACGTCTATCCGGTACTGGCGTAACACGCATCTGCCGGAACGCGTGACCAACCACCTTGGGCAAACCCTGCACTTTGCTTACGACGAACAAGACCGTCTTATCCATAAAACCTTTGCCGACGGCAAACAGGAAACCTACCACTACGCGTTTGGCCGGCTGGCCCGCAAAGTAGACCCATTAGGCCAAGAACATCGGTTTACCTGGCACGAGCATTGGGGCACCCTCGCGCGATACGAGTGTTACCTAGGCCTACCGGCAGAGAGTCGCTTGCAGCAATCGGTCGACTTTATGTACGACGACAACGGCCGGCTCATCAGCCAATGCGACCACTTGGGCAACGAGCAGCACTTCCGGTACAACGACCGTGGCCAGCTCACCACAAAAACGAATCAATACGGTGCGGCAGAACATTTTCGATACGACGCTCTGGGTCGCGTTGTCGCGCAAACGGACACCGCCGGACGCACGACGCAGTTTCATTACGGCAACTTCGCGCAACTCGAGGCGAAGACGCTGCCGGACGGTAATCAGATACAGTTTGAATACGACCGAGAGCGTAACCTTACCGCGTTGATTAACCCGAACGGCGCCATGCATCGTTTCGAATACGACGCTTGCGAACGCATTAAAAAAGAAACCACCGTCGACGGCCGCACCACCGAATACCACTACAACACGCTCGGCCACTTAACCGGCTTAACCGATGGCCGTATTCACGCCACCTTTCAGCGCGACACCTACGGCAAACTACTGAGCGAAGTTTACAGCGACCCGGATCGACCAAACGCGGACGTATTCAACAGCTTTGTGTATGACGAACTCGGGCAGTTAATTCGCGCCGGCAATGCCCAAGCCGACGTTGAATTTAAATACAACAGCCAAGGGCAACTCATTCAGGAAAGCAGTACCCACACCTTTAAGGGCGCGTTTGGCAAACTGGATGCGCATCGTCACGAATCGCATTTCCAATACACAGGCCAAGGGCAATTGCAGGCACTGCATCACAAAGCGTTTAAGCCGGAAACACCCGACATGCAATTTGGCTTTGTGCACCGTGGTACTTACCGCATGCGCCGAACCAGCTGGCACGAGCAGTACCATTGGCACGACAACGGCACGTTGGCTGCCATACGTGTCGGCAATGACCAAGGCGAGCACACCCTTTTACGACAACAAACCAATGACCTGGGCCAGATAACCGAGCGGCAACAGGGCCAACATACCCTTGCCTACGGTTACGACGCCGAGCGACGTTTGCAACAGGTCACCCGGCTCAACCAAAGAGCGCGATCTGGCGAAGCCGTGGTACAGGAACGCTCGTACCAATACGACAACGCAGGCCGACTGTCGCAACTCAACGACAGCCTTACCGGCACCCTGCATTACCACTACAACGCCGTTGACGCGCTGACCCAGGTAAACGACACACCCTTCACCAGCGACTCGGTCGGCAACCGACTGCCCGAAGGCTTGGATCAACTGCTCGACAACCGCTTACCGTTCTGGGGCGACCGACACTACGAATATGACGACTGGGGCAACATCGTCACCATCAAACGCGGTCAGGGAAAAGCGCTGGTCCAGGCACTCAGCTACAACGCCAAACACCAGCTCATCGAACTGGTGGAAACACATCACGGCGAATTTAAACAGAAGCTCACCTTCGCTTACGACGCCCTGGGCCGACGCCTGCGCAAAGAAGTGTTTACCGATGCCACAACCCCAAACTACGACTACGCCGAACACACTGTCTGGCGCGGACAGCACGCCATACAAACGCGCACGTTCGGTCGCAACAAACGTTGCCTGCACGATCAAGCCGTGGTTTACCAACCCGGCAGCCACACCCCACTGGCCCTGCTCGACAGCGACCACGGCTTACTGGATATCGACACCGACCACCTTGGCACCCCCAAAGCCCTGTTTGATCACCATACCGGCACCGAACTGTGGCGTACCGATCACGACCTGTACGGCGCCCTGAAAAACGAGCACACCACAAACGGCCGCCTGCACGTCAACTTACGTTTTCAAGGCCAAAGCGAAGACCGCGAAACCGGGCTGTACTACAACTTCAACCGATACTATGATCCTCAGGCCGGACGATACATCAACCATGACCCAATTGGGTTAATGGGTGGGCTAAACCAATATCAGTATTGTCCGAACCCGGTGCAATGGGTTGATCCGTTGGGGTTGATATGCAAAGAGCATGTTGAAACCAAGTCGATGGCAAAACTTGAAGAATTAGGCTATTCAGGAGTTCGTGTTACAGAAAATGGTGGATTAGACTATTCGAATAGCAATGCTCTATATTCTAATGAGGGAGTAAATCCAATAATCAAAATAGAATACTCGGGAGATTATCTAACTGACTTTGAATCTGCCAGCCGACAAGCATTAGGGCAAAAATCCACTCCTAAAGGTTATGTTTGGCACCACTTGGATGATTATGATCCAGTTACTAATACTGGAACAATGCAACTTGTAGAGGCTCCTGCCCATAGGGGGATTCTTCACAATGGCGGCGTATCACAATATAAAGCTGCCACTGATAACTCATACATATTTAAGAGTTGGTAATTCGATGAAACTATTAGATTGTTCTCCACCAATATCCATAGACGAAATCCGATTATTCGAATCGAATTATAGTCTTGAACTGCCAAAAGAGTTTGTGGTCTTCTATTTATCATATAACGGTGGCCTTCCTGAGAAAGACAAAGTTAGAGATGGAAAATGCGTTTTCCCTGTTCATCAATTCGATGATTTTTCTGAAATAAATAGATTTAAAAAAGGTTTGGATGAGTATTCGGTTCCCAAAGAGTTGGATTATGTTAGAACTATACCCTTCGCCTATGATCAAGGAGGAAATACATATGCCCTGTACTATGATCAAAAAGCACCAAAGGTATATTTCTATACAACTAGCGACGAAATGACGATTCATGGAGAGTGGTCGTCATTCTCAACGTTTTTAGAGAGCTTTTTCAAGAGTTGATAGTTTTGTTTGGCGAGCCAGTAGAAGGATTTAGAGACTGGGTATTAACAGAGCTTCTACCGATACTATGATCCACAGGCCGGACGATACATCAACCACGATCCGATAAGGGATAAACCAGTACCAGTACTGTCCGAACCCGGTGCAATGGGTTGATCCGTTGGGGTTGAGCTGTAAAGAGGGCGAGCACACAAATTCGACAGACGAAATTAAAAACAATGGTGTTGATTTTGTTTGGCACACTTCAGATGAAGCTAGAAAAATTCAAGGTGTTTTAAATGGAATTGATCCAAAGTATTTGAATCCGGAAAGCCGCTTTGGCTCTGCTTTCTATGTTGGTGAGCAGCCGGGGACAACAGTTGCTGAATTGGCTCATCATAGAATGGATGCTAAATATAGCATTCGTTTTGATTTGAATAAGAACGCGATGAATGTGCTAGATTTAACCGACCCTAAAATAGCGAGCGCTAGGAATTACAAGGGTGGGCCTATAACATCTGCAACACAAGAGATAGGTTTGAAAGCGCAAGGACAAGGATTTACTGTGATTAGGTTTTATTCTGAGCGAGCAAATGGCGGTATAAATAACGCTGGTCTGAATAACTTCAACGATATTTTGAAACCAATTAATGTTTCGCCGGTGACGCCATGAAATTACAACTAGTAAAATACATATGCGGAGATTGCAAGTTTGAATTCAAGGCGCCTCAAATAAAAACCGGGGCGTATGCTGAGTTTTTACTCCGTAGTAAATCCATGGGAAGCCTAGCTTACTTAGATGCGATGGAAGATAAGACCTATGATGAAGTCGACGCTCTGATAAAGTCAAATTCAAGACTCACAGGGAAATCGGCTAATGAACTTGCGGGCATTCTGCGCGAAAGCTATGGAGCTATTGCGTGTGACCCAGACAGCGAAGGCAATGTTTTCCAAATAGGTGCTTTGCCGGTCTGCCCTTCGTGTGGATCACAATCTATGGAGTATTGGGAGATTATTGAACCGCCAGAGTTCGTAGACAGCGTTGTTCCCTCTGTTTCTCATACAGTTTGGCTATCGATAAATAATAAGCTGAAGGCTCAAAAAGTAGATCAGGTGCTGTCAAATTTAGGTTTTCAACTGTAGGTTCTGGTCTGGTTGATACGTAAGTTAAGCTCATATCAATACTGATTAATCACCACACCGGGGCCGAACTGTGGCGTACCGATCACGACTTGTACGGCGCCCTGAAAAACGAGCACACCACAAACGGCCGCCTGCACGTCAACTTACGTTTTCAAGGCCAAAGCGAAGACCGCGAAACCGGGCTGTACGACAACTTCAACCGATACTATGATCCTCAGGCCGGACGATACATCAACCATGACCCGATTGGGTTAATGGGAGGGTTAAACCAGTACCAGTATTGTCCGAACCCAGTGGAATGGGTTGATCCGCTGGGGTTAATTTGTAAGGAGGCCTTCAAAAATATTAAAGGCACTACTTACACTGGAAGAATGCATAGAATGGAAAAACCCGAGCAGACTGAAACAACTTGGACAGCTGGCTCTTGGAATGTAGATGCCGAACATCGATATTCAGGGCGAGGGCTAGGTGCTGTTTACGGTGGTACGACCAAAAGAACTGCGATGGCTGAAGTAGAACATTACGACATAACATCTGGTTACAAAACAGCACAAAGAAAATATAAATACAAAGATGTTGAAATCAACAACATGCTCGATTTAACTAACCCTGATGTAAGAAACCAGTTAGGAATATCACTAGATGAACTAACTGCAACAGGTCAAGGTAGCTACAAATTAACCAATTAAATTGGAACGTTGGCAAATGAATCTGGTTTCGATAGCATCATTGCCCCATCGGCAAGAAATCCATCAGGAGCAAATGTAATTGTGTTTGGAGGTTTTTAATTATGAGTGGAAGTTTATTGATACCAGAAGGCAAAGGACTGGAACTTGACTATGATAGGCATGATAGAACTCCTACCCAAAATTACCCTAATGCTGAAACGTGGTGGCAAAATTTTTGCTCAAATGGGGCTGATGAATTGGAGAATAGTCCGTTCAAGATTGAATTATTGAAAGAGCTAGATGGAGATACTTACTTGGCGATGGCAATAAATCATTTTATTGGTAAAAACTACCAAGAGTGGCTAGACCGAAAAGATATTCCTGATCTTGGTGGCCTATCACCTCGAGAGTGCTTAAGCACTATATGGGAAACAAAAAGACTGCGAATGCTACTTATGAGAATGCATTAATCCAACACCCTTTAAAAAATTAATTAGACACCCACTCTTAAAATTCACGGCTTCTCACAATAAGTGCAATTAGGAAATCATCTTGACAGCGAAAATCATCTGGACACCCACTTTAAAGGTTGACACCTCAAAATGCATTATCTGTAGTTAGCTAAGACACCCACAACAAAAGCCTCACAACCAAGACTTTTCTATTAGCCGCTGACATACCGCTCAACCATGCAATATAAAAGGCTGTATAAAAATAGATAACAGCAACAACCCTTTAGGACAATTTATTCCAAACCCAAATTTTATAGAGATAAAAAAATGAATTTCTTAAAGTCTATACCGCTAGCTAAACAAGGAAATGTGGTCGGAAAAATACTACTAGACTGCTCGCTAAACGAAACTGATGTTTCCATTTCATACCAAGACAATTTGTCGAACTCAGGAAAGAAATCTGGTCCAAGTTTCTTTTACGTACTAGCAGAGATTAGAGAAGAATACTCAGAACAAGATATTTTCCTTCTATGCAAAGGCGCGCAAAAGTCAGTATTTCCAGGAGGTTTAACATCGGAAAGCACTCACGGTGAAGTCGCATATGAAATTATCGTTTCTCAGGATAATCAATCTGTTGTTAATATTTTCGAAAATATCGACATTTCCAACCTTGAATCCATTGTAAGCTTAGATGAACAAAAGGCCAATCGAAGATTGATTATTAGAAAAAAAAATAGCCCAGACATTAATCTAAGACGACAGTAACTTTAATATTCGCATATTTAACCAGCAAAATTGAAAACTGTATTTTGGATAAAGGAGTTAAGTTAGCTCCTGTTGATTCTATTGTCTAACCACGAGAGATGCTGGAATATAATGGACTTTTAAGAATTGACTTTAATAATCTTAGTGCCCTTAGTTTGCGAATTCTATCTGGAAACAAAGCTGGAGCGAAGGAGCACTGGATTCCGGAAAGTAAACTTCCTACAGGTCATGACAAGGCAGTTATTGACGCAATTCCAAAAGGTTCCTTCACAGAAATGGACATTTCAACAGCAACGCAAAAGACAAAAGACAAAAGACAAAAGACAAAAAAATGAACATAATCTATCAAGAACCATATTCATTTATTCTTATAGAAGAGGCGAATCAGTGTTACATCACATACTTTACTGGCGGTCCAGTTGAGTTGGACATTTGCGTAAAGTTGACACCAGACGAAGCTAAATTGGCTGCTATAAGCAAAGAAGAAACATTAAAACTTGTCGAGAAATTCAAATCAGACCGAAACTTGATGCTGGCAAGAAGAATTATCCCGTCTATTAGACCTAAGCGAAGTTAGGTTTGGAACGGTCTGAAGCAGTCCCCACTGCCATCATACTTTTGTCAAATTAGTTATCGACCGATTTGGCAAAAATTAACTATTTTCATACACTGGGGTCGACGCATTTTTACGATTCATCCACCTTTTTAATTCTCTGATAGCTATTGATTGAAATACAGGTGAAGGACAAGGTAGTTTATACTCGGAATCATCGCAACGGATAGTTAATTCAGAAATCACAGTTAATAGCGTATCGAATGGGATAAATCCACAAACTGGAGAGAAACTTGCAGACCCTGCGTTTCGCTTTGCAAGAAAAGACAAAGAAGTTCTAATTGAGGGCGATATTCCTCCAGAAGCGTATAGAGTAATTTCAAATGTTTGATCAAGAACTACTTAACATCAAAGACGATATTGAGCAAGCCATGTCCTTCGAATCAGAGAGTGATGAAGAAGATTATTTAGTAAACTTAAGTGCAAAAGAGAAGCTTCTTTTATATATCACAAAAAAACAAAAACCACTTCAGTCGAAAAAAATAAGCCAAGAAAATTTTCATAAAAATTTAAATCTCACACTAGATATCATCAAAAAAAATACGGGTTGCGCGGAGGATCTAGAAATCGCTGAAAAGATACTTGATAGACTTATACAATTAGAAATTATTTCTTTGAACAAATATAGGGAAATACTAGAGGAATCGCCTGCTAATAGGTGGTTTTAATAAAGATTTAAAAACAACAATTAATCTCTGCAATATTCGCGACTCGAAGCTCTCAAGTTTATATGCAGTTAGAATCAAACAATTCGGTAAAAATTGGTGAGTATGTGCGCAACCACCCCACAAGGTGAAGGTTTTGAAATCGACTACGATTATTATAACACTAAAAAAAACAGGCGATTTAAAAATGCTGATGAATGGTGGCAGGCATTCTGTACGAATGGAGCAGATGCGTTGGAAAGAAGTGACATTAAAAAGGAGTTACTAAGAGAATTAGACGACGACGTATGCCTAGCAATGGCAGTAAATCACTTTATAGGAAAAAACTATGTATCCTGGCTAGATAAAAAAGGCATGGAAACTTTAGGGGGTTTTACGCCAAGAGAATGTTTGAAATCAAACTACGGTATGAAAAGACTTCGAATGCTTTTTTAATGTCGCTGTAAAGAATCCCAAATCAACAGAAACCAAAGTTGAGATTTCGGGTTATACCTGAAACTATGACCCGCCATCACTTGTCTTGCAATAATACCCAGCTAGTCATAGAGTTAGTCCAGGCACTCACCTACAACGCCAAACACCAGCTCATCGAACTGGTGGAAACACATTAAGTCATTACTGATTTAGATTTGAGTAACACCACAACAATAAAACGCAGCAGTTTAACCCTACCCCTACCGCTACTGCTGCTGTGTTTGCTCCCCACACGCTTGAAGTTGCGCGAGCCAGTGCTCTTCGACTACTTCTGCGATTATTTCAAGTCGGCTTTCAGCATTGGAGCCTACTTTGGTTTCGGTCATTTCATTTTCAACGATATTGTAGGCAAAGCACCCTTCGGTCGTCGTCAATACGGCCTTCAAACGTTGAATGCTTTGTTCTGTCATTAAACTTTGCAACCATTGCCCTACGCGCTGGCGGTTAAACACAAACGTCGACGGAAACTGCCAACCGATACTGGTGTAACCATTGTTGGTTTCAGCACCAAGCTGAGTATTAATGACTGATATGTTCGGCTGTTGTTGCAACGCCATGGAACGAAAAACCGGTTGATGCGCGGGTACGGTAGGTGACGCCTGTGCTGAATGTTTTGTCGCGCCAATTATGTCGGCCAAAGCCAATTGGCCACGTTCAATAAACATTAAAGGCTCGGTGGCCATCTTTTTTTGTTGCACATAGGCAATCAGCCGCTGCGCATCGCCTTCTTCGTACAGTTCCGACTTGGTACCAACAATACAATCGGCAATGGCTAACTGATCATTAAAAATTGGGTGTTGTGTGTATTTTTCTTGTTTGAGTTTGCGGGCATCAACCAAGGTAACCACCTTTTCAATGGCCAGTACGTGTTGGTAATGCTCTGCTTGCAATGCTTTTAAAACTTGCTTCGGATGACCCAACCCAGTCGGCTCAATAATCAAACGATCCGGCTTAGCATGTTTTAACAGTTGATTTAAAGCGACCTGCATCGGTACACCGGCGGCGCAACACATGCAGCCACCGGGGACTTCACGAATATAAACCGAATCACCACCCATTTGCTGGGTTTTCAGCAAGGCACCATCAATACCCACATCACCAAACTCATTCACTAATATGGCCCAGCGCTCATTGTCGGGTTTAAACTGCAACAGGTTTAATATCGCCGTGGTTTTCCCGACACCTAAAAAACCCGTCACGATGTGCGTGGGAATCGCCGTTAATTTTGCATTAGAACTCATAAACCTTTATCCAATTTCGCAAGTCACGCCCGCCGATTTCTGCTTGGCCGGTTAGGCTGCACTTAAAACCGCAAAAGTATCACTGAACAAATGACATCCAGCAACTCCATTGGGGCGCTTGCTCATGTTCGCCAAGCGTTGAAATCGCGTGCTCATCACAATCAACATCACCAATTAACACCTTTCAATAACCTTTGATCAAACGCATGCGAAATGCTTTCTCGTTATGCCACCTCACCAAAAAGACAAACCAAATTAAGACCAATTTTAATTGGACCACCAAATACAACTTTAATTCATCATTGTTATTCCTAAAAATACTCAGTACGCAATAAATCTTTAATAATCAATAAAAACAATAAGTTAAGAACAACTCTCATTTGCTGATTTCTAACAATATTCCGAAAACTGTGACAATCTTCTAAAAACTGAAATGGTTCTAACTTTCAAACCGGGGTCTCAACTGTGTAAATTACGTCCACCCAATTTAATGGTATTAAATTGGTATCCAAAAAAATAACAAAGACAACGAAGGATGTACCATGAATAAAAAACGACTACTCCTATCCGGCCTATTTTGCGCCATAAGCACCAGTGCATTAGCCGCGGTGCCTGCAAAGCCAGGCATTGCCTGGATGCCCGGCAATTACGATATCGGCGACAACATTACCGTCACCTGGAATATGTGGTGGGGTGAAAACGGTAATCAATGGCGCTTAAAAGACAACAACGCACCTATCTGTGAAGGCTCCCTGACGATTAGCGGTCAGAATGCTCAAACGGGCTCTTGCACTGCCGGTTACAGTGCCGGGTCTCATGAGCTGATTGTAGAACTTTGCAACGCAGACGGTTGTGCGGTCAGTAACCCTGTCACCATTACCGTGGCTAACGGAACGACAGACCCTACTGACCCAACTGATCCTACTGACCCAACCGATCCTACTGACCCAACCGATCCTACTGACCCAACCGATCCTACTGACCCAACCGATCCTTCAGATCCTACAGATCCTACAGATCCTACAGATTTGGTGAAACCGGCAACGCCTGCAATCGCCTGGATTGGCGAGCAGAACATTGCCAGTGGTTCGGCCACTTTCACGCTGTCGTGGAATATGTGGAGCGGTACAAACGGCAATAAGTGGTATTTGTACGAAAACGGCACGCAGATCCACAGTGCAAGCATTTCGGCAAACAGCCCGAATGCGCAAAGTGGTTCTGTTCCTGTGACGGTTACCGCCAATGGCGACAATCAGTACATCGTCAGTTTGTGCGACAGCAATGCCACCGCAGAATTGTGTACCGATTCCGCTGCCACCACCGTTAAGGTAACGGGTGGACCGACCGGCAGTGATGACTGGGACACCACCGGATGGCCTCAACCACTGAAGCAGAACAACGTTGCATTTACCAATACCACAAACAAACAAGTGGGCGCCTATTTCGTGGAATGGGGTATTTATGGCCGCAACTACCATGTGGCCGACATCCCATCCACCAACCTGACGCACATCTACTATGGCTTTATTCCTGTCTGTGGGCCGAACAGCTCGTTACAGGAAGCAAACGCACAAGGTTATTCTGCGTTAGTCAGCCAATGCTCCGGCAAACAGGATTACGAAGTTGTTGTGCATGACAAGTTCGCCGCGCTGGAAAAAAATTACCCAGGCGATGTTTGGGACCAGGAAGTGCGTGGCGTTTTCGGTCAGCTGTACCGACTGAGCAAAGCACAACCTGACTTGGTGATTCTGCCTTCCGTAGGTGGCTGGACACTCTCAGACCCGCTTTACGACATTGGCGTAAACCCAGCGGCACGCGCGGTCTTTATCAACTCCATCATCGCGTTCATCAAAGAGTACGACTTCTTTGACGGTATCGACATCGATTGGGAATTCCCAGGCGGCGGCGGTGCAAACACCACACTCGGCACACCGGAAGATGGCGTTGGCTTTGCCATTCTGATGAAAGAACTGCGCGAAGCGTTGGATGCACTGGCATTAGAAACCGGTCGCACGTATCAACTGACGGCTGCCATGAGTGGCGGTGTTGAAAAGCTGTCCAAAATCGATTGGGAAAATGCTGCGCAATACATGGATTACATCAACCTGATGACCTATGACTACTACGGCGCCTGGAACGGCACCCTGGGACATCAAACAGGTTTGTACGCGGCGCCAGATGCAGCTATCGCGGGCTACAGCGCACACGATGCCGTACAACATCTATTGTCGCGCAATGTACCACCACAAAAAATCTCTCTCGGCGCAGCCATGTACGGTCGTGGCTGGAAAGGCGTCACCGGTGGTCAACCGGACTATCCGTTCACGGGCACAGGTGGTGAAGGCATTACCGGCAGCTGGGAGAAAGGGATTGAAGACTACAAAGTCATTGTCTCCAAATATCAGGGTGGCGAAAGCGGCAATGGTATCAACGGCTTCCAGCTGAAATGGGATGATATTGCCAAAGCGTCCTACCTGTGGGATTACACAAACGGAACCCTTATCACATTCGACACACCTCGTTCGGTTCAGGCCAAAGGTGAATACGTGCTGCAGAATAATCTGGGCGGAATATTTGCCTGGGAAATTGATGCTGACAACGGCTCCATCCTGAACGCTATGCATCAGGGGCTTGGTCACAGCCAACCTTAAACGCAACCGCTAATAAAAACCCGCGCTTCGGCGCGGGTTTTCGGAGTGAACTATGAATAAGAAAATTTTAATCAGTGCCCTGGCCGGGATGAGCCTGACCACGGGTGCGTATGCTTATAACTGTGATGGACTGAATGCCTGGGACGCCAGTATCGCTTACAGCGGTGGCGCTAAAATCCAGCATCAGGACGTCGCCTATCAGGCAAACTACTGGACTCGAGGCAACGACCCTGTGCTGCGCAGTGGCGACTATCAAGAGTGGTCTTATTTGGGTGACTGCGACGGCATCATCATCGAGCCACCGTTAACACCACCGTCAATCAGCTTGGTCGATCCGGTTGCTGGCAGCTATGACGAAGGCACGCAACTGACTTTGTCTGCGAACGCCAGTGACAGCGACGGCAGCGTCGTGGAAGTAGTTTTTCAAGTCGATGGCAATAGCGTCGCGACGCTGACCAATGCACCTTACGCAACCGTCTGGACACTCACCGCCGGCACTCACACCATTACTGCCCGCGCGAAAGACAACGATAATCTGTACGCTGAAGCGTCGGTGTCCGTGACCGGGACCACCGTGACTCCGGGCAATGAAATCCCACAAGTCAGCTTAACTTCGCCATCGTCCAACACGCAAATTGCCGTGGGCGATACGGTTGCCATTGCCGCATCCGCGTCTGACGCAGACGGCAGCGTTGCTCACGTCGAATTCTTTGTAGATGGTGTTTCTTTTGCCGTTGATACGACCGCGCCGTTCAGTACCGATTGGCTCGCGAACACCGCTGGCTCGTTCCAATTGTCGGCAATCGCGACCGACAATGAGGGTGCAGTTTCAACCGCCAGCGTTGTTGCAGCCACCGTCGGAAACGACATGCCACCGCCACCAACGGCCAGTTGCCAACCGGAAGGTTTGTATCAAACAACCGGTATCGATGTTCCTTACTGCTCCGTGTATGACGAGAACGGACGCGAGCGTTTGGGCGCTAACCATAACCGTCGCATCATCGGATACTTCACCAGCTGGCGTACCGGTGTCAACGGTCAACCGAGCTACCTGGCCAACGATATTCCCTGGCAAAAATTGACGCACATTAATTACGCGTTCGCGCACATTGATGATCAAAACCGTATTTCGGTCGGCGATGTTAACGATCCGAAGAACGCAGCCACCGGCTTAACCTGGCCAGGCGTGGCCGGTGCCGAAATGGACCCTGCGTATAATTACAACGGTCATTTCAATTTGCTGAACAAATTTAAGAAGCAATACCCACACGTGAAAACGTTGATCTCTGTTGGCGGCTGGGCTGAAACAGGTGGCTTCTTCGATGATACCGGCGCACGTGTTAATAGCGGTGGTTTCTACAGCATGACCACCAACGCCGATGGGTCTGTGAACACCGCAGGTATCCAAACTTTTGCTCAGTCGGCGGTGGCATTTATCCGTACCTATGGCTTCGACGGTGTCGATATCGATTACGAATACCCAAGCTCCATGACCGGTGCTGGTAATCCAGACGACTACTGGATTTCAGATGCCCAACGCGGCAAGCTCTGGGCATCGTATCAGGTCCTGATGAAAACTCTGCGCGAAGAATTGGACAAAGCGTCGGCTGCCGATGGCACACACTACATGCTCACCATCGCGTCGCCTTCATCTGCTTACCTGCTGCGCGGCATGGAAGATTTTGATGTCACGCCGTACTTGGATTACGTCAATATCATGTCTTACGACCTGCACGGCGCCTGGAACGATTACGTTGGCCACAATGCGGCTCTGTACGACACCGGCGCTGACCTGGAACTGGAAGAAGGGAACGTTTACGGGACTGCGCAATACGGCAAAATCGGTTACCTGAATACAGACTGGGCCGTCCATTACTTCCGGGGTGCATTGCCCGCCGGTCGTTTGAACATTGGCGTGCCGTACTACACTCGCGGTTGGGAAAGTGTCACCGGTGGCACCAATGGTCTTTGGGGTAAAGCTGCGTTACCGTCGCAATCCGATTGCCCAACGGGCACCGGTGTATCCTCACCTTGCGGTTACGGTGCACTCGGCATTAACAACCTATGGCACGACAAAGACAAGAACGGCGTTGAACTGGGCGCTGGCTCCAACCCAATGTGGCATGCGAAAAATCTGGAAAACGGCATCGCCGGTTCTTACCTGCCTGCCTATGGTTTCGATGCAAACACCACGCTCAGTGGCACTTACAGCCGCCATTACGACAGCGTCGCGGAAGCGCCTTGGCTCTGGAACGCACAGAACGGCGTATTCATTTCCACCGAAGACGAACAGTCAATGACGGCAAAAGTTCAGTACGTGATTGACCAAGGCGTGGGCGGCATTATGTTTTGGGAATTGGCGGGCGATTACGCCTGGTACCCAGAACGCAACAACGGCGCGGGTGAATACTTCATCGGTGATACCCTCACCAGTATTGCGTACAACGCGTTCGGCAACGCATCACCCTATGGTAATGTCACCGCGGATAACATCACGGCGCCCACCGAAGTGGTTGACCTCGCTTACGACTTTATGAACTACAAGGTCGGCGATAACAACTACCCACTCAACCCAACCCTGCGCATTAAAAACAATGGCACACAAGACATTCCCGGTGGCGTGACCATTGAATTCAACATGCCAACGGCAACGTCGAGTGTCATTAATGATCAGTCAGGTATGAACCTAAAAGTCATCAGTGATGGCAGTAACCCCGCCGGCAACAACGTTGGTGGTCTGCAAAACACTTTCCATCGTGTCAGCCTGACGTTGCCTGCTTGGCAAACATTGGCGGCCGGTGCGGAAGTGGACGTAACCATGAACTATTACCTGCCGGTTCCGCGCCCAACAGGTGTGGAAGTTATCATAGGTAGCAACCGGTATGGTACTGCTCAGGAATACCCAAGCTTGCCGATTGCCGATCTAAGCACGGGCGGTAACAACGGTGGCGATAACAATGGCGGCAACAATGGCGGCAACAATGGCGGCAACAATGGAGGTAGCGACGGCAGCTGCGACGCCACCGGCGTTGCGGTATACCCGAACTGGCCACAAACCGACTGGGCCGGTAACCCGGACCATGCCAATGCCGGAGACCAAATGATACACAACAACGCAATCTGGAACGCGCTTTGGTACACCCAAACCGAACCCGGCAGCGACAGCTCTTGGGCGCTGGAATGCAACCTGTAACCAGCTAAGGCAGCCTCACACGAGTTGACCCGCCTCTCGGCGGGTCTTTTTTTGGCCTGACTATTCGTGCCCCAACTCAATCCGTACCTGTGGAAATTGCTCAGTAAATGACACCAACGCATTTAAGCTTTGCCGCGCAAACTGCTTGTTTGTTTCACCCGGCGCGGCGGGTGCCAAACGCTGATGAAAACCGAACCCAAAATGGCTGGCATCTCCTGTAACCAACACAGCGCCTTTTGTGTCATTCAGCAAATAGGACACGTGACCAGCGGAATGCCCCCGTGTCGACAATGCCCAAACCGAGCCATCGCCGAACACATCCAATACCTCGTTAAAGGGCGCGATGGACGCGGCGTGTTCAAACGACAGGTATTGCCAATGTCGATGCTTTTCCAGTAAATCCGTATTGATCAGTTTACCGAGCCAATCGTATTCACGGACGTCGGCAATCACCGGCATGTCCGCCGGAAACGATTCGATCCCGGAAGTATGGTCCGGATGCAGATGCGTAAGGAACATACCCTTCAACGTATTCACCGGGATCAGTGCATCCAACGCTGGTGTGGTCAACGAATTCTCAATGTTCGACAGTTTAACCATGACACGCATCACGCCGTTATAATTCCCTTCATTTTGATCCGCGAACGAACGGTGGAACCCCGAATCAATGGCGAACAGACCATAGTCCGGGTGTTCAAACACATAGGCTTTTACGGCGAGCGCAGCGTACCGCTCTGGCCAATCTTCCGGACCTTGCTGCAGCAGTGAGTTTCGATCCATCTGAATAGTACCAACACGCAAGACCTGTACATTTAAATCGACCGGATGATTCAGCACAGAGGTCCAACCCGTATTAGAAACCGTGCCGACCTTGAACTCCGTCAACGCGGGTGACGGCGGTATAAGCAACCAAGCCAGAAAAAGAAATGCCGCAGCCATTACGAACAAAACAGCACGAACAGGGCGTCGGAAAAAACGCCTCACAGCGTCAGTCAGGGATTGAAACGATAGGTGCATAAAATAATTCTCTCGACAATGTTTTATGCACTCTACACTCTGCCCTATAGGGTAGAGTCAAGCTTTGTAAAAATTGAACTGAGTCTTCAGCGTAAACCAGAGGAATCGTATAACGCGCGTCAGTTTCAAAAATGGTGTCGTTCTAACGTATTTATTAATTCAACCAGAAAACTGCGCATGATCGGTACTTAACGTGGCTCTCACCAGCGCCGAAAGGACCTCTAAATCGGTTGGGTTTGCAAACGCCTTTTCGAATAAAGCTAAGGTGGAGGCATCGTTTTCACTTAGCCAGGAAAAACTCTGTTTCGACCCAAGGTACCAACGATTTCTGAGTTCGAAATAAATTTCCAGCAAAGCACAGGGAAGCCAGGTTCTCCGATAATGTGCTTCTACAGAGTTTCCCGCTGCTCGGTGCAACATATTTTTTGCCCACTCTTTCAGGTGATCGGTGGCATCCGGTTTAATTGGTTCAGGTCCGGCTTCAAATACCTGCGTAACCTCTGTTAAGAACTGACTTCCTTCACCCTGTTTATCAAGCAATAATCTTCCACCGACAAACCTCAGGAACTCTTTTTTCTCTGGCACGGCTTCCGAGAGAGAATACAACCAGCAATCAAGTTTCTTACCTTTAAACAAACGAACATCTTTTGACACCGAAGGATTCTCACAAAAACAAGCGAGATCGATATCACTTTCATCCGTATAATCACCACGAGCAATAGAACCATAGAGAACGATAAATTCAGGATTATGCTTTTTTGTCAGATCTTCGGCTGCTTGTAATGCGATTTCTATCACGTTGGCCCTTCCTGCTTGGTAGAAATAATTGATCCTCATCGGCTTAGCGTGTTCATGTTTAATGATCAGATTTAACAGAAAGAAGCGCGATCACATCACACGCGCTCGACCGACAAATTTTCACGAACCTTAGATTCCAGTTGCTGCAACTGTTTCACCTTTTCCTGCAAGGTTTGAATCTGCTCTGAAAACTCTCTTTTTTTACGCTGAATATAGGTTAGGGTTCGTTGACACCTGTCAACGGACGATTGCGTCTGATAACGGATAAATTCTTCAATTTCCGCCAACGTCAATCCGTGTTGTTTACACAGGTGAATCAGCTGCATTCGTTCTTGAGCCGCCTCATCGAACACGCGGTACTTACCCTGCCGTTGCACCTCAGGCAACAACCCTAACTGCTCATAATAACGTACGGTTTTTACACTAACGCCGCACTGCTGCGCAAACTCACCGATATACATAAGCTAGCGTCCTCGTTGATAACACTTCACCATGGGTCTTCGTTGAAAAAATTCAAATGTCCTTTTGCTCAACACGAGTCATGTTTTTTAAAAACAGGCGCACCTGTCCCGGGGTTTTCAATTGAATCACTTGCGCCCGGTCGGCGACTTTCTCGATATGCGACCAGGTAATGGGGTGAGTATCGCGTGGGTAACGCCAAAGCCATTTCAGAAACTGGAAATCCAATCGTTCGGTGCAGCCGTTGTTCATATCGGGGCGGGCTTTCCCGTGGTACATAATCCGACGCTTAATCGCCCGCCAAATACAGCGATATCGACTTAAATTCAGGTATATGATGGTATCGGCCTGTGCGAAGCGTACGTCCATCGTACCGCCATAGTTGCCATCGATGATCCATTCTTCTTGGCTTACGAAGCCCTGCTGTATTTCGATCCAACGGCTCCGCTCTGTCTCAACCCAGCCCGGCTGCCAAAAATGGTTGTCCAGATGCACCACCGGCAAACCGAGCACATTACCTAAGCGACGGGCCAAGGTCGACTTCCCTGCACCGCCAGAACCCACAATGGCAATTTTCTTCATGTCTCGCCCTATTCTATGACTTTGTATCTAAGCTTATAAAACATTGGTCCGCAGAAACCGACACTGCGTAACTTGAATATCACGGTTTCACCCACACGTTGTTTGCTCAGCCAACGCATATTGGCCACAACATACCCTCTGGAGAGAAAAATGCCCGATTTCCCAAAACGCTGGCCTGCCACCAACCCCGGCATCATTCAGCTTTATACGCTTCCGACGCCCAATGGCCAGAAAGTATCCATCATGCTTGAAGAGATTGGTTTGCCGTACGAAGCGCATCAAATCAACATTATGGAAGGTGATCAATTCGACGAAGATTACCTGAAGATTAACCCGAACAACAAGATTCCCTCAATCATCGATCCTTACGGCCCAAATGGGGAGCCTATATCGTTCATGGAATCCGGTGCTATTCTGCTGTACTTGGCTGAAAAGACCGGCAAGCTGTTACCATCAGACCCTGCGAAACGTTGGGAAACCATCCAATGGCTATTCTTCCAGGTAGGTCATGTCGGTCCTATGTTTGGTCAGTTTGGCCATTTTTATAAGTACGCCGCCGATAAAACAACGGACGATTACGGGATGCACCGCTACCGTGATGAAAGCCAACGTATTTTGGGTGTGTTAGAAAAACGTCTGCAAGATGGCCGCCCCTGGATTATGGGCGACGAATTGACGGTGGCAGATATTGCCATTGCCCCATGGATTAAAGGCCTGGACTGGTACGAAGGCCACGATGAACTGGGCACGGACAACTACCCATTAGTCGTGCAATACCGGGACCGCTTCTACGACCTGCCAAGCGTGCAACGTGGCGCTGTCGTTGGCGGCTAAACTGCTTAGCACAGCCGCCTGACCCGAAAGTTTCACTGTATCGTTTCAGGGCTCCTCTAGAAAGTCCATCAGACTCTGGGCTTAAGAACGAGGTTAGGGTCAGGCTGTGCAATTCATCTCTCAGCATTCAATTCCGTTCCATCTGCGTTTTCTTTACTTGCGGTTGTTCACGCTATACTTTGCCGTTAATTCTCTCATTTGAACGGATGCGTAAACGATGACCGATTTTCTGTTGTTAGCCACCATACTGCTGGTATCCGGTGTCATTGCCGTGCCAATCGCCACCAAACTGGGGCTGGGTTCCGTGCTGGGCTATCTGATCGCCGGTGTTGCAATCGCACCTGTACTGAAACTTCTGCACGTAGATGTCGTCTCAATTCAGCACTTTGCCGAGTTTGGCGTGGTCATGATGCTGTTTCTGGTTGGGTTGGAGTTGGAACCCAAAATGCTGTGGAACATGCGCCACAAATTATTGGGCCTGGGTGGTTTACAGGTAACCGGTACCGCCGCCGCAGTTATGGTTATCGCCATGTTGATGGGGCAGCCCTGGTCTGTTGCGTTGGCCATCGGCCTGGTGTTTGCGTTGTCATCCACCGCTATAGTTCTGCAAACACTGAATGAAAAAGGCTTAATGAAAAGCGACGGTGGTCAGGCCAGCTTTTCGGTATTGCTGTTTCAGGATATCGCGGTTATTCCCATGCTCGCGCTGATTCCCTTACTGGCGCTACCTGAATTATTGGATATCACACACGCCGCAGCTGAACACGCCGCAGAGGATGCTCACGGCAGCACGCTCAGCCTCGTGGACGGTCTCAATGGCTGGCAAACCGCCTTAGTCACAGTGGCTGCCGTTGCTTTTGTCCTGTTTGTGGGCAGTTACCTGACCCGCCCCCTATTTCGCTTCATTTCTACCGCCAAGCTGAGGGAGCTGTTCACCGCGACGGCATTAATGATGGTTATCGGCATCGCATTATTAATGTCGCTAGTGGGCCTGTCTCCCGCACTGGGCACCTTCTTGGCCGGTGTCGTTCTGGCCAACAGTGAATACCGTCATGAACTGGAATCCGATATCAACCCGTTCAAAGGTTTGCTGCTGGGTTTATTCTTTATCACTGTGGGCGCAAGCATTAACTTTGCACTGTTGTTTGATAATGTCGGGCTCATCCTCGCGTTAACTTTCGGATTAATGGCGTTGAAGGCCGGCGTTCTGCTGGTTCTCGGCAAGGTATTCAAGGTGAATGGCTACGACCGCTGGCTCATGGCCATCGGCCTGGCTCAAGCCGGTGAATTCGGGTTTGTCTTGCTCAGCTTTACCGTTGCCAGCTCGGTGATTCCAACGGATATCGCGGACAAACTGATGCTTGTGGTCGCGCTGTCTATGCTGTTAACCCCACTGCTGTTTATCTTGCTCGACAAAGTTGTTGCACCGAAGTTCGCCACACCAGAACGTGAAGCCGATGTGATCGATGAGAAAACAGACATCATTATTATCGGCCACGGTCGTGTGGGTGGCATCGTCAACCGTATGATTCGCGGCCTGGGGTATAAAACAACGGTGATCGACTACAGTTCTTCACAACTGGAAATGCTGCGTCGCTTTGGCTTCACGGTTTTTTTTGGTGACGGTACTCGTCCAGACCTGTTGCACGCGGCTGGCATTGAAAATGCCAAAATGCTGGTTATTGCCATTGATGACCGTGAACACATTACCGACCTCGTTAAATACATCTCAAAACATTATCCACACGTACATATCATATCGCGTGCAAGAGACCGTACTCATGTGTATGACCTCTGGTTCGCCGGATGTCGGGACATTGTTCGTGAAACCTACGACAGCTCCCTGCGCATGGGACGCTCCGCCTATGAAGCACTCGGATATACCCGGGAGCAGGCTGACGCGCTCGTTGCAGAATTCAATCAGCGAGATCGAGAAGCCATGCTGGCAACAGCAGAGGTGTATAAACAAGATGTTCCGTCAAGCCAAAACCCGGAATTTGTCGAGATGGTACGAAAAATAACCAAAGAATGGGAAGAAGACCTGCTGGGCAAAAGCGTCCACGCGAATCCAGAAGAATGATGACTTCAAATGGCGCACTCAAACTGTGCGCCGCTAATCATTTTCCGCTATTCTCATTCATTCAAATAATAAAAAGGTTTGCCATTCATGAAAGCCCTCCTGGCAGTGTTACTGATTTGTATGTTTGTCACTGTCGACGCAAAAACAATCATCAGCTACCGACCACCTTCTGCTGATGAAGATGTCAGGGATCAATACTTTATAGATTTGTTAACGTTGATCCTGGAAAGAACACGCGACGAGTTCGGCGATTATGAACTGACTTTCTCTAGAGACATCATTGTTCAATCACGTGCGGCGGCGTTAATCGCGGCCAATGATCGGATCAATATTCTTTGGAGTATGACATCCCCGAAAAATGAACAGATGCTGCGGCCCATTCGTATTCCGTTGCAAAAAGGGTTATTGGGATTACGGATATTTATTGTTCGCAAACCTGACTCGCAAAAATTCGCCAACATTGAAAATATCTACCAACTGAAACAATTCAAAGCCGGGCAAGGCCATGATTGGCCGGACACGGAAATACTGCGCACGTCGGGGTTGCCGGTGGTCACGTCGCCCTCTTATCAAAGTCTGTTTAAGATGCTCAGTGAAAGACGCTTCGACTATTTTCCGCGTGGTGTAGTAGAGCCCTACGAAGAAGTCGCTTCGCACCCGGATATGAATCTGACGGTAGAACCCAGTATTCTGTTGTCTTACCAAGCACCCATTTACTTTTTTGTCAGTAAAGACAACGAAGAACTCGCCACCCGGCTGGAAACCGGCTTACAAGCGGCGATTGATGACGGCAGTTTTGATGAATTTTTTTACAATCACCCACAGATAAAGCGTTTTCTGGAAGAAGCTAACCTGACTGAGCGAAAACGTTTTGTCATTAAAAATCCACTATTAACGCCTGAAACCAAAAAAATACTCGACGAACCAAAATATTGGTACCCCTACCCCGAATCTTGGCCTGAATAAGCAACGAAGCGAACTGGCGAACAACACTGCCTGAACACGCTGTTGCTTTTCGCGGGGAAACATGAAAAATTGATCACCAACTTCACCGACTGGACGCAGCACATGGATTTACCTTCAGATCAACGTGATACCGATACCGAAAACAACGACGCAATGCTGACCCCAATAGAGGCACGAGTGCTCGGGGCGCTGATGGAAAAGCAGATGACCACGCCAGATGTTTATCCATTGACACTCAACAGCCTGGTCTTGGCGTGCAATCAGAAAACCAGCCGCGAGCCGGTGATGAACTTGCAAAATGGTGAAGTCCAGCGATGCCTGAACCAACTCGAAGCACGGGACTTGGTGGAGATCGAATACGGTTCGCGAGCCGACAAGTTCAAACAAAAACTCAGTAAAGCCTTGAGTTTCGATAAAGCGGAACAAGCAATTTTCTGTTTAATGCTGTTACGTGGCCCGCAAACGGTGAACGAACTGTTCAGTCGCAGTCATCGTATGTTTGACTTTGGCAGCGCCACGAAGGTACAGGAACTGCTGGAAACTCTTCTCGGTAAACTGAAACCATTGGTTGTAAAAATCCCCGCCCAGGCCGGACAACGGGAAGATCGTTACACGCATTTATTGTGTGGAGAACCAGACCTCAGTGCACTGCCGAAGGCGACGGCTTCGCGCGCGGTCGACCATTCGGCAATCGATGAACTGACCCAACGAGTGGAAACACTGGAAAAACAAGTGGCGGATCTTATGGCCAAATTATCGTGAACCGTCGTCACCGTAATCCATGCCACACGGTTCAACGTGCAAGCTGGCTATGGTGGTTAGTGATTGCGTCGAACATCGGTTTGTCGCCGCTCAGTCGAGCGGCGGATTTTCAGATTAACCCTGAAAACTCTTACATTCATGTCATCACCGACAAATCTGGGGCTTTGAAAGGGCTGGCGCATAACCATGTTGTCTCGCTCTTGCCACTCGCTGGAAAGTTGAGTTTCGACGCCATCAATACCGCATCCGTCAGCCTCACGTTTAAACCGACGCTGTTTACCGTCGATACACCTGAGAATATGGCCATGTACCCGGATATCTGGGAAAAGACGGTCTCGGAAAATGCCGCCGTCGGCACCAAAGAAAACATGCTCGGTAAAAAACTGCTCTATGCTGAGAAATACCCTAACGTAAACGTAGTATTAACGCTGCATTCACTCACCGGCATCGACGCCCTGTTCAACGCGAACATCCAATTGAAAAACAACAATTTGAACTTGCGCATTCCCGGCCAGTTAAGCGTGACGGACTCCCGGTTATCGGCCCAGGCCGATTTCGAATTGACCAACGAGCAATTAAAACTGGAGCCATTCAAAGCCATGGGAGGCGCCATGGTAGTGGGCAAACGGCTGAGATTTGTTGTCGTGATTAACGCGAAAGTGCTTTGAGGGAACCAAGCCTATTTTGATTCCCTGTTGAATCGAAGCAACGCCCTAGTGTCCTGAGTCGGAAGTTCATAGAGTTTCATAGTTCCCTTCGGGCGCAACATTCAAGCTCTCTAGCATTGTTCTGTCTCTTGTCAATGGAACAACCATTGACAAGAGACACGCCTGGCTCTAAAGCTTGAATGGCACGCTGAATTCATGCGAACTTTTAACTCAAATCACTAGAGTTTGTTCAGCTTGTACCGAGTTAAACTCCCGTTCACGTCACTGGTTTTGTTGATGTAGACATAGGTGGCTGCATCACTGCCCGTGAACTCCATAACAAACCCTTCCAACGAGTCATTATCGATCAATAGAAAACTTTTTGGTAAACCATAGGCGTATAGAGGTACGTAAAAACCAGAGTAGCTGACATCGGTTTCATTCATATCTATTAAGGTAAAGGTACCATTCTGGCTTCCTTTCAAAATGTAATTAACTCCTTGGATTGCCCAGCTGCCGACAAACGGAACTTTCTGAATGGGTGGCTCTGGTAAACGATGCGCCAACAGGACTTCACAGTCATCATTTTCACACATCATTATCCAACGAGCTTTGTGCTTAACTTGATTGCTGATATGAAACGACACTTTGTCTTCCTCGGCGATAAAAGACAGTTCACCACCAGCTTCGTAATTTAGCTCACCATCATCAGATGAGAAGATTGCAAACCCGCGTGCATCGAAGACCAGGAATCCAAACAAATCGTCGTCGAACACTTCCCATTGACCATACAAGTCATTGATCTTCGCCTGCTGAGGCAATCTGTTAACCAAAACATCCGGGAGTACGCCTCGCGCGTAGTCTTCCAAAGGCTTCCCATAAGAGGCTTGTTGATTTTCATCGACCAGCGAAATTGCGTTTTTCTGAAACTCAATGGCTTTTTCAAAAAAGCCTAGTCGCGCCATCGCCAGTGCGACTGAATCCATGGTTGCAGGGAAATCCGGTAGATTTGAATTTGTCAAAATGAGTTCCAGCGCAGAATTGAAAAGATCTTCAGCACCGTCGACTGGGTTCGTTAAAAATATCCACAATGCGCTGTTCGCCATATACAGATCATATATCGTTTCATTCTTAGTGCCTCGTAACAACCAGTGCATGGCAGCTTTGTAATCGCGTTCAACGCCATTTCCTTCGACATAGCGCTTTGCCAATTTCAACACCACACTGTGGTATATCCCCGGTTCCTCTGCTCGGTCAACGGTATTGGCCGCTCTCAACACCCAGCCAAATGCTTGGTCATGGGATGCAGTCCCCATTTCGCCCTGATCCAGAAATTCGGCTAGCTTCAACATAGCCTCGACATCACCTTCAATGGCCCCGCGAAATGATCGATTGAACGCAGTCATGTCGGCTGCAAAAGAAAGTGCGGTCAGGTTTCCAAGCACAACAGCAAAGAAAAACAGTTTCAGATAGCTTTTCATAATTCCCCTCTATGTATCTACTTCTAAAAGGATAACCCAAATTATGACAGTGCAAATGTTCGATTTTGTTACCTTGCAACTCACCTTGGACGTAACTTTTGAACACAGGCCTTCTTTTCATGGATTCAGAAAATTGAAGGATAGAGTCAAAGACAAAAACTTCTGCCTTCGACTACTAAAGCAACAGAAGCAACGCCAACGCCTCAGTAACTGGTGCCTTTAATGGCTTGCGCGATAAACTGCTTAATGCCGTCGTTCACCGCAGGCTCCCGAAACGCGGGGGTCATCTTGACGGGCTCGACAAATACACCTTCGTCAATCAACCGGCTGATTTCCGGCAAGTAGTTCATGGAGGTTTTACCCACCAGCAAGCGGTTAAAATTCGGCTCTTGCGGGTGCAGGTTCAGAATCTTATGGAAGCCCTGCAGGTATAAATAGTCTTTGGTAAAACCACCCCCTCGGTAAACGCGAGCGGTAATGGTAAACGCTAACTGATCCGGTACATCATATTGTTCTTTCAATAACAAAAAGGTATTACGGAAGCTTTTTTCGGTGATCATCGAATCCACCGCCAACACCCGCAGCGCCAGTGTCCGCAAACGCTTAACGGTCATAAACCCTGCCTGGTACTCGGCGAAAATGGCCAAGCCTTCTTGTGTCATGGTATTCAATGGGCAACCTAACGACAGGATCTTCAGTGGTTGCGCTTGACCATTCAATGTTGTCACCAGATGCACACCCAGCTCATGATGGGCGAGTGCTTTGGCATCAGTCAGGTTGATTTCAGCGGCACTGTTTATCTTCACCCGGGTACCAGATACCAAGGCGTTGGCAATCATCGAGGCATCCTCAATCAGCTCGTACTCATACCCTTCGGCCTGACCAAAATCATTCAACAAGGTTTTGATTTCCGCTGCACCCAACACCGGTTCATCGCTCAGATCTTCCTGAGGTAAATGCAGAATGAACTGTGCGTTGCGCACATCCTTTTCCGTCGGTTCGCCGTAGTAGCGCAACGAGTCGTACAGAAATTCCGGCGTACCAAGCGACTTGTATTGGTCGACCTTATCGACATAAGACACAATAACGTCCGCGTACAGTCGATACAGATCGGGGTGTTGAATGGTTTCTATCGGTAAATTGAACAGATCGCGCTTGAGCAGAAACGGGTCGATGGCGTGTTCCCGATAGACGAATTGAGGGTCAACCGAAAAATGTTGATCGAAAAATAGCTGGCGCTGTTCGCGATAATTGAGAGGTCCGATCGCATTCAGAATATCGATGTCGGCAACTAATGCTGTCAGATCTGCATCCAATGCCTTGAGAGATTTGTCGATCACCGAATTGGTATGATCGTTTGAAGCCCGGACCACCATGGTTAACCCCTTGCCTGATACCGCCGAACCATTCGGCGGCGTGCCAACAGTATATCTACGATAGATTCAGAAACGAATCGCATTTTTTTCACCGATACGTTCGCCAATTTGCCAGACCGCTCAAAGCGCACCCCGTTCATGTGCCTGAGCCATACGTACGAACGATTGCACATAATCAAGGTTTTCCTCACCCTCGCGGAAGCCCAGGTGGATTTGCTTTTGAATGCCCTGCTCCCCCAACGGAAGATACGCAATGGGTAAACGCTGCTGATATTGTTCCACCAACCATTTAGGCAAGGCGCACACTCCACGTCCGGCAGCAACCAGTTGCAGCATGATGTCGGTGTCTTCAATATCCTTATGTTGCGCTGGCTGACATTGAGCGGGCAGTAAAAACTGAGTGAATATGTCCAACCGTCCCTGCTCTACCGGGTAGGTGAGTAAAACCTCGGACAGTAAATCCGTAGGTTCCGCGAAAGACCGCTGTGCCAATGCGTGTTTTGCCGGTACAACCAACACCTGTTCGTAATCGAACACCGGCACGAACCGCACCCCACTTTTCTGCAATGGGTCTGGTGTGACCAGTACATCGATATCGTGGCTGAACAACGCCGCCATTCCACCAAACTGAAACTTTTGTTTTACGTCCACATCGACAGAGGGCCACTGCTGTAAATAGGGTTCAACGATCGCCAGCAACCATTGATAGCAGGGATAACACTCCATTCCGATCCGTAAACGCCCCTTTTCCCCTTTGGCCATCAATTGTAATACCTGTTCAGCGTGCGACAGCTGCGGCAATAGCCGGTTCGCCACCAACAACAGGTATTGCCCTGCCTGTGTCAATTGCAAGGTGCGTCCGCTGCGTTGCCAAACCTCAGTACCAATCTGCTCTTCAAATTTCTTCATGGTGTGGCTTAACGCAGATTGCGTGAGGTTCAACTGACGCGCAGCGGCCGTCATGGTGCCGACCTCTTCAATGGTTTTAATAATCGACAAATGATGACGTTCTATCATGAATAAAAACACACTCACTACTGGACAGGGCCTTATTAAGCCAGCTTTTTAGCATCAAGCCAATCATGAACATCACTTCCGATAAAAATCAATGAATTTTACTCATGCAACAATGAAGAATGACCATTTTTTATTTCAGGCTTAACGCCGTAGTCTGCCGGTAACAAAAGGAGACAATACATGGCAATTACACACAACCTTGGGTACCCCCGTATCGGTGAAAACCGCGAACTGAAATTTGCGCTGGAACGCTACTGGCGCAATGAAATCGACGCGCAAGCCCTCCAAGACATTGAGCAGACTCTGAAAGTTCGCCATTGGCAACATCAGCAAGAGCTGGATCTGATTCCTGTTGGAGACTTCTCCCTTTACGACCAAATGCTCGACATGAGCGTCACCTTGGGTGCTTTGCCAACGCGTATCACCGAGACCCAAGGTTCGCAGCTGGATCACTATTTTCGCTTTGCCCGTGGCCGTGCCCAACAGCAATCCGACTGCCACTGTGTGCACGCCGGTGAAATGGTGAAATGGTTCAACACCAATTATCACTATATCGTTCCAGAACTGCAGGCAGGGTCGACTTTTCAACTCAACAGCGAACGACTGATCAACGAGTTGACTCTGGCCAAGCAACACCAGGTAAATGCCAAGCCCGTCATCATCGGCCCGCTCACGTTTCTCGCATTGAGTAAAACGACTGACCAAAGCGACCCGCTGGATTTACTGCCGAAATTGATCCCTGTGTACAGCCAACTGCTGAAAACACTGGCCGATCACGGCGCTCAATGGGTCCAGATTGACGAACCCGTGTTAGCGACAGACTTGGAATATCCATGGCAACGCGCCTTCGAAGCCACTTACCACCAATTGCAAAGTGCCCCGGTAAAGCTGTTGCTTGCCTGTTATTTTGGCGAACTGCGCGACAACCTGCGTCTGGTTTGCGAACTACCCGTCGCGGGTCTCCACATTGACGCCGTTGAAGGTCAGCAGGAAGTGCAACGAGTGGTCGATTGGTTGCCAACACACAAGATTCTATCGCTGGGTGTGATTAATGGTCGTAATATCTGGAAGGCCAATCTGACGCAAACCGTTGACTGGCTGCGCCCGTTTGCCGACAAACTTGGCGACCGTTTGTGGTTGGCACCCTCTTGTTCTCTGTTGCATGTCCCGGTCGATCTCGACAGAGAAGACAATCTGGAGTCAGGGCTAAAGCAAAGCCTGTCTTTTGCAAAACAGAAAATTGGTGAGCTTGCGTTACTATCCAAAGCGTTGAGTAATCCAGAACAGGTTCAGGCGGCACTTGAAGACAATCGCCTAAGGCTGGAAAACCGTCAACAATCGGTGCAACTCCACAACCCGGAAGTACGCCTTAAAGTCAGCCGGTTAACCGCGAGTGACGCGTGTCGCCAATCGCCATTCCACAAACGCCAAGCCGTGCAGGACGAAAGATTAAACCTACCACCCTTACCAACGACGACGATCGGCTCGTTTCCGCAAACGCCCGACATTCGTTTGGTCCGCAAACAATTTAAAGCAGGCGAGATTACCAACGAAGCCTATGAACAACGTCTCCAACAGGAAATTCGTTATGCCATTGCTGAGCAGGAAGCGATTGGGCTGGATGTACTGGTGCATGGTGAACCTGAACGGAACGACATGGTGGAATATTTCGGTGAACAACTGGAAGGCTTTGCGTTCAGTCAATTTGGTTGGGTTCAGTCTTACGGCTCACGTTGCGTAAAGCCACCCATTCTGTTTGGCGATGTGAAACGCACGCACGCCATGACGGTGCCCTGGACCCAATACGCGCAAGCGCAAACCAACAAACCTGTTAAAGGCATGTTGACCGGTCCGGTGACTATTCTCAACTGGTCTTTCGTGCGGGAAGACCAACCCCGCGCCGATACCTGCTTACAAATTGCGATTGCCATCCGAGAGGAGGTGCACGCATTAGAACAGACTGGGACTGCGGTTATCCAGATTGACGAAGCCGCCCTGCGCGAAGGCTTGCCTTTGCGTCGTAGCGATTGGTCAACGTATTTGGACTGGGCCGTCCATGCATTTCGAATCAGCGCGAACGTCGTGCGAGACGACACACAGATTCACACCCATATGTGTTATTCCGAATTTAATGACATATTGCCCGCAATTGCCGCGATGGATGCCGATGTGATCACCATCGAAGCGTCACGATCGAATCTGAAGTTGCTGTCTGCCTTTGACGCCTTTGAATACCCTAATGCGATTGGACCAGGCGTGTATGACATTCACTCACCCAACATACCCAGTGTTGAAACGATACAATCTTTGATCCGGCAGTTTAAAAAACATCTGCCAACACAAACATTGTGGGTTAACCCGGACTGCGGACTGAAAACCCGACAATGGGAAGAAGTAAAGCCCGCGCTGCGCAATATGGTTCAGGCGGTGGAAATGTCCAGACAAGTTCTGAAAGTTCCGGCGCCTGAAAAGGAGCTGGTTACGCAGTAAAACCACGTTTCTCGCAAAGAAATATGCCGTGCATCATCCGCAGGGGCTGATGCATGGTTTAATTAAACAGAAAGCTGTTTTCGAACCGGCCACCGAAGCGTCGGACCGCCATTTCCAGCTTACCAGGTCAAGCACCCCTGCTTGACCATCCTGCAAGACGTACATTACTTCGTATGGCCGTCCGAAAGGCGGGAAAACCATGACATGCGTTACTTTCTAGACAGACAAAACCAGCCTCTTAATTCTATGTACCAAGGACTGGCGTAAATAACCGATCCGTCGTATCTGCTTTGGCTGATATAGCAGCGTGAATGTCCTGTACACGCAGTCAGCATCAAACGGTTTTCGAATGGCGTGTACAATAAAAGCACATAAGCGCTGGAAATAGGTCAATTTACAACACCGCTGCCACACCATAACGTTGAAGGAACTGCTCAACCTCCAACGGTGGCGACCAGTAGTAGCCCTGCCCTTTGTGAATACCTAACCGCTGCACTTCACGCAATTCAGGTTCCGTTTCAATGCCCTCAGCAACAATGGTAACTTGCAGTTCTTCCGCCATGGCTTTAATGGAACTAAGTAAGGCGACAGAATTTTTATCTTTGTAGCAGTCAATGATAAAACTGCGGTCGATTTTGATTGTCTCGAACTTCATCTTCTGCAAATGCGATAGATTGGAGAACCCGGTCCCGAAGTCATCCAGAAACAAACCAACCCCGGCCTTATGTATTTCGTCGACATTGTTCTGAAACACACGATCATGGTTGATAATCTGAGACTCGGTGATTTCGAATTTCAGGTTGGAATAGCGAATGCCGTATTGTTCAACAATCAATTGGCAATGCTCAAAAAAGGACTTCACCTGTAGCTGAATGGGTGAAATATTAATGCTAATGTAAAAATCGGGTTTTTGATCCTTGTATAACTGCAAAACCTGACACGTTTGAGTCAACACATAATCGCTGATTTCAGCGATAGCACCGGTGTTCTCGGCAATGGGAATAAATTCAGTTGGTGTTATGTTCCCCAACAATGGGTGATCCCAACGCGCCAGGGCTTCCGCGCCGACGATGGCCCCTGTACTCACTTCGATTATAGGTTGAAGGGCAATGGAAAACTCTTTGTTGACGATGGCAGCTGCAATTCGGTTTTGCAATGCGTAGCGTCTCTGCACCGACGTTTCCATGGCATTGTCGTAAAAATGAAATTGATTTTTACCATGATGCTTAGAGCGATACATAGCAATGTCGGCCCTCTGCACCGCTTGCTCGTAGGTGTGCGCATCCTTCGGCAGAAACACGATGCCGATGGAACAGGTGCAATGCAGTGAATGCCCGTCGAAGTTCTCGACCGCCATGACTTCATCCAGCAACTTTCCGGCAAACTGAGCAAGCTGTACTTCATTCGCGTCTTCCACCAGCACCAAAAATTCATCGCCGCCAATGCGGCACAACGTATCGGTTACTCGTGTGCATTCCTTTAAACGTTTGGTTTTACGAATAAGAAACTGATCGCCAACGGCATGGCCAAGATTGTCATTGATGTCTTTAAATTCATCGAAGTCTATATAAATCACCCCACCGGTCATTTCCGGGTGTCGCTTTAGGCGCTGTTGAATCTCCAGAAATGTTTTTTCCGCCATCATACGGTTCGGCAAATCCGTCAGATAGTCATGATACGCCTGATGTTCAACTACGTTTCTAGCGGTTTCAGCCTCTTCAATCTGTAACCGTAACTGCTTCAGCAGGGAAAAGTTATCTCTGGACAGTATCCGCGTGGCGAAACCCACGACCAATAAAATCACCGCCACGTTCAACGCAGAAGAAATGCCGTTCGAGGGCAATCGAAACATGTAACCTTGACTGCTTATAAAACCCATAAGCAGTACATTCACCACCATAATGAACAGCAAGACGTTATAAATTCGCAGTGCACCAATCATTGAGGCAAAGATAAGAATGCCTGGCAACGCCAACATGGAAACATCGATAACTCCGCCGAAATTCCATTGCAGGAACAGAACCGTCAGCGTCAAAATCGATACAAAGCTGAACGAAGCGAGACCTTGCTTACCACGCTTTAGTGCCCAAAAAACACTTAACATGGCAACGGCTGAGATCAGTAAAACAGACGCGTCGAGATAGGATTTTTCAATAAGGGATTTAAACCCAATAAACAGCAACGGCACTTCGGCCAAGCCGGTGAGTTGTATCAATCGTCGTCGGTGGATCTGTGTTGTTCCTGCTTGCATCTATGACGTCTCGGCTAACGGCTATCAAAGCGGTGAAAATCAGCAATGATGCCCAAAGGAAACACGCTATCAACCCAGTGTAGATGCAATTCTGGAACCCGGAAAGCCTAGGGCAGCTCTGATTAATTCAAATCACCTCAGTCCTATCAGATCGAAGGATGAGCGAGGCGTGTGTTGCAGGGAATGGC
>JBNKNI010000019.1:0-100046 GCA_050293765.1 Reinekea sp.
TCCGTTATTTGCCTCCTGAATATTCTTAAAAACCAAACTGTATAAAACACTGGGTGAGGATTGAACACAATTTATTTCTTGCGTGGCGTGAATTTATTGTGATGGATGTCTAAAAATTTTTAACATTAATAAGCGTCAGCAGCTTTACCAACATCCGGCCGTTGGGTACTCCTCCCGTCTAGCGGGGCATATACAAACGCCCCAGGTCTGCATTGTCACAAACCTAACAATTGTCCTTTCTGTGCTGACATTACGGGGTGAAAAGCCCCTCCCCTTTTAGCTCACCCCGCCTGCCACAAACCGCGTAACACAGTGTCTCGCAAGGAATTCCCCAACGTTTGGTGCGGTGCAACTGGCGATACGCAACCTTGGCCCTCCACTTGCAATAGCCATGACAGAACCCAGCCAGGACATACAGCGATGACAGCACCCGACGTAGCCTCTGCACTCATTGAGAGTCACCCTTGCTTTTCGCGTGATGCGCATAAACATGCGCGTATCCATTTACCGGTGGCACCGGCCTGTAATGTTCAATGCAACTACTGCAATCGCAAATTTGATTGCAGTAACGAATCTCGTCCTGGCGTTGTTTCCAAACTGTTGTCACCCAGTCAAGCGGTTGAGCGCTTTGCTGCTGTTAAGAAACGCATGCCAAACCTGTCTGTTGCTGGTATTGCCGGGCCGGGTGATCCACTGGCGAATGCCAACGCAACGGCAGCAACCTTGCGTGGCATTCGTAAACTCGACAGCGATGTACATTTATGCGTATCCACCAATGGGTTAACGCTCAGCGAACATATTCCCATGCTGCGCGACCTGGGTGTTCACCATTTAACCATTACCATGAACGCGGTCTATCCAGAAACCGCCGCTCAGCTCTACGCGTGGATTTACCATAACGGTCGGCGCTATCGTGGGTTGGAGGGGGCCAACATCCTGCTGGCGCAACAATGGCAGGGCTTGAGCGATGCCATGGCAGCGGGCTTACTAATAAAAGTAAATACGGTTCTGGTACCGGGTGTAAACACCGCTGAAATTGAAGCACTGGCAACGCAACTGCGCTCTGCCGGAATATTTTTGCACAATGTTATGCCGCTGATATCCGCGCCCGAACATGGCACTGCTTTTGGTATGGCACAGGTCAGAGGCCCCACAAGTGCAGAGCTGACGCAAGCGCGGGTGTTGGCGAGTAACCAGATTCCCCAAATGACACACTGTCAACAATGCCGTGCCGATGCAATTGGCACCGTGCAAGAAGGCTGCCCAAGCGAACGCAACGATAAACTCAGGGTCGCCGTCGCCAGTCAATCCGGGCTTGCGGTCGATATGCATTTTGGTCATGCCAAAGCTTTCTTTGTGTTCGACCTGCATCAAAACGACATCACCTTTGTGGAACGCCGGGACGTTGAGCACTACTGCACGGGCCTGTCCGATTGCGATGAGCAACCCAGCAACACCGAAGGTGTTTTTCGCGCCTTGAGTGATTGCCAACATGTGCTGTGTGCACGCATTGGCCGTGCGCCTTTGGTCGCGTTAAGCAACATTGGCTGCATACCGGTGTGTAGTTTCGCCTACCAACCGGTACAACAAGCACTCAAAGAATTGCAGAGTAAGTTAACGCTTACGGTTGTTCAGGAGGCCTGCTGATGGCCATTTCCGTCACCACGCAATGCATTGGGTGCCAAGCCTGTTTGTTGGTTTGCCCCGCTCGGGCAATCCGCAAAGAAGGCGGAAAAGTCACGGTGGTCGCGCACCGCTGCAATGAATGCAGCGACCAACGTTATGGCCCGCACTGTGGTCACATTTGTCCGGTGGAAAATGCATTGCTGAATCAACAGATGCTGCCGCTTAACCCAACCGGTTCATTGGCGGCAGATCCAATCGGGTTAGCGACGTTGAAATCCAGACAGGAGACGATAGATGACTGAACACACAAGCCTGCGTGAAAATTCTATGATTGACGTGATCCGTATGTCGGTCCGATTTCAACCAAAGAACAGTCTGAGTGCGCTAAATAAAACGGTTTTAGCACGCGTCATTCACGCTCAGTTACGAGGCGCTACACCAACACCGTTCCGCCTTGGTATGACTCCGGCAGATTATGATGCCCTGCTCAAGGCTATCGGCGATGCTGCCTTGCTTGAACACAGTGCTCGCTGGCAAATGCCAAACAACAGCAGCTTGCATGCGCGCTCTGCGATAATTGAGCAACTCATGGCACCGCGTTTAGAAGAGCGCAATGCCCTATTCAACTTGCTTGTGAATCACCTGGCGGATGGGCAGGAGTATGGCTTGGCAGTGGCGAGCATTATTGCGACCGCTTGTCTGAGTCCTGCCCATTTATGGGCGTCTCTCGGGTTAAGTTCTCGCGAAGCGTTGCACACCTGGTTAGCGCACAACTTCCCTTCGCTGGTTGCCAAAAATACGCAAAACATGCGCTGGAAACGTTTTTTCTATTTGCAACTGTGCCAAAGCGAAGGGGACTATGTCTGTCGCGCGCCGTCCTGCACCGAATGTTCGAGTTACGCGCAATGCTTCGTCAGTTAATTATAAGCCTGGCTGTTTTCAGTAGCGCGCAAGTGGTGTGGGCAGAACCTGCCATACGGGTTGCTGTGGCGGCGAATTTCCGGCCAACATTGCAGTTACTGGCAACGCAATACCAACAACAATCCGGCCAGAAGGTGGTTCTGTCTGCCGGTTCAACAGGCACGCTATTCAACCAAATCAAACACGGTGCGCCTTATGATATTTTCTTTTCGGCGGATCATAAAACAGCCGTGGAATTAAGCAGCGAGAACCATCGGGCTCAGGTTTATGCGCTGGGCCGTTTGGTGCTTTGGTGCCCAAGAGACGACCTTTCAGCCTTGCAGCTGCGTGAAGAAAATTTTTTTACCTGGTACGTCGACGGTGCCATCGCAATTGCAAACCCTGCTCTGGCTCCCTATGGTTTGGCCGCGGAACAAACCCTGGCACGGCGCACTGACGCAGCGGGTACGGCACAGCCGATGACAAACAATGTCGCGCAAGTGGCGCAATTGGTGGTCACCGGTCACGCTCGTTGCGGGTTTATTGCTCAAGCTTTATTGCCGGAAAACACACCTACTGCCCAATGGTTTGCGATTCCCGATACCTGGTATACACCGATCACGCAAAGTGCGGTTGTGCTGGCCGAGGGCGATCACGGCCACGAAACACAGGCATTTTTAAATTTTGTGCTTGAACAGGGTCAAGCCTTGATACGGGCAGCCGGTTACCACACGCCAAACGCGCCTTTTAAGGTCGCGAACATAACTCAACCGGGAAGCCCATGAGCGGACAAGATTGGCAAGCCCTATGGCTCACCCTTCGCTTAGCGTTCTCCAGTACGTTCATCTTGCTTCTGTTCGCGCCCTTGCTCGCGTGGTGGCTGAGCCGCGAATCGTCGCCGCTAAAAACTTTTTTAGAAGCACTGGTCGCGCTGCCGTTGGTGTTACCACCCACGGTACTGGGTTTTTACCTGCTGCTGGCGTTTTCCCCTATGCAGGGTTTTGGGTATTGGCTGTTTCAGAAAACCGGGTGGGTATTGAGCTTTCACTTTTCCGGTTTGGTGATTGCGTCGGTGCTCTATTCATTACCTTTTGTCGTTCAACCGTTAACGGCGGCGTTCCGTAACCTGGACAAACGCTATTTGGAATTGGCGGAGACCTTCAACCTGCCGAGCTGGCAAACATTTTTAATGGTCATTATTCCATTGACCCGGGCAAACTTTATCAGTGCGGCATTATTAGCCTTTGCACATACCGTAGGCGAATTTGGTGTGGTGTTAATGATAGGGGGCAATATTCCGGGCGAAACTCGGGTTTTGTCCATCGCTCTGTTCGACCATGTGGAAACACTTAATTTTGCGGCAGCACACCAATTGGCTGGGCTTCTGTTGGTGTTCAGCCTGGTGATTCTTGTCGGTGTGTACGCTGTGCTGGGCAAGCAAACTGCGAGGCTAGCATGAACATAGAGTGCGATCTGACACTGCAACGGCCCGGATGGCAAGCACACTACGTTGGCGGGTGCGGTGACGCAAACGGATTGGCATTGCTCGGGCAATCCGGCAGCGGGAAAACCAGCTTACTGCGCGCTGTCTCCGGCTTGGAAACTGGTGTGACCGGAAAACTGTTGGTTAATGGTTGTCGCTGGGTCGACGGCCAGCGCTCGCTTCCGGTGGCGCGGCGTAACCTGGCGTATGTCAATCAGGATTGTGTGTTATGGCCGCACTTAACCGTACAACAACACTTTAAACTGGCTTCAAAAAACAGCCGGTTAAGCGCCGGTGAACAACTTGATTGGTTGGGTCGCGCAGGTGTTTTGGGATGGTTAAACCAAAAACCGGTTACGCTCTCAGGGGGGCAACGCCAACGCATTGCCTTGGCTTGTGCGCTGCTCAAAACACCAGCGCTGTTGCTGCTGGATGAGTCGCTCTCTGCGTTGGATGGTCGCGCGCGACAGTCCTTTCTGGGTATTTTGCAAGACTATCAACACGCGCAGGGTACGCCCTGGCTTTTAGTTAGCCACCAGTTGGATGAAGCGGCTCAGCTTTGTCAACAAGCGTGGTGGATAGAGCAAGGTCGCATTCACGGCACGGGAACGGTCAATGACATCAGCCGCCAGCTGAGCCCCGCTACCGGGAACGACATGCAACCCGGCACGTTACTAAAAGTACGAGCGGATCATTACCACCCACAATGGCGTCTGATGAAAGTCGCACTTGTGGGTGAGTCGAAAACCGGAACGGCCCAATGTTTGTGGGCCCCCTTACCTGAGCATTTGTTGCATCAGTCGTTTCACTTATTTGTACCTGCAGCGGAAATCATAGTGGCGCGCCACCCTATTCAACACAGCAGCCTGCAGAACTGTTTGGCGGCAACTATTACAGACATCACGCACAGCGAGACCGTCGTTAACCTGGGGTTAGCGGTGGATGGCCAAGCCTTGGTTGCGCACATTTCGCACCGCGCCTATGCGACGTTGCAACCCGCGTTGGCGCAGACCGTCTACGCGCACATCAAAGCAAGTCGCTTACATCATTAAGGGCAGTACGCTCTAACACCAACAATTTACTTTTGTCCCCCCCAAAAAAAAGCTGAGCAAATAGCGGTTTGTTACTCGAATATAAAAAACCTTAAGTGCGATGTGCCCTTCGCAAGGAATTTCACGAGAGCAATTTGCACTCAGAACATTTTGCGTTTTCGGTTTACGACCACGGAACAAATTGTGAAGAGCAATGATCAGGCAGGGGAACGCAAACACACCATCACAACAACTTTATAACAACATCAAGACAACAACAGACCCAACAACTTTGTTGCAATATCAACAAACGGATACGACAAAACCAACCAAACACTTCCGGCTTCGCTTTCGCCCCCCTATAAACATTGGCTTGCGGCTATACCGCCTAACTGGCAAGCATTTCGCAACAGCACCATTGGGAACCGTCATCGAAATAACGGAGACAAAACTTATGGCTATTCGTCAATGTGCAATTTACGGCAAAGGTGGGATTGGCAAGTCAACCACCACACAAAACTTAGTGGCGGCTTTGGCTGAGGCAAACCAAAAAGTCATGATTATTGGTTGCGATCCAAAAGCCGATTCAACGCGCTTAATTCTGCACGCCAAAGCACAAAACACCATTATGGAAATGGCCGCAGAAGCCGGTTCCGTGGAAGATTTGGAACTGGAAGATGTGTTGAAAGTTGGTTACGCGGGCATTCGCTGCGTGGAATCCGGCGGCCCTGAACCGGGTGTGGGTTGTGCCGGTCGTGGCGTTATTACCGCTATTAATTTCCTCGAAGAAGAAGGCGCCTATGAAGAAGACCTCGACTTCGTTTTCTACGACGTACTTGGCGATGTTGTGTGCGGCGGTTTTGCCATGCCCATCCGCGAAAACAAAGCGCAGGAAATCTACATTGTTGTTTCCGGAGAAATGATGGCGATGTACGCCGCGAACAACATTTCCAAAGGTATCTGTAAATACGCGGCGACCGGCAGCGTACGCCTCGCCGGTTTAATCTGTAACTCCCGTAAATGCGATCGCGAAGATGAACTGATTGAAGCGCTGGCCGCGAAAATCGGTACGCAAATGATCCATTTTGTGCCGCGAGACAACGTGGTGCAGCAAGCAGAAATCCGCCGTATGACGGTTATCGAATACAACCCAAAATGCGCGCAGGCTGACGAATACCGCGCACTGGCAAATAAAATCATCAACAACAAAATGTTTGTTGTTCCACAGCCGGTCACGATGGATGAGTTGGAAGAATTACTCATGGAATTCGGCATTATGGATGAAGAAGACGAAACCATCATTGGCCAGGTTGCCGACGAAGCCGTTGCTTAATCGACTGATCTGGACGCTATAAGGAATCTGTTATGACGTATGACAAAAAGCAGACCGAAGCACTGATCGAAGAAGTGCTCGACGTCTACCCGGCAAAGGCCCGGAAAGATCGCGCGAAACATCTCACCGCGAATGACACAGCCGAAACAGGCAACAAATGTGTGACGGCAAACCGAAAATCGCTGCCCGGCGTTATGACTGCACGAGGCTGCGCGTATGCTGGCTCCAAGGGTGTTGTTTGGGGGCCGATAAAGGACATGGTGCATATTTCCCATGGCCCTGTGGGTTGCGGACAATACTCCCGAGCAGGCCGTCGCAACTATTACACCGGAATAACCGGCGTCAATAGCTTTGGCACGATGAACTTCACATCGGACTTTCAGGAAAAAGATATCGTTTTTGGAGGCGATAAAAAACTGGCGACGATTGTGGATGAAATCGAGAAATTGTTCCCTTTGAACAATGGTATTTCCATTCAATCGGAATGCCCTGTTGGTCTCATCGGTGACGATATTGAAGCCGTGGCGCGGACCAAAGGCAAAGAAATCGGCAAAACCATTGTACCGGTGCGCTGTGAAGGCTTTCGGGGTGTGTCGCAAAGCTTGGGGCATCACATAGCGAACGACACCATTCGTGATTATGTGTTGGACAAAAGCGAAGACAAAGAATTCGAGTCAACACAATACGACGTTGCCATCATCGGAGACTACAACATTGGGGGAGATGCCTGGTCTTCACGCATTTTATTGGAAGAAATGGGTTTGCGCGTTGTTGCGCAATGGTCCGGCGACGGTACGTTACCTGAGATAGAAAACACCCCAAAGGTGAAACTGAATCTGGTGCATTGCTATCGTTCCATGAACTACATCTCACGATACATGGAAGAGAAGCATGGTATTCCCTGGATGGAATACAACCTGTTCGGTCCCACCAAGTGCGAAGAATCCCTGCGTAAGATAGCGGCCTTTTTCGATGAAAACATTCAGCAAAAGGCTGAAGCCGTTATCGCGCGCTACCGGGCGCAATGGCAACCCATTGTTGATAAATACAAGCCCCGTCTGCAAGGCAAAAAAGTCATGCTTTATGTGGGTGGTTTGCGACCGCGTCACGTTATTGGTGCATACGAAGACCTGGGTATGGAAATTGTCGGCACGGGTTACGAGTTTGGCCACAACGATGACTACACCAAAACCATTCCGGAAGTCAAAGACGCAACGCTTATCTACGACGATGTTACCGGATATGAACTGGAGAAGTTCGCTGAGCAAATCAAACCCGATCTGATCGGTGCCGGTGTTAAGGAGAAGTACATCTTCCAGAAGATGGGCATTCCGTTCCGTCAAATGCACAGTTGGGATTATTCAGGTCCTTATCACGGCTTTGATGGCTTCGCGATCTTTGCACGTGACATGGACATGACCCTGAACAACCCGTGCTGGAACAAGATGATTCCACCTTGGAAACAACAGGCAACCGAGCTGGAACAGGTCGCTTAATCCCAATGAATCCAACAACCCGAATGTTCACAGTTGAGTGGCGCGGGAAGGAGATATCATGAGTCAAACAGTAGACAAAATCGTACCGGGGTCTGGCTTATTCCAACAGCCCGAGTACCAGAACATGCTGGCCAATAAAAAGGCGCTGTTCGAAGAAGGCGTGGATGACATTAAGGTTCGTGAAACCTTTGAGTGGACAACCACGGAAGAATATAAAGAGCTGAATTTTGAACGCAAAATGCTCACCATTAATCCGGCCAAAGCCTGCCAACCACTTGGCGCCGTTCTCTGCGCCTTGGGCTTTGAGAAAACCCTACCATACGTGCACGGCTCCCAGGGTTGCGTGGCCTACTTCCGCACTTACTTTAACCGTCACTTTAAGGAACCCGTGGCGTGCGTTTCGGATTCCATGACGGAAGATGCCGCTGTATTTGGCGGTCAGAAAAACATGTTCGATGGCTTGGAAAACGCATTGGCGCTGTACAAACCGGAAGTGATCGCTGTGTCGACGACCTGTATGGCGGAAGTGATTGGCGATGACCTCAATGCCTTTATTGGCAACGCGAAAAAAGAGGGGCATATTCCAGAGTCCTTGCCGACCCCTTTTGCACACACGCCGAGCTTTGTAGGCAGTCACGTTACGGGCTGGGACAGCATGTTTGAAGGCATTGCCCGCACCTTCACTCTGAAACAAATGGACACAGCCAAGGTTGGCAGCAACGGCAAGATTAATCTGGTTCCCGGTTTTGAAACTTACCTGGGTAACTATCGCGTATTGCACCGGATCATGCAGGCGTTTGGCGCAGACTACAGTCTTCTGTGTGATCCATCTGAAGTGTTGGATACGCCAGCCGACGGTGAGTACCGCATGTATGCCGGCGGCACTAAAATTGCCGACATGGTTGACGCACCGAATGCGATCACCACCCTTTTGCTGCAACCCGATCAGTTGGTTAAAACCCGTAAGTATGTTGAGGGCATCTGGCAACATGAGGTTCCCGAACTGAACATTCCTATGGGCCTGGAGTTTACTGACGATCTGCTGATGAAAATCTCCGAGTTGACCGGTAAGCCTATTCCAGCCAGCTTGGAAAAGGAACGCGGCCGGTTGGTGGATATGATGACCGATTCTCACACCTGGTTGCACGGCGTTAGCTTCAGCTTATTTGGCGACCCCGATTATCTCTACGGCCTGTGTAAGTTCCTGCAAGAGTTGGGGTGCGAGATAAAACATGTTTTGTGTAACAACGGTAATAAACGTTGGCGCAAAAGAATGGAAGCCCTGTTAGCGCAAAGCCCGAGTACCGAAAATGCCGAAGTGTATGTTGGAAAAGACCTATGGCATTTCCGTTCGCTGGTGTTTACCAACAGACCTGATTTTATGATTGGCAATTCCTACGCGAAATTCATTCAGCGGGATACGAAGGCTAAAAGCGATGACTTTGAAGTCCCATTGATTCGCCTGGGCTTCCCCATTTTTGATCGGCATCACTTACATCGAAATACCACGCTGGGTTACGAAGGCGGTATGACCATCCTGACCACGCTGGTGAACACGGTGCTTGAAAAGCTCGACCAACAAGCCAGTCAGATCGGCAAGACGGATTACAGTTTCGATCTGGTTCGCTAAACGACGGTATAAAGGGCACCTCTAAAAAGTCCGTCGAGCTCTGCGCGTGTGCTCGCAACGTGCAAAACAAGGTAAACACTGAAGGGAATGACGAGTCCTTTTCAAAGTGTTTAACGACGTTTTGTGCGTTGCCAGCCCGCGCCCTACGGGGACTTAAGAACGAACTTATGGCTTTGTTGAAAATTATTAACTTAGCCCGCTAGGTTTACCAATTTTCGCCTAGCCCTAACCTCGTTCTTAAGCCCAGAGTCTGATGGACTTTCCAGAGGTGCCCTTAAGAGATCGGAACGCTCGCGGTTCCGATCTCTTTGTTCTTCATAAAACCAAGGGGTAAGACAATGGCAAACGTCATGATCCGCCGTGACTCCGAAGGGGCTTTGTCCTTCTATGTCGCCAAGAAAGATCTTGAAACAACAGTGGCAACGCTGGAGTTTGATCTGCCTGAAAAGTGGGGTGGCAACGTGTTGCTGACAGATGGTTCACACTACTACATTGACCCGCTCAGCCCGGCACCTCAACTGCCCATAACCGTACGAGCCCGTCGGGCCGAATAGGAGCTGACATGCAAACGGTAGAAAACCAATTGGCGTTACGTTTAGGTCTGGCTGCAAAGGCTATCGATTCACTCAGCATCGAGAAATTTTTACAGTTGCTCGTGGATCGCCTAGGTGAACCGCTGACTGAACGCAAATTACGTGGTTTAACGCCCAAACCATGGTTTCAGTGGTTGCAAGCGGTATCGAGCGATATCGAACGAGCACAGGCTAACCATGCTTTGGCCATTTTAACCAACGAAACGGTCTCGGATATGTCGGCTCCGACCATTCCAAACCTGCCCGCTATTACAGCGCCAAAATTGCGTGTTGCGGTGAGTTCTAACAGTGGCGAAGAAATAAACGGACACTTTGGTTCTTGTTTACGGTTTCTCATTTACGACGTCAGCGCTGAACATTGGCGATTGGTCGATGTGCGTCCTGTCACTTCAATCATGCAGGGGCAGAGTCGAACGGAGGCACTCATTGCTCAGCTCGCTGACTGTCAATTACTAACCACGTTGTCTATTGGCGGACCATCCGCCGCCAGAGTGACCCGCGCGAACATTCACCCGATCAAGTACGCAGAACCCATCCCCTGCGCTGAGGTGATGACCAAAATACAAACCGTCATCAGAAGCAAGCCACCCAAATGGATTCAAAAACGATTGGAGCAAAGTTGCCATGCTGCAAACTCAGGACACCAACAATGCGCTGCTCAGACTGTCGGCTAAACAACTCGACAGTATCATTACCGTGATTGGCGACGCACCAAAGGAACACTCTTGCCGAAAGCGGTTAAAACAACATTGGCCTTCGCTGACCGTTATTTTTTGCAGTGAAGATGACTTAGCGGAGCGTGAACCCTTTTGGCGAGGTCAACACTACGAACTGCACCTGATGGCGGCAAGTTTGGGCTGTGCGCAGTTCACTCTGCAACCGGAATGTGCGACAGGCATTATCGTTGCGCTACAGGAAGCTGAGTTGTAAGTAATGTCTGGCGAACAACGAGCGCGACAGATCGGAGTTAACACCCGCCAGGTCTGACAGTTTTGTCAGCAATGCAACAATGTCATGCGTCGTTGTTGTCGCGCGACACACGAGCTATGACAACAAGTGCCGAGAAAACCGGCCAAAAGAGGCACGTTGGTGCGGAATGCAAACAAGAACCGAACCTGGTTTGCAATTTGCAAAACACTCATAACAAGAACCGGGATTCAGTACACGTCGAGAAACTTTATGAACCGACACGATTTGGCACAACTTAAACAGGAACCGGCTTGCGAGCACAACAGCGCCAGCAAAAGCGGCTGCAGCCGATCGAAACCCGGCGCAACCGCGGGCGGGTGTTGTTTCGATGGTGCGCAAATCAGTCTGTTTCCGATTACCGATGTCGCGCATCTTATCCACGGTCCCATTGCCTGTGCGGGCAACAGCTGGGACAACCGTGGCAGTCAATCGGTCGAGGCCCCATTGTTCCGGCTGGGTTATACCACAGACCTGAACGAGCAAGACGTTATCATGGGGCGTTCCGAAAAGCGTTTGTTGCACAGCATACGACAGATCATTGACGAGCAAGACCCGAGCGCGGTTTTTGTTTACACCACTTGCGTGCCCGCATTGCAAGGCGATGACGTCGCCGCGATTTGCGCGCTGGCCCAACAACAATTCAAACGCCCGGTCATATTGGTCGACGCTGCTGGATTTTACGGCAGTAAAAATCTGGGCAACCGAATCGCCGGTGACGTGATGGTCAATCACGTCATCGGGACCGCTGAACCGCCGGAAAAACCAACCATGCTGCACCGACCTGACCAACGGGTACACGATATTGCACTGATCGGTGAGTACAACATTGCCGGGGAATTATGGCATGTGACCCCTCTGCTGGCTGAGCTTGGTTACCGTTTACTCGGCACGTTGTCGGGCGATGCTCAGTTCCATCAGATACAAACCTTGCATCGCGCCGACGCACTCATGGTGGTGTGCTCCCGTGCGCAAGTTAACGTGGCCCGTCGGTTAGAGGAGCGCTACCACGTCCCCTGGTTCGAAGGCAGTTTTTATGGCATACGTGACATGTCTATGGCTTTACGCCGCTTCGCGAATTTTATCGATGATGATCAGCTCCAGCACGAGACAGAAGCGTTAATCCACCGTGAAACCGAACGGGTTCGGCAAGCCTTAATACCCTACCGTACGCAACTAAAGGGCAAGCGTGCGCTGCTATATACCGGTGGCGTGAAGTCCTGGTCGATTGTCAGTGCGTTACAAGAATTGGGTATGACGGTCGTCGCTACCGGGACCAAAAAATCGACCGCAGAAGACAAAGCCCGAATTCAGGAAATCATGGGCAGCGAGGCGCTCATGCTTGATGAAGGTGACGCCAACACGCTGTTGAACACAGCTCGTGCACTGCAAGCGGATATTCTGATCGCGGGCGGACGAAACCAGTACACCGCGATTAAAGCAAAGCTTGCGTTCCTGGACATTAATCAGGAACGCGAACATGCCTATGCCGGTTATGAAGGGATGATCAACCTCGCGCGTAATCTGAGTCAAACCTTACTCAGCCCGGTGTGGTCACATGCCGTGCAACAACCGGAATGGCTTTAGTGGAGACTATGCCCAATGAGTACTGTCACTAAATCGACCCGGCCAGCAACGACCCAACCACTTAAAACCAGCAGCGCCACGGGTGCTGTGTTAGCGACCCTTGGTTTCAATAAAAGCATTCCGTTGATGCACAGCGCTCAAGGTTGCAGCGCCTTTGCGAAGGTCTATTTAATTCAGCACTATCGGGAGCCCATGCCCATACAGAATACGGCGATTGACCAAATTGCCGCCGTTATGGGTACCGAAGACAATCTCATTGAAGCGTTGCAAACCTTAACGGATAAACATCACCCTGAACTCATTACAGTTATCAATACGGGGCTGGCTGAAATGCAGGGAGCGGACATCGCGCACACCATTCACCGTTTAAAAACGTCAAAAACAAACACGAGTGAGACAACGATTGTCCCAGTGAGTTGCCCCGATTTTAAAGGCAGTTTGCAGACCGGTTTCGCCGCGACGGTTGATGCGGTTATCCGCCACCGACTCCACAACAGCAACCGGCGTGTAAAAATACCCAAGCAGGTTAACCTGCTTTGCGGCAGCGCACTCACCCCGGCGGATGTCGACAGTATTGCCGGGCTAGTCCGCCAATTTGGTTTGAATCCGATCATCGTACCCGATATCAGCCAGTCTCTTGACGGACATCTGGAAACGCATGAGCATTGCGCGACGTCTACCGGGGGAACAACTTTGGCAGATCTGGACCGGCTTCATCAAAGCGACGCGACGCTGGTCATTGGTGAATCGCTATTCGGTACTGCAAAGTGGTTGCAAGAAGCATTTCGCATCCCGGCCTACTTCTTTACGCACGTTATGGGCATACGCCAGACCGATGCATTTATCACCGCGTTAAAAGAAATCAGTGGTACACCGGTACCAGGCCCAATAAAACGAGACCGTCAACGCTTGCAGGATGCGTTACTGGATACGCACTTCGTTCTTGCGGGCAGTCACGCTGCGCTGGCCCTGGAGCCGGATGCCTTAGTCGGTTTCGATACACTGTTGCACGAGGCAGGCGTTCGCGTGCCGGTTGCGGTCACCACCACGACGTCGGTTGCGCTGCAGCATTGCCACGCAGACCACATCATTATTGGTGATCTTCACGATCTGGCCGACGTTAACGCAGAACGCCTGTTTATGATTGGCAATACCCACTGTGCCCACATTTATGAACCGGCAATTCCGGTTATTCGCTTTGGTTTTCCGTGTCATGATCATTTTGGTACCGCAGATATGCTGAGTGTTGGCTACCAGGGCGCCCGCGAACTTCTGTTTCGAATCGCAAACCGGGTGCAGTTTTTAAACGGTCCGGGACCACAGCCGTTTGTCAGTCCTTATCACTTTTCCAAAGCGGAGGTCGTCCCGGTATGAATCCGACTACACGACACTTACAACTTATCCCTGACCAACCAGACTCGCATTGGGAATTGCAGGTTGCGATTGCCAGCGACAACCGGATGCAGGTTAATCAACACTTTGGTCACACACCGCAGTTACTGATTTACGGATTGGCCGATGGTCACTGGACGCTCTTGAGTATTGCCAATTTCAGCACCGGTGAACGCAAACACGATAACGTAAAAATCATGCAACGGGTTCAGGTGACTGAAGGCAGCCAACTTTGTTTCTGTACGGCCATTGGCCCTTCCGCTGTTCGTCAGCTTTTCCAACACCGGGTTCTGGCCAAGGTTGTACCACAAGGCGAACGTATCGATTCGGTGCTGGCTAACGCAGTAGCGATATGGCACAGCAAACCGTTACAAACATTTCGGTGTGACAACGATGTCAGTAACAGAGACGCCAATGACCCGTCTGCAGCGAATAAAGACCGTCATTTACTGAATTTATTAAATGAAAAGTGGTCGTAAGCGACCCAACAGAACCGAGGAGTGAACCCATGTCCAAGATTGCTTTAACCAGAGCGGGGCTGCCCTGGGAGCCACAATTCATTACCAATATTAATCAGGAAACCTGCATAGGTTGTGGGCGTTGCTATAAGGTTTGTTCGCGCAACGTGTTTGACTTGATTGAGCGGGAAATCGATGACGATGATGAAGATGACCAGGTCATGATGGTAATGACATTGGCAAACGAAGGTGATTGCATCGGTTGTGTCTCGTGCGCGAAGGTTTGCCCGAAACTATGCCAAACTCATGTTAAAGCCAGCCTGTTGGCCTAGCCTGATGGCACACCTTACCGCCACCGTTATTCATGCCGATGAAAGCGATGTGAGGCTTCGCGCCCAGCGACAGGGTGCTTGCTCTCAATGCCACGCCAAAAGCCATTGTGCTGTTCTGGCGATGGAGAACGACAACGAGCGAACGTTATTGAGCGAAACGCAAGCCGCACTCATGCCCAACCAGACCGTTCAGGTAACGATCGATGACCGAGTGGTCTTGGTGTATTTGGCTTACGCACTCTTACCAACGTTGTTAACAACAATTGTGTTAACAGGCGTCTTGACGTTGATGAGCAGCCCTCCCCTGTTGCTGGCGGCTGGTTTTCTGGTTGGAATCGGCACGGGGCAACGAATGAGTTCCTACCTTCTGCGTAAAAACCAGCAATACTTACAAAACACACTCTGTATTACGCCAGACAGTGCTGATTAATCAGCGGATATTCCATGCACTGCAGTATTCTTGCATCTTCTGGATTGCGCCAACGGAGTATGACATTGCCCGTTTTTTCAATGCCTTTTCGCAGCACCAACAAACCTTGTCGCAACCATGACAAATTTGTCATATCGCACTTACAGTTGCGAACCTAACAACAATTCACTTCATGGTTGAACAACCGGCAAGCCAGCGCCAGCGCTGAGCTGAATACAGATTGCGACTTTTCCGCGTTTTACGGCATCCACTTTGCAATCAATAAAGGGTGCAAAGCTCGGCTGCTGGATGCCACTGACAATCATCCTGGTTCCCAACAGTGTCTGACAGTCCTCACTGGATCTGCAGTCGGGCTTTGCTTTTATGATCGTTTGACAGGAGCATGCTATGTGGAATTATTCAGAAAAAGTGAAAGATCATTTCTTTTCTCCTCGTAATGCCAAACAGGTTGAGAACGCCAATGCTCTTGGAGACGTCGGTTCGATTTCCTGCGGCGATGCATTACGTTTGACTCTGAAAATCAATCCGGATGATGAAGTTATCCTCGATGCGGGTTTTCAAACCTTCGGGTGTGGTAGCGCCATTGCTTCATCTTCTGCACTGACGGAGCTCATCATTGGTAAAACACTGAAAGAGGCGGCAACGCTTACCAATCAGGATATTGCCAATTATCTGGATGGTCTGCCGCCCGAAAAAATGCATTGTTCCGTTATGGGTATGGAAGCGCTACACGCGGCAATCGCTGACTACCGTGGTGAAGCAATCGCCGAGGATCATGAAGAAGGACAGCTCATCTGCAAATGCTTTGCGATAGACGATGAGTTGATAAAACGAGTCGTAAAAGCGAATCAGCTGCGTACGTTAGAAGAGGTCATTCAGTACACCAAAGCGGGCGGCGCCTGTGCATCCTGCCATGAAAAAATTGAATGGGTACTGGCAGCTTGCTTAACCGATAATTCGCCGTCTGTTACCCGAACACCTGAGAAAAAAGTCAAAACTTACGATACTACCCCCGTTACCAAGAAACCGTTGGGTTCTGGTTTACTGGCCCGGATTCGCATTATTGAGCAGGTGATTGCCGAAATTCGTCCAACCGTACAAGCCGACGGTGGTGACATTCAACTGTCCGACCTGGAAGATGACATGGTCTTCGTTAATCTGAGCGGTGCTTGCACCGGGTGCGGGTTATCCGGTGCAACACTCGCCATGCTCGAAACCAAATTGTGTGCAGCGCTGAACGAAACGATTACGGTTTATCCCGTGGGTATGGCGCAAGCAACCGGAGGTTTGGCATGAACACGATTGCGTATCTGGATAACAACGCCACAACCCCGGTTGATGCAAAAGTCATCGACGCTATGCTGCCCTACTTAACGGAGTTTTTCGGCAATCCCTCTTCGATTCACGGGCACAGTGCGCCTGTGGCCGACGCTTTGGAAAAAGCGCGCACCCAGGTTCAATGGTTCGTTGGCGCGCAACATGCCTCCGAAATTATTTTTACCTCCTGCGCCAGTGAATCGAATACCACGGCAATCCTCTCTGCCGTCGAGAGTTTTCCGGATCGAAAGGAAATTATCTGCTCGGTGGTTGAACACCCGGCGACACTGGAAGTTTGTCGTCATCTGGAACGCCAAGGCTATTTCGTGCACTGGATCCGCGTAGACGGCAAAGGTCGTTTGGATATAGAAGCCTACCATGCAGCGCTTTCCTCACGTGTGGCCATTGCCAGCATTATGTGGGCAAACAACGAAACTGGGACTTTATTTCCGGTCGAGCAACTCGCCCTGGCCGCACACCGAGCGGGGGTTTTGTTTCATTGCGATGCCGTACAAGCCGCTGGGAAAGTCACCATTGATGTACAGAAAACCAAAATAGATATGCTCTCGCTCTCGGGTCACAAAATTCATGCGCCTAAAGGTGTCGGAGTTCTGTATTTAAAACGAGGCACAAAATTTCGACCGCTACTGCGTGGCGGACATCAGGAACGTGGACGTCGCGCAGGAACCGAAAATGTGGCCGGGATTGTAGCCATGGGCATGGCCGCTACGCTCGCGCAACAGGCAATCAGCACCGATATGCCCCGCATTGAACGAATGCGTGATCGTTTAGAAATGGGCTTGCTGGCCCGGATCCCCAATGCAAAGCTGACTGGCGATGCAAACAACCGGGTTCCGAATACCAGCACCATTGCGTTTGAATACGTTGAAGGCGAGGCCATCCTGCTCATGTTAAACGAAGTTGGTATTGCCGCGTCCAGCGGTTCTGCCTGTACCTCGGGTTCGCTGGAACCTTCCCACGTGATGCGGGCAATGAATATTCCCTACACGGCCGCCCATGGCGCGATTCGATTTTCGTTATCCCGGCAAACGACTGAGGAAATGATTGATCGGGTACTGGAACATATGCCCCTCATTATCGAGCAATTGCGTGCATTGTCGCCCTACTGGAATAGCGACAATAACGACGCGCAGCAATTTATTCCCATGTTTGGTTAATGTGAACCGGAAGCGCGATCAATGAATCATTCGCTGAAAAACGTTGTGGTAAATGATACGACACTGCGCGACGGTGAACAGACCGCCGGGGTGGCCTTCACGGTGGAGGAGAAAGTGGCCATTGCCCTTGCTCTTGAATCTGCGGGAGTCACCGAGTTGGAAGTTGGTATACCTGCGATGGGTAAGCGCGAGCACGACGTCATTAAAACCCTATGTCGTTCGCTCAAACACGCTCAGACCATGGCATGGTGCCGGATGACACACGGTGACATTGACCAATGCCAGAGTCTTGGATTGAACTGGGTCGATTTGTCGATCCCCGTATCAACACAACAACGTCAAAGCAAACTGGGACTTTCAGAAGCGAAACTCTTCAGCCGGATTGCCGAACATGTGCATCATGCTCACGATATTGGACTGAGCGTGTGTATTGGTTTGGAAGACGCCTCCCGCGCTAACAACGACACCCTTGCCTCAGCAATTGATGCGGCAGAACGTGCGGGCGCTCAACGTATTCGCTATGCGGATACGCTCGGAATTTGCGACCCCTTCGGCCTCTACCAACAATTGCGGACTCTGTGCCAATTTGGCTTACCGATCGAAATGCACGCACATAATGACTTAGGTTTGGCGACCGCCAACACATTGGCTGCGATGGCCGCCGGAGTTTACAGTATAAACACAACGGTCAACGGGTTAGGAGAGCGGGCCGGTAATGCAGCCCTGGAAGAAGTCGCGTTATCCGCTCACGTGCTGCCTCAATATAAGGCACGTGCACCGGCCATCGATCTCAGTCAATTACCGGGTTTATCAAAACAGGTTGCGCGTGCCAGTGGTCGAAAAATTCATCAGCAAAAATGCGCCACCGGTCAGTCTATTTTCACGCATGAATCGGGTCTTCACTTAGACGGATTCTATAAAGCGACAGCAAACTACGAAGCCTTTTCTCCGCAATTGCTGGGCCGTGAGCACCAAATGATTATTGGCAAACACAGCGGTCTTCGTGCGCTCAACCGTCAGCTCAGCCATTGGGGCTATACCTTACAACCGCAGGATCTGACCCGCCTGTACAGCGACATTACGGACTATTGCGAACTGCGTAAAAAGAACCCGAATGAAACTCAACTTAAGCAGATGATCACTGCTCTGCACGAGACAGGGAGCGCGCCCGAATGACCCCGTTGCAAGAATTGACTCGTTTAGAAAGCCTGGAAGCGATGACTGACTTTCTTAGTATAGATGCGACCGCTTTGGTACCTCGACACCGTCGGATTCCGTTGCTACGGATGTTCAATCAGGAGCTCGGAAAACTCAATAGCACGGCCAGCATGGTCCAATTGCGTACGGCGTTTCTCTGTGCGGTGCAACGCTTACAGAGCGGCCAAATGATCGAGCCAACCCTGCACTGCGACAGGTGCAAGCTCGACTGCGGGCAAAGTCAAATACCAAGAGAGAACCCGCCATGCTAATGCCGAAATTTGAGTATGGAATGGCGGTTCGGGTTATCCGAACAATTCGCAACGATGAACACGGTGTGCACTATCGAAAAGGGCAACTGTTAGTGCGCACAGGCAGCGTTGGCTACGTTCGCCAGTCGGGTGTTTTTCAACAAGATAAAATCATTTATCAGGTACATTTCCTCGACCAAAATATCATTGTGGGCTGTCGTGAAACTGAACTCCAGACCGCTGACTCACCATGGTATGCGCACAAATTTGAACGCGGTGATCGAGTTGAGCTTTGTGTCGCCTTGCGCTGTGACGGGCAGCAAATTTCGCATCGGGGTGACAGGCTGGACATTATTGCCGTTGACAATGACTGTGAAGACATACGCTACCGGGTTTTGATTGGTGAACACGATATCTGGCTGCCAGAAAAGGCGCTTTCAGATCAACAGGAGGAGAATTGCGCATGACGACTAATATGTTTTCTGACACCGCGATGAGTCGCTATCTGACGTTGAAAACCGCCCTTGAAAGCTTTCATTGCTTACCGGACCAGCTTGACGACAGTGAACGTAACCGGTTGGCGCAAATGGTGGTTCGACAACAACAGATACAACAGGCAATTTTAGTCTCGGATGAATCCAGCCGGGTGCATATCAGCTTTCAGACGGTTACGGATGCCTTGCAGACGCTGGCGAGCCGATTCGAGTCCGGTTCAGAATTTGACGCCTTACTCGCGCAGTATCAGCTCGATCGGGTGGCGTTACGACAAGTACTCGAATACGAATTGTTATGTGACACAACATTAGAGTACGTTGCCAGACATGCTTCTGAACTCAGCGATGCGGAAGCCGAAGCTTATTACTTTCAGAATCAGGCAAAATTCAGTCAACCGGAACGTCGGGAGACATCTCACATTTTAATCACCATCAATGACGAGTTTATAGAAAATACCCCTACCGCGGCCCTCACTCGCTGCACGGAGATTCGTAAGCAAGCAAATCAACATAACTTTGCCCTGTTGGCGTTGCGCCATTCCGAATGTCCGACCGCGTTGAACGAAGGAAAACTTGGCTTGGTAAGCCAGGGTCAATTACACCCGCCGTTGGACAGAGCGCTTTTTAAAATGGCACAGGGTGACATTTCACAACCCATAGAAACGGACATTGGCATGCACCTGCTCTATTGCCAGCGTATTGTTGCCGCGCATCGGGTTTCGTTTGCGGCTGCGAAAACTCAAATTAAACAGAAACATCAGCAGCGCGAAAAAGCCCGTCTTCAAAAACGTTGGATTCAGCAACTGCTGATTGCAGCGTAGTGTGTTGCGGATGCAGTAGAGCGGCATAGAATACGAGAATGTCGAAAAAACATCATCCTTACTACACATTGATCCGTGCCCTGCTCAGTGCGAACGGGGTACAAGGGCAACTCTGAACTGGTTGTGTAAGTGCCGTTCATCTTCCGTGCATACGGTTTAACCTGTCACAAAAAAACACCGACGGCCGTGTTGTTCCCGGACCGCCGGTGCAAGAGGAATGAACGTTGATCATTAACTGTCGGAATTTAAGCCAGTTCGCATTCGCTTTCTAACATCGCGTGTTTGACCTCAACCAGCCACTCGCTTAAACGTTGATCGTTTTGTTCAGCCTGATTATCGTTATCCAGTACCAAGCCAACAAACTCCCCGTCAACGTCAGCCATTGAGCTGGTGTAGTTGTAGCCGTCTGTTGGCCAAGACCCGACAACACGGCCACCAGCCTCTACCACCAAGTCATACAATTGTCCGAGCGCGTCAACGAATTCATCTGGGTAGTTCACCTGGTCACCCAAACCAAATAGCGCTATTGTTTTTCCGTTCAAATCTATCTCTGCCAGTTCAGGGGCAAATTCTGCCCAACTGGCTTCCTGGCATTCCGCTTCCAGGCCAGGCATTTCGCCAGAACCATAAGTCGGCGTACCTAAAATCAATTTCTCATACTGGCTAAAAATAGCCGAGTCGACACGATTGATGTTGACGGGTTTGTCAGCCAATTCCTCACCCAGTTGACGATATATTTGTTTTGCGATCTTGCGCGTTGTTCCGGTATCTGTGCCAAAGAAAATGCCGATCTTACTCATGGGGTGTTCCTCCGTTGTACAGTTTCACTGCTGTTAACGCACTGTTGCAATTGCACGGCCAATTGTTCGTTCCGGATGGGGTGAGGTCTGGTGCGGCTTTCACAACGATGACCAGGAAAAAGACAGAAAAACAAACAGCAATGGCTGTCGGATTGTTACCAATGCAACAATCTATCGTAGGAATAAATACAGTCATTGATTGCGCGAGCTACATCGTTCACAAACTCACGATCCAGGGCACCTCCAACCGGGGCTCTTTGACATTGTTTAGATGAGTCTGTTTCGCCGAAAAAAGTGTGAGTATTGAGTCTTACTTAACCAATTGCGATAGAGCGCCAAGGCAATCAATCAGAATTCAGAACGGCGTTGCAAGCTTGCAATTCGAGCGGGTTAATCGTCTTCGTCCTCATCCTGAGGAGGAACCCAAAGCAAAGGTCGGTAAATTTCCACTCGATCACCCTCCACCAACAGGTTATCGAGGCGAACCGGTTTACCAAAAATACCGATCTTCTGCTGCGTGAGATCAATGCCTTCAACCAAGTCGAGCAGACCACTGGCGTGAATGGCGGCAATCGCTGTGGCACCCTCTGGTAAATCGACATCTAACCACCACTGTTGTTCTTGTTCAGCGTAAACCACACTTACATGCATGTGACACTCCCTGCTTTCGTCATGCCTTTGTTCTGCCCGTGTTTGCTGGCAAAGGCTTGTTGTAACGCCAGAATACCGGCCAACATCAGGAAACCTCCCGGCGGCAATATCAGCAGTAGAAAACCGTGATAGTCCGGCAGGATAGTCATTTCCAAAAAAGAGAAGTGACTGCCCAGCAATCCACTGGCATTCGCGAACAACGTGCCGCTACCAAAGATTTCTCGCAAGCCCCCCAATACCACTAACACCCAGGTAAAGCCCAATCCCATCGCGAGACCATCCACCAAACTCAACCCCAGTGTCTGTTTGCTGGCAAAGGATTCGACGCGACCGAGGATAGCGCAGTTGGTGACAATGAGCGGAATAAACAGACCCAAGACTTTATGCAGCTCGTGCAGGTAAGCGTTAAGCAAAAGATCTGTCAACGTCACTAAACTTGCGATCATTAAAATATTAAAGGGTAACCGAACCGCCTTCGTCACCCAGCGACCGAACACGGACGCCATTGCGTTGGCAGCCACCATGACAACCAAGGTGGCCAAACCTAAGCCCAATCCGTTGGTTGCGCTGGATGTCACCGCCAGCAATGGGCACAACGCCATGTACTGTTTTAAAACAATATTATTATTCCACAATCCATCTGAGACTACCGTCTTAAAATGACTCATGACTCCCCTCCACTGCCGGTCGCTGATCGCCCACGTTGAGTTTCTGCTTCGCGGATGATGGCGGGCAGTTCCACAAGAGTCTGGTGTATGCCGTTCACAACGGCGCGTGGCGTAATGGTCGCACCACTGAACTGATCAAACTGACCGCCGTCTTTTTTTACTGCCCAATTCTCAACCGTTATGCTGTCGAGCTGTAAGCCTGAAAATTGATTGACCCAGGACGTTTTACCCAACTCGATTTTATCGCCCAGACCCGGCGTTTCAGAATGGCTGAGCACTCTAACTTGGCGGATGGAGAGGTCGGCGTTTACTCCCATCAAGATAACAATGGGTCCCGCATAACCTTCGACACTGAATTGAACGGCGTACCCCAGCGGGTCACTATTCTCCGTCATTCCGGTAAACATCCTGTATTCCTGCAGCAGATGGAGCACCGTCACTTCGCTACTCAGCAGATCATTCTGCAATTCTGATACGGGCAGAACCTGGTTCAGGCCGACCAGTTGATCCTCGCGAAAACGTAATTCAATGATCGGCTCGGTGAGATTCACAATGGCCAGCAAGAGCGCCGCCGAAACCGCGCACGCAAAGCCAAGAAAACCAGCAGAATATAAAACAGTCTCGTCAGATCGTTGCCTGCTCATGCGTTACCTCGCCATGCCAGTGGACCGCGCGAACCGAAAACCGTCGGGCGTATGAAGTGATCAATGACCGGGGTGAATGCGTTCATAATCAAAACCGCAAACGCTGCCCCTTCCGGGTATTGACCGAAACTTCGGATTAAAAACATTAACAGACCGCAACCCACGCCAAACAACCACTGACCGCGTTGGCTCGCCGGTGAGGTCACCATATCCGTAGCGATAAAGAAGGCGGTTAAAAACGTGGCTCCCGCAAACAGATGCTGGCTCACCGGTAAAAAATCCTCAGGCCAAATCAGGCGGCAGAAAAAGGCCGGGACCAACAATCCGCTCAATACGGCGGTCGGAATAACCAAGGTAATCACTTTGCGCCAGCGCAAGTAAAGTCCACCAATCAACAAAGCAATCGCACTGGTTTCACCAAGACTCGCGCCGTATCCGCCCCACGCGAGTGACCACATTGCCGTGTTTGCTGTGTTCGATGCTAAAGGCGTCGCCGCACTGACGCCGTCGACACCCAACCACACCGGGTTCGCTATGAGCCCGGAATCACCCAGTTGCAATGGCACGGCCTGCCACCAGGTCGTTAATTGCAACGGAAAGCAGATTAACAACATCACTCTGGCCAACATCGAGGGATTGAAAAGATTGTGGCCTAAACCACCATAAGCCTGCTTACCAATCACAATCGCAAAAACAACGCCCAACATGACCAACCAAATGGGGACGGATACCGGCAAACTGAACACCAATAACCAGGCAGTTAAAAAAGCCGACCCGTCGAGTGCATGCGCAACCTTAGCTCCGCGCCAACGAAGCATGAGCGCTTCGCACAACACGGCTGTAACAGAGGCACTCAACAACAGTAACGGCACGCGCACCCCAAAACAAACGAACGAAACGAAGGCAGCGGGCGTTAACGCCAACATTACCTGATACATCAGGACACGACTGTTCTGGCCGCTGTGCGTGTGTGGTCCGGCCACGGCATTGTATTGCACCATCAGGAATCTCCCTCTGTTGTGGTTTGACGACGAACCGGTTTCGTACGCTTAACTCGTGCAGCCTTCGCGGCCTGACGAGCTTGCGCTTCCCGTTCCAACCGCTGTTTCTTCGCGTCTGCAAGTTGCCGGGTTAAGGCCGATTTCTGTGTCATTTGACGAGTCGCGTTTAATTTTCCTCGCGCGTGTTGAAAATGCTGAACCAGTGGAAGGTGGGATGGACAAACGAAGGCACAGGCGCCACAAAGAAGACAATGATCCAAGCCATAATTCCGTGCGCCGTCTAAGTCTTCGACGCCTGCGTGCGCCGCCATCTGAAACGGCATGAGTCCCATCGGGCAGGCCTGTACGCAGCGACCGCATCGCACGCAATCCTGTTGCTGTGTGGGACGTAATTCGGCGCTGGTCATTGCAATGAGACCACCAATGCTTTTATCCAAGGCCGCATACGGTGAGGGAATAACCTGTCCCATCATCGGTCCACCGGCGATGAGTCGTTCACAATCCATCGTTAAGCCACCACAGGCGGTTAAAATTTCATGCACAGGTGTGCCTATTGGCACCCAAATATTCTGAGGCCGTTCAATACCCGCACCTGAGACGGTGATGACTCGTTCAACCAACGGACGTCGATACCTTACCGCGTGATAGACAGCGCGTGCGGTTGCGACGTTTTGCACAAGAATACCGATGTCGGCGCTGAGTTGACCTGGCTTGACGGTCTTGCCGAACACCGCCTGCATTAGGTGGCGTTCAGACCCCATGGGATAGACACTGGGGACCATTTGCACACTGACTGACGCCAGGTGATCAGCGGCATTCCGAATTGCATTAATGCTGGCTGGTTTGTTGTCCTCAATCGCAATAATTGCTTGCTGTGCGCCCACGGCTTTCAGCATGCACTCCACGCCCAGAACAATTTCAGCAGCATTTTCCTGCATCAATCGATCATCACAAGTTAAATAGGGTTCGCATTCACCACCGTTAACCAACAGTGTGTGGACTTTTTTCTGGCGCGCCAAACGCAGTTTGATGCCAGTCGGGAATCCTGCACCACCCAGCCCAACCACGCCGGCCTGCAATACCCGATCGATCATTTCATCAGCGCTTAGAGCGTAAACGTTTTCCGCTGCATAATGAGCAGCCCAGTGGGGATTATCGTTTGCGCGAATAACAACAGTTTTACTTGGCAACCCAGAAGGATGAATAGAAACGTGATCGCAAATATCCTCGATATAACCATTGACCGGGCTGTGCAGCGGAACGGCCATATCACTGGAACCATACGCGACCAGTTGACCTTTTCCGACAGTCTCGCCCTTCGCTAATTTTGTTTGCAACACGGTTCCATTACGCTGCTGCAATGTCAAAAAAATTCGCTTCACTGCTAGCCGCTTTCCAATGGTTTGTTTATTCGTCAGTTCTTTGAAACCTTGAGGGTGAACGCCACCCTGAAACGGTTTACTAAACAGCGCCATATGAAGTCTCCTAAGCGACGTGTGGTTTAGGCCAGAGCCAAGTGGTCAGCTGTGTTGGTACAGGAACGAATTCGATGCAACTGCTTTGGCAGGCCTTTTCGCACAACCGGCAACCCGTACAGATATCTTTCAACACGGTGTGCATTTGTCGATTTGCGCCGACGATGGCATCAAACGGGCATGCCTTAAAGCAACGAGTACAGCCGGTACACTTTGCTTCTGATATACGGGCGACCGTGACCTCCTGTTGACTTTCTCCCACGGAAACGCCGAGAAAAGTTGCAATAGCTTGCGCCAATCCGGCACCGCCAGGAGGACAAGCATCCGCGCTGAGAGAACCCTCTACCATGGCCTGCGCGGCTTGCCGACAACCAGCCAACCCACATTGCCCGCATTGCCCTCCGGGTAGCATGGCTTCCAGATCATCCACACGTGAATCACTGTCCACTTGCAATGCCACCAGTGCCCAGCCAAGTCCAAGACCGAGCAGATAGCCCAGACTTCCGAGTGCCAGAACAGACATAAAGAAGTTCATGCCAATCTCCTTTTCATCAAAACACGCTATACCAAACCTGAAAAACCCATAAACGCCATGGACAGCAACCCTGCCGTTAAAAATGCAATGGGGGTTCCGGTAAATGCTTGAGGTACTTTTGCGGTCTTTAAGCGATAGCGCAATCCCGCAAACACAACAATGACGAGCGTAAAACCGAGGGCTGAACCCAAGGAATAAACCAAGGTTGTGAAAAAACTCATCTGTTCCTGAACCACCAACAACGCAACGCCCAGTACCGCGCAATTCGTTGTGATGAGGGGTAAAAAAATACCCAGCGACTGATACAGAACGGGCGATAGTTTTTGGATAAATCGCTCAGTGAGTTGCACCGCCGCTGCAATCACAATGATGAAGGTAATAATCCGCAAACTACTCAAGTGCAGGGGTGCCAATAGCAGAGTTTCCAGCAACCAAGAGGCCACGGCGGCCAGGCACAAAACAAAGGTCGTCGCGATGCCCATCCCCAGCGCACTGTCAATATTTTTAGAAACGCCCATCACCGGGCACAATCCCAAAAACTTCGCTAAAACAACATTATTGACCAATGCGGTACTTACCAACACCACCAGCAGTTCTGTCATGTACGTTCTCCAAACCTGAACATTGGAAACCAGCTTCACCTCTTTTGCAGAAGCTGTGCCAAACCAGAACATGCCATTTTTGAGTGCATACGAAGCATCATTTTCGAGCCAAATTAAACGAACCCGTAGTGCGATACGTGATTAACAGTTGCCGTAATCAACGCTGATTAGCTTTAAACAGGCTGAAAATTTGTCCTGCATCAACGAATTAAATGTCTGTCCCCGAGTTTCCATAAGGTACCGCATATTCGGAATGCTCTTTGCTGTATCAGACCATAAGTCAGTTCCAACGATGGATATTTCGTTGGTTTGTCGGCAACCGTACATTCACAAGCTGACAATCTGACAAATCGGCGGCCTACTTTTTGTTGGCAATCTCGAATCATGCCGTTTAGGTGACTAAACAGTAGAAATAAGGCGGGAAAAAATGCATCAAGGGGCAAAAAATGAACACGGAACAGAATCTGTTCGAATCAAGCACGCTGGCAACAGCCATTTCCAGCTGAATGATTTCATCCAGATAATTGACACTGCACCGATGGCTATCTCCATTACCGATGCCGATGGCTTGATCCTCTACGTCAATGAAAGTTTCGAACAAACAACAGGTTACAGTGCCACGGAAGTCATTGGCGGCAAGCACTCAATTATCAGCGATCAAGCAACGCCAGTTGCCGTGTATCAGCAACTCTGGCATGCCATAAGCGCCAATCAGACCTGGAGCGGTACGCTCGTTAATCGTAAAAAAAATGGTGAACGTTATCTCGCCGATATCAAAATTTCTCCGCTACGAACAGATGACAAAAATCAGCACTTCTATGTGGGTATTCAAAGAGATGTCAGTCTGCGTCACGTCCGAAAAACCGAATTACACAATAAGGTTCAGGTGCTCAGCGCACTCATCAATACGATGCCGAGTGCGGTTGCACTTTTGGATCATACATTTAATGTCGTATTGGATAATCTCACCTATAAAACACTGACGGCCGACTTTAAAAGTGAACCAGCTCACTTGGCACTGGACCAACTCAGACAAAAATTAGGATTGTCGTCCAATGAACCTATTGCCAGCCAACTGTGCCAACAAGCCCAGGACATCAGCGTTGAAATTAAACTGCATGGCAACAGCCGTTGGTTTTCTTGCCGACTGCTGAGTCTGGACATGAGTACAACAGCGGTCGATGATTTTTTTAAGCCCAACATTCAAGCTCACTGGGTCCTGACGCTCACTGAAACCACCCGAGAACGACGACTTGCCCATAAGCAACGTCTGGCCGAATTACAGATACTGATTGGTGAAAGCGAAATGATGCACGCGATGCAAGAAAGTATGCACGCCGTTTTACACCAGTTGCAACAGCCTGTGAACATCATGGCATCCGCGTTGGATATGTTAAAAACTCGCGATGAGTCCTGCAAAGAGCAGTCGCCGTTGACCTTAGCACTGCAGGCAGGGCAAGCCGCGTTAAGCAGTCTTCAAGAAGCTATCCCGGAGCGACCCCATGAGGCAATTCAGTCCGTTAATTTAAATCAAATTGTGCATGAAGTGACCGAAATTCTATCGCCCATATTACTGAAACGTTCGATTCGTCTACGGCTGGATCTGAACGGAACGATACCGACCTTTAATGGCCAACCCATCAGGCTGCGAGTGGCACTGAAACAGCTGCTCGACAACGCGATAGAAGCCATAGATTTTAACCGCAGCAAACAGCGGGAGATTCTGGTTCGAACAGATCAGGTTGATACCATGCTTTGCCTGTCGATCGAAGACAGTGGTGGTGCGATCGATAAAAAACTCAATCTAAAAGTATTTGAACCATTCTTTTCAACGAAACCTATCGGCCATACCGGATCGCGAGGCATCGGGCTGAGTATTGTTCAACAGGTTGTGGCTGAACACTGCGGTACTATCCAAATCAGCACGTCCAAACTCGGTGGTGCTGCTTTTCAACTCTTACTGTCAAGAACGTAGGGGAAAGGCTTATGCAACCAGAACACTTACACACTGGCACCCTGAGCCGCAAACTACTCGATGCACTCTATGAAGTGAGTGTTGTATTGCACACCAGCCTCGACTACGAGCAGGCGACACGTTCAATTTTAAAAATACTGCATGAACAGGCCCTGTTGGAATACGGTATGCTCGCTCTACTCGATAGTACTGGTGAACAACTGGAAATTGGTGTGTTGCACTGTGATGACAGTCAAACGCAAAAGAAACAAAGCCGGGTTCAGTATAAGGTGGGCGAAGGCATCGTGGGTCGAGTACTCAGCACAGGTCAATCGATCGTTATTCCCATGATCTCTGAAGAATTGAATTTCGCAGACAAACTGGATCTTTATGATTGGGGAAAGCCTTTCATTGCTGTTCCTATCAAAGATAATCAAGCCAACGTTATGGGCGTACTTGCAGCGCAACCCGCATCGACAGATCTGGACATACTGCCCATGTTTAACCGCTTCACTGAAATGTGTGCGAACCTAATTGCGCGCACTGTGTTATTGGCTCGTGCGGTTAATGAACAGTACAGCAACCTGACCGAACAACGCGACAGACTGCAACGCAAAGTCAGAGTTAACTTTGGTTTGAGCAACATGGTGGGCCACTCGACAGCTATGCGTAAAGTCTTGGAACAGATCCGCCTTGTGTCAAAATGGAACAGCACCGTCCTGGTTCGCGGAGAATCCGGCACGGGAAAAGAACTGATCGCCAATGCCATTCACTATAATTCATCGCGTGCGACGGGCCCTTTTGTAAAACTCAATTGTGCTGCGTTACCTGACAATCTGCTGGAATCTGAACTCTTTGGGCATGAAAAAGGCGCTTTCACCGGCGCCATAAAGCAACGTAAAGGGCGCTTTGAACAAGCGGACGGTGGCACTCTGTTTCTCGACGAAATTGGTGAAATTTCGCCTGCCTTTCAGGCAAAGTTGTTGAGAGTTTTGCAGGAAGGTGAATTCGAAAGAATCGGCGGAAACCAGACGCTGACCGTCGACGTTCGTATTATTGCTGCCACGAATCGACGCCTGGAAGATGAAGTGCGAGAGGGACGATTTCGGGAAGACCTCTACTATCGCCTGAATGTTATGCCTGTTTACCCGGCGCCCCTTCGCGACCGTATGGAAGATCTTCCGGAACTCGCCGCTTTTTTACTCGAAAAAATTTCACAACAGCAGGATCGGAAGTTATGTCTGACGGACGATGCGTTGCGCCAAATGATGAATTACGACTGGCCCGGCAATATCAGACAATTAGAGAACCTGTTGGAGCGAGCTTCGGTTATGAGCGAAAACGGCACCATCGACAGCACTACCCTATCGTTGGATCACCAAATTGACCTGCCTTCAGATGGATCAACTGTTGGTTCGCGATCACCGCAAATCAATACCATTGGCAATGTTGGCACTGATCATATCGATCGCGCTCGGGTCATTGCTGCGTTAGAACAGGCGGGTTGGGTCCAGGCAAAAGCAGCGCGATTGTTGAACATGACGCCGAGGCAAATCGCATATCGTATTCAAACCATGAACATTAAGATGAGACAACTTTAAGAGACTTCTCTAATTGAGGTCACCATGGTAAGTCGCCGCCTTCCAAATTGTAAAACTGGCGGTGCATTAATTCATTTCTGGTTATTTTTCTCACCAACCGCTGAGCAGCCTCTTGCGCACTCATGTGTGCGTCGCTTGCGCCGAGTGTTGTCAACAACCGTCCCGGGTGCACTGCGCACACGGTTACGCCGGTACCGTCGAATTCATCGGCCATGCTCAGCGTTAACATTTTTTGCGCTGCTTTGCCGATGCGATACGAATAAGAGCAACCCGCACCTTTGGCAGCGCCGTCGGCTTGCATGTTCATGGATCCGCGGCGGCTGGATATATTGACTAACTGTCCATTCCTCGCGATGAGTGTTGGTTGGCATACTTTTGCGCTTAACATTGCGGCCACACAATGAGTATTGAACTCCCGTTGCAGTTGCTCCGCGGTGGTTGTCGCCAACGTTTTACCTTTGCTGCCCGAGCCTGCGTTATTAATAAGTACATCGATGGCTTTACCGGCCACAAACTGAGTTAGCAAACTTTCATAGGCGGGTGCGGTAATGTCTGCTACCAGCAATTGCACGGTTGGCATTTGAGCAAGAACCGCCTTCTGGCTTTGTTCATTGCGCACAATGCCGAGAACTTGATGCCCCTGCGCAACGGCTTCGGCCGCTAACGCGAAACCAAAGCCACGTGATACGCCGGTAATTAACAGAGTTTTTGATGAAGTTACTTGTGCCATGTTAACCCTTGGTAGGGGTTCTCCTTCAAAGAGGCTAATCGGGTGGCCAACGTACCCACATGTGCTTCCAGTTTGTGACCGTCCAGGTCATAGAAATAGACTGAATCACCTTCGCTGCTGTTCTCCTGCCAAAGAGAAACGGCAAAACGGGCGAGTACGGTTTTCAACTCAGCGATGCTCTTTTCAGAAATGGAAAACGCGATATGGCTGTAGTCCATGGATGGCTTCGGGAGGCCCTCACTCAGGCAAAGCCAACAGGTTCCAGCGGTCAGATAGGCACCCGTCGCCCAATGAACGTGCAGGTCAAATCCGATGGCCTGATAGAATTCCGTGGCACGGGGTAAATTTGCCACCGTCAGTGTGATGTGGTTTAACCCGCTAAGCATGCTGGTCTGCCTTCCAACGCAAGGCCTGTTGCTCGGTTTGTTTCACAAAGCTGTCTTTAAAATCGCAATACCGTTGCGAGTCATGGTTGGCGTATTCGGCTGCTTGCTGTTTTATGTCTGCATATTGCTGCGCCACGTCTGGATGAACGCGCAGGTAATCCCGAAACGCCAGGTGCCGGTGCACTTCTGTATCGTCAAACACGAAAGCGTGCATATGGTGGCTGCGCTGATTTCCTCCCTTCTGAAAATATCGCCGACGAGGAATACCAAATTCGCCTTTGGCTTCATAACCGATGTCCGCCAGTTTGGGCGAACGTTCATCCAACGCGGTCAGAGATTCGCATTCCAGCAGAATATCAATGATGGGTTTGGCAGCAAGCCCCGGTACCGAGGTACTGCCGATATGATGCACCGCGATTGCTATGTCACTCAGTACGGACATTATCCGGTCTTTTTCACGCTCAAATTGTTCAACCCATTCGGGCTGGTAGGGGATCACTTCAATAACGCGCGGCATGCTGTCTGCTCTCGGGGTTGGGCAAACCGCCATAATAGAGAAATGCAGAAGAAAGGTAAAAGTGGCGATTAGTCGCTTGAAGAATGGGATTCCAGCAGAGCCTTCGTGGCGCGTTTGTTCGGCAGCGGGATCCCGGTCCGCAAAGCACGCATGGCTGCGATAATTTGCAACGAAGCCTGCGAAGTTATGGCCAATTGACGGCGCAATTCCTGAGCCTGTTTGCCTGCGGCAATGAGGCGTGCTTCCTGTCTGGTAATCAGTTCTGGGGGCGTCATGGGCGGCCTCGTCAGAAATTATCGCCTTGAGTATAGAACATCTGTGCGCGAGCATTGCACGAACGCCAATTTATTCGTAAGGTGCCGCCACACGATCAACGGCAGGAAAAGGGATGAGCGCGACAGTCTTCGTTCTCGGTGGCGTAAAAAGCGGCAAAAGTCGCCTGGGTATGCAGTGCTTGGAGGCTATGACCGATCAACCGCTGCTTCTGGCAACCGCGCGCCATACTGATGCAGAAATGAGCGAGCGCATAGCGCGGCATGTCGCCGACCGGCCGGATCATTGGCATTGCTTGGAGTGCCCACTCGATCTTCCGGAAGCTTTGGCCTCGCAAAACCGCCCACTTCTGGTTGATTGTATCGGTGTGTGGCTCACCAATGTATTGGTTGAGCAACCGGAACAATTGCACACCCGAACCGACGCACTACTCAGCGCGCTGGCTGCACGCACTCAAGACACCGTCATTATTTCCAATGAATCCAGTTTGGGCGTCATTGGTGCCAGCGCGTTAACCCGACAGTTTATTGATCAGCAGGGCTTACTGAATCAGCGCATCGCCCGGCTTGCTGATCACGTTGCCCTGACTATTGCAGGCCAACCGTTGTGGTTAAAAGGACAGTTTAACAATTCATCACAGGACCCATCATGACCACTGAAGTGACAGACACGTTGCAACAACAACTCCAGGACATCATCGACAATAAAACCAAGCCACCGGGCTCACTTGGCGCTCTGGAAACATTGGCTATACAGATTGGACTGATTCAAAACACCACCACCCCTGCCGTTGACCGACCCGCCGCGTTTATTTTCGGTGCAGACCACGGCGTGTGCGCAGAGGGTGTGAACCCATTTCCACAAGTGGTGACGGAACAGATGCTGGCAAACTTTGCCGCGGGCGGAGCGGCGATGAGCGTTTTTTGTCGCACCAATGACATTCCACTGACCATTGTAAACATGGGTATTGTCAACGAAGACGCTCGTTGGCCGGGCGTGTTGCATTGCCCGGTAGCCGCCGGAACCCAGAATTTGCGCCATCAAGCGGCCATGACCGCCGAACAATGCCAACAGGCAATTCAATGCGGTCAACAGCTGGCCGAACAGGCGGTACGGGATGGTCACAACATTTTGTTAATCGGTGAAATGGGCATTGGCAACACCACCAGTGCCTCGGCGCTGCTCAGCGCACTGACCGGTTTACCACCGTCGCAGACCGTGGGTCCGGGTACCGGCGCCAACGCTGAACAACAGGCATTAAAAGTACGGGTGATCGAAGAAGCACTGACCCGCCTGAGCGATGCTTCAGCGCAGCAGATATTGGCCGAAGTGGGTGGTTTCGAAATCGCGGCGATGACCGGTGTCTTACTGGCTGCAAAATCGCTCAATACACCAGTATTAGTCGATGGTTTTATCGCCAGCGTTGCGGCGTTGTGTGCTGAGCGGATAGCGCCAGGCAGCAAAGCCAATTGGGTATTTGCGCATCAGTCAGCGGAGCCGGCACACCGGCACATGCTCGAAGCACTGTCGGCAACCCCCTTATTGAATCTGGGTTTACGCCTGGGTGAAGGCTCCGGTGCCGCCCTGGCGTACCCGTTGGTAAAAAATGCCGTTGCAATGCTGAATGACATGGCCAGTTTTGCCGATGCAGGCATCAGCGCCTGATGTTGCATGACTTTTTTCTGGCATTGGGGTTCTTTACCCGACTCCCGGTGCCGAATCACCCCAACTTTTCGGACGCCGCTCTGCGACGTTCGGCCATTTATTTTCCGTTGGTGGGCGTGATCGTCGGGGGCTTACTCGCCCTGACCTTCGTGCTCGTCAATATGGTTTTTTCCACGTCCATTTCAGTGCTCATCACCCTGGCCGTTGGTTTTCTGATTACCGGCGGCTTCCACGAAGATGGCTGGGCCGATACCGCCGATGGTCTTGGTGGTGCCTTCAGGCGCGAAGACAAACTTCGCATCATGACCGATTCCCGTCTGGGGACATACGGCAGTCTCGCGTTATGGGCAATGCTCACGTTAAAAGCTGTGACGTTAATGGAGTTGTTGCCTCTGGCCGGTTGGTTGGTGCTGTTGGTGACGCATGCGTTGAGTCGCTGGGCCGCCATGTCGGCCATGGTGTGGTTAGACTACGTTCGTGCGGAACCATCCAAAGCCAAACCGGTGGTGTCGCAGTTGTCTGTCAGACGTTGGTTGGCAAGCGCGCTATTTGTACTGCCAACGTTGGTTTGGTTGCCGCCGTTGACCATTGCCTGTCTTTTAACAGCGTCGCTGCTCATGACACTTCTCTGGCATGGGTTCCTGAAACGACAGTTGGGGGGCTACACCGGCGATACGCTGGGAGCGAGTCAGCAGTTAAACGAACTTGGCCTTTTGCTGGTCTGGTTGGCACTCGTTTGAGGCGAATTTAAGATGAGACAGCTGTTTCTGGTCAGGCACGACAATGTCGGTAAACCCGGGCTCTGTTACGGGCAAACCGACTTCCCCAGTGTTGTGCCCTATTGCGACACCGCCGGGCGGATCCGGCCACGCTTACCGCCGCACCCTGACCATGTTTTCGCCAGTCCGCTCCAGCGTTGCCAGACCCTGGCCCGGGAACTCTACCCGCAGCACGCCATTACACTGGATGAGCGACTCAAAGAAGTGAATTTTGGCGAGTGGGAAGCACGCCCTTGGTCAGAAGTCGATCGCGCTCAGCTCGATGCCTGGGCGAAGACCCCCATCGATTTTCACTTTCCCGGTGGCGAGCATTTGCCGGACTTTGCCCAACGTGTATTCGCAATAGGCGAACAGATGCAAAACACCCAAGGCTCCGTTGTGTGTGTCACGCACGCGGGGGTCATCCGCTTACTGCTGGCTCAGGCTCAGCGCCAACCTTGGCGCGCGTGCCTGACTGTCGCGGTGCCATTGGCGGCTGTTTTTGAAGTCAAAAATGGAACATACGGTCAGCTTTAATCGCTTAGTGGCTAACACGGCGTAAAATTTCTGGTAGACTGCGGCGCCCGTCTATACTGGCGGTGTGCGCAATTGCTGTTTTGGAGCCTGACCTGACCATGAATCGTTTGTTTGTCGACAACCTTACCGTTATTGATTTCAGCTTCTTTCATCCCCGCCGTGGCGTGGTTGGCGAGAGCTGGATCGTGGACGTCGAATTGCTGGGCGAACTGAACGATGAAGGTATGGTGTTCGATTTTGGGCACGTGAAAAAACTGCTGAAAAAAGCACTCGACGAAGGCATGGACCATACCCTGGTGGTACCCGCGCAACTGCCCGGCTTGACCATAAACGAATCCGGCATTCATGAAGATATCGCGATTGAATATGTCGATGCCGACGGCGTGGTGCAGTTTGCCTACCAAAGCCCGCGCGAAGCGGTTTTTATTGTCGACAGCGATAAAGTGAGTATCGACTCGGCTCGGCCTTTGCTGGAAAAACATCTGAACAATCTGGTTCCCGCCAATGTTCGTCAGGTTATTCTGAATCTGCGGACAGAAGAAATCCCTGGCGACTTCTACCACTACTCTCACGGTTTGAAAAAACACCAGGGTGACTGCCAGCGCATTTGCCACGGCCACCGCTCGCGGATCGAAATATTCCGCAATGGGAAACGTGATGTCGAAACCGAACGCGAGTGGGCTTCCCGTTTTGCGGATATTTACCTGATCACCAAAGAAGACCAGCTGGAATCTGAACTGCGGCACCTGACTCATGTTGGGTATGACGCGGAACAGGGGCGTTTCGATGTTTGGCTAAAACCGGAACAGTGTTATGTGATGACCACCGACACCACGGTTGAACTGATTGCCACGCACATTGCTGAACAACTCGCCAAGGAACACCCGCAGGAACAGTGGAAAGTAAAAGCCTTTGAAGGCGTGCAAAAAGGCGCTATTGCGACGGCTTGATCCGCCGTCACTTATTCTGTGATCCTGTTTTCGGTGGTATACTCGCGCGCTGCTTTCACGATAACCATGGGATCACAATGTCTTTGCAATTGCACAACAGCCTGACCGGTAAAAAGGAACCTTTTCAGCCACAAGATGCCAGCAACGTAACGCTGTATGTCTGTGGTCCCACCGTGTACAACTATATTCACATCGGCAATGGCCGTTCAGCCACAGTCTACGACCTGATGTTCCGTACCCTTAATGCACTGTATCCGAAGGTTACCTACGCTCGTAACTTTACCGATGTTGACGACAAAATTAATGCCGCAGCCGCCGAACAGGGCGTTGATATCTCAGTCATTACCGACAAATATATTGCCGCCTACGATGAAGACATGGCGAATCTGGGCAACCTTGAGCCGACGATAGTACCGAAAGCGACCGAACACATCAGTGAAATTATCACCACCATCGAAACACTCATTGAGCGCGGCCACGCCTATGCATCAGATGGTCACGTTCTGTTTGCGGTCGACTCTCTGGCTGACTACGGCAAGCTGTCTAAACGCAACACCGACGACATGATCGCCGGTGCTCGCGTTGAGGTCGCCAGCTACAAAAAGAACCCGATGGATTTTGTGTTATGGAAACCCTCTACCGATGACCTGCCCGGATGGGCCAGCCCTTGGGGGCGAGGTCGGCCAGGCTGGCATATTGAATGTACAGCGATGATCCAAAAACATCTGGGTGACACCATCGACATTCACGGCGGCGGTACCGACCTGCTGTTCCCGCACCATGAAAACGAATTGGCCCAGGGAGTGTGCTGCTCCGACCACAGCGGTGGCTATGCGAAATACTGGGTGCACAACGCGATGCTCGACATTGAAGGCGAGAAAATGTCGAAGTCGTTAGGTAATTTTATTGTCTTGCGTGACCTGCTGGCAGAACAGCCGCATGAGTTGGTTCGTCTGGCGTTGTTAACGGCACACTATCGATCAAACATGAACTGGTCTGAACAATTACTGCATCAGAGCCGTTCATTACTCGACCGCCTGTACACCATTAAACGCGACGGCGCAGACTTACCTGCCGCCCCAGCAAAACCGATCACTGAATTGCCATTTTTTGACATGTTGCTGGATGACTTAAACACGCCGAAGGCGTTTGCAGTCCTGCACGAACTGACGAACCGGTTCTTCAAAAGCGACAGCGATGACGAAAAAGCCGCAACACAGGCCGAGATTTTCACCATCTGTGAGTTCCTGAATATTCTGAACCTGGATGCGCAGGAATGGTTTCAGGGAACCTCCAGCGCTGATGCGATTTCGGCTGAAGAAGTGGAAGCGCTGATTGCCGACCGCGTGGCGGCGAAGAAAAACAAAGACTTTGCCTTGGCCGATACCATTCGCGACCAACTGGCCGAACGCGGTGTACAGATTAAAGACACGCGCGAAGGCACGCAGTGGACCCGCGAAGGTTAAGCGATGAAATGGGTACTGATCGGCATCGTGCAATTCTACCGTTGGGTGATCAGCCCAATGTTGGGACCGCGCTGCCGATATTACCCAACCTGTTCTGAATACGCGTTGATCGCGTTACGACATTACGGCGCGGTAAAGGGTGGCTGGTTAGCGGTGAAACGCATTGCTCGTTGCCACCCAGGCTGCGCAGGTGGAATTGACCCGGTGCCGGGCGTTCCGCTGGAAAACGACACTGATAAGGATTGTGATCATGATGATCGATAAACAACTACTGACTATTTTGGTTTGCCCGATTACCAAAACACCACTGCAAGTGGATAAAGAAAAGGAAGAATTGATTTCTACCGCTGCGAAACTGGCCTACCCAGTACGCGACGGAATTCCCGTGATGCTGGAAGATGAAGCCCGAGCGTTGACGCAGGACGAATTTGAATTCTGGCACGCCAAAAAATCTGCATGACGGGCGTTAGACCACCCAAACTCCAACCGGGCGACACCCTCGCCTTTTACTCCCCATCCAGCCCTGCAACAGCGTTTGCGCCAAATCGCACTCGGCGCGCGGTTCAGTTTCTGGAAAGCAAAGGCTATCGGGTTGTGGCTGGCGAGCTGACCGGGCACAGCGATCATTATCGATCAGGGTCGATTCAGGCCCGCGCTGATGAACTGAACGCATTGATTCGTAACCCGGATGTGCGCTGCATTATGTCCACCATCGGCGGTGCCAACAGTTCTTCATTATTGCCGTATATCGATTACGAGGCGATTCGCAAAGATCCGAAAATTTTTATCGGCTATTCGGACGTGACCGCTATTTTATTAGGAATTTACGCGCAAACCGGTCTGAGCACCTTTTACGGCCCCGCATTAACGGCTTCGTTCGGTGAGCTGCCTCCGTTGGTCGATGACACCTTTGCCTCGTTCCAGTCACTGACACATGTTATCCAGCCGTCAGTCACCTATTCGCCACCATCACACTGGAGTGAGGAGTTTGTTGATTGGGAAACACAGGACCGACCTAAATCTCTGCTGGTTAATCAATGGCAATGGCTCGGCGAGGGAACTCATTGTGGCCGCTTAATCGGCGGTAACCTCAATACCATGTCAGCGATCTGGGGCAGCCCTTACATGCCATCGATTAAACAGGGTGATGTGCTGTTAATTGAAGACAGCCTGAAAGACATTGCCACGGCAGAGCGACTCTTTTCGTTGCTGAAAATAAACGGCGTGTTCAATAAAGTCAGTGCCGTCCTGCTCGGAAAACACGAATTATTTAAAGACGGTGGTACTGGACGGACACCCTTAACGGTATTGCAGGAAGTATTAGCTGGGCAACCGCTGCCTATCGTCAATGGTTTCGACAGCTGCCATACCCACCCAATGTTGACCGTCCCCATCGGCTGCCAGGTTGAGGTCTGCTTTGACACACAACGCGTCAGTTTGAAAGAACCGGCGGTCCAATAAAAAAGGGCGTTCTTTGTAGAACGCCCTTTGCACTTTTAGGTACCCTATGGGTTTGGTTTGTCAGGCGTCGGCCATTTCTGGCTCGTGTTTCACATGCAATGTCTGGGTTGGGAATGCGAATTCAGCGCCATTACGTTCAACAATGTCGATAATCTTCACCATCACATCCTGTTTGATTTCATGAAACGCAATCCAGTTCGTGGTTTTGGTAAAGGTATAAACAAAGAACTCAATCGATGACGCAGCAAACGCATTCACATTGACGATCAAGGTTTGAGTCGTGTCTATCTCTGGGTGATCCAACAGCATTTGCTTCACATCGGCAACGATTTTTTCCACTTTAGCGGCGTCGTCATAGCGCACACCGATGGCTTCATATATTCGTCGATTGGTCATACGTGACGGGTTTTCAACTGAAATATTCGCGAATGTTGCGTTGGGTACGTACAACGGTCGCTTATCAAAAGTACGGATACGGGTCAGCCGCCAACCAATGTGTTCGACGGTGCCTTCAATGTTTTTATCGGGCGAGCGAATCCAGTCGCCTACTTTGAAGGGCTGATCGAGATAAATCATCAGTCCGCCAAAGAAGTTGGCCAACAGATCTTTGGCCGCAAAACCGACGGCGATACCGCCGATCCCCCCAAAGGCCAACACACCCGACACACTGAAGCCAAGTGTCTGCAGAATGACCAGTGCGGTGGTGATGATGACCGACAGACGCAGCAGTTTGCCTAACGCGGAGGCAGTTGTGGCGTCCATGGGGTTTTCCAACACCCCATCCTGCTGAACAACGACCTCCCCCTGCCGGATAAAGCGCACCGCAAACCAGGCAAACAACGCGATAAAAGAAACTTCACGAGCCGGTTGGATCATGTCGAATATCGGCTCTTGCGACACGTTCTTAACAATATCTGCCGCGTATAGAACACCGGCAATCCATATGAAAAACCGCACCGGCTTCCGCGCTGTTTCTATCAAAATATCGTCAAACATGGTGGAAGTTGCTTCAGCGGCTTTGGCGAGGCGATCGAACACTTTCCTGACGAAATAATTAATCACCAGGGTGGCCAGCACGACAAGAAATGCCTGCATTATCCATGTATATTCTGTTCCAAATTCAATAAGCTTCTTGAATTCGTCCGACAAACCGGAAATAAAATCCATTCTCAATAACCTCGGAAAATTAACGTAACTATGTATCTAGCAATCAAACACCTGCACATGACACTGGCGCTCATTTCAATCATCGGCTTTATGGTAAGGGGTGTGTTGGCGATTAATCAACATCCTTACATGAAACAACGCTGGATTCGCATTGCGCCACACATTGTTGACACCCTCTTACTCGTGGCGGCGATTTATCTGGCCTGGATGCTGCGCGCGAATCCACTGCATCATTCGTGGCTACTGGCAAAAATTATCGCACTGGTCGTTTATGTGGTGCTTGGCACTCAGGTGATAAAAACAAAGGGGTCTGTGCAACGTCAATGGCTTTTCTATGGGCTGTCCATCGCAACTTTCGCTTACATTGGCGCCGTCGCAGTAACCAAGTCGGCATCATTGGGATTGTTCTAACGGAAGGCTATTTAAGAGGAATGAAATATTCGGCGTGATTGGCAATGGCCGACCACGCCATACCGGGATATCAGGCAGTCGCCTCGGTCTTATCGTCCACCAAGGATGCCTCACGTGGTTTGGATGCCCGCGCCTTTGGCCACAAACCTACTGTGGTTGAAATCCAGAAATAGGCAGCAACGGACGCAATCAATATCAGCAGATTGGTTTGAAAACCAACATCATCCAACAACAGAAAGAAACCGATTTGAACGCTATAACCAGAAATGAGCGCCGTCCAACGACACAACAGGGAATGCTTGCTGCAAAATTGCCAGCAAACGAGAGGCACAAAGAGGATTGCGACAATCCACTGCATAGGCCCTAGATAATTGAGAATATGAGATACATCTAACATAAGCCGAAGTTTAACGTCAGCCACACTCACAAAACAAGTGAAAAACTCTCACAAAACGTGACCCAGACCTAAAAAAACACACTAACAGCGTTCCGATTACGACATTTTGGAAATTAACCAGACGTTCGCTGCGGTTCGCGACTTTTAAGGTCCTGTTCAAATTAACACTCTACTCTATTACCGTTTTACGCATTTTCATAAGTTACCTGATATATACACGCTAATTCATTGAAAATATTGACTACTTCACATCCCTTCAAAAATGCGCACAGTACAATGGAGGCTCCTCAAAACAGGGTTTAATCGTGCTGCGTCTGAGTTATGCCCACAAGCTCGCCTTCACCATGATTGCATTGGTGTTATTGGCTGCCACGTTGATCGGGTATCCATTGGTATACCGGCAGTTTTCGATGGTGGAAGAACAATTTGAAACGATGGGTCGCACGCTGGCACAACAGGCTGCCTACAATGCAGTGGAGCCGCTTTTCGTTGACAACGAATCCGACATTCAACGCTTTGTGAACAACACGATGGAGCAAGAGTCGGTTGTATCCGTCACTCTGATTAACAAAGACCTGCAAGTTTACGGCACCTTGTATCCCCGCCCCCCACTCAACCTAATGGAAAACAATGAGTCGTTTAACCGCGCCGGGATTTTTAACGACGTTAATGACATCAGCTGGTTTTACGAACCGATCCGCTTTAAAGACGTTTCTGGTGGTACAGTTTGGCTCGGGCTCAATAAAGCCCCCATTATCCACAGCCAAATGCTAGTGTTGTCAGGTGTCATTGCTGCGGTTGCGTTGCTGGTACTGGCCATTATCTGGCTGGCCATCCGTTTATCTCGCAATCTCAGCAAGCCCATCAATGAACTGATTGCAGCGACACAGGCAATCGAATCCGGGCAATACACCTACCGTATTCGCAACCCTCAAACCGGCGAATTTGCCAAGGTTAAATCAGCTTTCAACAACATGGCGGAAGGCTTGGAACACAAATTGACGCTGGAAAAAAATATTTCCCGCTTCGTCTCCTCCCCGGTTGCCCAACACTATATGTCCAAAAACGAATCGGAGTTGTCTCTGCAGGGTGAGCGGGTTGAAGCCAGCATCATGTTTGTCGATCTGGTGAACTACACCAGTTTCAGCGAACGGCATGCACCGGAAACGGTCGCCGAAGTGCTGAATCTGTATTTCACGGAATTCGCGGTCATCTGCCACCAATTTCATGGCAATGTCGACAAGTACATTGGTGACTGTGCAATGTTGGTCTTTGGTTGCCCGCACAGCGACGAGTTGCATCGCGAACATGCGTTGGAGTGTGCTCTGGCCATCCGCAACCGGATTCATGAGCTGAATGCAAACCGGCGCATCAATAAAATGCCGTGGCTGGATATTCGCATTGGTCTAGCCGGCGGTACAGTATTGGCCGGATTGCTCGGGTCGTCCGAGCGCATGAATTATTCGGTTATCGGGGAAGCCGCCAATTTAGCAGCACGTTTGTGTGACAAAGCGCCCTGTGGCGAGATATTGATCGACCGTGAATTTCTGAAATCGCTGGGACCTCGTGCCGACCTGAGAACTCACGAAACCCAGCGACTGGACGTGAAGGGCTTCAGTCAGCCGGTCGACACCTTAGTTGTGGAAGACATAACGGTCAGTCTGGAGAACAAACAATCTTGACGAAATTAAATTGTATTCCCGTTATCCTCTGCTGTGTTCTGACCGGTTGCGCCAGCATGTACGCTCGCCAAGCCGATGTGAAAACGCAAGTCGACGCTTGGTTGGATAATCAGCAATTTGATCGCGCCCTGGATACCATCGCAGCGATGTCACCGGAACACCCAGATTACGGTTATCTGAACAATTCGGTGCCCATTATTGAACAACAGAGACAACAGTTCATCCAGACCGTTCTGTCCGACGCACAACAATATGAAGCCACCTTGGATTGGGTGAATGCCGAACAGACCATTCAAGATGGCTTGGACATCACGGCCGATGCTCCAGAGCTGATAGCACAACTCGAATTTTATCAACAAAAGCGACATGCACGTCTGAAAATGGATGAAGCGGCTATTCTCATCGCGCAGGCCTATTACATCATTTCTGCGGCGCCGCATCAGGAGTCCAAGCTGTACAACGCTGATAATCGTTTTTTTGCTCAACAACAGTTTAATCAGTTTCTGGAACAGGCACGAAAAGTCAGTCGGGAACTCTACGCACTGGGGCATCAATATTGGCAAGCGGGTAAATTAGTACAGGCCCGGGAAGCGTTAACCTTATCGATAAAAACCGCGGAAAACGAACTGAGCTCAGAATTACTGGCAACACTGCTGAATGCAGAACGAGAGCAGCGTAGCCTGGCCCGCTCCGAACAGCGTCGGAAAATCAGCGAGCAACAGCCAGAATTGGAACAAAGTTTTTATGAACGACTCAATTTTGGCGACTTTATTGGCGCTCAAAAAGTGTTGAATGAAATGACGGCCATTGGCATTGAGTCGACTGACGCATTACAGGAAAACCTGAATCAACGCCGCGTGCAACGGGTAAACCAGCTCATCAACAGCGGTAACACACTTTATAACTCGGGGTATTTGCAAGAAGCGATTAATCGTTGGCAGCAGGCGCTTATTCTGGCTCCGGACAATGCGACGGTGATTCAGAAGCTGGAACGGGCTGAAACCTTCGTGAATAATCTGGAACGCTGGCAAGATTCCCCGTAATCGCAAGGCAAACTCAGACTTTTTCAAATCCCAGTTGTTTGGTCAGTCCAACGGCACATATGGATGCCTAACATATGGGCGCCTAGCTAAATGTTCCATGCGTGACATGAGGCAAAATTCAGAGTTGCCTTCGTGTCCTGAGTCAGAAGTTCGTATTGTTTCAGAGCTCATGGGAAGCGCTAGTGCAAGGCGCTCTTTGTAGAGAATATCGAGATCTTTTCAAGAAGAGCAACGCCGTAATCGTGTTTTCCATGAGCTCCCTTTGGGCGCGTCATTCAAGCTCTCTAGCGTTGTTCTGTCTCTTGCCAATGGAATAACCATTGACTGCGAAACACGCCTAGCTATAAAGCTTGAATGGCACGCTGAATCCTTGCGAACTTCTGACTCAGGACACTAGGTCCCTTTCACGCGGGTTTTCCCACAACGCGCGCACACTTCGCGAGTCACCAGCTTCCCCTGTTTCGAATCGAACACCGTGTCTTTTGCGGCCTGCCATTTGTGCCGTCCGCTCTTGCACAAGGTATGACCGGCTGCTTTGGCTTTCTGTTTCGCTTTGCGAAAAGCGTCCAGTGATCGAACATCACTCATGTCAGGGTCCTGTACTCCGATTTACCCTCCAGTTTACAAAAAAAACAAAGGTTTGCATTGGTTGCGTAGGTGACCTGCGTATAATGAGCGGCTTTCAAACTAAGCAGAGCCCTTTTTCATGTTAGATGCCAAGTCACTTGAAGTCCTCCAGTCGCTGAAGTCCGAAATAAAGGCCAATAAGGTTATTTTAAACGGTCATATAAAAGGCACTGGTAAAAACTTTGGCTTTGTCGTCTGCGACGACGGTAATGAATATTTCTTGCCGCCCGATGAAATGGCAAAGGTCTTTCCGGGCGATAAAGTCACCTTTACCGTGGTAGAACAGGACGACGGCAAATCGAAAGCAGAATTGGAAACACTGGAAGCTTCTGAATTCTCCGAGTTTAAAGGGGTTTTCTATGTTCGGGGTAAAGCTCAGGGTGTAGAACCGTTTAACGACGCCTTTAACGGCTGGCTGTTTGTACCGCCGAAATCGACCTGCGATGCAGCCCACAACGACATCGTGCACGCCAATGTAACCCGGCACCCTTGGAAAACCGGTAAAGCGCAAGCCGAAGTGGTGAAAACTCTGGGCAGTGCTGACAACAATCGTTCCTGGTATAGCATGACGTTGGCGGAACAAGGTATCCCCGAAACATTCAGCGACGCTGAACTGAATGAAGTTGATGCGGCCGTTGCACGAATGCGTGAACAAACCGCGCAATACGCAGACCGTACATCCACACCTTTCGTCACCATCGATGCGGCAACCACCAAAGACATGGATGACGCCCTGTACGCGACGAAGACAGACAATGGTTGGATGTTATCCGTTGCTATTGCCGATGCCTCTGCTTTTATCAATCCCGGCAGCTTACTGGATCAGGCGGCTCGCTTGCGCCTGACGACAACGTACTTGCCCGGTCTAACATTACCCATGCTGCCAGAGGCACTTGCCGATGACGCTATGTCTCTGGTGGCCAACGAAATACGCCCAGCGTTAATTTTTGATCTGGCCATCAGCACTGATGGGGCCGTGACTGGGTGCGACATTTCACTGGCAAACATTCAGAACCATGGCAAGTTGGACTATTTGAAAGTTAGTGAGTGGTTTGCTGAGGGTACACTACCCTCTGAATTTGCAGACACTTTAACGACTCTCAAATCCGCAACGGACGCATTGGCGACCTGGCGTAAAACACACGCCAACCAAATGCAGGATCGCATCGATTACCGTATCCGTGTTGACGAAAACTTTGACGTAACCACCATTGACGCCGAATCGCGCAATTTGGCGCGTGACCTCGTCGAAGAAGCGATGATAGCCACCAATGCCCAAGCCGCTAAATTCCTGATGGACGATGCTGCCCTGTTCATGGCACATGATGGCTTCAAACCCGATCGGGAAAGTGAACTGAAAGGATTATTACGGGATTACGCACCGGCTGCTGCCGACCTTGATGGACATTCGTTGCCGGACTTCATCAAAATCCTGAAAGAAGCCGCAACCGTCGAGAACTTTCCGTTGTCGAATGTGCTGATCAAACGCTTCGACCGAGGTTATTGGTCCAACCGAGTTGCGCCTCACTTCGGTCTGGGCTTACCGCAATACACGAACGCCACATCGCCTATTCGAAAATACAGCGACCTTCTCATTCACCGCGCCATAAAAGCAAAGTTGGCGGGTGATACACCGGTGATCGAAACTGAGGTGATTGATGATTTCAATGCGCGCGGCAATCAGTCACGTCAGGTTGCTCAAACCATTGAAAATCGACTCCGCCTGAAATGGTTAGCGGCCTTGCCGAAACAAAGCTGGAAAGCAACCATTGTGCACATTAATGCCAACGGACTGATCGCGCAGATCACGGAAAATGGTGCGACCGGGTTTGTGGATTTACGCAAGAAGAAGGATGAATACAGCTATGATCCATTGCGAATGATGTTGAAATTTGAAGACTTTAACTATCTGTTAACGCAGGAGATTACGGTGCAAATCAGCAAAATAGATAACGACAATCTCGTACTCGCACTGGTCTGACGTTACTGAAAAAAACTAAGGGGAGGTCTACCCTCCCCATCTCTGACTACCAACTGCTATATAAACTACTTCAAGGCTCTTCTCGTAACGAACTCACCAATGTTTCAACATTGTGCCGCATCATCGTCAGATAATCCGGTGCGGCGCCTTCGGGTGATGACAACGCCCCTGAATACAAAATGCCTCCGGCCTGCACGCCGGTTTCATTCGCAATTTGCTGGATCAACCTGGCATCGGACACGTTTTCCAAAAAAACTGCCTTCACATTTTGTTGCCGGATCTGCCGGATTAACTGTGCAACATCACGTGCCGATGGCTCAGATTCGGTACTGACCCCTTGCGGTGACAAAAAGTGGAAACCGTAGGCCCGCTCCAGATACGCGAACGCGTCATGCGACGTTATTACTGTTCTCCTCTGCTCCGGTATCAACGCCACCTGGGCGCGAAGTTCCGCATCGAGCGCTTCAAGTTCGGCTTTGTATTGCGCGAACTGCTGTTGGAAAGCAGCCGCATTTTCAGGCTGAAACTCAGCCAACGCACGACTGATGTTGTACGCATATTGAATAACGTTGGTAATGCTGTGCCAAGCATGCGGATCTACATCACCGTCATGATGGTCGTCATTCTCCTCGTCGTCTTCCTCATGCCCGTGCTCTTCACTGGGCTTTGCGGAAATTCCATCGGAGGCCACCACCTTAATCCCCTGAAACCCGGAGGATTGTTCGAGCCGGGTCATCCAGCCTTCGAAACCCAAGCCATTGATGACCAGAAGATCGGCATCATGTACTTTTCGGGCATCAATCGGCTTCGCCCGATAGACGTGCGCATCGCTGTCCGGACCTACTAAAACCGTCACCTCGACCAGATCACCGCCAACTTCCTGTACGATATCCCCTAAAATACTGAAACTGGCTACCACTTTCACCGGCTCTTCCGCCAGCACCTGGCCGCTGAACAGGAGAGCAAATACGCAAATGAATGCACCGATATTTTTTCTGATATTCGTTAACACCAAACCATTCTCATCTAATTTTTGGAAATGATATATCATATCATTTCAATTGTTCAACAAATCTGGATAATAAGCGGAATATTCCCAACAGCGGTCTTTCACTCATGTCAGTCTTTGCCAATGCCAACTTGCAAGCCGATGCTGCCTCTCAAAAAGCCGGGATAAAGCTGACTCCGAAGCGAAGAAGCATTTTTGCGCTGTTGCTGGCGTCACAGACACCGCTTTCTGCGTACGAATTAGCCGAGCAATTTAAGAATGAACATGGGCAATCGATTCCGCCTATGTCGGTTTATCGAATGTTAGACTTTTTGACTGAGAACAACCTGGCCCACAAACTGACCTCGGAAAACAAGTTTGTCAGTTGCGCCCACAGCACCTGCAGTCACACGCATGAGGTACCGCAGTTTCTGATCTGCGAGAACTGCCATCAGGTCAAAGAAATCGGCATTAAAAAGGAAGTATTTGAGGCGTTAAAACTGAGTGTGGAACAAGCAGGTTTCGCATTAAAACAATCCCAGCTGGAACTCCGTTGCCTCTGCGCAGAATGCTCAAAGGCAACGTAAACGGCGCTGATGAGAATCAGCTTGGTGCAAACCCATTCGGGTTCTGACTTTGCCAGCGCCACGAATCGGCCATCATCTGATCCAATGTTTTCTCTGCTTTCCAACCCAATTCCGCTTCAGCGAACGTTGGGTCTGCGTAACAACAAGCGATGTCACCAGGTCGGCGAGCAGTAATGTTATACGCAATGGTTTTCCCAGAGGCCTTTTCAAACGCTTTCACCATATCCAGTACCGAATATCCGGTACCGGTGCCGAGATTATAAGCAACACAACCTGTTTGCTTACTGACCTTCTGCAACGCACAGAGATGCCCAATCGCCAAATCCACAACGTGGAGATAATCGCGCACCCCGGTTCCATCTGGCGTGTCGTAGTCATTGCCGAAAACGTTCAGGGCTTCACGCTGACCAATGGCCACCTGGGTGATGTAAGGAACAAGGTTATTGGGGATGCCATTGGGCTGCTCACCGATACGACCGCTGGGGTGCGCACCTGCGGGATTAAAATAGCGCAACAAAGCAATTGACCATCGTTCATCGGAGGCAGCCAAATCACGGCACACATCTTCCACCATCAGCTTGGTCCGACCGTATGGATTCGTCACACTTAGAGGGAAAGATTCCAAAATGGGGACAGTGTGCGGATCGCCATAAACCGTTGCCGACGAACTGAACACGAAGCGGAAGACTTGAGCAGCCTTCATTGCCTGCAATAATGTAACAGTACCGGATACATTGTTGTCAAAGTAATCCAACGGTATTTCGGTGCTCTCACCAACCGCCTTTAAACCGGCGAAATGCACCACCGATTCAATGTCGTTTTCGCTGAATAGTGAATCCAGCAAAGCGCGATCCCGAATGTCACCCTCAACAAACTTCAATTCTCTGCCAGCAAGCTCTTGAACCCGTTTCAATGATTCGGCTGAACTGTTGGCGAAATTATCAAGTACTAATACATCCTTGCCCGCTTGCAGTAATTCCAAACAGGTATGACTACCGATATAGCCCGCCCCACCTGTGACCAATACTGTCATTTTCGATTCTCCTTATTTAAACCCAGCAGTATGATAGGCTTGAAAACGTTTTCAGAGCAAATGATTTTTTCACGTGCATCTGGCACTAGTCGCGACACCTCAGCGTCATGACAAATCGCGGAACGCTAACCAACCTTCACAGCGCCCCATAAAAAAACCCGCACAAGTGCGGGTTTTGACTAAAACGACACTGACAATTAAGCCAGAGACGCTTTCGCTTGTTCTGCGATGGCAGCAAAAGCTGCTTTATCGTATACAGCGATATCGGCAAGAACTTTACGGTCAATTTCAACTTCAGCTTTTTTCAAGCCGTTGATGAACTTGCTGTAAGACAAACCATTTACGCGAGCTTCAGCGTTGATACGGGCAATCCACAGAGCACGGAATTGACGCTTACGCTGACGACGGTCACGATAGGCATACTGGCCTGCTTTGATAACCGCTTGTTTAGCTACACGATAAACGCGTGAACGCGCACCGTAGTAACCTTTAGCTTGCTTAAGAACTTTCTTGTGACGACGACGGGCAATCACACCGCGTTTAACACGTGCCATAATTTAATCTCCTGTAAGAAAAGCGGTTAGATGTAAGGCAGCATACGCTTAATAAGCGCTTTATCTGCATCTGCAACTTGCAACATTCCACGCAATTGGCGGATACGCTTGCTGCTTTTCTTGGTCAGGATGTGGCTACGGAAAGACTGCTTGTGTTTAAAGCCGTTTGCCGTGCGCTTAAAGCGCTTTTTAGCACCAGAATTGCTCTTCATCTTTGGCATTTTCAATCTCCAGATTTACTTCTATTACCGCGTTGCATTCGTACAAACAAGCGTTTCGGTTACCCTACATTTGCTCACGAAGCTGACGGTTGCCTTGAAATAAAAGCGACCAAACACGTTGGTCGCTCACTTAACCGGAGAAAACCTCCGGGTTTACAGCGCCAGGCGAACCTTTAGCTGTAAATTACTTTTTCTTAGAAGGTGCCATTACCATGGTCAACTGTCGACCTTCCATTTTTGGACGCTGTTCGACCGTTGCCAATTCCTGCAGATCCGTTTCAACACGCTTCAATAGCTCCATACCGAGCTCCTGATGCGCCATTTCACGGCCACGGAAACGTAATGTGACTTTCGCCTTATTACCTTCTTCGAGAAAACGGATCAGGTTACGCAACTTAACGTTATAGTCACCAATGTCAGTATTCGGCCGGAATTTTATTTCCTTAACCTGCACCTGAGATTGCTTCTTCTTGGCTATCGCTTTTTGCTTTTTCTCTTCATAAAGCTTTTTGCCAAGATCCATAATCTTTGCGACGACGGGATCAGCATTGGAAATCTGTACCAACTCCAGACCCGCTTCCTGCGCTTTCTGAATGGCCTCTTCAAGAGGGACGATTCCTAATTGCTCACCATCTGCTGCGATTAAGCGAACTTCTGATGCTTCAATTTGTTCATTAATGACGTGTCGGCTATTTGATTTAGCCGCTCTAGCGTTACGTTTTATAACTTATTCCCCATTTTCGTTAATACGACCTTTTCGAGCGATATCGCTACGCAAAAGTTCACTGAATTCAGCCAAAGGCATAACACCTAAGTCCTTACCATCGCGTGTCCGAACGGCAACCGTGCCGTTTTCGACTTCTTTATCACCAATAACCAGAAGATAAGGAATGCGCTGAATCGTGTGCTCGCGGATTTTAAAGCCGATCTTCTCATTTCTCAAGTCAGCTTGGGCTCTAAAACCATCTATTTCGAGCTTTTTGGCAATTTTTTGTACAGTTTCGGCCTGTGCATCGGTGATATTGCATATCATCACCTGAGTTGGCGCGAGCCATGGTGGCATAGCACCGGCATACTGTTCAATCAATATTCCAATAAATCGCTCAAAACTACCCACAATCGCTCGGTGCAACATAACCGGCGTCTGACGATCGCCATGTTCATCAACATATTGAGCGTCTAATCGGCCTGGCATCGAAAAATCGACCTGAATGGTGCCACACTGCCACATACGACCGAGACTGTCTTTTAAGGTGAACTCGATTTTCGGCCCATAAAAGGCACCTTCGCCAGGCAAAATGCTCCATTCCTTACCTGTCGCGTCCAACGCATCGCTTAACGCTTTTTCCGAACGATCCCAGTCTGCATCCGACCCTACCCGTTTTTCAGGACGGGTAGACAACTTCAAGATGTAGTCGTCGTAGCCAAAGTCGTGATAAACCTCTTCCAGCATCTTAATAAAAGAAGCAACCTCAGTTTGAATCTGTGACTCTGTACAGAAAATATGGGCATCATCCTGAGTGAATCCGCGTACACGCATGATACCGTGCAGGGCACCAGACGCTTCATTGCGGTGACAGGAACCAAATTCAGCCAATCGCAATGGTAAATCACGATAGCTCTTCAAGCCTTGGTTAAAGACTTGCACGTGGCACGGGCAATTCATCGGTTTGATAGCATTATCGCGTGATTCGCTGTGCGTGGTGAACATATCATCGCCGAACTTGTCCCAGTGACCGGATTTCTCCCACAGGGAACGGTCAACAACCATCGGCGTTTTAATTTCCTGGTAACCGTGCTCGCGCTGCTTCTGACGCATGTACTGTTCGACAACCTGATACATGGTCCAACCATTCGGATGCCAGAACACCATGCCCGGGGCTTCTTCCTGCAAGTGGAACAAATCCAGTTTCTTGCCGATTTTACGGTGATCACGCTTGGCCGCTTCTTCCAAAAAGGTTAAATGCTGCTTCAACTGCTTTTTGTCAGCCCAGGCTGTGCCATAGACACGTTGCAGCTGCTTGTTCGCGCTGTCGCCACGCCAATAGGCGCCTGAAATCCGCATCAGTTTGAAATGATGGCAGAACTTCATATTCGGGACGTGAGGACCGCGGCACATATCCACATATTCTTCGTGATGATACAGGCCGGGCTGATCGTCTTTGGCGATATTCTGTTCGAGAATTTCTTTTTTGTAAGGCTCATCCCGCTCGGTGAAGACGTCGTAAGCTTCTTGCCAGCTGACCTTCTTTTTCACCACGGTGTAGTCGGTTTTCGCCAACTGCAACATGCGCGCTTCCAACTCAGCCAGGTCTTCCTCAGTGAGTCGGTGTTCCATATCCAGATCGTAATAGAAGCCATTTTCAATGGTTGGTCCAATCGCCATTTTAACGTCTGGGTACAGTTGCTTAATCGCATGACCCAACAAATGCGCACAAGAGTGACGGATAATTTCCAGACCATCGTCATCCTTTGGCGTAATAATTTCTATGTTGGCGTCTTCGGTAACCAGATCACAGGCATCGACGCGTTCACCATTAATGCGGCCAGCAAGGGTATTTCTTGCGAGACCCGGGCCGATGTCTTCGGCGATTTGCATAATGGAAACAGGTTGATCGAATTCTCGTTTCGAACCGTCAGGCAGGGTAATAACAGGCATGTTGCTCTCCTTCAGTGGTGACCTCTACCAAAGGCCACGTGTTGGACTATAAACAGTCAGATTGTCATTCCTGCTTGCGCCTACCCTTACCAAAGGACCGTACACAAGCAGGGGGCGTGAATACGCCTTGAACGGCGGATAATAACATATCAACACTCAACGACAACCGATGACGACCATGAACGCCAAGCCCAATAACGCAACCTTGCTGAACACATAAAACGACAGACAACAAAAAAGCCTCATAATTGAGGCTTTATAGGCGTTGAATGACGCAGGCTATTCCGTTTTTTCATCATGATCCGGCACATCTTCCCAACCGGTGATCATGGACTTCATGTGCTGCATGATCGTTGCACCGGTGGTAATGAGATAAAGGTGCGCAACCAGAAACAGCAGAATCAGGAAGGCGGCCAACACATGTACAATGGCGATCATTTCCAGGGTCAGACCCAACTTGTTTAAACCAAGTGTGGCCCAATCGTTATAGAACAGATACAACAACCCGGAAAACCAGATCAATGGAATCATAAAGGCCTTCAAAGACAGATACGCCAGCCTCTGCAGGGGGTTATGTTTCGCTCGATCACTGGGATGAAACGGTGCATCTTCACCCAGAAAGATGCCGCGGGTGTAGTAGACAATTTGCTTCCACACGCCTTCCGTTCTTGGCAAATAGTGCCGAAACTCACCTGTCGTGATATGCCAGAAAATGGTCAGTATCCACAGCACGATCAAGGACCAAGCTGAATAGACATGAACATCAATGGCCAGATTAAAGCCAAGTAACTGGTAAGTACCGTGAATCTCAAAACCGGTAATGGCCATGAGAATCATCAGTACCGCCTGTACCCAATGCCAGAATCGCTCGTACGCTTTAAAGATATAAAGGCGTTTTGTTTTTTGTGTCATGAACGGCTCCTCCGACGATTGAACACCCATCGCAGGGCACCGTGTGTTAACACGCCTAAAACAGCAGCGATCAACGCCAGTAATCCCATCTTGTCGAGCAGGGTATGCTGGGCTCGGCCAGGAATATAGACATCCGTCACTTCCGCCAACACGCCACCTTTACTGTGGCAATCTGCGCAGGCCAGCGCCTGTTCTTTTGGTGCTACGGTATGATTCAGGGACCATAACATACTGGTTGGTGCGAACTCATAGTCGCCGCTAAATTCCAGATCAGCCGCCTTCGCACCTTTGCTCAATGATTTTTTCCAATCAAACCCATTCCAGTATGCATCGCGACTGGAACCAGCCAGATACATGGGCATTAACTGACGGCTTTCGCTGTCAATCGGCAACAGAGATTTAAACTCATGAAAGGGTGCAATTTTGGCATTTTCATCACCCGCCGAAACCGTGGTTTTGGTCAGTTCGGTTTCGCCTTCAGTGGCTAGCGCTCCTACCTGAGTGTAGGACAGTGCACCGTCATACCATCGGTAAACCGGCGTCAAGTCTGAACCGTACTGTAAATCACCTTTGAAGCTGGAATAAATAACGCGACCCTCGTCATCATACTTCGCGTCCGGTCGTTTTTTCCGATCCAGCTCGCCAGCAGTTGACCAATCCCAATGCGTTTTAGTGGCTACGCCATTGCGGGCATAGGATGGGATATGACAGGTCTGACAAGCGACAACATCGGTGTGATCGTTCAACTTTTCATCGTGCATCGGCCGATCGCCGTGACAAGATTCGCAGGTGGCCTGTGCGCCATCCAACGCGCTAATGCCGGTATTGTTTTCAGGTAGGCTGGCATCATAACGACTTCCAAACAACTGATGATCATTGGACTGATGACAGCTGCTACAGGTAAGCCCGGCCCCATCTTTGCTCATGTGCACGTCCATTTCAAACGATGCACTGATTAACGCACTGTCCAGATCCCCGTGTTTAGCCCCGTCGCCGCCGCCATCATAAAAATGACAGCTACCGCAGGTCTGCACGCTGGTCTCTCCAGCTCGCTGCGCCATCTCGGTCAAAGACAAGGTGAAGCGCTCGCCTTCTTTTTTAACCCGTGCTTTTTCTGCCTCGGCGCCATCATCATGACACATGGCACACTCGGCGCCACTTTGATGAAAGCGGTTATAAAAATATTCGCCACTGGTGTCGTGACAGGCCAGACAATCGACCGCCGCTTCGCGAATAAAGTCAGTGGTATTTTTTGCCAGACCAAAACCAATATGACAGCTGTCGCAAGTATCTATATTGGAGACAACATTGGGATGGTAGCCATTAATCACATTCAGCTTGCCAGCGTTATCTTCGCCTTCCAGCGGGTAATCCCATTGCCAGTGAATGGTTTTATGCAGCTGACTTTCCGCCATGTTATGACAACTGACGCAAGCCTGATTGACCTCTTTGATATTTTCAAAGGGAACTTGCAGCGCCTCAAATTTTGAGTGATCTGCGGTCGAAGTAGTTGCTGAGAATGCAACTCCATTGCCCAGCAAGCATAAAACGAAAAAAAACCGCCGCCCGATCAGGGGCAGCAGTTTTATATGGGTAGACTTCATAGATTAGACGTCTCTTATTCTTCAGCTCGAACGGTTGCAGGTACTTTAACCTTTTCTCCCAAGTCCTGGATACTGTCATTTAACAACTGCAGCACATACTTACCGTTGTGCGCCCAGGATCCATGATCTTTGGCGACGAACTGGTAGTTGTAGGCAGCTTGAGCCAAGCGAGGAGTCCAACTCGCAAATGCATTCGCACGTACGGCTTCGCTTTCTTCGAGTTTGCCATCGTTGTTAGGATCGGCGAAGAAATATGGGTACGAATGTGAGTCGTAATAAATGGAAGTATTCAGTACGGTTTTCGCGTAATCCTGCATCGCCTTATAAAGAATCGCATGCAAACCTTCAACTTCAGTTTTAATACCTTCGCTGTTGTTGCCATCACCGTCAAAGTCAAACTTATTGTCTTCGTCACGAATAAAGGCGAAATCGTCAGCGGATTTCACGTTTTCATGACATTCCGTACAAACAGCTATTTTTACTTCAGTGGTGTGAGGGTTGTGACAGTCATTACATTGCGTAGCGTAGTCATCGTGATAATGCAGCCCCATGTAATCCAAACCATCGTATTCGTAACCGCCACCTGCTTCCGTACCAAAACGAGTCGCAGCGGCTGCACTGTAATGCACATTCAGGAATTTAATATCTTTGTGAACTGTGTCGTCACCCACACCGGCTTTCGCGATCATATCATTGACGGCCTTGCCGGAGGCTCGACCTTGGTGACAATCCATACAACGGGCATCGGCTTCTTCGCGTTCAACGACCATACCGGATGGGAAAGTCACTTCAACCAGATTTCCCGCTACCTTATTGTGACAAGCAGTACACTGCACACCTTCCTTACCTGGCGCTTTAGCGTCAACCTTACCCATTGCGGAACCGTCAACACCTAAGAAGTCCAGATGACCTGTTGTTGAGTGACAGGCAGCACAACTTTCCGACACCATCTTGTCATCTTCTTCTTCCCAATGCAGGAAGGCTTCAGACGTGATATCCCCGTGAGGTGAGTTCACCCAGGCATCGTAAAAGGGGATTTTTATATCGCGCATTTCAGCAAAGCTCAGCGTACTCAGTGCACTGGCCAGCAACACGCTGAAGACAGTCAGAAAAAGTCTTTTCTTCATAGCAGTTACTCCATTTTCTATTGTTTTTAGAGCGTTATGGATAAATTCGATACCGCTTTAGTTTATCCCTATGTAAAGAAAGTGATAGTAGCGTAGATGACATAAGTCAATTAAGTGTGAAAGATATGTCTGGAAAGTGTCAGTAAACAAGGCATCTCAAATACCGGTTTCCGATTTCCAAGAACGCTATTGATTTAGTACATTGCCACGGTACAAATAAGATAAACGCGGCCTGTTCAACACAGATATGCTTACCCAGCGACCCAGGTCGGAACGCAAACCAAAAGGAAATTCACCTAACATGAACTGGACTACTGAGCTGACGCAGTTGCTCAACGACACCTTTAAGGACCAACGCATTGACGCCTTGGAAAAAGCAACGCTATTTGAAACCTTCAAGCCGCTTTCCAGTGAACAACGCGCTTTTGTTCGCAATCAGGCATTCGAAATCATGAAACAGCATTCTCGTGCAGGGGATGGCGAACCTCCTTTCAAATGGCTCGAGCAAGTCATAAAAAGCCTGGACAACAGCACGCCAAAAACCACTTACGCCGAGGTTTTTTTCAGTCCCGGAGAAGACTGCTTATCGGCGCTGCTGAACTTAATTAATGCCGCCGTGCGAAGCCTGGATATCTGTGTTTTCACAATATCGGACAATCAACTTCGAGACGCCATATTCAAGGCGCATCGGCGCGGTGTTGCTATTCGCATCATCACCGACAATGACAAAACCGACGACATTGGAAGCGATATCGATGAGCTGAATACTTCTGGCATTTCGGTTCGGGAAGACACCACCCGACACCACATGCATCATAAATTTGCCATAGCGGACCAAAAACGATTAGCCACCGGCAGCTTCAACTGGACCCGGAGTGCTAGCCGATACAATCATGAAAACGTCCTGATTCTTGAGGACGAATCGATCATAGAGCGGTTCAGCGTCGAGTTCGAGCGGTTATGGGTTGAATTTTCATAGACACGGATCTCGGCTTTTCAGCCAACATCGTCATCGCAGCACTACGTTGGTTTTTCCTCCTAAACAAAACCGTGGAAAATGCAGAACGGGACAACGTAGAGACGAATATAGCCGGGAACATCAGAATGTTTATTGGTCGCGGTGCGGTTCAAGGATTGGAGCGAATGCATTCCACGCATTGCAGCCGAGGTAATCTTTATTCCAGGCAATAAAAAAGCCAGCTAAATAGCTGGCTTTCTTAATTTGGTAGCGGGGGCCGGATTTGAACCGACGACCTTCGGGTTATGAGCCCGACGAGCTACCAGGCTGCTCCACCCCGCATCAACTCGTTCTGATCAGACCCTGTGCTTGTTCGTGCTCAGTGCCTGTCAACGGATGCGTATATTACTGATCCAAACTGAGGTGTCAACTAACTTTTTGATTTATTTGACTTTTTATTTCATCCAATGCTTTCTGGCTGCTTTCATCCGGGCTTCAAACTCGTCGTAAACCGGCGCCTCCACTGGCCCCAAGGCCAGCCATTGTACGACCATCCGGTCAACATCTGCATCGCTCGTGCTACCACCAATACCTTCCGACAAAGCCTGCACCTGCAGGTTCATTCGGATTTGGCTGTCGGCTTCCGGACTCGCTACGCCGGTCAGTATTTCCAATTCAATGGTTTTTTCATGCATAGCGGCCTGATTCAACTCATCGGCTGGCTGACGCCAACTGTCTAAACAACCGATTAACTCCTGTGCTGGTGCCGGTACCTTAATTCCCTGCCATTGCGCTTTCAGCGCATCTTGGTCGCCATTTGAGAACCGGGCTTGTTTCACCCAGTCGATCAAATCAACCCAATGCTGGTCTTTGGCCGCTAATCTGGCGGTTTTACAGGCAGACTCAAATGAATAACAAGCATCTTTGTATTGTTTCATCAACTTCTGGTGATGCGCTTTAGGCAGGGTACCCAATGACTCGAACTGAGATTTCAGATTTTCAAAAACCGATTGTTCGGCCAAAACGTCAGCGGATGCACTGAGTGACACAAGGCTGCCGATCAATTGCTCGGCTTGCTCTTTATTGGTATCCAGCTCCGCTTTAAATTCGTTAATCTGCTGCTCGCGCTTAGCAAACAGCTGATCGCAGACAGCACGAAACTCTGCCCACAAATGTTGTTCGTCTTTACGGGCGACAACTCCGGCGTCCTTCCACTTTCGCTGCAAACCTTTGGCTTGCTCGGTTGCGTCTTTGACATCCTCCAGATCCAGCAGGGCTTTCGCTTGCTCAATGATCTGTAATTTGTTCTGTTTAAACTCGTTTTGACCTTCCCGCAAACGATCAAAGAGTGTCTTATGCAGCCGATCGAACTCGGCTTGTATCGGTTTGTTCTGCACCCGATCCACTGGCGAATAACGGCGCCAGTCGTTGCGGGCCAGCTGCAACACACGATCGATCTCTTTGATATCGGCGTTTTCCCAATCAATGATCTCACCGTACTTTTTCAATTGCGCCACGACTTCTTTGCGCCGGTCCAGATTGATGTCTCGCAAGTTCCGTTGCTCAGAAAAATATTCCCGGCACGGCTCATAGGCTTTTTGCGCCAGATCGTGAAACGTCTCCCACAAATCCTGCTGTCGGTTCTGCAAGCCTCGGCTGAGCAGTTTCCATTCATCCTGCATATCACGAATGCTCTGTGCCCGATATTCCGGGTCCATTGACTGGTCAACAAGTGCCGACATGCGTTTGATCAGCGCTTCTTTTTTCGGCAGCACGGCAAAACTTTGCCAATCGCGCAGTTTTTCCAGTGCCGCGGTGGTTTCTTCCAACTGTTTTCGGATACCGGCGTGATGCGTTAAATCAAAGCCCTCCAGCTTTTCTTCAATGCCGTGGTACAAGCCTGATGCGCGCCGCAGTGATCCCTCTTCAACGGCGCTCATGCAACGGCGCAACTGCCCCCGAATAGACCGGATACGATCAATTTCCTGCTGGCGGTGTTCAGCAAGACTTTTCTGATATTGATTCAGCGCGTTTTGAAGTCGTTGAATTGGCGCCGGCATGTCATCCGACAAGACAAAATCCACTTCATGCATCCAGTCATCTATATCGTGCAGTAACCGTTCGTTATCGGCTTCGGTGTTGTTTAACTGGCTTTCGATAACATCAACATCGCCATATTTATCCAACAAGTTCTTCAGCTGGCTCAGCCCCAACTCAAACGCCGTGCAGGCTTTCTGGAAGGCGCGAATTTCGTCTTTACTGGCTTTACTGTGCTGCTCGATGTCGCGCCACTGATGCTGCACATCAGAGAGAAAATGCTGATCTTCTGCCATGGCAGCGTCGCTGAAGTCCTGCGCTGACAAGCGTTGACGCATTTTGCTGATAATCACAGCAACCAGCTGCTGGCGGTTGGTATCCGCCATCGTTACCGATTCTGCCTGCGCGCGTTGCTGTTCCTCCTGCGCCCGCGCGGCGTCGATTTTCCGTTGCGCAGCGTCTTTCGCGGTGTTGAAATTTTGCTCGTCAGCGGCATCGCTCACCGACAATTCACGCCATTGTTCAAGCAGTCCCTTGAACTTTGCTTCATACATCGGTTCGAGCGAAGATTCAGCAAGTTTTTGCATGCTGTCTAATACCGCTTCTTTCTTAGCGTGCCATTCTTGTTGCTGCTTCTTTTGCGCATTCAAGGTTTCTAATTTGTCGTGCAGGATCCGGTAGACTGCTTTGTCTTTGCCCTTAGTGAGCTTAACCAGTTCACTGATGTCGGCTTCATCAGTCATATGTTGTGCGGCGGCATTGCGGATTTTTGCGGTAAATCCGTCGGTGACCATTCGCTTCCACTGCTCAACAGATATGTCCGCAGTATTGGCATCTATTTGCACCGTTAACATTGCAGTCAAAGGTTCATCTAATAAGCCCAGTATGTCTGCACTGCTCAATTTATTTTCTGCAAGGGCTGCCACCAGTTTGTTGAAAAGCTGCGTTTGTACTTTACCGGTTGCGCTGCTTAGCTGCTGTGCCCATTGCTCGGCTGTTTGAGGTTCCGCGACGGCCACTGGCTGCGCCGGGACTTTTACGGGTTTGGTGTTGATGTCATTTTTCTTACGGGAAAACAGTTTCTTAAGCATTCCAAATTCCTTAAATAACAAACCTGGTGTGCCAGAGCGATTGCGTGATGGACACACCGGAATAGGCCGAAGGTCACTCCCCTGTAGCCCAGAGGTACCCTATTGCTCGGCGACGCGTTAGCATACCCCGATCTGACAGCGTGCGGAACCAGTCATGTGGCACAAAGACACCACCCAAACAACATTCCTTTGGTACGACTACGAGACCTGGGGTGCAAACCCTCAGAAAGACCGTCTGGCGCAGTTTGCGGCGGTACGTACCGACATGGATCTGAACCCGATAGCTGAGCCGATCAACCTGCTGTGCAGGCCGGCCATCGACACGGTGATCGATCCAGATTCTGTACGCATTACCGGGTTATCTCCCATTCTGCTGGCTGAGCAAGGGCTTCCGGAATGGGATTTTGCGCAGCAGATTCACCAACACATGTCGGTCGCGGGTACGTGCTCGGTGGGCTACAACAGCATCCGCTTTGACGATGAATGCACACGCTACCTGTTTTACCGCAACCTGCTGGACCCGTACGCGCGGGAATGGAAGAACGGTAACAGCCGCTGGGATTTGCTGGACGTTGTACGCATGACCAAAGCTTTACGACCTGAGGGCATTGAATGGCCAACCCATGACGATGGCAGCCCATCGTTCAAACTGGAGCAGCTTACCGCGGCCAATGGTTTATCACACGACAACGCCCATGACGCAGTCAGCGATGTACTCGCCACCATCGCCTTGGCAAAATTGATTAAAGAAAAGCAACCCAAGCTGTTTGATTACGCCTTTAAGCTGCGCTCAAAACATGAGGTCCGCAAACATATTGATGTTGAAAACCGAACACCACATTTGCACTTCAGCGGCAAAATACCCGCCGTTGAGCACTGCCTGGGCGTCGAAGTCCCGTTGATGATGCACCCTGATCGCAATAACGAAGCCATTGTCATCGACATTCGTGGAGACCCGACCTGGTTACTGGACCACGACGCCACCACGCTTCGACAATGGTTGTACAGCAAAACAGAGGATCTGCCAGAGGGAGCCCGTCGACCACCCCTGAAAACCATCCACTTGAACCGCAGTCCGATGATCGCCCCTATGGCCCTGCTCGATGCCGATACAGCCCAAAGACTGAATCTCGACCGCAAGGTTTTGCAGCAACATCAACAATTTGTTGAACAGCACCCTGTTTTGCGCGAACTGGCCCTGGATGTGTTTACCGATGGCCACGAACGAGCTACGCCGGAAGATCCTGAACATGCCCTGTACGCAGGTTTTATCGACGATCACGACCGGAATATCCTGAATCGTATGGTTGCGGATAAAATCAAAAAAGACCGTTGGTTGGATGAAGCTCATGCGTTACATGATGACCGTCTCCCACCCCTGATCGAGAATGTTCTGGCGCGTAATTTTCCTGAAATTATGACCAATGAGCAGCTATCCGCCTGGAAACAGCAGCGAAAAGCCATTTTATCCAATACAAACAGCGGTCAGTCATTGACTGTTCAGCAAGCATTACTGAAAATTGACGAACTGATCAAGGAAACACCAACGGACGCCTTGTACGACACCCGTAAGTACCTTAACAGTCTGCTCGAACGCTGGTTTGAGGAAACGTCTGACACGTCCAGTTCAACCAATACGGAGAACCATTTACCGGACTCAGGGTCAGACTCTCCACCGGAAACGAACACGGACCGGAAAACGGAAACCGATGAAAAAGACCTCACCAATCAACTGGATTTATTTTAAGTGAAACGATTCTCTGTGTGTTTAACGCAGCTGCGCTTAGTGATGATCTGTTTTTTACTGATCGGCCAAGCCTCGGCAGACCAGAAAACCCTGGATGCCATTCAGATGCAGCGACAAGGGCTGACCCACTTGATTCAGTTCATGGATCGCACGCCTGAGATCTTTAACCGCGAGCCAGACACAGATACCTTATTGAATCGCCAGCAAAAACAAGTCGCACTCGATACCTGGCAACTGTACCTCGATTACATGAGCACACTTAATTTGCTGTCAGATCACACCAAGCCCTCCCGCCTGGTTAAATCGAATCCGGATCTTCGCAATCAATTGCACGCCTTGGCGTTTACCGCTCACTACCGTTTTGGGCTGGAATTTATCAGCCGGGTAAAACAGGACGCTGAACTGGTAAAATGGTACAACCTCGAACACCCTGAGGCGGGCTTACCGAAAAATTTTTACCGGCGTTTCAGCAATCAGATGCTCAGTGATTTTGCCACCGATCAGTTTGACGATTTCAGCCTGAGCTACCTGTCTACCCCTCAAAACGATATCGACGTATTCATCGAGGATGACCGCAGGTCAATCGCCAGAATTAACAGGCTGCACCTGTTAGCCTCCAACAGCGCGGGTTTCTTAAAACGGTCTCTGTACAACACCTACTACCCGATGCAGAAAGGCATTGCGCGAGGTATGGGCAAGGTCAAAGTATGGCGTATCGGCAAAACCCTGATCACCCCAGACCAGGCATTGGCTTTCAGCCGTAATTTCGAGCCGGGTGACTTTTACCTGACCCGAAAAGAATGGCGGTTAACCAATGTGGGGATTCCCGGATTTTGGACTCACTCGGCCATGTTTATTGGCACGCCGACTGAGCGCGCGCTCTACTTTAACACACCAGAGATTAACGCGTGGGTGTCCAGCATGGGCGCCGAATCATATGAAGACCTGCTCAGGCAAACCAGCCGGATTTACGCAGAACACCCAGGCTACGACGATGGTGGCGACATCCGTGTGATTGAAGCCTTGGATGCCGGCGTTATTTTCAACTCCATTGAAACCTCATTAGACGCTGACGGGGCTGCTGTTTTTCGGCCCATGGTCAGCCGTCTTGAAAAGGCCAAGGCCATTTACGCATCTTTCCTGTATACGGGGCAGCCTTATGACTTCCATTTCGATTTCGACAGCGACAATGCCCTGGTCTGCAGTGAATTGATTTACAAAGCCTATCAACCCAGCGCCGATCAAGCCGGCTTGGAATTCCCGCTGTATCGCGCGGTGGGCAATAAGATGTTGACCCCCAGCGAAATAGCTCGCTGGTACGATGAAACGGTCGGCACACCTGAACAGAAGATCGAATTAGTGATGTTTATCGACAGCAATGAAAAAGATGGCGTCGCGTTTCAATCGACAAAAGAAGCATTTATTGGTTCATGGAAGCGCCCAGACTGGTATCTTTTTCAACAGCCTGAACGCACAGATGACCGGGTCGCAACAAACTAGTTAGCGACTTAAAAAGGCATCGACCGCTTTTTTGAAGTCATCGCTGGCCAAGCGACGACGAAATAACGCACCCTCTTCGTCCATAATCTGCAGGGTGTGAGACATATAGGTCTGCTTCATCAGGCGCTTGCTGATCATGACCGACTCATTCGGCAACTGCGCCAGCTTCTGTGCGTGATGCAACGCTGCACTGAAAAATTGCTCATCTTTATACACTTCATTGATAAGCCCAGCCGCTTTGGCTTCATGGGCATCAAACATTTTGCCGGTTAACAACCATTCAGAGGCTTTGGCATGACCAACCCGCAGAGGCAGTAAATAAGACGAGGCAAATTCCGGCACCAACCCCAGGTTCACGAACGGCAACTGAAACTTTGCCCCCTCCCCGGAAAACACCAGATCACAATGCAACAGCATGGTGGTTCCAATGCCAATGGCCGGGCCATTCACAGCAGCCACAATGGGTTTTGGGAAGTCGGCGACCGTCTGCAGAAAACGGAATACCGGTGAGTCATCGTCTTCAGGTGGGTTCTCAAGAAAATCTTTTAAGTCGTTACCTGCGGTAAAACAGGATTTATGACCGGATATGAGTACAACACGTATGTCATCGTTCACCCGCGCGCTGACAAACGCTTGTGCCAGATCCTTGTACATCTGTTCGGTAATGGCATTTTTCTTTTCAGGGCGATTGAACTGAACTTCCAGAACACCATTGTCGAGCCGGGTTTCTATTTCAGACATTGCTAAACCTTAAATTTTATTATTTGCCCGAATAATTTAAACGAGCGTTTGAATTTTGCAAGCAGTTCACTATTATCAGGCACGACTGCGACCATTGGATTATGACCGCCCGTCCCCCTTTTTCATGTACAATGCGCGCCCATTATTGTCATAAAACAACAATGCAGGTGTCCATCAATCTGCTGGCCAAATGGAGAGAACAATGACCGACATTAAGCAGGAAGACTTGGTACAAAGTGTAGCCGACGCTTTGCAGTATATTTCCTATTACCACCCAAAAGACTTTATCGACGCTGTACACGAAGCGTACCAGCGCGAAGAATCTCCGGCAGCAAAAGACGCCATGGCGCAGATTCTGATCAACAGCCGCATGTGTGCGGAAGGTCATCGGCCGATCTGTCAGGACACCGGCATCGTGACGGTATTTATCAATATTGGTATGGACGTACGGTTCAGTGACGCCACCATGAGCGTTGAAGACATGATTAACGAAGGCGTTCGCCGGGCTTACCTGCATCCAGACAATGTTCTGCGGGCTTCAATTCTGGCCGACCCGGATGGCGCGCGCAAAAACACCGGCGACAACACGCCTGCCGTAATTCATACCCGCTTGGTCCCGGGCAACAAGGTCGACGTCCAGGTAGCGGCCAAAGGGGGCGGTTCCGAAGCAAAAACCAAATTTGCCATGCTGAACCCCAGTGACTCTATTGTCGACTGGATTCTCAAAGTGGTTCCTGAAATGGGCGCGGGCTGGTGCCCTCCGGGCATGCTGGGTATCGGAATCGGCGGCACGGCAGAAAAAGCCATGATCATGGCGAAAGAAAGCCTGATGGAACCCATCAACATCCAGGAACTGCAGGCCCGAGGCGCGTCCAACCGGGGCGAAGAGTTACGGCTGGAAATCATGGAAAAGGTTAATAAATTGGGCATTGGTGCGCAGGGGCTGGGTGGTCTGACCACTGTTTTGGACGTTAAAGTGATGGAAGCCCCCACGCACGCCGCTAACAAACCAGTTGCGGTGATCCCGAACTGTGCGGCCACGCGCCACGTGCATTTTGAGCTGGATGGAACTGGCATCGCTGAATTGCCCGCGCCAAAATTATCCGACTGGCCCAACATTGTCTGGGAAGCCGGCCCATCGGCCCGCAAAGTGAACCTGGACACGCTGAAAAAAGAGGACATGCTCGACTGGAAACCCGGTGAAACACTTTTGTTATCGGGCAAAATGTATACGGGTCGCGATGCCGCACACAAGCGCATGGTCGATATGATCAATAAGGGTGAAAATCTGCCCGTCGATTTAACCAACAAAGTCATCTATTACGTCGGTCCTGTTGACCCTGTAGGTGAGGAGGCGGTAGGTCCAGCCGGACCAACCACGGCAACCCGTATGGATAAGTTCACCGACACTGTTCTGGAACATACCGGTCTGATTGCCATGGTCGGCAAGGCAGAGCGTGGTCCGGTGGCAATTGACGCTATTCAGAAACACAAGGCCGCCTATTTAATGGCCGTCGGCGGTGCTGCCTATCTGGTGTCTAAAGCCATTCGCAGTGCCAAGGTTGTCGCGTTTGAAGACCTGGGTATGGAAGCCATCTACGAATTTGAACTGGATGAAATGCCGGTCACCGTCGCAGTGGATACCAACGGTGAGTCTGTACACCGCACTGGTCCAAAACAGTGGGCGGCGAAGATCGCGGCGAAAGAAATCAGCTGAATACGCCGTGTCATCTATACCTAAAGCCGCTTTTGCGGCTTTTTTTTGACCTTTGGAAAACTTATTGGCCATTTTATGGTCTTAACGCTCACCCACATTGCCAAGGAAAATGGATGAGCACGCCACCGAAGACACTCACACAGAAAACATTCAAATTAGGTTTGCTTTGCGCGGCTTTACTGTTCAGCGGTTGCGCCGTACTTTCGACGGCTGACGCGGATCCTCGCTGGGCGGATTATCAGCAATGGACCAAAATCAATAACCAACCGATCACCGGCGACCACACCGGATTTATCGGTAACCTGCACGAGGGTGCGACAGGGTTTCGGCAAATATACGTCAACGATATCGGGATAGCCGCGAGCTCAGGTAACGCTCCTTATCGTTACCCTGTTGGCACAGTGGTGGTCAAAGAGCAGTACAAAACGCTGGAACAGCTCGAGCAGCAACACAAACCTGGCCTGACGATCATGGTAAAAGTCAGCGATACGGCTGCCAATCCGGCGGAAAACTGGGCTTGGTCCCGAGGCTATCAAAAAGAAGCCAAAACTGATGATCTTTTTTGCTCCGGGTGCCACACCATTGCACTGCCAAATGACTTTGTGTTCAGTAACCAGGACTCATTGAAGACGTTTCAGTAACAGATCGCACAGGCAGATAACAGCAGCAGTTGAATACCACTGTCGGTCCAACTGCTGACCTGCCTCAATATTCAAATGAAAAAAACCTGTCTATGCTCTGTGGACTGACAACAATAATAAGGAGTCCCCCATGCTGCATGCCTCTGCATTCATTGCTACATCGCTGGACGGTTACATTTCCAGAGCCGACAACTCAATCGACTGGTTAGAAGACGCCAGTTCAGATGCAACCGAAGACTACGGTTACGAGGCTTTCGTGTCGTCAGTTACCTGCGTTGTCATGGGTCGGAAAACCTTCCAACGCATCCTGACCTTTCCTGAATGGCCTTACCAGACACAACGCGCCATCGTGATGTCCAGTACGTTGAAAACCATTCCGGAATCACTGGGTGACAATGTTCAGCTGTTCAATGGCAGCGCCCAAGATGTGGTTCAGTTGCTCGAGGCAGAAGGTGACAGCCACCTGTATGTTGACGGTTCGCGTGTTATTCAGGATTTTATCGCCGCTGGGCTGTTGACCGACATCACCATCACCACGGTGCCAATTCTGCTGGGTGAAGGTGTGTCATTGTTTGGCGGTCCATTGCCGAAAGATGTAAAACTCAGACACGTCGCAACCCGAGCCTACCAGAACGGTTTTGTCCAATCGCAATACGGGTTCCTGAAGGCCTAACCGGTCAGTTGTTGATGTTCAGTGCTTGGACACACTGAGCATCACGATGCCGCTCAATACCACCGCACCACCCAGCAACTGCACGAACGACAACACCTGCCCCAAAATTAGGTAGCTCAACAACAACGAAGCGACAGGTTCGAAATTAAGAATCGGTGCATTACGCGCGATATTCAAACGAGGCACCAGAACAAACAAAACCGTCGATGCAATGCCATAACACAAGGCCAAACTGACGATACCTAACCACCCTTGCACATGCTCAGGCACTGCAAAGCCGCCGCCAATCACGCCAACGCTACCTGCCACGACCAGAGACACGGTCACGATAAACATGGTGTACGCACTGCGCACTGCGCCGGGCATTCGCGCCAATTGATGATTCGTCAGCCACATGGCCAATGCTAAAAAAACGCTGGCCAGTATCGCAAGCATTACCCCAACGGCCCAGTCACCACCTAAAGCCGATGGATTGGCAAGCCAACCCGGGATGTCCAACACCATGACCAACCCGATGAGAATCAGTGCCAGTATCAACACAAACCCCAAGTGGGGACGTTGTCCGTTAATCACCCAATTCAACAGTGTGTATAACAAAGGCCAGCTGTTGATCAACAGCAAAGCAATCGCCACGGGGATGCGAGCAACGGCGGCGTACAATGACAGACTTTGAAGAGTGATCAACACACCAAGGACCAATTGCCAACCCCGATTGCCCGCAGGAACCGTCATAGGCTGACGTCGAACCAGCACGATGGTGGCCATAATCAGGAACGCGACGCTGCTGCGGGCTACCAACGCCAGTACTAAACCCGCACCGTCATCAAACGCAAAACGCGCCGATACGTGGTTCGCAGCAAACAGGGTGGCTGCAAAAATCAGGATGGTAATGGCTAAAGGGCGCGGCAATGAATCTGACATGAGGGAAACTTTGTTTGGGATTGTCCAGTGTAACAGGCCGGCTACGTGAAACCGATCCACCCTTGGTACGGTATCAGCAAAAAAATAAAAAAAGTTTTACCCCTTTTCTGATGCTCAGGCGTTTAAGTGATACACCCACTACCGTTGGATACAATCATGATGAAATTAACCACTCCCAGTTTGTTCGCTGCTGTGCTGCTGGTCAGCTGCGGGGCGCAGTCCCCAATCGAGTCGGATTCCACGAATCAAGTCACTCAGGTGACACCGGCGCCGGTTGCAGAAGAAGTGCAAATGGATCTGATGGTCAGTGACGCTGAATACGCGTCCAGTCCAGCGCCCATGGTTCAAGAGTCAATGGCGTCATCGGCTCTGGCGAAGACAGCGCCCAGTGGTCAACGCGCTGCGAACATCATTTTACCCACCCAGCCCGTACTCCCGGTAGATGAAAACCGGGAAAACTACGCCGATACCGTCATATCTAAAATCCAACAGGTCTTGGTCAACCCGGTCAGCACCTTCTCAACCGATGTCGACACGGCAAGTTACACCAACGCCAGACGTTATTTAATGGGTGGGCAGTTGCCACCTGTCGATGCTGTTCGGGTTGAAGAATTCATAAATTACTTTGACTACCAGCTGGCATCGCCGGAATCAATCGACGAACCGATCGGTATTGAAACCGAACTGATGCCAACCCCTTGGAATGAAAACACGCAACTCATGCGCGTCTCCTTGCAGGCCTACCGCTCAAACATGGATGATCTGCCACCGTTAAACCTGGTGTTCCTGCTTGACGTCTCCGGCTCGATGAATGCAGCCGACAAACTGCCTCTGATGCAGCGCAGTTTCAATTTATTGGTGAATCAGCTTCGACCGCAAGACCACGTTGCCATTGCTGTTTATGCGGGTGACTCCGGGGTTGTATTGGAGCCCACCAGCGGCGATCAGAAAGCGCAGATCATGAACGCCATCAACAATCTGCGCGCTGGTGGCAGCACTCACGGCAGCGCGGGCATACACCTTGCCTATCAACTGGCGCAACAGAATTTTAAAACCGACAGCATCAACCGGGTTATTCTGGGTACGGACGGTGATTTTAATGTCGGCACCACGAACCTTGATGCCCTGAAAGACCTGATAGAAAACAAACGTGATACCGGGGTTTTCCTCAACGTACTGGGCTTTGGCACTGGCAACTACAACGACTACCTGATGGAAGAGCTGTCCAATCATGGTAATGGCAGTGCTTATTACATCGACAGTTTTCAGGAAGCCCGCAAAATTTTCGCTGAGCAACTCACCTCAACGCTGCAGACTGTAGCCAAGGATGTGAAGATTCAGGTCGAGTTCAACCCCGCGCAGGTGGCTGAATATCGTTTGATCGGTTACGACAATCGTTTACTGGAACGTGAAGACTTTAACAACGACAAGATCGACGCCGGTGAAATGGGCGCTGGCCACACGGTTACCGCGTTGTATGAGATTGTGACCACAGACAGTGAATTCCGTTTTACCGATCCGCTGCGCTATCAAGACACAGCTTCGGCGACAAAGAGCAACAGTCAGGAACTGGCGTTCGTGAAAGTGCGATACAAAAAGCCCAGTGAACAGCACAGCCAACTGATGAGCATTCCGGTTACCCGAACACACACCAAGACCGCTTCAAATGCCATGTTACTGGCGAGCGCTGTCGCAGGGTTCGCCGAGCATTTGCGCAACAGTCCTTACCTGGCTGATTGGGCATACCCACTCGCGCTGAAGTCGATTGAACAGAGCTTGGCGGAAGACCGTTGGGGATACCGCCAGGAACTGCTACAGTTGGTGAAAAACGCGCAAGCGATAGAATAACCGCCTCAGGAATACCCGTTGACGCTCATCAGCCAGATACAACGTTGGTGGCAAGATCGATCAGATGAGTCGTTCTACCACCAACTCAGCGACGAACAACTGCTGGTTCACTACCAGACTCAGTGTACTCAGGCGGCGTTATCGATTCTGATACAGCGGCACAGCGATGCGCTGTACCATTTTCTGCTGACGCTGTCGGATGCGCATCTGGCTGAAGATATTTGTCAGGCCACCTGGCTCAAATTAGTGGAGCGACCTGACCGATTTCAGACCAACCAGGCGCAGTTCCGCACCTGGTTGTTCACCACTGGTCGTCATGCGCTGATTGATGAACTGCGGCGACGGAACCGTTGGCAATGGGCATCACTGGATGAGCTTACCGAGCAAGACAACGAAGACTGGAACGAACACCTGACCTTCGCCACACACCCGGACATTCAGGCCAAATTTGATGACGCTTTAGTGCAAATGCCCTTTGCGCAAAGAGAAGCCCTGATGCTGCAATTGGATGGTTTTTCATTGGCTGATATTGCTGTCATTACTCAGGAAAAACAGGAGACGATCAAAAGTCGTTTACGTTTTGCTCGCCATTTTTTAAAAAAAACATTAGAGGTGACATATGAATCCGAATGATCAAACGTCACTGAATCGTTTGTACGAACAGCGAAAGCAGCAACACAAAGCGCCCGAGCATTTGCATGCTTCACTATTGAGTCGCGCACCGAAAAAACCTCACCGTTCGCGTTGGACCTTAGCACTACCTGGCATTGCGGCCTCTTTGCTGGTTGTCATGATTGTCTGGCCTGCGCGGCAGCCAAATGAACTGATGCTGACCTCGATGTCATCGGATGCTATGTCAGAAAGTGCTCTGTACGAAGACATCCCCAGTCCTGTCGCCACACAAATGGCGAAAACGGCGCCGGAGGTAACATTAAACAAAAGTCGTGAGGCCCATGTTACGCAATCAACCTTTGCAAGTCAGCCCAGCGAAACCGGCGTCGTGACACAAGCAGAGACGGCCGAACGCGGTGCTGTAGCCAAACCAGCGGCCGCCCCGGCAATGATGCCGTTGATGGCTGAAGAAGCTGACGTCTATGCAGACATGTTGGCGGATGACGAGCAGATCGCCTCGATCCCGATGACCGACAGCCTTGCCATAAACAAGACCGTGGAAAAAGAGGAAACGCTCTGGCTGCAAGTCGTTGATGGTCAAACCGGTTCGTTCAAAAACTGTGCAGGCGAACCGCTGTTATTGGACGTCGAAACTGACTTTAAGCCTGGTGTTTGGGTACAGGCAAATCAGGCTAAACAGGGCGAGTGGTTGTTTGAAGCACTGGAAGCATCTCCCTGTGCTCAGTGAAGCTGATCGTCAAAGTCCGTGAAGTAATCGTCGTCTTCCAGTAATAACACTTCCATGTCCGTCAGGTGTTTGTAGACCGCATCCATTTCACTGAGCAACTGCTTCAGCCAGTCCTGAAACATCGGCTCTGACAGATGCGCAATGGGTAAAGCATGCGTCAATAACAGCCTTGGTACATCGTGATCCGCCATGGCGATCATCACCTTCAACAGGCTGTAATCGTAATTCATGAAATGCACGGCGCCCTGCAAAGGCAAAACGGCCGAAGGGCGGATAGCGATCTCCACCAATAAAGACACCCGGTCCTTTTCAACAAAACAACGCGCTTCCAACACAGCTTCTTTGGCCTCCCAACCGTGCAGGTGTATACCTTCACAGTCCGGGCAGACATAGGCTTCGTGTTGCAGTTGTTCGATCCAGGCTTGGATGGTGTCTCGGTCTAGCGTTGGCATATAAGGTTCGTACGGTAATGAAATTGGCGGCGATTGTAACGCTGCCAAACGCCTATTGCACTGTTCCGTGATGATTCTTATCCCGGATCAATGACACTTTGCTCCTTCACTGTACGGATCGCAAAGGAACTGTCGATTTGTGCCACCATGGCTAACCCTTGTAACCGTTTGACCCATCGTTCATATTCGCTCAGGTCCCGCACGACAACCTGCATCAGATAGTCAAACGCCCCCGACACGATATGACAGCTAACCACTTCGGCCATGGTCAAAACAGCGTGCTCAAATTGATCGACCCATTGCTCCTGATGCTGGCTCAACCGTACATGCACGAAGATGGTCATCTGAAAACCCAATTTGCGCCGGTCTACCTGGGCGTGAATACCCGTAATAAAGCCCTTCTCTTCCAGAGCACGGACGCGACGAGCGCAGGGTGACGCGGACAGACCAACTTTTTCACCCAGCTGAGCCACCGTCAGCCGCGCATCCTTTTGCATCAGACGCAGCAGCTGTTTATCGATACGATCCAAATCCACCATCAAACCCCATCTACATAACAAAAATAATCAAAAAAAGACTAAAAATTAACAATCCATACTAAAAATATGGCATTAACGGCCATAGTTTAGCACTGGATACAACACCATCACGACTAAAATGTTGCCTCCAAAGACCTTGAGGCAGCACACATGAGTGAACAGATATCTCCTTTTCTGGTGAAACCTTTACCACAGGGCACACGCCAGCGTCTGATTGGCTGGACTGCTGCGGTAATGACGGTTGTTATCTGGTCCAGCTACTTTCTATCCTTGCGTGCTGGCGCCCTGTCGGGGCTGAGTAAAGAAGAATTGCTGCTCATGCGCTATGCCGCGCCGGGTCTGCTGTTGTTGCCGGTGTTTGTCCGTGCCCTTCCCGCCTACCGCAACACACCCTGGCTTTATCTGCTTGGAATAAGCCTGGGCAGCGGCGTCGGCTTTTTTCTGTTGTCCGCCATGGGGATGGCGCGGGCGAATGTCATGCAGGGCAGTACACTCATTCCAGGCGCTGCGCCGTTGTTTGTGACGTTACTCGCGGTGACGCTGTTCAAGCAGGCATTGCCGCAGCAAAGACTGCTAGGTCTCGGCTTTGTTCTCGCCGGAGTACTTACCCTGGTCTTTAGCGCCATGACCCAATTCAATACTCAACTGATTGAAGGCCAGTTGCTGTTGCTGGGGTGTGCATTGATGTGGGCAATTTTTACGGTCAGTGTCAGACAAGCTGATTTACAGCCATTACAGGTCGCGGCATTGGTTACAGTTCCTAACGGCGCCATCATCGGAATCTGGGTTTTGCTCAGTGGTGACCTGACCCTGAGTGTTCATCTTTCGACCGGTTTTTTGCTGACACAATTGTTGGTACAGGGGATTCTGGTTGGCATTCTGTCAGGTTGGTTTTACGCCACCGCCATACGCCGGCTGGGTGCGGAGAATACATCAGCTATCGGCTCCATGACGCCGGTGATTGCCTCTGTATTCGCTTTCCTAATATTGCAGGAATCACTCGAATTCATATCGCTGTTAGGGTTATGCTTAACCTCCTTCGGCGTATATAAATCCGCTCGCGCACAATAAAACCACTGGAGCCAACATGTTTGAACAAATTGCTGCCCCAAAAGGCGATCCGATCCTGTCTTTGATTACTGAATACCGCAATGACCCTCGCACCGACAAAATTGACCTGGGTATCGGTGTTTACCGCAATGATGAAGGCATTACACCGATCATGAAAGCTGTCAGCGCAGCTGAAAAATTATTGTTGGCGCAAGAATCAACCAAAGCGTATCAGGGTCTGACCGGGGACGAACTGTTCAACGAAGCGCTGCAAAACCTGCTGTTGGGAACGACCAGCGCTTTGGGCCGCACCACTACCCTGCAAACACCCGGTGCCAGTGGGGCGTTACGCAATTTGGCCGACCTCATTGCCGCGACCAAGCCGGACAGCACGGTTTGGATCAGCAACCCGAGCTATATTAACCATCGCCCGATCATGCTCAGAGCCGGTTTAAAGGTCGAGGAATATCCCTATCTGGACCCGAAAACCAAGCTCGTGAATGAAGCCGCGATGTTAGCCAAAATAGCGGAACTCGGCGCGGATGACGTATTGCTGCTACACGGTTGCTGCCATAACCCCAGCGGCGCTGACATCAGCCTGGAAGCCTGGCAGCAGATCGCTGCACTGGCCAACAAAAATGGCTTCTTACCTTTTGTGGATATTGCCTATCAAGGGCTGGGTAATGGTCTTGAAGAAGACGCCAAAGGCATGCAGTTGTTGGTTGATCAGGTCCCGGAGATGATTATCTCCACGTCTTGTTCCAAAAACTTTGGCCTATACCGTGAACGCACCGGTGCCGCGATGATTGTGTCCAACAGTATTGAACAAGCGACTAATGCACGGGCTAAAATGTGTGAACTGTCGCGTGGTTCCTATTCCATGCCGCCGGCACACGGCGCCGCCATTGTACGCACCATACTCAACGATGCAGAACTCAACGCCCTTTGGCGTCAGGAACTGGATGAAATGAACCAACGCGTTAATGGGTTACGACAAGCATTGGTCAACGAGTTCCGAACGCTCAGCCAAAGCGACCGCTTCGATTACTTTGCGCAGCACAAAGGAATGTTTTCTCTGACCGGATTGAGCGATGACATGATTGCGCAGCTAAAAAGTGAATTCGGTATTTATATCGTCGGCGGCGGACGAGTCAACATTGCCGGCCTGAAGGAATCTGAAGTAACGACGCTGGCGCAGGCGTTTCTCCATGTTGGCGCCTAACCAGCTGAACAAACGCCACTGGTCGCTGCTACTTCTGCTGCCCGTGGTGTCCCTGTTTTTTATTGGCGGACCCGATGGGCTCGCCATGCCCTGGTTGCGTTACGCCTGGAACATGGGACATATCGTGTTTTTTGCAGCCGCTACCGTCGTGTACAGCCAGTTTCAACCGTTCAAGTCGACCCTGCAGGTGTTCAGCTATCTGGCATTTGTGCTCGTTCTCAGCTTTTTCATTGAAGGCGTACAGCGTGTCATTGGCCGCAGCATGAGCGCAATGGATATTTTGCGTAATCTGGTGGGTTGTGCTCTGGCACTTTGGTTTGTGGCGCGCGCACACTTGCACATTTCCACCATCAGTTTTTTAGGTTTTGTGCTGATTGTCGATTTAGGCGGCTTTGCCATGGCCGGTTACACCGACTATCTGCAGCAAAACCGCAAACCGATTATTGAAGACTTCGAATCCGAATTTTCCGTCGCGCGGTGGGAAGGTAACCTGGCCACATCCGAAGAACATGTATTGCAGGGTCGTTTCAGCGGGCGCGCTGATTTTGAGCCTGGGAATTACGCAACACTCATGCTGACGCCGACCTTGCTGGACTGGAGCGGTTATCGCAAGCTGGAAATGAATCTGTTTAATCCGACATCAGCAGAACTATCCATGACGGTTCGCATTCATGATCAGGAACATGCCCGTTCGACAACTCAGGCACACAACGATCGCTTCAATCAATCGCTGGTGCTTACTCCAGGGTGGAATAACTTCGTTTTTTCGATAGACGACATTATTCACGCGCCAAAAAACCGGACGATGGATGTCGAAAACATGTTCGCGTTGGGAATCTTTTTCAGCCAACTGCAACAATATCAAACGCTGTATTTGGATCAATTCCAGTTAATAGACGCCATGCCATAACCGTTCAGGGCGATTAAAATCGCCCTGAACATCTGCTAAATGTTCTTCCCTGCGCCAGACGGCATCAACTGATCAGCAATACCAGAATCAGTACCGCGTATACCACGGCAACCGTGGGGCGACATGCCTGCTTAAGATATTCTACGAACAACCCGGCACCGGAGGGTCTGAGTCGCTCAAATTCGCGGTTGAACTGGAACGCTTGGGCGGAACTGGGTGACTCTGCGTCGGTGCCCATTGCTGTTTCCAGGACCAGCAAGCGCTGCTCAATACGGCTCTGATAGGTTTTCCAGATGCCGTCCAATAACCAGATGACCGACAGAATGACCAAACTCAACAGAAAGTCGATCGTTAAAGCGAACATCGCAATCAGAGCGGCAATGGCAAACAATTTAATGATCAACGACATCCGTTCATAGGCATCATACTGTGCCTGGTGCAGCAACCATTCCTGTTGCAGATTTTCTCGTAACATTCCCTGTTCCTTATGGTTTTTCCGTCAATCCGGAGTTTACGTCGTTCAATACTGTCGCTTCTTTCGCATCCATCTCAAAGAAAAAGCAACTGCGTCGGTTGGTATGGCAGGCAGGTCCCTTTTGATCGACCAGCAACAGCAACGTATCACCGTCGCAATCGGCACGCATGGAAACTAATTTCTGCTGATGCCCGGAGCTTTCGCCTTTGCGCCAATAGGTTTGCCGCGACCGGGACCAGTAACACACCTGACCTGTCGCCAGCGTTTCTTCAATGGATTGATCGTTCATCCAGGCCATCATCAAGACTTCGCCGGTATCGTGCTGCTGCGCGATAGCGGGAATCAGTCCATCGGCATTGAAAACCAATTGGCCGACGAAACGGTCGGCCTCGATTCGGGTTTGCGCGGGAGCTTGCTCCCATTGCTTGAACATAAGCGGGTTGCCTTTTACAGAATGAGAAAAAGAATCGCCGGTATGATAAAGATACTGCCCGCGTTGGCAAACATTACAATCGAGGCAACCTTATCAGGCTCTTGCTGATAGCGCTCCGCCACCAAATAATTCAGTACCGCCGGCGGGAGCGCGGCAAAGATCCAGGCCATTTTCATTTGAGTGTCGGGCAAGGGTATCGACAATAAAAAAGGAGCCGCCGCAATCAGTCCCAACAGAGGGGACAGAATGGCACCCATCACACCCAACCGCCAACCGTGAAAATCCAGATCCACCAAACGAACCCCCAAGGCAAACAACATCAGCGGTACGGCAATATCACCTAACAGTTCAAAGCCAGTCACTAACCATTGTGGCAACTGCAGGTGCAATAGCGAAATACCCAAACCGGCAAAGGTCGCCAACATCATTGGCTGTTTCAGAAAACCCAGCAAGTGGTCTTTGGGTCTGAGTATCCAGATGCCAACGCTGAAGTGCAGCGTATTTTCAACAATAAACATCATCAATATGGCTGGGAGCGCATCTTCACCAAAGGTCAAGAGTAACAGTGGAATCCCCAGATTGCCGCTGTTTTTGAACATCATAGGAGGCGCCAGTGTTTTCCATTGTACCTTCAGTAATTTGAACAGCAATCCGGACAACAACCCTGGAATCAGCGTAATCATGGCCACAATGAACAACAGGTTTTTATATTCAGCAATATTGATTTGCTGCCCGGCAAACACCGCCAGAATGAGAAACGGCACGAACACGTCGATGTTGGTAGTGTTGGCCGCTTCCATGTTCGGTTTCTTAAATCGGGCGTAGAGATATCCCACTAAAATGACAAAGATAATCGGGGCGACAATGCTAAAAATTCGAGCAACCATGAACCATCTCACTGTGAAATTTCAGCGATCATACCGAAAAAAGAAGGTTAAATTGCCTGGCTACGACGAAAGCATGGCTTGTGTCCTGAATAAGAAGTTCGCATGAATTCAGCGTGCCATTCAAGGTCTATAGCTAGTCTCGCTGTCAATGGTTATTCCATTGGCAAGAGACAGAACGCCGCGAGAGAGCTTGAATGTCGCGCCCGCAGGGAGCGAATGGAAAACACTATCACGGCGTTGCTCTTCTTGAAAAGATCTCGATATTCTCTACGAAGAGCGCCTTGTACTAGCGCTTTCCATTCGCTCTGAAACTAGTCGAACTTCCGACTCAGGACACTAGCTTAAATGGATCGCCCCACCTTCGTCTGCTCAAGCTGACGAAGATTGAGCCACCACGACAGACAGAACAACGCATCATAGAGACGCTGCCAGAGTCCGGGTGCGACGTGCACAAACAGGGTGTCCACCTGCATCAGGCCGAAAACACTGACCAAGCCCCAGGCCACCCCGCGCAACAACGGCCGATCTTCTGCCCGTATGATAGACACCGACCAGACCGCCGGACCGGCATACAACAACCAGACCAGTGAACTGTGCACCATCTGGTTCAGGGAACCGGTTGGTGGGCAGCCGGCATCGCAGGGAAACACCATACTCAACAGGTAACTCGCGGCAAAGGCAATGCTGCCATATCGCAGCCACGGCGACAGTTTTTCCGGCTCAATGGCGCGACGGGAGGTATCGACCGTACCCATCCAAAAAATGCCGATCAAGACAAACAAACCGTTGCTGAAACTCTGGTACTGAGCCTCTATTTCATTCAAGCGGCTGATGTAATCCAAGCTGGTGAGCTGTGTATCCAGCAACGTCAACAGTGCCACGCCGATAAGGGTTAAACCGATGGCCAGAGAAGACAATATTTTTGCGCTGTTCATGGTGATTTCTTGCCTCTGCTGTTAGCGGTTATCGGTGGCGGGTGTTACGGTCAGATAAGTCTTCAGGCGATCGACGGCAACCTTAAGCCGTTCGACATCCACGGTGTAAGCAATGCGCACACTGGTGAGCGGACAAGGACCGCCGAAGTCGATACCAGGCGTCATTGCCACACCGGTTTCGGTTAAAACATCCGCACAGAAGGCAACCGAATCCTGGCTGTATCTGGAAATATCAACATACAGGTAAAACGCACCGTCGGGGTTGGCCATGACCTCTAAACCCAACGTGGGTAATACTTCGACCAAATAATCTCGACGTTGCTGAAGCTCATCCCGCCGGGCAAAACACTGTTGTTCAACATCCTCATCAAAACCTGCTAAAGCCGCCCGTTGCGCTATTGTAGGTGACGACAAATACAAATTTTGGGCAATTCGTTCACAGGCATCCACGGCCGAATCGGGCGCAACCAGCCACCCTAAGCGCCAGCCGGTCATCCCATAAAACTTGGAAAACGATTGAATAACCCAGGCTTGATCATCAACCTGTAAGGCGGAGGGAGCCAGGCCACCAAAGGTCAGGCCGTGATAGATTTCATCAGCAAACAAATGAATGCCACGGACTTTGCAAAAGTCAGCTACCTGCTGCCATTGCTGCAATGACATGACCGACCCCAAAGGATTACTGGGCGAAGCAATCAACAGACCTTTCGTACGCTTTGAAACCGCAGCGGAAAGGTTCTCCATGGACAATGCCATCTTATGGTTTGGGTCCAAAAAGACCGGCACACCGACGGCATTCACCATCGCCAGCAGATTGCCGTTACACGGATACCCAGGTTCCGGCAACAACACTTCATCACCTGGGTTCAATGTGGCCAGAAAAGCGACCTGTAAGGCAGCCGACCCACCTGGGGTGACGATGATCCGCTCGGGATTAATGTCCAGTTGATGCCAGCGCTGATACCGTTCCGCAATTTTTTGTTTCAACGCCGAAATGCCTGTGCTCGAGGTGTAATTCTGAGCTTCATGCTGCAAGCTGTGTTGGGCGGTCTCGACGATGGCCGGCGGCGACTCAAAATCCGGTTCGCCGACGAACAGACGAATCACGTCTCTGCCTTGACGTTCTAAAGCCTCCACCTGTTTCAGTACCTGGATCACATAAAATGGCGTAATGGTCTGGGTACGGCTGGCCAATTGCATACGGTTTCCTTCCAATGTAAAACTGATAGACTCATAGTAACTAACATCAGACCTAATTACAGTGACGACGTATCGCGGACGATTTGCACCAACGCCCAGTGGCCCCTTACATTTTGGTTCGCTGTTTGCCGCGGTGGTCAGCTTTCTGGATGCCCGAGCCGCCGAAGGACAATGGTTGGTGCGTATTGAAGACATCGACCCACCCCGGGAACAGCCCGGTGCCGCAACCAGCATTTTAAGCACCCTTGAAAAACATGGTCTGTTCTGGGATGAATCCGTTACTTACCAAAGTCAGAACAGCGAACGTTATCAATCTTATTTAACCAAACTCACCGAACTTGAGCGGCTGTTCTGGTGTACCTGCAGCCGTAAGGACTTGGCGGGCCATAAGCTGTATCCGGGTCATTGTCGTCATCGATTACAACCGGTCGCAGACAGCGCGATACGTCTGCGCATCGACCGTGACGAAGATCGTTTTAACGATCTCTTTCAAGGCATGCAACACAGCCGCCCACGCGATGAGCTGGGCGATGTTATTTTACGTCGGCGTGATAATCTCTTCGCGTACCAGCTGGCAGTCGTCTGCGACGATATAGAACAAAACGTGACCCACGTGATCCGGGGTATCGATTTACTGGAATCGACCTATTGGCAACGCGAACTATACCGGGTATTGAATGCACAACCGCCCACCTATGGTCACTTTGCCGTCATCCACCCTACCGGTTCTGAACAAAAATTAAGCAAACAAAATTTGGCGCCGGCGGTGGACGACAACCAGCCACAACAGAACCTTCAGCAGGTATTCCGGCTGCTCAACATCCATGTGGAACCCGATGCACCAGAGGCCATGCTACAGCAAGCCGTGAAGCAGTGGCGTCGGCCAACATTAATTAATAAACAAATACTGCACTGCCCTGTTTTTCAGCTAGACTGAAGCATAAGTTAACGATTCGTTACATAACCTATGTTTGGACTCAATACGCATTTGACTCGCCGGTTGATGGTTTACATCACCAGCAGTGTTTTTGCGGCTATTTTACTGACGATTGCGACACAATATCTGGCTTTACAGCCCATATTGGAGCGTACGCGCGCGCGCAATGTAGACGCTGCAATCGAAAATCTGGTCAATCTGGTGTCGCAATCACTGTGGGTCTTTAATGAGGAAGCGGCCCGGGACTCAGCGCGTGCCATACTGCGGGATCAGTTCATCTCCGGCATACTGGTTAATGACCACGCCGGGTTATTTGAATTCCGAGCCGGGGATCTGGCTCAAACCGAACATCGAAACCCGCAACTGTCCGACATCTTCCGTCGTGAAGAAAACGATGCCCTGACCGTTGTTGTACCGCTAATCGTCAAATCCGAAGGTGAAGACGGCCGAGACTTCAATATCGGTTCGCTGCAGATACGCAGCGACAATCAACTGATTAAAGATCAGGTCAACGAACTCACCAAAGTTACACTCACCACCAGCGTATTTACCATTTTCGCGCTGCAGATTCTTATTTATTTGCTGGTACGCTCCACGGTGGCAAAGCCGCTTGAGCTGGTCACCCAGCATGTGCAGAAATATGCGACTAATATGGACCGCGACGCTAATATCGATTTACCCGAATTGAGCAGCCGTGAAGATGAAATCGGGCGGCTGTTTGAAACCTTCAACTTGCAGCGTTATAGCTTGATCCAACGCGATCAGTCGTTAACCGAATACCGAGAACGTTTGGAACAAACCGTGTCTGAGCGCACCGCCGAACTGCGCGATACCAACGCCACGCTGCTTGAGTCACTTGATCAACTGAAAAAGGCGCAGGCGGAACTTATCCAAAATGAAAAACTGGTGTCCCTGGGCACATTGGTCAGCGGTATTGCTCATGAGGTTAATACGCCGCTAGGTATCGCCATTACCGCAGCCAGCCACCTCGCGGAAGAAATGCGCATCACCCGCGCAGCATTGGATGAACAAAAGCTCACCAAAAGTGGTTTCGAAAGTTTCCTCGACGAGTGCAATGAAACCGAAGCGCTGCTCACCAACAACCTCAAACGCGCAGCCGAGTTAATACAATCCTTTAAGAAGGTTGCGGTGGATCAGTCCAGCGATCAGGAACGGCAAATTAACCTGAAACAGTATCTGGATGAAATTACGCTGTCGCTCAGACCCAGACTGAAACGAACCGGCATCGAAGTCATCAATGAAATTCCCGCCAATATTGAGTTAACCATTGCACCAGGAGCGGTTGCACAAATTTTCACCAACCTCATCATGAATTCCATTATTCACGGCTTCAAAGACAAGCCTGAAGGTGGTCGAATTTTGTTCCGCGCCTTATTGGGCGATCATCAAATCGAACTGATTTACGAGGACAATGGTGCAGGCATGGACGAGTCCACGCTGAAACGGATTTACGACCCGTTTTTTACCACGCGCCGCTCCGAAGGTGGCAGTGGGCTTGGAATGAACATTGTATATAACTTAGTAACGTCTAAACTAAACGGCTATATTGAAACGACAAGCCAGCCTGGTTATGGGCTCAAAGTAACGATGACGATCAAAACCTGATCCAGCTGCAATAGGAATACCGCGAATGAGCGATGAACTGATCTTTGCTGATGAAGTACACCCAACGGAACAGGCACCCACTGCCGTACGTCCGTGGAAAATTCTCATTGTCGACGATGACGAAGAAGTTCACAGCATTACCAAATTAGCCTTGCGGAATTTTACCTTTGATGATCGACCACTTACGTTTCTGCATGCTTACTCAGGTAAGGAAGGCATTGATACGTTGCAACAGAACCCCGATGTGGCGGTTTGTTTGCTCGACGTTGTCATGGAAACTGAACACGCGGGTTTGGATACCGCTAATGCAATCCGCTCTGACCTGAAAAATGGATTTGTGCGCATTGTGCTGCGCACCGGTCAGCCCGGCCAAGCGCCTGAAGAAACCATTATTGCCGAATACGACATCAACGATTACAAAGAAAAAACCGAACTGACCCGTGGCAAGCTGCATACGCTCATTTATTCTTGCTTGCGCAGCTACCGCGACATTATCGCGCTGGATCGATCCCGCCAAGGCTTGGAGCGCATTTTGGAAAGCTCCACGCAACTGCAGCAGAAAACCTACCTGAAAGATTTTGCCAAAGGCATACTTGAACAAATTACGGCCATATTATCACCCGAGGAAGACGCCTTTTACGCTAAGAACGATGGGGTGGCCGCGTTCGAGCATTCCGGAGAACTGAAGGTCATCGCCGGTACCGGTGAATTCGCCGACAAAGAATCTGAAAATGCCTATCAGATTATCCCAGCTGAGTGTCGGGACATCATTGACGACGAAGAGCCGGGCTTCAAAAGCAAGATGACTTCCGCAGGCTTTATCTGCATGTACCGATCCAGTGAAGAACACACTGGATTGCTGTTCATGCGGGAATTGAAGACTCGTAATGAGCTTGAAAACCATTTATTGCAGATGTTCTGCCGCAACGCGCTGACCGCATTCGAAAATATCTCGCTGCGCACGTTACTCGAAGAAAGTCAGCGTGAAATTGTTTACCTGCTCGGCGATGCCGTTGAGCATCGCTCCAAAGAGACGGGGTATCACCTGAAGCGGGTATCGGAAATCAGCTTTGTCCTGGCCACCAAGTGCGGGTTATCGCAGGAAACCGCCCGGTCGATCCGCGAAGCCGCCCCACTGCACGACCTCGGAAAAATAGCCATACCCGATTCCATTCTCAATAAACCCGCAAAGCTCGATGCCGAGGAATGGGAAGTGATGAAGAGCCACTCAGAAGTCGGTTACGAAATGCTGCATTCTTCGGACAAACCGCTGCTGAAACTCGGAGCGGAAATTGCCAGGGATCATCATGAACGTTGGGATGGCACGGGCTACCCCGCAGGCAAAAAAGGGGATGAAATCGGTATTGCTGGTCGTATCACCGCGATTGCGGATGTGTTCGATGCTTTGTGTTCCCGTCGCGTCTATAAATCACCGTGGGACATGAAACGGGTTGAAGAATATTTCCAATTACAGCGCGGACTGCATTTTGATCCCGACCTGGTGGACCTGCTCTTCGAACATTTGGATGAATTTATTGAGATTCAGCAAAACTACCCAGACCCGGAATAGAACCTATCGTCAAACATCGGGCAACGTGACAACGTTGCCCGCGCCAGCTCAACCGAATACGGACCTCTCGCAACGATCACACTCACCTATTTTTGCCCGCAAACCCAACACCCTGTACACTTACGCGCACTTTTTAGGCCGCAATCACCGCGTTGGTCATCATGTTTATCAAACTGCTTATTTTGCCACTGTATTTAATTCTGCCTTTCACCTTTAACTGGTTGGAGTCGCGGGTATTTTGGTATGTCCCGTTTGTATTCTGGCTGTTTGGCATTATCGTCAACGCATTGGTTGAACGTTCACGGGGGCAATCGTCTTGACTTTCCATTGGCCAGTTCTGGTCTTCGGCGCTGTTATTTTCCTGATATTGCTTTTCTTTGCTGCGTACGTCGCCGAAAAAGGCAAGGTATCTGAACAATTCATCAAACATCCGCTGGTCTATGTACTCGCCTTTGGAGTGAGTTGCAGTTCTTGGACTTTTTACGGCAGCATCGGCATGGCTTACGAGCTGCAGCATGGCTACCTGGCCTTTTATGTCGGACTGTCTGTTTTGTTGCTGTTTTCGGCAATTGTGATCCGCCCGCTGTTTAATCTGGCAAAGAATTATCAGCTATCATCACTGGCCGATTTATTCGCCTTCCGCTACCGCTCACGTTGGGTCGGCCTTTTAACTGCGGGCGGTGTTTTCATTGCTATTCTGCCATTGCTGGCATTACAGATTCAGGCCATTACCGACGTTATCGTGATTCTGGATCCGAACGCTCATACCCGCTTTATCGCCGGTTTGGTCAGCATTATTCTGCTTTACATCACCGTTCTTTTCGGCACCCGGGACATTAAACCCAGTGAAAAACATCCCGGTTTAATCTTCGCTCTGGCGTTTGAAGCGCTGTTTAAACTGCTCGTCTTTTTACTCATCGGCGCCGTGGCGGTGTTCAAAATCGGCGGCGGCATCGGTGAAATGCAGGAGTGGGTGCGCACCGCACCAGCCAACTTCAGTTCCATTAACCCCGACCTGAAACCCACGCAATGGTTCTCACTGTTATTGTTATTTGTCAGTGCGCCGCTGGTGCTACCGCATCTGTTCCAGATCCTGTTTCGCGAAAACTCCCAGCCAAATCGCCTGCGCTTCATCACCTGGGCGGCCCCGCTCTATCTGTTTTTAATGGCTTTACCGGTTTTTCCCATCATGTGGGCAGGCATTCGCACCGGTTCCGGGTTCAGCCCGGAATACTTTACGCTCAGCATTGGCTACGCTCTGGAATCGCCAACCCTGATTTGGCTCACCTATTTAGGTGGTCTGTCTGCAGCCTGCGGAATTACCATCATTGCCGTACTCTCATTGTCCAGTATGCTGCTGAACCACGCGATCTTACCGTTTTACAGTCCGGGCATGGATGTTGACATTTACCGTTGGCTGATCTGGGTCCGACGCATGCTGATCGGGGCGGTGTTCGCCCTGATCTTCAGTTTTTATCTGTTCCTGAATCAGGTGCAGAATCAATCGACGTTATTGATCACGTCTTACATCGGCTTGTTGCAGATGACCCCGGGATTACTGGGCCTGTTGTTCTGGAGCAAAGCAAACCGTAAAGGGTTCATTGTCGGTGCCATCCTAGGCCTCGGTTTTTGGTTTGTGATGCAACTTTGGCCTGTGATCGTCGACAGCCTGTCACTATCGGGCCGATTGCCGTTGCACTTTGCGCTCGACCGGGACAACTGGACCTTTGTGGTTTTCAGTTCTATTGCGTTGAATGCCGCCGCTTTTGTCCTGGTGTCTCTGATGACCAAAACCTCCCCAGAGGAAAAAAACGCGGCCGAAATCTGTGTTATCAGTTCCGTTGATCGACGACAGCGCATCCCCTTAAAAGCAAAGAACGCCCGAGAATTTATCGATTCACTGAGCAAGCCTTTAGGACAGGTCATGGCTGAGCGTGAAGTTCGCCGGGCGCTAAAACAACTGAAACTCGACCTCAGTGAATACCGTCCCTACGCTTTACGCCGCCTCAGAGATACGCTGGAAGCAAACCTGTCCGGCATTATGGGACCGTCGGTTGCTCAAGCGATGGTCAGTCGGTATCTGCCCTATGAGCAGGTCGAAGCGGTACGTCATGAAGACATCCACTTTCTCGAGCAGAACCTGGACAACTACCACTATCAACTCAGTGGTATGTCCGCAGAACTGGACCGCTTGCGTCGGCATCACCGTGAAACACTCTACCGTTTGCCCATTGGTGTGTGCTCACTCACTATCGACGGAGAGATTTTGCTGTGGAATGAACTGATGGCGGAACTCACCGGCATCGATGAGGAACAGGCCATTGGTGCCAAGATCGACTTGCTGCCCGGCCAATGGTACGACCTGATCGACAGCTTTATCAAAGGGCGGGAAGAGAAAATCACCATAGAACAGGACGATCCGAACGATCTGTCCGGTAAACGCTGGTTCAGTTTGCATCGAACGAAGTTTGGTCAGTCCAGCAGCGACCTGAATGAAGGCATTATTGTGTTGCTGGAAGACGAAACCGAACACAAGATGCTCGAGTCAGAGTTGGTGCACTCCGAACGGTTGGCGTCCATTGGTCGGTTGGCGGCTGGGGTTGCGCATGAAATCGGCAACCCGATCACCGGGATCGATTGTCTGGCACAAGACCTGAAATACGCCGAAAGCAAAGAAGAAATCGCCGAAATTGGTAATCAGATTCGCCATCAGGCTGATCGTGTCACGAAAATTGTACGATCTTTGATCAATTTCTCACACGCGGGTCAAAACAAGGGCAAAAGTGAGCATATTCCACACAGCCTGCACAGTGTCGTTCAGGAAGCGATCGATCTGCTCTCTTTGTCCAGGGATGAAAAACAAATCACCTTCGTCAATAAGGTTGACCCGCAACTGCTGGTCATCTGTGAACCGCAGCGCCTGTCGCAAGTGTTCATCAACCTGTTGGGCAACGCCCGTGATGCCAGCCCCCGGCTGGAAAAGGTTGTGGTCGATGCCGAACCGGAATACGCCCGGGAAACGGTTAACATCACCGTGGTTGATCGCGGCACTGGCATCGATCCGAAAAATATTGACCATATTTTCGACCCATTCTTTACCACCAAAGAGGTGGGTAAAGGCACTGGTTTGGGCCTCTTCCTGTCGTACACCATTGTTGAAGAACATTACGGCCACATCAGTGTGCAATCACCCGCATTTATTCTGGAAGACATTGGAACTCAGTTCACGATTCGGTTACCCTTACACGTCGATGTTACCTCGGGTAACACCTAACAGTGATCAGTTATGACGTTTTCGACAGATTCAGGTCGAAATAATGAAATACTTGATGGTTTAGACAACAATCGGAGTTAGCTATATGGGTAACATTCTAATCGTTGAAGACGAAAGCATTATTCGCTCAGCCTTAAAACGATTACTGGAGCGCAACAGCTATAAAGTAACGGAGGCTGAATCCGTCACCGAAGCCAGTCAGAATGACCTGAACAGTTTCGACCTGATCATTTCCGATTTACGTCTACCGGGTGCACCCGGAACCGACCTGATTACCGCCGCAAAAGACACCCCGGTACTGATCATGACCAGCTACGCCAGTATGCGTTCTGCGGTCGATGCGATGAAAATGGGCGCCGTGGACTACATTGCCAAACCATTTGATCACGAAGACATGATCCGCACTGTCCGCCGCATTATTGAGGACACGCGATCCAACAAAGGCGCGTTAAAAGTCCCTGATCTGAGCGATATCGACGATGAAATCTACGTCGCCGAAGACGGTAACCGCTCCGCACTTGGCGACCTCGTCGGCAGCTGCGCGCCGATGCAAGCCCTTTACCGCCGTATTCTGCGCGTGTCCCCTGCCGATATTACGGTACTGATTCAAGGTGAATCCGGTACCGGCAAAGAGCTGGCCGCACGCGCCATTCACCAACACAGCCTGCGCAAAGATCACCCATTGGTATGCGTCAACTGCGCTGCGATCCCCGAAAGCCTGATTGAGTCTGAACTCTTTGGCCACGAAAAGGGCTCCTTCACCGGAGCCACGGCAGCACGACAAGGTCTTGTTGAAGCTGCCGAAGGTGGCACTCTGTTTCTGGATGAAATTGGTGAATTGCCCATGGAAGCCCAAGCCCGGTTACTGCGTGTCTTGCAGGAAAACGAAGTACGCCGGGTGGGTTCTGTGCACGCGCGTAAAGTCGATGTCCGGCTGATCGCGGCAACCCACCGAAACTTGAAGAAACTGGTCAAAGAAGGTCTGTTTCGGGAAGACTTGTATTACCGGCTGCAGGTGATTGAAATTGCCCTGCCGCCATTGCGTGAACGACTCAGTGACGTGCTGGAAATCGCCGATCATTTGGTCAGCAAACACAGTCGACGGTTGAAAATCGAAAGCCCGATCCGACTCTCCAAAGAAGCCCGCAACGTCATGGCCCAATACGATTGGCCAGGCAATGTGCGGGAACTGGAAAATGCCATTCAGCGTTCCTTGATCCTCGCGGATAATGGTGAAATAACCGTGGCTGATCTTGGCTTGGCCGATGAAGACTGGCAGGTACCAGACACCCTGGTGTCCCCGCAAGAAAGTCGTCCAGATGCTGAACCGGTGTCGACAACCACCGATGACAGTGCTGAAGACCTTTCGCTGGAAGACTACTTCCAACATTTCGTTGTCGAACATCAAGACAACATGTCCGAAACAGAATTGGCCCATAAGCTCGGCATCAGTCGAAAGTGCCTGTGGGAAAGGCGTCAACGCCTCGGTATTCCACGGCCGAAAAAAGTCAGCGCTTCCGCGTCGGCTGCTCGCTAGCTCGGTAACGTCACGACACTCAGATCACGGCAGCCTGTTTGCCGAAACCGTTTTTCAGACCGCTTACCAAGCATTGGTTAAACTGTGGCAAGGGCTAGCGGGTGCGGTGTGACAGCAAATGCTTGCCATACCCAATGAGCGCCACGCGACATTTACGCTAACATCAACACCAGACCGAATCACAACCCTGACTGCGTCAGCCTGCATCGTTTTTAGCACTTCAGTTCTGTAAAACACTTGAACGAGGCGACGCCGGCTTCCCGTTTGTGCCCATTCTACTCACTCTTTTCTGCAGGCAAAAAAAAACCCCGAACCAGTCGGGGTGAAAATTAGTCATCAACATGACCCAGATGAAAAACTCTGTGCGGCGTTTACGCCAAATTACTCTTTGACCCCACCCTGTGTTAAGCCCGAAATAAACTGCTTTGAGGCCAGGATAAAGGCAATAATGGTCGGCGCCATCATGATCAGGATCGCGGCAAACATCATGTGCCACTGAATGGAAAACTGACGGTTAAATTGGTTCAGTCCCAGTGTCAACGGATACAGCTCTTCTGATTGAATGAAGATCAAAGGCAAGAAGTATTCATTCCAAGCCTGCACGAACGTCAGCAAGGCAATGGTCGCCAACGCAGGACGAATCAATGGCAGCATAATTTTCCAGTACACGGTAAAAGGCATGGCACCATCCATGATGGCCGCTTCTTCAATTTCCTTGGAGATATTCTGGAAAAAAGAAACCAGAATGAACACCGCTACCGGCATCATACTGGCGGCTTGCACCAGAATGACGGACCACAGGGTATCCAGCAAACCGAGCGCGCGAACCGTATCAAACAACGGCGCCAACGCCAGGCGAATAGGCACGATAACGCCGATCATGAAACCGATAAAAATGACCGTGCTGCCTTTGAACGGCATACGCGCCAAAACGAAGGCGGTTGTGCTGGAGGCAAAGGTCACAATCGCAACACTGGTCAGTGCAATAAACGCAGAGTTTGCAAAGTAACGACCAAAATTAGCATTGACCCAAGCTTTGGCAAAGTTCCCCCAAGTGATTGGATCTGGCAGACCAAAGGGGTCGCGAAAAACCGCACCCACATTGGGTTTCAATGCATTCAGAACGGCAGAGAGGAAAGGTACCAAGACCACGATCGCCCAGGCAATCATAATAAACTGCACGATAACCTGTTCTTTTTTACTGAGTTTAAAAATCTTATCCATGGTTACTGCCTCACCTTACTTATTTCTGAAATTTTTCAGTGCCAGGAAAAGTGCTGCTGGCAAAATCATGATGGTGGTTATCAAACCGATCGCGGCGGACATACCAAAGTTGGCGTCTGACGAGGCGGCAGAGGCACCGAATGCGGAACGGTACAGGAAGGTCCCCATGATATCGGTCGAGCGGAACGGGCCTGCCTCAGCCCCCATGATTAACAGTGTGTAATCGGCGTTGTTAAAGACATCGACCATGATGATAACCGTGATCAAAATAAAGGCTGGTCCTAACACCGGAAACACCACGTTTTTGATCGACTGCCAACGGTTGGCACCATCGAGCATCGAGGCTTCCAACAGATCGATCCGCACCGCCAAAATACCAGACAAAATCAACATGATGGCAAAGCCCATACGGTGCCAGGAATAGAACAGCGCCAATGTTGTTAAGGCGGTATCTTCCGAGCCCAGGAATGGAATCGGTGAATCAATGAGTCCGAACTGCATCATAATAGCGTTCAGTGGACCACGCGGATTCACAAACAGGTTTAACAAATACGCGACCGCGGCACCGGCCATCGGGTAAGGCAGGAAGTAGATAATCTGATAATACTTACGGCCATAGGTCTTGAAGCTTAACAACAACGCCAAGCTCGTACCGATCACCAGAAAAGTACCAATGATTACAATAAAAAACAGAACGTTTTGGGACAACGCGTTGAGCAGTTGGTCGCGGTAATATTCATTGCCCAGAATTTTCTTGAAATTATCCAGGCCGACAAATTCTTTCGGACCAATACCTGGCCAGTCCAGTAATGAAGTAGGCACCATCATCATCAATGGTGTGAAGTTGAAAATTCCATAGAGCAAAACACCCGGTAGTAAAAGGAGTGTGCGCTGGAAATTTTTAATCGTTCTGTAACTGAAACGAGTTTGCTTCTGTTCGTTCATTACTGACCTCTCGGACGAAGTTGCGGGTTCAGTTGGCGTCAGGCTGCTTTGTGTCATAGTAGAAGACTTCTGCTAATTAGGGAGTTTTTGTTTTGAGGAGTTTCTGGATAAAATCTGAGTGGATCGAAGCGATGACAATCTCAACTCAAAACTTATGCAGAGATTCCTTGGCTGGAGCCGGGAAATCTGGGCCGCTGCGAAGCAGCGACCCGGATCATTCAGCAATTACATTGCGCAGTTAGCTGCACCAACATAACCTTGGCTGTTCAGAGTCTTCTGAATTTTCTCAGCCATTTCTTTCGCGGTAGTCTTGCCACCCAACAATTCTTGCAGACCCGCTGCAGTCAATTGCTGGTAAGTTGGCTCGCCGCTGTTCAAAGCTGGCGTGAAGAATGGCAATGCTGGCAATGCATTCTTACCGATCAGCGCCGCAGCAGAGTTTACGCGGTCATTATCAACAGAGATTTTGTGTGAAGAAGCTGGAATTGCTTCCACTTTTTCAGCAAACAGTTGAGAGAATTCTTTAGTTGTGTAGAACTCAAGAACTTTCTTGATTGCGTCTTGCTTTTCGCTGTTCGGGTTATAAGAAATATAACCATCCATGAAGCCGTAAACCTTGTTGTTCTTACCTGGCACAGCCATGTAACCCAACTCCAGGCTTGGATCAATTTCAAACATAGGAGAAGCAGGCGTGGCTGACCAGATACCGTCGATCATCATCGCAGATGTACCCAGTGCAACACCGGTACGCATCGCGCCGTAATCGTCCGCCAATGGTGTAGCGTTCATGTAGCCTTTATCCTGCCAAGACTTGAACGTTTCCCATGCATTCACGTAAACGTCGTCTGTGAAACAGGCTTCACCAGCAACAACTTTCTGAGCCCAGTCGTCAGAAGTCATACCGGCCAACACAGCTTCGTGCAGAACCTGGTTCAGGTACCAACCGTCACGACCATCGACGTGCAGAGGTGTAATACCTTGCTTTTTCAGGTCAGCAAACAGTTTTTCCAGCTCTTTCAGGTTTTTAGGTTCTTTCTTAACAACCGCTTTGTTATACAGGATAGATTCCATCTGCATAACGAAAGGCACACCATACACTTTACCGTCTGCACCGGTTGCGCCAAACAAAGCCGCATCAGAGAAATCACTCAGATCCACACCCAGGTCTGTTACCGGAGCAGCAACACCCGCGTCGATCCATGGTTGAATCCAGGCAGTACCCGCTTTCGCGTGATACAGGTCAGGACGGTTAGTCTGGAAGTCAATTCGCAGCTTGGTTTCGTGCTCATCCGCGCCAGGGTAGACATTCGCGTGGATTTTAACGCCAGGAATCAGGTTGTTTTCGTTGATATAGTCAAACAACTCCTGATCCTGGATTCGCCATGTATACAACTCAAGAGTTGTATCGGCTAATGCCATACCAGAGGTTGCTAATGTTGCGGCAGCGGTTGCTGCGATTAAGGTGGTTTTTAGAAGTTTCATGTAAGCCTCTTTTGTTGTTATCACTCATGGAGTGCAGACCAATATAATACCAATAAAAACCACAGGCAACTGAATCGCAGAAAAAAAACCAACTTTCTTATCAAAAAATAGATAACCCACTGATAAATAAGGGAAATTATTTACCCCTTCACTAGGCTTTAAGGTCAATACCAAGCCTTAAAAGCAGTTGAACATGCACGTCTGCACGTGTTTTAAAGGACTCAAAACTGAAATTGGTATTACTTCCAAATACCACTTCAGCCCCTGCAAGCAGCCTTGGGAACCACATAAACTCGGCCTGAGCCGAAGTTTCGACCAATTCCGTCCATAAACAGTACTGAACACCTTGAATTCTGGCAGCCGATTCCGCATCAAAGCCCGCTTCCGGCTCATATTGGTATGCTTTTTCCAGATCTACAGTTCCTGCCCACCAGTATCCTGGATCGTCGAATGCATCTGTCCGTGCCAGATCAAAATAGCAGTATTGTGCAGGCGTCATGACCACGGGATGCCCAGCCTGGGCGGCTTCCAACCCGGCCTGAGTTCCTTGCCAGGAGAAAACCCAGGTTTTTGTGCTGGTACCACCACCATCGACCACCTCTTCCCAGCCTGCCATGGTTTTGCCCTGCGCCGCCAGGCAAGATTCAACACGGTGCAGAAACGCTCCCTGCAATTGCGGAATGGCACGCCCGGTTTGCTTTGACCATGCCAATGCGGCGGGCGACTGTTGCCAAACTCCCTTGGGAATTTCATCCGAACCAATATGAAACAAAGGCGCGGGAAATAAGGCACACCACTCGTTAATGAGCGTTTCAATAATCTCGATCGTGTCGCCATATGCCGGATTTATGACATTGTCATTGTGGTGCTGAACGCTGCGGTATTCGGATCGATCAGTCGACTCCACTAAGGATGGGATAGCCTTTAACAGCGCTCTGGCATGACCGGGCAGGTCCATTTCCGGCATAACCTGAATACCCAACTGAAGGGCATGTTCCACTAAAGCGCTGACCTCTTCGGCACTGTAATAGCCGCCATAGCGATGCAGTCCGGTACCCATCTGAGGTGGCAACGCGCAGTCCGGTCCGCGCCAGGCTCCTAGCTCCGTCAACTCTGGGAACGCATTACTGGCTATTCGCCAGCCGTCATCGTCCGTCAAATGCCAATGAAAGTAGTTGAAATGGTATAACGCAAAAATATCTAACCAATCTTGAATCTGCTCAGCACTGAAAAAATGCCGGACAACATCCAGATGCACACCGCGGTAAGGATACTTTGCAGACCCACTCAACTCGCACGACAGGCTGACGCCCGTGAGCAGCCACTGCATCAGAAACTGAGCCAGATAAGCCTGACCTTGCAGGAAACCGGATTGGTCACGATACGACAAGCGAGCGCCCCCCTCGGAAAGGCTCAGATGGAAAGCGGTAGCCTGCCCGGTATTCTGTTGGTATTCGACAGGCCAGCCCTGCCTATCATTCATATCCACGGACATCTGCAATCGCTTAAACAGCCGCTGTAGCCAAGCGACGTTCCACAATGAGCCCACCATATTCAAGGATGTCGGCGCGGATATCCGATGCTCAGTAAACGACTGGTCACAGGCCGGTATAAACGCTGGGCGCGTATTTGATAACGGCAAAATCGCGTCTGACGTGCGATTGACTGGCTTCGGCAGCAGAACCTCAATACGCTGCTGATCGCTCTCCAGATACAAGCCTTCTGGATAATCCGTTGCTTTACGCAAAGATGTACCCAGCTTGAAACCAATCTGGGTCTCTTCCCTGCCAGTAAACGGTCGATCCAGAACAACGCGATGCCAATCACCCTGCCGCTCAATAAGGTGACCACCGGTGACCGAACCTTCTCGTATCGGTAATGCGATTGAAAAGCACAGGATCGGAAATTCCCCGGACAGATCATGGCCAGGCGTCAGCCCCAAGACAATAAAATCACCCTCTGACTGGTGTGATATCTCCATTTTTGCATCGACATGCATAGTTATTTCCATTTATTTCGACAATGGTATTAGATTGGTATTGTTAAAATCCACAAAAGGTCGTACCCTTAGTAAAAATTAAACCAATAAAAGCGCTCTCGATGAACACGGTAACCCCATACTACATTGGTATTGATGGCGGCGGCACCAGTTGCCGGGCTCGCATTACCGACGCTAATGGTCTCATTTTAGGTGAAGGCAAGGCTGGCAGTGCAAATGTTTTTCAGAATCACGAATTGGCCTGGCAATCCGTACAGAATGCCATTGCATTGGCCAATCAACAGGCCGCGCTGAGCCAGCAAGCGTTGCAGGACAGCTATATTGTCGCTGGGCTGGCCGGGGCAGAAGTGACCTCATGCGCGACACAATTCAAAGCGCTGATTCACGGTTTTCCAAATTTTTATTTGTTGACCGATGCCCAAATAGCCTGCCTTGGTGCACACGGCGGCCAAGAAGGCGCCATTTTCATTATTGGTACGGGCGCGATTGGTATCTCCTATCGCAATGGCCAGTGGCAGCAAGTCGGTGGCTGGGGTTTCCCGCTCGACGACATGGGCAGTGGTGCTTGGCTGGGACAGCAGGCAATACGCGCCGCCATTAACCTGCACGACGGCCTGATTACAAACAGCTTGCTGGCCGATATGATATGGCAGCATTTTGACCATGTACCGGAGGCATTAATCAGCTGGTCGCAACACGCCAGCTCCGGAAATTATGGCGAATTTGCACCTCTGGTACTAAACGCATTCAACCAGCACGATCCAGTCGCTGTTGAGATTGTGCAGCAACAAGTAACCTTGCTGAGCCGCCAGATAGATGCTTTGCACACCGACGGTCACCCACTGTGTTTAATGGGAGGACTGGCCGATTGGGTAACAGTTCAACTCCCTGAGAGATTACAGAAGATCATCACCCCGTCTCAAGGGGATGCACTATCTGGCGCTTTGCAATTTGCCAAACAAAGGAATCAAGCATGAATACAAAAATAAGAAAAGATCAGGAACTTATCGACTTTCTGCGACCTGATGGAAATCGAAATGGTTCGCTTTACACACAATTAGCCCGATCGCTGACGCAGGCGATTCACGAAGGCATGCTCGAAGACGGCGACTTCATTTTACCGCAACGGGACCTGGCCGAAGCCATCGGCGTTTCTCGGGTTACCGTACGCAAAGCTATCGAAAGCCTGGTGCGCGAAGGTTTACTGATTCAACGCCAGGGTGCGGGCACCATGGTAACGCGCGGCAGCAAACAGTCTATTCACAAAAACCTCGCCGTTCTGAACAGCTTTACCGAAGACATGATCTCGCGTGGCATGAAACCTTCTTCCACCTGGGTGGCCCGCGTTACCGTACAAGCGTCCCCCAAAGAAGCCATGGCTTTAAATCTGTCTCCGGGAAGCCTTGTCAGCCGGTTCACACGTGTTCGTTACGCCAGTGATACCCCCATGGCCTATGAGATTGCCAGCGTACCGGCGACGATTATTGCCGATGCTGAGTCCGTACACGACTCCCTTTACACGAAGTTAAATGACAGCGGTGCTCGACCCGTACGGGCACTACAAACCATGACCGCCCAAAACGCCGACAACGCCGTTGCTGAAGCACTGAAGCTGGTTCCGGGCGATGCCGTTTTGTATATCGAACGACAGGGTTTCAGCCAGGCTGGATCCCCGGTGGAATACACCCGTTCCTGGTACCGCGGCGACATTTACGACTTCGTAACCGAATTAAAATTGAGTTAAGAAGAGACAATAATCATGAAATATGCTTTGTCCGGCGCCCGCATTTTTGATGGATTCTGTTTCCACGACAATGCGGTGCTACAGATAGAAAACGGCCGTATTGTGGCCATTGCAGACCAGTCTGTGGTGCCGGACGACTATGACCTGATCCAGCTGAATGGTGGCATTCTGTCACCTGGATTTATTGACTTGCAGATCAACGGCGCCGGCGGCGCGCAATTCAACAACGCGCCTGATCTGAGCACCCTCTCAACCATGGCGAGCGCTATGTTGCCGTTCGGGGTTACCAATATTCTGCCAACGGTGATTACCGATGATGTTACCGTCACCAATCGCGCTGTTGAGGTTGCCATCGAGGCCAAAGACAAGGTCACTGGAATCTTGGGCGTTCATGTGGAAGGACCGTTTTTCAGTTTGCAGAAAAATGGCGTACACCGCAGTGACAAAATTCGCACGCCCAACGAGCAAGATTGGTCATGGTTGAACAAACTCGCCACACTGCCGGCCATTCTTACCCTGGCGCCTGAGCAGGTCGATACTGCCACCATTGAACGAATCGCAAAACTGGGGGTCCGCATTTGCGCTGGGCACACCAATGGCTGCTACGATGACGTTATCAACGCGCATCGGGCGGGCCTTCGCGGCTTTACCCACCTCTACAACGCCATGCGCCCGATGACCGGTCGCGAACCGGGTGTCGTGGGTGCCGCACTGGAACTTAAAGATACCTGGGCAGGTTTAATCGCCGACGGCATACATGTGCACAACACCACCATGAAACTGGCGATCGAGGCCAAAGGTTACGATAAGATTTTTCTGGTCAGCGATGCTATGGCCACCGCTGGCAGCAATCAGAAGACCTTCGAACTCTATGGTGAAACCATCGAGGAAATGAACGGCCAGCTGGTCAACGCAGAAGGCAAACTCGCTGGCAGCGCCATTACGTTAGCGGACGCCGTGAAATATTGCGCGAAAACTCTCGCTCTGCCATTAGAACAGGTCCTAGCTATGGCCAGTCGGGTTCCCGCCCAGTTTATGCAGCTCAGTGACCAGGTAGGAACATTTGTACCAGGCGCTGCGGCAGACATATGCCTGCTGAACGATGAGCTCGACGTACAACAGGTCTGGCAGGCCGGCTTATCCAAATTCCAACGATAGGGGCACTTATGCGAATTGTAGTCTTAAACGATGCGGAGTCGGTTGCACAATACGGTGCGGCTCAGATCATCGAAACCATCAACGAAAAACCCAATGCGAATCTTGGCTTGGCGACCGGCTCGTCACCCATCCGACTGTATCAGAACCTGATTACAGCCTATCAACAGGGGCAAGTCAGCTTTAAACAGGTAACCACCTTCAATCTGGACGAATACCTGGGTCTGACAGGTGACCACCCACAGAGTTACCGTTACTTCATGAATCAACAACTGTTTAATGAAGTGGACATCGAGCTGGACAACACCTTTGTCCCCGACGGCTCGACCAAAAACCCATTGAAAACCTGCGCTGACTACGAAGCCAACATGCGCGCACGCGGCGGCGTAGACTTGCAACTGCTGGGCATTGGACGCAATGGACACATTGGCTTCAACGAACCCAGTTCGAGCCTGGTCAGCCGCACCCGCGTCAAGACGCTGACCAAGGACACCGTTGAAGCAAACCAGCGCTTTTTTAAACCCGGCGAATTCCAGCCGCACCTGTCATTGACCATGGGCATTGGAACCATTATGGAAGCGCGTCAGATTATGCTGATTGCGACCGGCGCCGATAAAGCAGAAGCGATTAAAAACACGATTGAAGGACCGGTATCGGCTTATTGCCCGGCATCAATCCTACAGATGCACGCAAATGTCACGGTTGTTATCGACCAGGATGCGGCACTCGGATTGAAAGATGTCGCGTTTTATCAATACATTGAGCAAGAGCAAAACCGTCTGCAAGCCGCCATCAAGATGGCTGGTTAACAGGCCGGAACCCGGCGGCAAGTCTGTCGCCGGCATCCTTACCCTTCCCTCTCTGCGTTACAACGCTCTCCCGATGTTACCCTTTAGCCCGCCCAGCGCGCTAAAAACAGGTCATTCAACACGAGCACTGAATTCTGTCAGACAAACGGCTTATCCCCGGTATTAACCCTTCATTTTCACCAGGTTTGTAACAACAGGTTAATTTCGCCTGTTCATCTCATGCAAACCGTAACAGTTACGATAAAAGTGTTACATCTTTGCAACTTACGGTAACAACGTCCCATACGAAATCTGTACACTAAATAGACAGTAATTTTTAAGTTATTGATTTATAAGGATAAATTACTTTTGGCACAGCACCTGCAATAGTTACCGCGCAAAGCAGGTACGCCCACCAACAAAAACAAAAACCGGGCACTACCAAGAAAAGCAGCCCCGCCTAAAAACAAGAATAAGGGGCAGCTAATAACAAATGAGTAAATAAAAACAATAATAAAACCAACAAGAATAATAAGCTCAACACCACCTGCGGAAAGTGCTGTTGCGGCCGGCAAAATTTGCCGGCTGGCTCGTCTCTCCAGTGTTTTAATCTCTCCCATTCGTTAGTAGCCTATTTTTGCTATTTTCTATACACTTCGCGCTCTTTTAATTGCATTCCAAAGACAGAATTCCAAATACATGGTCGTTAAGTGGATAAAACGTTGGCTCAAGCAGCCAGAACAAGCGCATCAATTGATTTCAATCGAACGGGATCAACATTCGGTTTCCCGCAAAGGCATCAGCCATAACGCGCTTAAAGTCTTGTACCGGTTACAGAACGCCGGACATGAAGCCTATCTCGTGGGTGGTTGCGTACGTGACCTGCAACTCGGACTGAACCCGAAAGACTTCGATGTTGCCACCGATGCCACACCTGAGAACATTCGCAAACTATTCAGCAACTCACGCATTATCGGGCGCCGTTTCCGCATCGTTCACGTTACCTTTGGACGTGAAATTATTGAAGTAACCACCTTTCGTGGTGAAGCCGATGAAAGCGATTCCGATCACAAGCAGTCCGCCGAAGGTCTGTTACTGCGTGATAACGTTTATGGCTCGCTGGCTGATGACGCCAAACGCCGAGACTTCACCATAAACGCGATGTATTACACCGCCAAAGATTTCTCGATCAAAGCTTATCCTCAAGGTATGCAGGATTTGCAGGATAAAGTCATCCGCATTATTGGCGACGCGGAGACCCGCTATCGCGAAGACCCGGTGAGAATGCTGCGTGCGATACGCTTTGCTGCAAAACTGGGGTTCAATATTGAACCGGCGACTGAATCACCGATCAGCACTCTGGCACCGTTGCTCACCCATATCGCACCAGCGCGTCTGTTTGACGAACTGCTTAAGTTACTGATGTCTGGCCAGGGTCGAGACACATGGGAACTGATGCAAAAATACGACATCGTAGAACCGCTGCTGCCGCAAACTCACCAGGTGCTTAATTGCGTCGAAGACGATCATTACGCCACCTTTATTGACATTGCACTGCGCAACACCGATGCCCGCATCAACAGTGGCAAACCGGTGACACCGGCGTTCCTGTACGCTGCTTTGTTGTGGCCAGCAGTGCGTGAAAGCGCCCAACACAATATCGATATGGGCACACCTGAAATCCCCGCCTGGCACAAAGCCATGGCTCAGGTACTGGAGCGACAGGTAAAGACCATTGCCATTCCCAAACGCTTCTCAATCCCGATGAAAGAGATATGGGACATGCAACTGCGATTGCCTAAGCGACGGGCCAACCGAGCAGAACAGTTAGCAAGCCATCCGCGTTTCCGTGCTGCTTATGATTTTTTGATCCTGCGTGAAGACGCCGGTGAGCAACTGAACGGGTTAGGCAAATGGTGGACCGATTACCAGGCAACCAATGGCGAAGCCAGACAAAGCATGGTCGCCAACCTGCAAAATAACCCACCCGCGCAAAAACGTCGCCGTCGCCGTCCACCCAGAAAACGTCAAACGCCGGAATCATGAGCCAGGTGTTTGTCGCGCTGGGTAGCAATCTTGGGGTGTCTGACAACCTGGTTTCAGATGCTCTGAGCAAGATTGAACAATTGCCCACAACCTCGCAGCTGCGCACGTCGCGCTGGTACCGAACGCAAGCCATCGGCGGACCGGCAGACCAGCCGGATTACCTGAACGCGGTTTGCGCCTTTGAAACCAGATCGGAAGAG
>JBNKNI010000020.1:0-99839 GCA_050293765.1 Reinekea sp.
GCAAAGTTTGTGGGCTGGTGTTGAAAAGCTGGTGGCCACCTTCCAACAGACGGACATAAAACTGGTGCGGCTAATCGACCCGGGACTGGCTAATACCATGGCCGAGGCGGTTCTCACCTGGTCTCTGTACCTGCATCGACATATGCATATCTACCGTCTACAGCAACTCAACCACACTTGGCAACCATTGCCTTATGTGGCCCCTGAAGATCGCATTGTCACGCTGTTGGGGCTGGGTGAACTGGGAAGATCCGCTGCTGAGCGCCTGATTCAACAGGGCTTTCAGGTTCGGGGATGGAGCCGTCAGGTAAAACAGATTCAAGGTGTTCACTGTTTTCACGGGAGCGAGCAGTTGCCAGCGGCGCTGGATGGCGCGGACATTGCGATCTGCTTATTGCCTTTGACGCCGCAGACTCAGGGCTTAATCAACACACCACGCTTGGGAATGTTGAAACCAGGCGCTTGTCTGATCAATTTTGCGCGAGGCGCGATAGTCGACGACCAGGCATTACTGGCTGCGCTGGAGAGCAGGCATTTGGCTCACGCGGTTCTGGATGTATTTATGACCGAACCGCTGCCCAAAGATCACCCCTACTGGCGCCATCAACAGGTGACCGTTTTACCGCATATCTCCGCCCAAACCCGCGCCGACACAGCCTGCAAGGTGGTGGCAAGAAATATCACGCAATACCGACGTGACGCGGTCATTCCAGATGCGGTTGATTTTACACGCGGTTATTAACAGCAGGTCTGATTCGGTCAAATCAACGCAGTCTCGATCAAGAGTGTTTGCGGGTGTAGCGGAGTCGATGAACGATCCTTTGCAAAGCACACAGCAACGCCTGCTAAAACGGATCCGCCAGTCACAGTGGCTGGGAAAGCATATCCATTGCGCACACCCTCTACAAATTCAAGCCACCTGCTGCATAAACTGCCCAATACGACTAACCATTTTGGGTTCATTCATGCCATAACCGGTAAAAAAGCCACTGCGGTACAGTTCAATTAAGACGACAATGCCTCGGGCAGATATGCGATCACCCTGGCTGCCTTGAAACAGTTCAAAAATGTCGTGCGCATAAAAATTCTGCTGCATGGTCATTAACACCAGATGTTCTGCAGCCGGCGATGATTGCAGGCGCTGAGCCATATGCAGCAATGCTTGGAGCAGCTCTTCTGCCGCATTCACGTCCAGCTTTGGCAGCTGTTTCAACACAATGGCTCTGGCTGTTGTTTTCATGGTAACCCCAATTACCGCTTTTCGATCCCGTTGAGTTTGCCGCATACATGCGTGAACGCTATGACGCGCGCCGCCATCAATATGGCAATTCAGCTCACAGAGAATGGCTCTCAATTCCGCTTTTAGAGACCCTGTGGTAGGCTAAACCGCCTCAGGAACCTGAAACCGGCCATCAACACCAGTGACAGGGTCGCACCAAAAACCGTACACGATTCAGAACTCCGGCTGGCATACCAGCTGCACTAAAACTGTCTGTTATCGGTACACACCAAACGGTTCTCGCCAGATGCTGCGTTTCGGTCACTTCTTGCGAGCTCAATAACGAAGCAACTGAGATTCATAAGGATGCACTCTATGACGTTAAGTGACCCATCAATTATCGAATCGTTGATTCAGGCGCTGTCGGTTTTTTCTGCCAATCACGCCGATATTCATGGTTGGAAGTTGCGCGCCAAAACCACGGAAGGCCGACAATCGTTGATGATGTCGACCGCCATGAACCAAATTCGGGTTTATCAGGATCGTCGCGTCACCGACAACAGTTATGAGGTTGAGCTGTTTGTACCCACCGCTGATGGTCAGCAGATGGGCACAGCCAAAGGCAGCTTGGATCCAGATTCCGACCTCACCGCTCAACTCACGACATTGAGTAACAACGCCAAGCTGGCACTGAACCCCTATTTTGAATTGCCCGAGAAACCGACCACCGATTATCCAGAGATACCCTCGGCCGATCCAAATCTGTTGGAACAACTGGACGCCAGTCATGAAGAGCTTTTGCAGCGTATCCAACAACACTGTCCAGGCTTAACGTCGGTGATCGTTAACAGCGCAGAACTGTTCTGCAATCGACATCATGAGGTTTTGATCACGTCGAAGGGCGTCCGTGCGTCGAAGAATACAACGGACATCTATTTTGAAGTTGCCATGGAAAAAGACCCGGCACCGAATGACCAGGAAGTGCTTAAGTATTGGCATTTTGTCAGTTTGCCGGAAGCCGATATTGAACATAAATTGGATGGGGTAGCCAAAGAAACCCTGCTGACACTGAAAGCGACACTTCCCCCGACCCGAGGTAACGCTGCTTTGCTCATCGACAGCTATGCCATCTGCAAAATGATGGCTGCGGTCGCCAGTCAGGTCAATGCTCAGGCTGAATACGCGCAGGGTCCACATTTTAAAAACGGTCAACAGGTTACGGCTGGCGACAGCCTCTCTGGATCCGATCAGCTGACCATCAGTCTGGATCCCACGCTGCCACAAATGGCCAAAAGCACAGCTTACACCGACGAAGGACAAATCGCCCAACCGGCCACACTGATCGAAAACAATGTCGTCCTTCGGCAAACCGTCGACTCCAGAATGGCGCAATATCTCAATAAAGACGCGAATCACATTGTCGGCAATCTGGTCGTTAGCGTCGGTTCGGAGTCAAAGGAATCCTTGCTCAGTGATCGCGAAGAAGTCTTTGAAATTCTTGATTTCTCATCGCTCCTGGTAAATCCAAGCTCGCTCACCTGGAGCAGCGAGATCAAACTCGGCCTCTGGCATCGCGCCGGTCAACCTGCGCAGGTACTCAAGGGTGGCATCGTTTCCGGCAATATCAAAGAAAGCCTGCAAGCGTTCAAATTCAGCAACCAACAGGTAAAACGCAATACAACGGGGGGATATTTCGAGCCAGCAAACGGCTATGTCGGCCCACAACACATGTTAATTTGGCACGGCGTCAGTATTGCTGGCCAACAGGAGAATTAAGATGAGCACAACCACACACTTTCATCCTGAATTACCGGTTCGGCTGCAACAGTTACAAAAAGTGTTGACGCAATGTCAGCAAATGATGGAATCCGGGCGCAGCAGCGAACTCTATGCGTTTGCCTGGTATGAAGAGAAGCTGTCCTATGTCGTCGAAGCCGGACGGACCGTCAACACCAGCGAAAGCAAAGACAAGGGTATCGTGTTACGGATTCTGTGCGACGGCGTGCAGTACGAATCCGCCAGTAACAACCTCAAAGAGGAGTCGATTCTGGAACTGGCGGCAGAACTGCGCCGCACTGTCGACACGAAACATCCGCAAACCCAACAAAAAGCGTATTTACCAACCACCTGGCATCAGGAACTCGCCGTAGGTCTACCGACGGAACTTGAACAACAGATACCGCCGCATGCGACCCAGGACACGCCTGTACACTTTGCACCTGCGTGCGCCATGGACCCGGAAAAAATCACCATTGCGGATTTACTGCAACGCGTGCAGGCGTATCGGGACCAAGCCCTCGCTCTGGCCAATCAGGTTAACCCCCAATTGGACGGTGCTAGCCGCATAGCCGATGTTCAGCTGATGGCTCGATTTAGAATGACCTACAATCTTTTCGTCGATCGTGAAAAAAACATGTCTCAAGTTCTGCCCATGAGTGTTATCGGCGGTGGCGGTGTCACCACGACCGGGCAATCGTTACGGGTGACCAAAGGTGGCCTCGGGACACTGGAATTGATAGACATGGATGAAGCCGACTTTAACGACATGGCCGTTGTACCACAGGAATTGTCTTGCGCTGAAAAAATAAAACCGGGGCGATACAAAGTCATTACCGGACCGGCTATTTCTGGGGTGATCGCGCATGAAGCATTTGGTCATACTCAGGAAGGCGATACCTGGATGAAAGGACGCAGCATCGCCAGAGACCTGCACGCCAGCAGAACTCGCGTAGGCAACGAACACGCCACCATCATGAACAACCCGGCGATATTCAGCATGGAAGGTCAACAGGCCGGCTGCAACGGCAGCTATTTTTTTGACAACGAAGGGCAGTTGGCACGACCGCAAACTATTTTGGCTCAGGGCTATCTGTCGACTCCGATGACCGACCTGACCTCGGCGCTGGAATTAAACGCGCCACGCACGGCCAATGGCAAACGCGAAAGCTGGCGACGACCGCTGATGACCCGGCAGACCAACACCTATTTCACACCTGGGGATAAAACTCTCGAAGAGCTGATCACTCTGGTGGATGAAGGCTTCATGGCCGTTGCCCCCCGTGGCGGCATGGAAGACCCAAAAGGCGGCAGCTTAACCGCCGGTGCGGCTTATTTTGAAGAAATCAAAAAAGGTCAGTTAACCGGTCGAAAATTCATCGGCCCGGCAGGCGGTCATATTGAGCTTACCGACTCCGTGTTTGATGTATTGGACCGGATTGAAGCCAAAACCGGTGTCACCCATGCGGACAAGACACCGGCCGTTAAACTGGGGGGCTGTGGTAAGTATCACAAAGAACTGGTAGACGCTGGCGTCGGTGGCCCGTACATTTTGTGGAGCAGCATCAACTGCGGTTAAACCTCGGTGAGCACTCACCGTACAAGCGAAAATGAGTATGTCCGCTAAACTGATGACGTACATACTCATTGCAACTCTCAGCAGCACAGGATCCTTATGACCGAACAATACTTCAACAACCCACTGCATGGCCTCAAGCTGGAAGCACTGGTCACCGAGCTGGTGGATTTTTATGGCTTCGAGATTCTGGCCGCCGCATTGAATTTCAATTGTTTTAAACTCAATCCGTCCATTAAAGGCAGTGTTAAATTTCTGAAAAAAACGGAATGGGCTCGCCAGAAACTGGAAATATTCTACCTGTATAAATACAAAAATCTGCCCCGCCCGGATGCCAAACAATATGAGCTTCCACCGCGCGATCGCATTATTCCAGCGCATCAGAAACCCAGAGATCCGATTATTTTTGATCTGGATGAACTGTTGGCAGAACAGGCACTGAAGGCGCAACAGGCAAAAGACAAAGCCCGGCACCCACGCCAGGATACGCGCGCAGAACGGTCATCCGATACCCGTCCTGCGTCAGCACGAAAACCTAATAAAGAAAAATACGGCGCACGCACGGAAGACAAACCACGACGCCATGTAAACAGCCGTACAGAGAAACCACGAGCACCCCGCTCATCCGACGTCCCCCTGAACGATGACAACCCTTGGGCCAGCGCAAAAAAAGTATTCGATGAAAAACAGAAAAAAGACTGACCGACAGCACTATAAGAATCGCGAAGACTTAAGCACCTCTGATTATTTCAAATCACGTCGGTAAGGTCAGAACAAAGACCCAAGCCCTGCGCTAAAATGGCAAATCTCTTTGCCAAGATATTGAATAATTACTGCAGAACTCACCCTGAAATAAACGAAGTTCTGTACCTTGATGTAGATGACCATAATTTAGAGGTACCACTGACTTGCACGATCCCACCCATTTAGACGCTTCACAGCTTGCTGCTGCGGTCAACGCGCGGCAATTGAAATGTGTCGACATTATAGACGCGCACCGGAAGCGAATTGAACAGATCAACCCACAGGTCAATGCAATCACCCACACCTTGTCTGAATCAGCTCTGTCCATGGCTACTGCCATGGATGCTAATCCGGTGTGTAAACCTTTAGCTGGCGTTCCGTTTACCGTAAAAGGCAATATCGATCTGTATGGCAGCCCGACCCATCAGGGCATACCTGCGTTCGCGTCCACAATGCCATTGGCGAACGCGCCCATAGTCGACAGGATGATCGCCGCTGGCGCGATTCCTATTGCCCGCACCAACCTGCCGGAACTGGCCATGCGACTGTGTACGGATAATCCATTGTTCGGTGCCACACTTAACCCATGGAATGAATACCTGACTCCCGGTGGCTCCAGCGGTGGTGATGCAGTTGCCATTGCCACCGGCATGACGCCGGTGGGGCTGGGCAATGATACCGGTGGTTCGCTGCGCAGCCCTGCTTACTGCTGCGGAGTTGCAGCCCTGAAACCGACCGTAGGCCGGATGCCGACTGCGCGTTCGACAGGCCCTAAAGACATGGGGCTGGCGATGGAAGTCATGCAAGTGGAAGGCCCTATGGCCCGTTCCGTTGCCGATCTGCGCACGTTGTTTCATGTCCTGTCCGGTCACCATCCTGGCGATATCCGGTCACAGGACCAGCCGTTGACCGGTCCAGCCTATCAACAGAAAATCGGCTTGGTGTCTGCCGTCCCGGGCGTGACGCTACCCTCGGTCACACAAAACGACATTGATCGAATCGGCACCCTGCTGACGGACGCAGGCTACGAAGTTGAGTCTGTTGAACTGCCTCAACTGAATGCGGTGAATAACCTCTGGGGCGACCTGCTGGCTACAGACCTTCAGCACACGATACGCACGCTGCAACCTGTACTGTCGCGTCCGGTCCACCTGTTCCTGGCTGACATGGTGCGTGCCTTTGATACGTCACTTACCCGTGAACAACTGCTGGATCGCAGATCCCAACTGCAATCGTTATGGGCCGCGCAATTCGAGCGAACGCCTTGCCTGGTCACGCCAACCTGGACGCAACTGCCCTGGCCTGTCGATGCGGATCTGGATCCGATTTACGGCATTCCGCTGTTGCGCGATACCACGGCGACGGTAACACCGGCCAACATTCTGGGCTTCCCTGCAATCGCCCTACCCACCGGAGTGGCCGATGGCATACCCACCGGAATCCAGATCATGGCACCTTGGTGGCGAGAAGATATCTGCCTGGATATTGCACAGGTCATAGAACACCATTGCCCGATGCCCACGCCGATCACGCCGAGCTAGCAGGCCATTCACCACCAGAGGATTTGAGAAATCGATTCATATCTGCCAATCGCCGGTGGCAACGGTAAACCATCCATGGCCTCTGCGGTCCGATTCGCAGCCAATAAAGTCGTGTTTTTGAAAACACCCTTTCCCCGGAAAGAGGACAAGATTGTGACCAGCCGGATATACTCCAGCGACCTCATTTCGACGACCAAATAACCAAGGAGTCTGCATGGCAACGCCATCCCAACACGATCTGCGCAAAGATTTCCGCGCCCTACTTGACAGCAATCAGTGCTACTACACGGCGTCAACATTTGACCCGATGTCCGCCAGAATTGCAGCAGATCTCGGGTTTGAAGTGGGAATTCTCGGCGGCTCTGTCGCGTCACTGCAGGTACTGGCGGCGCCCGATTTTGCGTTGATCACCCTCAGTGAGTTTGCTGAACAAGCCACGCGTATTGGTCGGGTAGCGCGTCTGCCGATTATCGCAGATGCCGATCATGGCTATGGCAACGCGCTCAATGTCATGCGTACGGTTGTGGAACTGGAACGTGCGGGCGTGGCCGCACTGACACTGGAAGACACACTGTTACCGGCGAAATTCGGGCACAAATCAACCGATCTGATCCCACTGGATGAAGCTATCGGCAAAATCGAAGCGGCACTGGAAGCGCGCATCGACCCCACCATGGCGATCATCGCCAGAACCAACGCAGGCCAACTCAGTATTGAAGACACGGTTAAACGGGTAAAAGCCTATCAAGCCAGTGGCGCTGACGGAATTTGCATGGTGGGCATTCGAGACTTTGATCATCTCGAAGCCATCAGCCAGCATGTCAGCGTTCCGTTGATGCTGGTCGCCTATGACAATCCGGAATTAAGTGATCGTCAACGCCTGGCAAACAACGGTGTACGTATTGTTGTCAATGGTCATGCGGCGTACTTTGCGGCTATTAAAGCCACATACGATTGCCTGCGTGAACAGCGCCATGTGGAAGCCAGCCCATTAAATGCCTCGGAGCTTTCAACGCGTTACTCAACACTGGAAGAAAATCGGGAGTGGGCCAACAAATACATGGAAGTACGCGAGTAAACCCGCGACAACCGTTGTCAGGATACTCGAGGGAACCACTGGTATCGATTAACCGGTTTCGCTATGCTGCCCGGCCTTTTTCTTCAACCCTTCAGAGCGCCGGGAGCGACCATGCTGCAAAAACTGTTTACCGATTACATTAATGCCTATGCCGCGAAAGATATCGACGCTGTCGGCAACATGTTTGCCGACGATATTTTACTGCGCGATTGGAAAATTTCTGTTTCCGGAAAAGATCGGGCACTTCAGGAAACCGCTATAAATTTTGCTAACGCCCAATCGATTTCCATCGACGTCTTGCAGACATATGCGTCAGACCGTGGGGTTGCCGGTGAGCTGAAAATTATCGTCGATCAAACGGAAATACTGTATGTAACGGATGTGATTCAGTTTAACGATGAAGCCAAAATATCCGCCATTCGTGCTTATATCGGTCGTGCAGATTAAGGAACGAATCTGCGCCGGATTGCCACACAGAAACCTTCCATTTAAAAGCTTCAGCCGTTCTTTTTCTGATCCGTTAAGAGCGATTAAGACATAAAAAAAGGGTGCCAACGGGCACCCTTATCTTATGAGTCTCTTACCATTATTTTGCCGCGGCAGGTACACCCTTCATGTGCCAAATGTAGTCTGCATAGTCCGCAATTGAACGGTCAGAGTTAAACTTAGCCAAACTCGCGGTATTGATGATCGCCGCACGTGCCCAGGCTTTCTCGTCTCGATACAAGGCATCGATACGCTTATGCGCTTCAGAGTAGGCTTCGAAGTCTGGCAACACCATGAATGGATCAGATTCAACCAGGTTGCGCTTCACATCACTCAACAAACCAGGTTCGCCCGGCGTAAAGAAATCACCGTCCAGCCAATCCAGTACGGCTTTCAATTCATCGTTGCCGCGGTAGAAATCACCTGGGTTATAGCCTTTCTTCTCCAGAGCGACCACATCGTCGACTTCCATACCGAAGATAACCACGTTTTCACGACCCGCTTCTTCCGCAATTTCGATGTTAGCTCCATCCATGGTTCCGATGGTGATCGCACCATTCAGAGCCATCTTCATGTTACCCGTACCGGAGGCTTCTTTACCGGCCAAAGAAATCTGCTCAGAAACATCGGCAGCCGGAATTAATTTTTCTGCCAGAGACACCCGGTAATTTGGCAGGAAGACCACTTTCAACTTGCCGTTGATGCGCGCATCGTTATTGATTTTTTCCGCCACTTTATTGATCGCGAAAATAATTTCCTTCGCCAGCTTGTAGCCTGGTGCGGCTTTGGCACCAAAGATAAATACACGTGGGTGCATATCGTAGCTTGGGTCAATCAACAGACGACGGTACAACGCCATGATGTGCAACAGATTCAAATGCTGGCGCTTGTATTCGTGCAAACGTTTAATCTGTACGTCAAAGATGGCGTCGGCGCTGACTTCAACACCGGTCAGATCTTTAATGATCTTAACCATGTCTTCTTTGTTTTCTTTCTTAACCGCCATGTAGGCTTTCTGGAATTTCGCATCATCAGCCAATGGCTTCAGACCTTCCAGTTTTTCCAGATAACGTGGCCAGTCGGCATCGATATGCTGCTCAATCAACGCAGACAGACGCGGGTTACAGGCTTTCATCCAACGACGTGGCGTAATGCCGTTGGTGACGTTAACAAACTTACCAGGCCACAACTCATTCATTTCAGGGAACAGGTCAGTTTTAACCAACTCAGAGTGAATCTGCGCTACACCGTTCACGGTGTGAGAACCAATGGCGGACATGTGCCCCATACGGATCATCTGAGCGCCACCTTCTTCGATAATCGATAACTTTCGCTTGATCTCGTCGTTACCAGGCCATTTAGCCTCGACTTCGTCGTTAAGGAAGCGAGCGTTAATTTCAAAAATAATTTCCAGATGACGTGGCAGTACCTTTTCGATCAGTTTCAAAGGCCATTTTTCCAACGCTTCCGGCAACAACGTGTGGTTGGTATAAGCAAACGTCGCGCGGGTCATTTTCCACGCCTGATCCCAGGTTAAACCTTCCTCATCGACCAGTACACGCATCATTTCAGGGATGGCGATGGCAGGGTGAGTATCGTTCAACTGCATCGCATTCAGTTCGGCAAACTTGCTTAAATCGCTGCCATGGGCTGTTTTGTAGCGGCGCATTACATCGGCAATAGAAGCGGCACTGAAGAAGTATTGCTGGATCAAACGCAATTCTTTACCGGCTTCGGTTTCGTCGTTCGGGTATAGAACTTTAGAGACCGTTTCTGCCTGCACAGACTCTGCGTAGGCATCCACGTAACCACCTGAGTTAAATACATCCCAATCGAAGAACTTATCGGCACGAGATTCCCACAAACGCAATACGTTTACGTTTTGACCACCATAGCCAACAATTGGAATATCCCACGGAATGGCCCGTAGCGTACGACCTGGGTGCCAAACTTTCCGTGATGCGCCATTTTCATACACGGTTTCCACATAACCGTACAACTTCACCGTCTGTTGAGATTCCGGTCGGCAGATTTCCCACGCCGAACCGAACTCACGCCATTCATCCGGACGTTCAACCTGGCGACCATTAATGAATTCCTGACGGAACAAACCGTGCTCGTAGTGAATACCGTAACCGACGGCAGGCAGATTCAACGTGGCCATAGAATCGATAAAGCAGGCAGCCAAACGACCCAAACCACCGTTACCCAACGCCATATCCGGCTCTTCTTCAAGAATGTCGGTCAGGCTGTGGCCCAGATCAGTCATCGCTTCATCAGCAATTTCGTATAAGCCCAGGTTCTGCAGGTTGTTGGACATTAAACGACCCATCAGAAACTCAAGAGACAGATAATGCACCGCGCGTGCATCTTTAGAGGCGTGAGTTTTCCGTGTTCGGCTCACACCATCGTAGACAAATTCATTGACAGCAGCAGCGACGGCAAGGTTCCAAGCCTGTTTAGACGCCTTTTCTTCGTAGGTGCCCAAAGTAGAGTGCAAATGCTTGATAACAGACTCTTTAAACTGCTTTACGGTTAATTTCGGCTGAGGAGCCGCTGACTTTTTACTCGGCATAGTGAATACCACCCGTTTGTGTATGAAATTGGCTCTGTAAGCCTAGACGACTTACACAAGTAACAAATATTTCTTGAGGGCGAATCATAATGACCGTGCCTGAAAGGAAAAGTATGAAATGTAGGAAAACTACCAGGCGGCTTAGCTCCACCCTCAAGGTCCAAAAAAGAGCAAAAGCACAAATAAACTGTTCTAAATCAACAACTTGCTTGTTTCGCCTTTACTTTGGACAGATTAGGCATTGCGGATATGGCCAAACTGACCAAAAAACGGCCTACGCAAGAGGGTGTAATTCAGATTATTAAAACATTTTGAGGTTCTTATTCAATTTTCTCAGACAATCCGCTGCGCGCCGCCGTCACGTAACAAGGGAGCACTTAACAACAACAGGAAAAACCTCACATGAAACTGACTCAAATCATCGCAACCTCTTTACTGTCTATCGCCGCCATTGCGTTTAACACGGCTCAGGCTGCCGGACATTCCATGCAGAAAGATATCGTCGACACCGCTGTGGGTGCCGGAAGTTTTACAACATTGGTCACCGCAGTGCAGGCAGCTGACCTGGTTGATAAATTGAAGGAGGCCGGTCCTTTTACGGTCTTTGCGCCAAATGATGACGCCTTCGCAAAAATTCCGGCAGAGACGTTGAACGCGCTGGTCGCCGATAAGGAAGCTTTGACCAAGGTACTGGGCTTGCATGTCGTGGCAGGTAAGTTTATGGCCGAAGACGTCGTGGGTATTTATCAGGCGACCACCATTACCGGCCGAACGCTTAACATTAAGGTCAGCGGTGGCGAAGTCTTCGTGAATGGCTCTAAAGTCATTGCCACGGATATTGAAACCTCCAACGGTGTGATTCACGTCATCGATAACGTCATCACCAAGTAATCTTCTGATCACTGCAAGAGCTCACAGCTCTTGCGGTGTTTTTATCCTTCATTTCATTTACAACATTTCGCAAAAAACCGGTAAACCCGCTTGAAGCTGCGGTGAACTGTCGTTAGTTTTCGCACTCATTTCCAGATTCAGAAGTGTTAGGACCTATGGACAGCAGCGCAGCGATAAAGTCATTAAATACCGCCCTTCAAGCCCGCATTATTGGTCAGGAAAAGCTCATTGAATCGTTAATCATCGGTCTGTTGGCCGACGGACACTTGCTGGTTGAAGGTGCGCCGGGACTGGCAAAAACCACCGCAATTAAAGCGCTTTCCGAAGGGTTCAACGCCTCATTCAAACGAATTCAATTTACGCCGGACCTCATGCCCAGTGACGTCACCGGTTCGGATATTTACCGGGTGGAAGAGCATCGTTTCGAGTTTCAGCAAGGTCCGATTTTCGCCAACCTGGTGCTCGCCGATGAAATCAACCGCGCACCCGCGAAAGTGCAATCCGCCTTGCTGGAAGCCATGTCTGAACGCCAGGTATCGGCCAGTGGGCAAACCTATCCTTTGCCCAAGCCATTTCTGGTGATGGCGACACAGAACCCGGTTGAACACGAAGGCACATACCCGTTGCCCGAAGCGCAGCTGGATCGATTTCTGTTGAAGGTTTCACTGGATTACCCAAGCCCGGATAACGAATTGAAAATTCTTCGTTTGGCCCGCGCAGAACAGGCGAATGAATTACCCGGTTATGAATCCATCAGTATCGAAGAAATCCTGCAAGCCCGACACGCCGTAGAAGCCATACACGTCAGTGACGCAGTAGAACAATATATTGTGCAGTTGATCCACGCCACGCGACAGCCGCAACTGTTTGATGACTCCCTGGCAGATTACATTCTCTATGGGGCCTCACCACGCGCCACCATTGCATTGGACCGTTGTGCTCGCGCGGTTGCCTGGTTGCATGGGATGGACTATGTCACGCCAGCCCACGTCCAAAGTGTTGCTCACCGTGTCATCGGTCACCGGCTGGTGTTGAGCCTCGCGGCACAGGCAAACGGGATCGATGGTAACGCGATGGTCGATTCAATATTGGCCGCCGTTCCGGTCGCTTGATGACCATGCAGGATTTTGTCATACAAGGCACCGAGGTCAGGGTCGAAGATTTATTGAAACTTCAGACCCTCGCGGTGGATTTGAAGAAACTGAATGCGCGACCATCCCGTTCGCGCCGAATCGGCGAACAACGCTCTAAATATCGTGGTCAGGGTCGTGAATTCATTGAAATGAAACACTATCAAACCGGCGACGATGTGCGCCAGATCGATTGGCGGCTTACCGCAAAAAAACAGGAGCCTTTCGTTCGGGTGATGCAGGAAGACCGGCATATCGAACACGTCATTTGGCTGCCACTGAGCGCTCGTCAATACTTCGGTACCCGAGTCTGTTTCAAGTCTGTTCTTGCCTGTCACTGGGCTGCGTTTCTGGTATGGCGGTTTCACCAACTTAAGCATCCGGTTCGTTTGCTGATAGACGTAACACCGGGTTGGCACCGGGAAATAAAAATCACCAGCGGCCGACACGCAGCACAGGCCTGCAAACTCATCTGTGAGAGTCACGCCTATCTGGCACAGAATTTCAATCACAGCGCAGAACCGGCGTTGGAGGCACCGCACTGGAGTGGTCACCCTAATTTATGGATCATTTCCGATTTCCTCGACGATCAACTGCCTCTGTATCAACGGGCCATTGCCTCGAAACCCGTCGCCACCGTGACCTGCCTGCAAACCATGGACAGTTTCGACGAACGGTTGCCGGATGTAGGTTCGCTACCCGTGAAATACCAACAGCAAACCGCTTGGCTACATACCTCCGAGCGATCGTTACAGCAACAATATCAGCACTACTTCAAAACTCACATTGAGGCGATAAAACAGTTCTGCTGGCAACATCAGGGCGAGTTGATTCAGCATTACAACCATAGTTTTCACTGGAAGGAGGTGCAGTCATGGCCGCTGTACCAATGAATCAGTCAATGGACCCTGCCCTGACAGAGTTGTTGAACAATTTGGAACCCAACATTCTGCCAGCGCAGCCTTCGGTGTGGCCATTGGCCATCGGCTACTGGCTTATCCTGTTCGCAACCCTGGTGGTTATCGGAGCGTCGATATACTGGTGGCGACGCACCCGCCTGACCCGGCAGGTCAACCGTGAACTGAAACGACTGTCACAATTGAACGATGTCAACGCACAACAGCAACAAAGTCATCGCCTGATCCGTTGGTTGTGTATTCACGCGGCGGGGCAATCCGCGGCGATGACCGATATTGAACTTACAAACTTCGTCGCGAGCTTAACCGGCCGAGTACCGGATTGGTTAAACAGCCACTATCAGAAATCCAACACAACACCGGTGGATTCAAGCGAACTCTCCGCCTTGACGAAACAACTGTTACGCAAGGGGGCTGCATGAATATTGCCTGGCCTTGGCTACTCGCCCTGCTGCCTCTGTATTGGCTGTTACCGACCGCTAAGAAGTCATCCACAGATGGGGCGTTGGAGCACGCTTTTTTAATGAGCCTGGCGCATCAGATTCCACAAACGCCACCATCGCGTCGTTTAAGCCAATGGTTGCCCGCCTTGATCTGGTTGAGCCTGATTTTGGCATGCATTCGCCCGCAATGGATCGGTGACCCTATCGACAATGAAGCCAACGGTCGCAGCCTGTATCTATCGGTGGATTTATCCGAAAGCATGTTGGAACGGGATATGACCTGGAATGGTCGGGCAATTGAACGCTATCAGGCCGTGCAGGCTGTTGTCGGCGAATTTGTCGAAAGCCGTAAAAATGATTTCATCGGTCTGGTGGTATTCGGCAGCTTTGCGGAGATTCAATCTCCACTGACACCAGATACCCTTGCCATTAAAGAATTGCTCGCTGATTTGCGACCCGGCATGGCCGAAGGCAGCACTGCCATCGGAGATGGTTTAGCACTGGCGGTCAAACAGTTACGAGAATCGGACTCCCCGGATAAAGTGATAATTCTGTTGTCGGATGGTGAAAATAACAGTGGTTCCGTGACCCCTGAACAGGCAACCCAAGTCGCTGTGCAGAGTGGCATCAAGGTTTACACCATTGGCTTTGGCAGCGATGGCAGCAACTCCATCTTTGGTCGACTCGGGTTTGGGGGCAATGGTATTGATGAAGCAACGTTAAAAGACATTGCCGAACAAACACAGGGGCAATATTTCCGCGCCACCAGCACCAGTGATTTGATCGATGTTTTCAACTTGATTGAACAACTCGAACCCAGTGAGGAATTCCAGGATCAGCAACGCGTGGTTACGGAACTCTATTGGTTACCGTTGAGCATGGCGCTGTTACTGCTGGTCCTACAACATTTTTTTCCTTTGTATAACCGATGGGTCCAAACACGATGATATTGCTGCGACCAGAATTTCTGTGGCTGTTACTGTTGTGGTTACCCACCAGCGTCTGGTGGTTCCGACATCAACGCACCAGCGGATGGCATCAGGTGATAGACCCGTCACTGATCTCTGCCCTTACCCCCAGTAAAACATCCGCACGAATTGCCACGCGTTGGTGGCTGCCATGTTTGTTGTTGCTGGTTATTCTGGCGTTAAGTGGGCCTGGCTTTTCCAATAGCCAACAAAAAACAGCCAGCCAGGGCAACCTGTATGTCATTCTGGATAACAGCTTATCCATGGCTGCTACCGATATTTCGCCCGACCGACTTACCCGTGCGAAACGAATGATCATTGATTGGGCGAAAAGCGGGCTGTTCGATAAAACCAGCGTCATAACCTATTCCGCCTCTGCTCACACCCTGACACCTTTAACCAGCGATGCGCAGACCATCGAACTGCAGCTGCAAAGTCTGACACCCTATATCATGCCGGAGTTTGGTAATCGACCAGAGCTGGCTTTTGCTCAACTGAAGAAAACCTTGACCACCAACAACGAGCCGAAACCCCACATTTTGTGGCTGACCGATGACATTCCAGACAGCAAAGTCGATGCGCTAAAAAATGTTTTGCCTGATGTGAAATCAGCCAGTCTCGTTGCGCTGGGCACCGCGGCAGGCAGTCCCATCCCTTTGCCAAACAATCAAGGATACTTGATGAACGGCAATGAAATGGTGATCGTTAAAACAGACAGTTCACAGATTCTGGCAAACGGTCAGAAGCTGGGCTTCAGTCCGGTCAGCCTGGGTGCGCAACCCAATCCTGACCGTTTTAACAGGCTTGACGCGCAAGACAGCACTCAAACCGGGAACAAAGATGTTGGTTACTGGTTGTTGTTTCCGGTAATCGTGCTGTGGCTTATGTTTGGTCGTCAGCGATCTATGTCACTGGTCGCCGTTTTGGTGATGAGCTTTGGTTTTACAACCAAACCGGCATACGCCTTTGACCTGTTTAAAAATTCAGAGCAACAAGCTTACGAAGCTTTGCAGCGCAAGGATTCAGAGGCGGCGTTATCATTGACCGATCGCGCCGACATTCGCGGGCAGGCTCTGTTTGACAGCCAACAGTATGAAGCCGCGGCGGAAGCATTTGCCCAACAGCAGGATGCAGACAATTTTTATAATCTGGGCAATGCATTGGCCCATGCTGGCAAATTGCGCGAAGCGATTAAGGCTTATGATCAGGCAATCGCGCTCGCCGACATTCCTCAGGCGCAAACGAACAAAGCCAAAATTGAGGAATATCTGAACAGTCAAAATCAGAACAGCTCGCAGCAACAGTCCGGCGATCAAAACGACAATACGGAAAACGGCCAACAGAGCAGCGACCAGAACGCCGAGGCGCAATCCGGGCAAAACTCACAACAGAACCCGCAGGATTCGTCGTCTTCGCCACAGGACACAGCGTCGGAAGCTGACGCTCAAGATACGGAGCAACAAAACGGATCGCCGCAAGATGAACAGACCTCGCAAGAAGCCGAACAACAAACACCGGCAACGGAACCTGCCGATGAACAAACTGGACAACCCCAGCAGAGGTTAGACCCACAACAGATGCGAGCAGAACAGGAAGCAGAAGCGGTCTTGAATCAATTGCAGTCGAACCGCAATTCTTTGTTGCAACAGAAATTCCGGTTTCAATACCAACAAAACCCAACTGAATCGGACGGTACACTATGGTAAGACAATTCCTTCTCATGTTCGCCCTGTTATTAACAGCCGTGCATGGTGCAGCACAGGTCACCGCGACGGTGAATCGCACAGAATTGTATGACGATGAATCTCTGCTGCTCACCGTCAGTGTGTCCCCTATTGGTGAACTGAACCAACGTGATCTTGACGCGCTCGCCAGTCTGTTTACCATCGAGCAGAGTTTCCGTCAGGAAAGCCGACAGTCGATTAACGGTAAAACCACCACCAAAGTAGACTTTCAGTTTCGCCTGACACCCAAGCAATCAGGCACACTGGGCATTCCAAACTTTCGCGTCAATGGCGAGCAAAGCCAACCGATGTTCATCACCGTGCTGGAGTCGACCAAGCGGGTGGATGACCTCGCAGAAGACGCCGTTATTTTTACAGCGACGTTAAGCAGCCAAGAACCTTATATCGACCAGCCAATCACCCTGACTCTCGAATTGGATTATAAAATTCAATTCCGTGACGCCAAGATTGCGGACGTACCCATGGACGACTTTGATACCGCATTGCTGGCTGAAAACCAGACCACCAAAACGCTGAATGGCCAAACTTATAACGTGTATTTGCGGACTTATCAGCTGACACCGAAAAAACCAGGCCTCTATCGGCTACCCGACTTCCGGTTCACCGCAGAATACCCAAACCAGAAGCAAGGTCGCTTCATTCGCTTCACCCGCAAAGCCGAAACCCCCGCACTGACCGTGCGTGATATTCCAGCGGACTTTCCTGCCGGTGCGTATTGGCTGCCGTTGTCCGACCTGACGTTGACTGATAACCTGAGCACCCGCATCGAGAGCGAACAAAATGAGCACATCGACTGGCAGGTAACCATGACAGCACAAGGTCTTCCCGCGAATCGTTTACCCGATGTTTTGAAAGGTCTGGAAAACTCTCTGCCCGATGACGTCAAACTGTACCGAAACGCACCCAAAATCACCGAGACCCAGCGTTTGGATTCGGCAGCGCTGTCGTTCCTGCAACCCGGCACAAAAACATTACCCAGCCTGCGAGTTCCTTGGTGGAATACGCGCACCGACTCGCTGGAATGGGCTACCCTGCCCGGCAAAACTTTCGTGATCAACGCCAACCCTCAGGCTCAGTCGTCACTTCCTGAACCGGCCCCGCTCATTCAGCCAACACCCGTACAGGAAGATGCCCAAGTGGCGCCGTTGCCGAAGCAACCTGCAGAATTCAATGTATGGCAATGGCTCACTATTGGCAGCATGCTGGGCTGGCTGTTAAGCAGTGTCATCTTTATCGTGATGTGGCGTCGTTGGCAACGACAGCTGAATGCAAAAGAGGATTCGGTAAACCCGCCAGCAAAACGCCACGCAGAGCCGGTCACTGCGGGTCAGTGTTATCAAGCCTATTTACGCCTTCTGCGAACACAGAGACTGGACGACGACGCATTGACTGCCCGGCTCGCAGACGACGAAATAAAGTTGTTACAACAACTTGAATCGTCGCTGTTTTACAACCAATCGGCCACACCGGACATCACTGCCATTCAGAAAATTCTGAAGAAATTAGAGAAGCCCCGACCAACGCAAGTGGCGCAGGGACGCTTTAACCTTTACCCGTCATCGGAATCCATCTGACGGCTTAGAAGCCGCGTATCAGATCAACTTTGCCATCTGCAGTTCATCAACAAAGTCGCCATTCACTTTCAGCGAATGGCGTTTAATACCTTCCTGGTGGTAGCCGCACTTCTCGTAGAGTCTGATCGCTCGTTCATTGTGACGCATCACTGTTAGCTCCAAACGATGAAAATGCAGATCCTTGGCCCAGGCTTCCAGAGCATTCATCAATCGGAAACCGATACCACGTCCACAAAACTCCAAGTCGACACCAATCGCTATCACCAACGTATGTCGATTTCGGTTCGCGTTGCCGCCATTGCCTACCACGACGCCTACCATCTGCTGCGCAGACTTAGCCACCAGCATCTGTCTGCGTTCGGCATTCTCAAATTCGCTGATGCGCTGCGTTTGTTGTTCAACACTGATGACTCGTTCGTCGGGCTCGAACAGCATAAAACTGGTTTGTGTATCCAGCTTCTTAAACAGATCGATAAGCAGAGATGCGTCACTTTGACGTGGCGGGCGGATTTGAATGGTCATAATACTTGGTTGTCAGCGGCGGAAAATCGAACATACTATACTCAGAAAGGTAGCACCTCTGTCAACTTCAGAGTGAGTGATCCCCATCATACGTAGGAGTTAACCGACGTGGCTTCGTCTTCAACCAACGACAGTACGATCGCGCCCCTCTGCCTTGGCCAGATACATAGCTTCGTCGGCTCGACGGATAACCTGATCCAAACTTTGCGGACGCTCCCATTGCGCGATACCGGCGCTGTAGGTCACCTTTAAGGCTACTTCGGTTTGCGCCGCTAAAGATTTGCGCAACGCATCGTCCATCGTTTGCATTTGCAAACTGTTGCCTTCGGCGACCACCAGAAACTCTTCACCGCCAAGGCGACCGGCGCAACCTGAAATCTGTTCACTGTGTTGAGTCATCAGATCGGCCAACAGAACCAACACCTTGTCCCCTTCTTGGTGTCCATACAAATCATTGATCTGTTTAAAGTGATCAATATCGATCAGCATCAGGGTAAATTCATTACTGGTACTGCGCAGTCGTTCCACCTGCGCCAATACAGTTCGATGATTCAATAGTTTGGTCAAACTGTCTTGTTCTGCGCTTCGTCGCAATTCATCTGCCAGACTGTTTGCTCGTTTCAACTCTTGAATAAACCGACGTGTATGTCCCATTAACAAAACACCCAGACTCACGGAGCACATCGCATAGGTTACAAAAAGGTCTATTAACCGATCGGAACGATTACCGTATGGGTGTATCCAGTTGGGATGTGCAATCTCCAAAACCATCAGCGCAACAGGCATTACAACAAATCCTGCCATGGCCAGTTTCAGTATCATGTCACGGGCACGATACACACCTACGCTGTACGTCAGGGCAATGGTAAAGATAATCAGAGTTGGACCATTAGAGCCGGCATTGAACAGCCAAGCCGAGGGCAACACAATATAACTCAACGTCAACAAGATAGCGTTGGTCGTCAAGTTAACTTTGTGCTGCCAACGTCCCAGAAACCAAAGCCAGACATAGGCAGGCAACAGCAACCCAAATATCCAATTGAGTGGTGCTGCGGTGACGCCTGACAGCAAATTAAACAGCAGTGAAACAAACAAAAACGCCGTTGCCGTTAACGCGAACAACATCTTGGTTTGGCGCAACGGATCCGCATCATCTCCCAACAGGAAAATGACGATATGTCGCAAACGGTTCTTCTGACGACGGTCGGATCGGCTCAAAAAACGCCCCTCTTAATACGGAACCCTAGGGCTCAAAAAGGTTGGACAAACACAAACTGGACCCATGAACGGTCAATAAAGACTGCTAACAGTCTTTATTACCATAGATCATTCTGCTCGGTCTGTACGCTCATGTTGATCACCCAGACCACTCCATAAATCTGAAAGCTGGCAAGGGGCCTTGCTCACTCGCACAATCCGTTATGGACGCCATTGCCTGACCGAGGCTTTACCCTGTTTAAACGTAATTCTCGCTTTGGCCCCGTTCATCAAACATAGGTTGGGCGGTAAATGGCCAATATCCGCATCCAATAACACGGGGACCTTCATTGAATCGAAGATTTCATGCAAGACGCATCGATAGGTTAGCCCGTGACAAGACTCGGGGCCTGCGTTGCGGCCAAAAACGACGCCAGCAACGTTGGCAAATACACCACGCATGACCAAATTCAGCAGAGCGCGTTTCAAATCCGGAATCGACATTTCGCAGTTTTCCAGATACAGAATAATGTTGTCATCACGCCAACGTTGTCTTAGCTGCGCCAGATCGAAATACTCTGTCCCAGCAAGATGAAACAGGATATCCAGACAGCCACCCAGCAATCGCCCTTCCATCACCACGTCAGGAGAACCATCGAGAGCTTGCCAATGGGTCGGTTCGGTCAGGTTCAGGCAAGCGTCAGTTTGCTTGGTAAAATCAATGTAATCGCGCTGAAAGTAAGCGGAGGATTGTTGCTCGAACCATTGTCGATCGGTCGCTCGCAGGTGAGTCAGCGTTTGAGCCGTCAACGGGTCACGCTGACCATTGTGTAATTCCATCAGGTTTGCGCTGTGTACGGTCACCCAGTTCAGTTTCTGCGTCAGGGCTACGGCGAGTGTACTGACATCGGAAAAGCCGAGAATCCATTTGGGTGATACGCGGCGTAATGCGGCGTAATCCAGCAATGGCAAGAGCTCCATCGCATACTCGCCGCCCCAGGGAGGAAATACTGCATCGATCGACGGATCCAGCAAAAACCGCATTAATTCTTCAGCTCGATTCTGCGCAGAACCGCTCACGCTGTTCACATTACGGCGCAAACATTGGCCTTCGAGAACCCGGTAACCTTTGGTTTTCAGATCGCGCAGAACCAAGTCCAGCCGCGCATGGCCCGCCTCACTGACGCCACTTGAGAAGGCCGTAATGGCAATGGTAGAGCCTTGAGCTAGCGGTTTCGGGAATCGTGCGAACATAGGTCTTCGACGTCAGGCTAACTGTCGTTGGCGAACGACTTCAAACAAACACACGCCTGCCGCCACAGAGACATTCAAACTGCTCACGTCACCGGCCATGGGGATGTGTATCAGTTCATCGCACAAGTCGCGTGTCAGGCGACGCAATCCCTTTCCTTCTGCGCCCATGACCAAAGCCAAGGGGCCCTGCAACTTGGTTTGATAAATATTATGGCTGGCCTCGCCAGCGGTTCCGTACACCCAAATGCCCCGTTCCTTAAGCGATTCCAGCGTTCGTGCTAAATTCGTTACCGCAAAGAACGGAACCGTGTCAGATGCGCCGCTGGCTATTTTTACGGCCGTGGGCGTTAATGAACCGGATTTGTCTTTCGGCACAATCACACCATGCGCGCCGGCAGCGTCACATGTTCGCAGGCAAGCACCGATATTATGCGGATCGGTTACCCCATCTAACACCAGCAATAGCGGTGCTGTCTGCAGCGAATCCAGCAGGGCGTCTAAGTCGTGTTCCTTTAAAACCGGTGCTGCTGTCGTCAATACTAAAACACCCTGATGACGGGCGTCTTTCAGCTCTTGCTTCTGCAATGTTCGTTCAAACTCTTCCCGTGGCGCCAGGCGAAACTTCACACCTTTCTCGCGAACCAAGTCGAGCAAATTATTCATGCGGTTATCTTGCCGGCCTTTCAGAATAACCACTTCTTTTATGCGATCCGGATTGTTTTCGAGAGCGCTTTGCGCCGCATGCAATCCAAAAATCCATAAAGATTCTGACATGAATTTTTCTCCAATTCTTAAACAGGTTGCTACACTCAATAAAACCTGCACATGAGTGCAATCTATGATTAAACAACGTAAACAGAACCGACGTTATCATCGTATTCAGTTAAAAGCGGCAGTCACATTGACCACGGCTAATGGCGTTTCTGTCCCCTGCCAATGCATCGATTTCTCAGAAGACGGGATCGATCTGGCAACGTTGTCGATCGAAAGCCGTTTTTCAGACTATGCCGTTGCTGCCGGATCGGTCGTGACGTTGCAAATAGACGGTGTCAGCGAAGGACCCACTCTGCGCGCAGCGGTTATACGAGCCGCGGCCCATACGCTGGGTCTCCGCTTTCTGTAAAACGCACTCAGGCGTTAGTGTTTACGACTTTTCTTGGCTTTCTTTTTGCCATTGGCATTGGCCGGTTTTTTACTCTTGGGTTTGCTACCTTGCGACCGTTTGGTTTTTGCCGGAGGCCGATGCCCTGGTTTACCGGCACCTGCACCACGTCGACTGCGGTCCGGCTTACCCACCTGAGCATCCGCTAACTCAAAATCAATTTTCCGTTCATCCAAACTAACCCGAACCACCCGAACCTTTAACTTATCGCCCAGACCGTAACTAATCCGGGTTCGGTCACCCACCAGTCGGTGCGCGGCCTGTTGATATTGATAATAGTCAGATTGCAGACTGGAAATGTGGACCAAACCATCGACATAAACATCATCCAATTGAACGAACAAACCAAAGTTCGTAACTGATGACACCGTACCGCTGTACTCGTCTCCGATATGGTCGCTCATGTATTCGCATTTTAACCAGGCGATAACATCCCACGTCGCTTCATCTGCGCGACGCTCCGTCATAGAGCAATGTTCACCAAGTTCAAACATGCTTTTGGCGTCGTAAGGGTAAATCTGTTTAGGATCCAGATTGTCGGCCCCTTTCACGCGCTTCACATAACCAGTCCGTTTTTTACTGCGAATGACAGAGCGAATGGCACGATGCACCAGCAAATCGGGGTAACGCCGAATCGGTGAAGTGAAGTGCGCGTAACGATCGAAAGCCAACCCAAAATGACCGATGTTGTCCGGTTGATAAACAGCTTGCGCCATGGAGCGCAGCATCACCGTTTGCAGCAGTTCGAAATCTTCCCGTCCGGCGATCTGTGACAACAGTTTTTGATAATCTTTCGCCGTAGGTTTAAAGCCACCGCCTAACGCCAGACCTTGTTCGCCCATGTATTCACGAAGATTTTCCAAACGTTCAAAAGACGGCACATCATGTACCCGATACAGGCACGGAATACTCAGTTCTTCCAGGAAAGTAGCCGCACTGACATTGGCAGCCAGCATACATTCTTCAATCAGACGGTGGGCTTCATTACGTTCGGAAGCCACGATTCGGTCAATCTTCTGCTCGTCATTGAAGACAATCCGTGTTTCGCGGGTTTCATATTCAATGGCGCCCCGCTCCGTTCGTGCAATGCGGAAACAATGGTACACCCGCTGCAGCGCATCAATGTTCTTGAGTACATCGGCACCGAAACTTTTCTTGAATTCCGCTCGGTGGTTTTGGTCGTCCTCTTCCAACACGCGACTGACCTGCGTGTAGGTCAGACGGGCGTGCGAATGGATCAAGCCTTCCATAAACTTAAAGCTGATCACATCGCCGTGTTCGGATACATCCATTTCACACACCAACGCCAGGCGATCGGTATTCGGATTCAGCGAACACAAACCATTAGAGAGCACCTCCGGTAGCATCGGAATGACGCGTTCGGGAAAATAAACCGACGTGCCGCGTGAACGGGCTTCGTGATCTAGCGGTGTATCCACTTGAACGTAATGAGAGACATCGGCAATCGCCACAAACAACTTCGTTGTGCCGTTCTTCATGGGCTGAGCAAACACCGCGTCATCAAAATCCCGAGCGTCTTCACCATCAATGGTAACAAAGGCTTTAGCACGCAAATCGACACGGTGCAGTTTGTCAGCTTCCTCGACATTCTTACCGTAGCCGACGATCTGTTCTTCAACTTCATACGGCCAGGTATGTGGAATATCGTAGGTGCGCAGCGCTATATCGATTTCCATACCCGGTGCCATGTGTGCCCCCAACACCTGGGTAACACGACCGATCGGTTGTTTGCGAAATTCTGGTTGTTCCACAATATCCACGACCACTATGTCGCCATCGCTAGAGGTGGATACATCTTTTGGCGGAATCAGAATGTCTTGGGCAATTCGCTTGTTTTCCGGATGAACAATGCCGAACCCACCTTCCCAGTGAAACCGGCCCACGATCTCAATAGTATTGCGCTCCAGTACTTCTGTTATGGTGGCTTCTACACGGCCGCGATGATCGCGACGCCCTTTGCGGGCCAACACAACGTCACCGTCAAAACAGCAACGCATCTGGCGGTGATTGAGTAAGAAGTCGTCACCACCCTGATCGGGTATTAAAAAACCAAAGCCATCTGGATGCCCCTGGACACGTCCACGGACTAAATCCATCTTATCAAGTAAACCAAACGCACCTTTACGCGAGCACAGTAGCTGGCCGTCACGCACCATAGCGATTAAACGGCGACGCAATGCTTCAATGGCGTCTTCTGACGTTAAATTCAGCTCTTCACAAAGCTCAGGATGGGTTGCCGGGCCTTTACGCCGCTCGAGATGAGCCGTAATAAACTCCCGGCTGGGAATGGGGTTGTCGTATTTTTTTGCTTCCCGCTCTAAATGCGGGTCAGTTGAGGAATTATTTTTTTTCACGATATCCATATATCATTGTTATTGTACGCAGAACAGTATAGCGAGAGATGCACTGGAACAGTAGGAAGAAGTCGGCAAATTACCGGCTTTCAGGGGAAAACTCCGGGCTAGAAGCGCCCGGAGTTAAGTTTTCAGGTATTACATTTCAAAAGAGTGCTTCAATACAATGGTTTCAACACGATCGGGACCCGTTGAGACGATATCGATACGAGCGCCAATGGCTTTTTCAATGTATTCAATGTAATCGCGTGCGTTCTTTGGCAAATCTGCCAACGACTTCGCACCGAAAGTCGATTCTTTCCAACCAGGCAGGTCCACGTAAACCGGTTTTACCTTGTCGAAAGCTTCAGAAGACTCGGGCCATTCAACCTTATTACCGTTAGCGTCTTCATAACCGACGCAAACCTTCACCACATCCAGTCCATCCAGAACGTCCAATTTTGTCAGGCAAATGGCGTTGATCGAGTTAATCCGAATGCTGTGTTTAACCAAAACGGCATCAAACCAGCCACATCGACGGGCGCGACCAGTTGTGGTTCCGAATTCGTGACCTTTTTCAGCCAGATGCTTACCGTTGTCATCGAACAATTCCGTGGGGAAAGGTCCAGAGCCAACGCGAGTTGTATAAGCCTTGGTAATGCCCATAATTTGATCAAGATACAACGGACCGACGCCTGAACCAGTGGCAACGCCACCTGCGGTGGTGCTTGAAGATGTTACGAATGGGTAAGTGCCGTGGTCGATGTCCAACAAAGATCCCTGAGCACCTTCAAACATAATATTGCCGTTCTGCTCACGAATGCTGTGCACCAGACTGACAGTATTTGTCGTAATATCGCGAATGCTTTCTGCCTCGGCGATGACTTCATCAATAACCGCGCTAACATCGACGGTCTCAGCGTGATAATACTCTTTGAGGATAAAGTTATGGTATTCCAACAATTCCGTCAGTTTTTCACGGAATCCGTCCTGGAACACATCACCTAAACGCACACCACGGCGACTGACCTTGTCTTCGTAGGCGGGTCCGATACCTCGACCGGTTGTGCCGATCTTGTTATTGCCACGCTTGGTCTCACGTGCCTGATCCAGCGCTACGTGAATCGGCAATATGAGTGGGCAACCCGCTGAGACGTGCAATCGTTCCCGTACCGGAACACCCATTTCTTCCAGCATGGCCATTTCTTTCAGCAGGGCGGTAATGGATAACACCACGCCATTGCCGATTACGCATTTCACGCCATCCCGCAAAATTCCGGATGGGATCAGATGCAATGCCGTTTTCTTGCCGTCAATAACCAATGTGTGCCCAGCATTATGGCCACCTTGAAAGCGAACCACAGCATCTGCATTTTCAGTCAGTAGATCGACAATTTTGCCTTTACCTTCGTCACCCCATTGAGTGCCTAATACGACTACATTCTTACCCATCTTAACTTTGCCTATGTTGAGAAATCGATTGAACTTGCCACTGGTTATCAATCAAAACCAGCTCCCGGTCACAGCCTAATTCGTCGATATCAGACTGTCCGTTAAATACATGAATCACGCGTTCGCCGGAGCGACGCAGGTCAGCAACTTTAGCGCGCAGAGCGCGATCATTATTCGCTGGCGCTAAAATAGCCGGCGTTTCGGACCACTGAGCCACTGTTTGTGACGCCAGTACTTTCAGGTCGCTGGAAAAGCCGGTAGCCGGACGCGAACGGCCAAAGACTTCGCCGGTATGATCGTAACGACCACCACGAGCGACAGGTTGCCCAAAACCAGGGACAAAAGCCGAAAATACCAGTCCGGTATGATAGTTAAAATCTCGCAATTCCGCTAAATCCAGATGCACACGTACATTTGGGAACCGCGCAATCAACTCTTCCGAAATTGTCTGCAATGTATCCAATGCCTGCGCAACTTCTGCTGGTGCGGCCGCGAGCTGTTGTTTCCAGGCGGATATTTTATCCACCGAACCAGCCATACCCGGCAATTCTTTAAACTGACTCCGCTGAGTGTCGGTTAAAGATGACTGACGCAGCCAGCTGTCGAGTTCAGGCAATGCCCGCTGACGCAACAAGCTATAAAGCTCGGTTTGCTGGTCGATACTGAGACCTGTCTGGGCGACGAGGGCCTGATATATGCCGATATGCCCCAAGTCTACCGTGACTTCTTCCAAACCGGCGCATTCCAATGATCGAAGCATCAAAGACACAATTTCGATTTCACTGTCGATACCTGAATAACCATAGAGTTCCGCACCGATCTGAATCGGACTGCGAGATGACAATAAATGGGTTGGTTTGGTGTGCAGCACAGAGCCGCAATAGCAATACCGGGCAACACCGCGTTTAGGCATGGAGTGGGCGTCCATGCGAGCGACCTGTTGAGTACGGTCAGCACTGATACCCATCATCCGCCCAGTATGTTGGTCGGTTATTTTGAAGGTCAGTAAATCCAGGTCATGACCGACACCGGTCAGCAGTGATTCCAGATATTCCGCACTCGGCGGTTGTAACAAGTCGTAACCCCATGCTCGATATTCATCAAGCAAGGCTCGACGCAAAGCTTCGATTCGGGCGGCTTGCGGCGGCAGAATTTCTTCAATTCCGTCCGGCAACAGCCAGCGTTCTGCAATGGTCATGCGATATCGGATCCCATAGTTTGATTTCTTAGGGCACAAAAAAACCGGGCATACTGCCCGGTTGCGGGATTATACACATGGGTGCTGCAAACACCCAATGGAATTTTTGCTATTTACCCGTTTGATTATTCAGGAAGCGGAAGAAATCGCTGTCCGGCTCCAGAATCAACATATCGCCGCTGGAACTGAAGGACTTGCGATAGGCTTCCAAACTGCGGTAGAAGGCATAGAAATCGGCATCTTTTTCAAACGCTTTCGCATAAATAGCAGCGGCCTCGGCATCACCCCGACCTTTTATCTGCTCAGCTTCACGGAAAGCATTAGCCAGGGTAATTGTACGCTCCTGATCAGCGTTCGCCTGAATGATTTCAGCCTGTCGCTGACCTTCCGAACGGAAGCTTCTGGCCAACTGGTCACGTTCGGAACGCATACGACGGAACACGTCGCTGGATACCTGTGACGGCAAGTCGATTGCTTTCACACGGATATCAACAACCTCAATACCCAAGCCATCCATCGCGACGGTGTTCACTTTACGCAGAACTTCTTCCATCAACACATCGCGCTCACCCTTGTTCGAGTCGATCACGTTGCCTTCAGGCAGTTTCTCGTCATCTTTCAAACCCGTTACGACTTCACGCAACGGCTTGTCGCCAAATGCGTCACGCAATGCGGCATTTACCCGAGAACCCAATACCTGATTTGCCGCAAAGAAATCACCACCGCTGTTCGCGGTGTAGAACTTCAGTGTGTCCGCAATGCGCCACTGCACATATGAATCCACTTCCAAGCTCTTCTGTTCGCTTGTCAAGAAACGTTCAGGCTGGCTATCCAGGGTAATAATTCGGTTATCGAACTTACGAATGGTATTGACGATTGGTATCCGGAAATGAATGCCGGGCTCCACGTCCCACTCGACTACTTCACCAAACTTCAACTTGATGGCTGTCTGCCGTTCTTCCACGATATATAAGAATGTCGTGGCTGCTAAAATCACCAAGGCGGCTAAAATGGTGAATAGGCTACTTTTTCCGCTCATCATTTCGCTCCTTATTGGTTATTTCGACGACGGTCGATTTCACGCAAAATCTGGTCGGTGAGGTTACTCACTTCCGATTGCGTCAGGTTATTCACATTGGCAGCGCCGGTGGTCAGGTCACTGATTGCACTGGCCGTACTGTTTTTACGCAGCTGATCCAATGGCAGATACATCATGTTGTTGCCGTTTTCGACATCCAACAGAACTTTAGAGCTTTTCGCGTATATTTCTTCAATTGTGTTCAGATACAAACGCTGACGGGTAATATCCGGCGCTTTCTCGTACTCTGCTAACAACGCACTGAATCGGTCTGACTCACCCGTTGCTTTTGCGACCACTTCCTGACGATACGCTTCTGCTTCAGCCAATTGACGCTGTGCCTGACCTTGGGCAACCGGGACAATCTGGTTAGCGTAAGCCTGCGCTTCGTTGACCAGGCGTTGCTGGTCTTCCCGCGCCTTAATTACGTCATCGAAAGCATCCTGAACCGCGCTTGGTGGTGCTGCATCGGTAATTTTGAGCTGCGCCAACTGGATACCGACATCGTAGTTATCCAGATAAGTTTGCAATCGCTCTTTGACCAGCGCCTGAACCTGATCACGACCTACGGTCAGAATCTGCTCCAAACGGGCAGAACCAACCACGTGACGCAACGCAGACTCGGCAGCGTGGGCAATGGTTGACTGCGGATCGCGGACATTTAACACATAAGCTTTCGCGTCAGCAGCACGATATTCCACGGTCATTGACACTTCGACGATATTTTCATCCGCGGTCAACATGGAATTTTTTAAGCTGTGTTCGCGCACCTGAGTAACGTTCACTTTGTCTGCAATACGATCAATAAAGGGGATTTTCATCTGCAGACCTGGGTTTTCGACGCTGTAGAATTTACCCAAACGCAAAACGACGGCTCGCTCGGATTCATCAACCGTGTAGAACGAATCGTAAGCCACATACAGAACACCGGCCACAATCACCAGAGCCAACAAAGAGGCAAAGCCACCGCCGGAACCAGAGGAATTGTTGTTTCCGCCTTTGTTGCCACCGCCGCCCAACCATTTGTTCAGCTTGGTGTTTAACTGTTTAAAAAGGTCATCAAGATCCGGTGGACCGTCATTACCTTTATTACGATTTCGGTTACCCCAAGGGTCCTGATCGTTATTCCCACCTGGTGGTTCGTTCCACGCCATGGTCAACTCCATCTCTTTTTATCATTGGCATAGCTAGTTAACAGCTATCGTTCAAAAAATTCTTTTTCCCGGGAAACCCCGAAACGTTCTTCTGAAAGACTGAAACGTTTTAACAACTGCTTAAAGTCTTTCTTTTGCATTCTTATGTCTAGTTCTACGTGACCAGCGTCATCATAGTTCTCTGCAAGAATCGCGTTTTGTTCAAATAAGGCCGCTCTCAGAGCCGATTCATTTGGGGCTAATGTCACTTTTTGTGAAATCACCTCATCACCGAGCAATTCGGTAATGGCGCCCAAAATCAGCGAGGTCCCTTCACCGGTGTGCGCCGAGACCCAAACCCGGACTGGCACACCTTCATCGTTACGTTCGATGGCAGGCTTGAAATTGTCGAGCAGGTCGATTTTATTAAATACCTCTAAACGGGGTATTTCATAAGAACCTATTTCTTCAAGCACGTTTTCGACTTGTTCAATATTACTCAACCGATTTTCATCCGCACAATCCACGACATGGATCAGCAGATCGGCCTCCGCCGTCTCCTGCAACGTTGCCTTAAATGCCTCTACCAGTTTATGGGGCAGATGACGGATAAATCCAACTGTATCGGCGAGCACAATATCACCCATATCGGGAATTGCCAGACGCCTTAACGTTGGGTCCAGTGTCGCAAACAATTGATCAGCGGCATATACACTTGCCTCTGTAAGATAGTTAAACAGCGTAGACTTACCGGCATTCGTGTATCCCACCAGCGAGACAGTTGGGGTATCTGAGCGCGCTCGCGCTCTTCTGGACTGGTCACGTTGCTTTTCAACCTTTACCAATCTTTTATGAATCGTACTGATTCGAGCACGCAATAAACGACGGTCGGTCTCCAGCTGAGTTTCGCCAGGACCGCGCAAGCCGATACCGCCTTTTTGTCGTTCCAAATGCGTCCAGCCTCGAACCAATCGAGTGCTTTGATACTGCAATTGCGCCAGTTCGACCTGCAACTTACCTTCATGCGTGCGCGCACGCTGCGCAAAAATGTCCAGAATAAGACCCGTTCGGTCCAATACCCGACATTCAATAGCAGCTTCCACATTGCGTTCCTGAGAAGGACTGAGAGCATGATTGAACAACACCACGTCGGCATCATGCGCCTGCACTGCCATGCGGATTTCTTCCAGCTTGCCGGTACCGACAAAATACTTAGGATGAGGGGTGGTCCGGGAAGCGCGGATATAAGTAGCGGGGTCCGCCCCCGCCGACACGACCAACTCTTCAAACTCGATCGGGTCTTCTCGATGATCGGATTCAGGGAAGTCCACATGGACCAGAATGGCCCTGTTACCGCCTTCTACACGTTCAAAAAACAATCACAAACTCCGATGCCCGGCTTTGCCGGGCGAAGAGAAAAAAACATCCGATACGGTCAGAGACGTTACTCGATAGTAACGGCTTCTTCGCCATCTTGAGAAATTTTCACATTTCGGGCTGGCACAACCGTTGATATCGCGTGCTTGTAGACCATTTGACTGACTGTGTTTTTCAACAAAATGACAAATTGATCGAAACTTTCAATCTGACCCTGCAACTTAATTCCGTTTACCAGGAAAATTGAAACTGGAATGCGCTCTTTACGCAGCGCGTTTAAGAAAGGGTCTTGTAAAGATTGCCCTTTTGACATGATCTGCTCCTTTTTCTTAAGGATTGTAATAGTAATCGGCTTAGTCAATCGGCGTTATTGCGCCATGTTGGCTGTCAATAACGGTGACATCGAGTGCCCCACGAATGCTCCAGCGTGCCCATAGCCAGCCAAAGCATAGCATTGAGTCACAAAAAGTCTGGAATAGCCGCATTCAGAAATCTTAACAGTGAGGATTCTAGTTTATTTTCATTCTATTGTGGATGGGACAAGGCCATTATTTTCGGAATACCCACACTTTTTTGACTCAGAGCGTCAGGCGAGGTCAGTCTTCTTGTCATACCTACCCGAATTGATCACTGAATGCTCTGCGTACAAGTGTTAACGAAGAGTCAGAAAAACTGAGGTTTCGAAGTCGAAGCCCAAGCTCCCCTCGAAGGTTCGGGCATTTCGACAAAAAACCTCAGTAACAGCCTTTAGCAAGTTATCATTTGGCATTAACCCGAGTGCGGCTTAAGACGTACAGATATCGTAACCGCCCACTTTAATCCAAGCGGTCCAGTATCTGCGACGCATAGCGTACACTATTGGTTTGCGTGGTATCCAGAACGTCCATTGGCATCCAGCCCCGAAGCCAGGTGAGCTGACGCTTAGCCAACTGGCGAGTCGCGACGATGCCTTTCTCTATCATAGTGCTGTAGTCAAACTCACCATCAAAGTATTGCCACATTTGCCGATAACCAACGCTTCGCATGGATGGCAAATCCAAGTGTAAATCACCGCGTTCATACAACCGCCGAACCTCGGCCTCAAACCCCTGCTCCAACATGATGTGAAAGCGCTGAGCAATCCGCTCGTGTAAAACTTTCCGGTCGGTTGGCATAACGGCGTACTGCAATAACTCGAATGGAAACTGATCCACAGCTTTGGCGGCAAGATTACCCTTTCCGTCATGTACGCCCTCAGCCCAGAAACTGGATATGGGACGACCAGTTAAGCGAAACACCTCCAGGGCACGTTGTACGCGTTGAGGGTTCTGCAAATCGATTCTGGCATGCGCGACAGGGTCGATCTGGTACAACTCTGAAACCAGAGCCGATAAGCCCTCACGCGATAGCGTATCAGCCAACTCTGCCCGCACTGCTGCATCGCCGCCAGGAAGTTCAGCCATTGGTTCAACCAGAGTTTTGAAATACAACATGGTGCCACCGGTGAGCAGTGGAATTTTGCCGCGCTGGCGAATGGCTTCCATGACCGTCAGCGCATCATTACGGAAACGCACGGCTGAGTAGCTTTCCGCGGGGTCACAAATGTCAATCAACCAATGCGGTGCGCGGCGAAGCGTTTCTGCATCAGGCTTCGCGGCCCCAATATTCATACCTCGATAGACCTGGGCAGAATCCACTGAAATAATTTCACAATGGCCCGACTCGACCAATTCAATTGCCAGATCCGTTTTGCCGGCAGCGGTCGGACCCATCAAGAAAATGGCCTTCGGCTTGGGCGATCCCATTAGCGCCCCCTCAGGAACAGTTTGTCGAGCTCCGGTAACGTCATTTGCGTCCAAGTGGGTCGCCCATGATTACATTGACCGCTGCGCTCTGTCCGTTCCATGTCCCGTAGCAATGCGTTCATTTCTGGAATCGTCAGGCGGCGGTTGGCTCGAACGGAACCGTGGCAGGCCATGGTCGACAAAATTTCGTTCCGGTGCGCGAGAATTGCATCGGATGACTCATGCTGAATCACATCCGATAACACGGAACGAATCAGGGGCTCCACATCAGCTTGCTGGAGATAAACCGGAATTTGCCGTACGGTCAGACTTTCAGGACCAGAGCGTTGCAGCTCGAAGCCGAACTTCAGCAGCAACTCGCTAAATTCTTCGGCAGCGTCTGCTTCTTTTTCACTGACCGATATTTTTAACGGGACCAATATAGGTTGAGCCTGCAACCCTTGCTGGTCGTATTGAGACTTCATGCGCTCATAGGTTATGCGCTCATGCGCGGCGTGCGTATCGACGACAATCAAACCGTGCTCAGACTGGGAAAGAATGTATATACCGTGCAATTGTGCAACCGCGAAACCCAGCGGCGGAATATCGTTCTGATCCGACTGAGGCATGGTGCCCGCACCAGGCAAACGATCTTCCTGATTAGTCGGCGGAGATTGCAAAGTCTGATAGAACGAAACCTGCTCCCGGGCGGCCATAGGTTGAGGGCTAGCACCAAAAGAGCGACCATAATCCGCTGTTGGCGCACCCATATTCAGACTATTCTGTCCGGCAAACTCGCCCGCCTCAAGGCCACTGATCCTGGCGGGTTCGGGTGTCGCCACTTCAATGGATTGATTGGCCTGCGGCCGGACTTCGGCTAAAGCCCGATGCAGCTGACTGAACAGAAAATCGTGCACCAGCCGCTGATCTCGAAACCGGACTTCATGCTTCGTTGGATGCACGTTAACGTCAACACCACTGCTGTCGAGTTCGAGATACAACACAAAGCAAGGATGACGTCCATGATAGAGCACATCGCGATACGCTTGTTTTACGGCATGGCCGATGACCTTGTCTTTTACCACACGGCCGTTCACAAAAAAGTACTGCATGTCGGGCATCGACCGGGAAAAGGTTGGCAACCCAACCCAGCCCGTCATTTTCAAGCCAGCCCGTTCGGTTTCAATCACCAGCGCATTGGTCATAAAATCAGGATTCAATAATTGAGCGATCCGTCGTTGCTGCTCCGCAGGCGTTGTTGCCGGGCGCAGAGAATGAATGGTTCGATTATTGTGCCGCAACGTAAAACCCACATCGAAGCGCGATAATGCCTGGCGTTTGATCACTTCTTCCAGATGATTAAATTCCGTTTTTTCAGTACGCATGAATTTGCGACGCGCGGGCGTATTAAAGAACAGGTCTCGCACTTCGACGGTAGTTCCATCAGTATGCGCTGCGGGCGTCACATCAGTAGACATATCCCGACCATGAGACTGGACTTGCCAGGCTTCGGTCTGCTGCGCTGGCTTACTGGTCAGCGTCAGGCGAGAAACCGAGGCCACCGAGGCAAGAGCTTCACCCCGGAAACCCAATGAACCCAGCGCTTCCAACTCATCGAGCGAGTAAACTTTCGACGTCGCATGACGCGCGAGCGCCAAGGGCAAATCATCCCTATCAATACCACGCCCGTTGTCACGCACCCGGATCAACTTGATACCACCCTGTTCGATCTCGATATCAATGCGAGTCGCCCCGGCGTCCAGGCAGTTCTCGACCAACTCCTTCACCACCGATGCCGGGCGCTCAACCACCTCACCTGCGGCAATCTGGTTGGCCAAACGCGGCGATAAGATTTCTATTTTGCGATGTAACATAAAAGCTCTTTCAATTGTCCAGTCGTCGTCATGCGTCTGGAATCAACAGTACCTGACCCACGCGGATCGTACTGCTGTTTAACTTGTTCAGGGAAATCAGCTGTATGACCGAAACCCCGTTTTTGGAAGCAATACCAGACAGGGTATCGCCGCGTGCCACAGTATATTTTTTCACGGTGCCTTTTTGTTGCTGCAACCAGGCAATGTAGCTGCCTTCCGGTGGGGACTTTTCAAAATAACGCACGATACCATCGCGGATGGCACTGGCCATTTTAGCCCGATAGGCTGGCGACCCCAGATTTTTCTCTTCGGTAGGATTACTGATAAATCCGGTTTCGACCAAGATAGACGGAACATCCGGCGCGCGCAGGACCACGAAATTTGCTTGCCCTACCTTCTTCTTATTGCCATGCAACTTGGCAAACTTGCTCATTTCTTCCAAGACTAAATTGCCGACTGACAGCGACCGCTGCAATGTTGCGGTCATCGACAGATCGACCAACACCGACTTAAGGACGTCATCCTTGTCTTCCAGGCTGACGCCATTAATCCCGCCAATCACGTCCGCCGCGTTTTCCTGATCTGCCAGGTATTTTGCTACCGCGCTGACCACGCCACCGTTCGACAGAGCGTACACCGAGGCACCATTAGCAGACGATTTGTGGAAAGCATCTGCGTGAATCGAGACGAACAGATCGGCGTTTTTCTCACGGGCAAAATCCCGGCGTTTCTTCAGCGCAACGATATAGTCCCCTTCGCGCACCAGGATTGGTTTGAAACCCTTGGTAGCTTCCAATTGGGCATAAACCTCTTTCGCCATCGCCAGGACGACGTTTTTTTCGCGCAATTTGGTTGGGCCGATGGCACCAGGGTCTTCACCACCGTGCCCGGCATCGATGACGACAATAATATCCCGCTTCTGGGTATTGTACTGATCAATGGTCTTGCTGACGGTCGGCTCCACTGTGGTTTTACCGGCAATAGAGACTAAGGTTGGCCGTTCCAGATCCACCACCAATCGGTGACCATACTGATCGTTCGGCGGTAAGGCGAAACTCTTTGGCGACATGGACTCGGTCATATCCAATACGACGCGAATATCTGCACCATTGTGCACCGCAGACCGGATACGGGAGATGCCGGTATCGGTTAGATCCAACTCAGTCAGATCGGTTTTCAGTGCAGTTTTCTCAATATCCAGGACAATCCGGGTAGGGTTTTTCAAGATAAAAATATTATGGCTGGCCGGAGCGTCCAAGTCGAAAACCAACCGGGTGTTATCTGGTGCGGGCCATATTCGAACGCCGTCAATTGTGGCCGCCTGAACCCATGAACAACATACCAGCAAACAGCTCAGACACGCGCGAATCATATAGCCTCCGGCAGTCGATTTCGGAGGGATTGCAACTGACTTTCACCACGGCTGCTATGCGCTGAAATGGTAACCTGCCGAGCGTCAGCTGATTCACATTCATCCAGCTCAATCTCGAGATCTGCCGGCGGTAGCAAGCCAGCCCCTTTTTCGGGCCATTCAACCAACCACAAACCGCGTTGCGCATCAAAATCGCGAATGCCCATAAATTCAAGTTCTTCTGGGTCAGCAAGGCGGTATAAATCGAAGTGGAACACCACCGCGTTAGCCAGATCATATTGCTCGACCAGGGTATAGGTCGGGCTCTTCACCTTACCTTGCCAACCAAGTCCCTGCACAAGCGCGCGACTCAATGTGGTTTTACCCATACCCAAAGTACCCTTCAGAAAGATGACACTGCCAAGTTGGCAAACTTCACCCAGATGTTGCCCGAATGCTGGCATCTGAGACTCTTCAATAATTATCTTCACAAAAAAGCTACTTATAATATCTAAGACAAACGCGTCAGAGTGTATCATTAGTCATTCTCTATGTGACTGGCCAGCAATAAATTTACCGATGCCTTCGACTTCAAACACCATTTCAACGGACAAAAGGTTAACCCTGACTGAACAGATACGGGCGCTCGGCGTGTCAATGGGGTTCCAGGACGTTCGCTTTACGTCCCCATCTACTCGTCACGTACAGGATGATTTTGAATCTTGGCTGGCGAACGGTTACCACGCTGATATGGACTGGTTAGGTCGGAACCTGGATAAACGCTTTGACGCCAGCAAGCTGCATCCGGGTACGTTAACCGTGATCAGCGTGCGAATGAATTACTGGCTGCGAGATAGTCAGAGTCAGAGCATCCTCGACGACTCGCGAAAAGCCTATATCAGTCGCTACGCTCTGGGGCGTGATTATCATAAAGTCTTGCGTAAACGATTGGCCGCATTTGCGCAGGCTATTGAAAAACTGGCCGGAGAACACAACTACCGGCCTTTTGTGGACAGCGCACCGGTGATGGAGCGCCAACTGGCCGAACAGGCCGGTATGGGTTGGATTGGTAAGAATACGCTGTTGCTCAGCCCCGGACACGGCAGCTATTTTTTTCTGGGGGAACTGTGCACAGACTTGCCCCTGACGCATGATCAACCCACAGTAAAAGGCCATTGCGGCAGTTGCCGTCAATGTATCGTAGACTGTCCAACTGACGCTTTCGTCGCGGACGGTGTCTTGGATGCCGGGAAGTGTATCAGCTATCTCACCATTGAATACGATGGCAGTATCCCCCTGGAGCTGCGCGATAAAATGGGGAATCGCATTTATGGTTGCGACGATTGCCAATTGGTCTGCCCCCACAATCGCAAACCTCAGGGTACCGATGAGCCAGACTTCTCGCCTCGTCACCAACTGGACAATGTATCGCTGCTTTCATTATTTCAGTGGGATGAAGCCACCTTCCTGAGCAAAACCGAAGGCAGTCCGATTCGACGCATCGGCTTCGCCCAATGGCAACGAAACCTGGCCGTCGCTCTGGGCAACGGTCCAGCGGACGATGACGTCATCGCCGCGTTGCACGAACAATATGGTTGCGTATCTGCACTGGTGGATGAACACATCCAATGGGCGCTGGAGAAGCTCCAAGCCCAAAAAAAAGCCTCAACAGAGGCTTCTTAGTCGGCGTAAAAATCTACATGCCAATGCGTTTTACCATCTGATAGGTTGTATACCCACCGGTCAGGTTACGCACTTTATAGCCCAGGTTGGTGAGCATTTTGTAGGCTACATAACCGCGCAGACCCACGGCACAAAACACGATCAGGGTTTTATCTTTCGGTAGCCGATGCAAGTTATCACGCAGATTGTTCACCGGAATATTCATGGCTTCGTCAATGGTCCCCAAGACGCCAATTTCCGTCGGGTTACGGACATCGATCAACACGCCATCTGCAGCGCAGTCTGGCACATTAACTGCGTGACAGATTTCGTGTTCGCCACGACAAACATTGCTGGCCACGAACCCGGCCTGATTAATGACGTCTTTAGCGGAACCAAATGGAGGGGCATAACAGAGTTCGAACTCCTCAAGGTCGAAAACCGTCATGCCACCGCGGATGGCCGTCGCCAAAACGTCGATACGTTTATCGACACCTTTCGGCCCGATAGCTTGGGCACCGAGAATTTTTCCGTCCTGTGGGTCAAACAACAATTTCAGGTTTATCTGGGTTGCGCCGGGATAGTAGCCAGCATGATCCGCACCATGGACGTATATTTTCTCAAAACGAGTGCCCTGTGCCTGCAGCAGTTTTTCACTGGCGCCGGTCGAGGCCGCGCTCAGCTCAAACACTTTACAGATGCCGGTACCCAACGTGTCTTTGTAACGGGATGGATGACCAAAAATATTGTCTGCGGCAATGCGACCTTGGCGATTGGCTGGTCCGGCCAATGGAATCTGGGCAGCCATTCCGGTGACGAAGTCTTTCACTTCAATGGCATCACCAACCGCCCAAATATGCTCAATACTGGTTTGCATGGCAGAATTTACTTGAATGCCGCCCTTATCCCCCAGCGCCAGTCCCGCCATTTTGGCCAGGGTATTTTCTGGTCGTACCCCAATGGCCAGAATCACCATGTCAGTCGCAATGGTTTTACCAGAACGCATGGTAAGCTCCAAACCTTCGCCGGTGTCGACGATGCCATCCACGGCGTCACTTAATTGCAGACGAACACCATTTCGGCGCATTTCCTGATGCAATGGCACGGCCATTTCCGGATCGATGGGCGGCATAATCTGATTCGCCAGTTCCACCATCGTTGTCTCAATACCCCGATGAATCAACGCCTCTGCCATTTCTATACCAATGTAGCCACCGCCGACGACGACCGCTGAACGAGGCGATTCAATGTTAATTTTCCGGATAATCCGATCCATATCGGGGATGTTGCGCAGGGTAAACACGCTGTGGCTATCGACACCATCAATAGGCGGCACAATCGGTACAGCGCCCGGCGATAAAATCAGTTCATCATAGCTCTCTGTGTATTCCCGCCCGCCATTCAATTCGCGAACGGTGACCGATTTTGCAGTCGCATCGATACTGATAACCTCCGTTTGGATCCGAATATCCAGATTAAATCGCGCTTTCATCGATTCTGGGGTTTGCACTAATAACGCACTGCGTTCTTTGATTTCACCACCAATGTGATACGGCAGCCCACAGTTGGCGAAAGAAATGAAGCTGTCGCGTTCAAATACGATAATCTGCGCATCTTCACTCAAACGACGCGCTCGAGCGGCCGCCGATGCACCACCGGCAACTCCGCCAACAATGACAATTTTCTTGCTCATGGAAATCTCCAATAAAGTGTCTAAATGATAATTACTGTTAATTATCTTATATTAGAAAATTCTTATATTTGACATAAATCAATTAATTCACTGCTTGCCCACATTTATTCCCGAATCTTCCCAATCTTTTCCCAACGCAAAACATCAGAGACCAACGTGAACGGCAATGTCGATATCGACGTCATGAGAAGAATTCTATTCCGCCTCTACCATGATAGACTCCGCTGGAAAATCGGTCGGAAAGTAACTACATGGTTTTGCTGAAAATTGTCCGCATGATATTAATTATGCTGTTGTTGATGTTGGGCGTTGGGGGAATATTGGTCGCGACGGCAATTGATACTTTTCTGAAGCAACCAACATCGGTGTTGGCTCTGGCAAAGCTGTGGTATCGAACACTACTGCTCATCATGAACGTTCGGGTGCAATCAGTGGGGCGCTATACCCATCAGGGTGCTTTAGTTTGCAGCAATCACATTAGCTGGCTTGATATTCCGGTACTGGGCAGCGTACTTCCCAGTTACTTCCTGTCCAAGGCAGAATTGCGCTCTGTACCGGTTCTCGGTTGGCTGGCACACCACGCCGGAACCCTCTTCATTGAGCGCGGAGGTAAACAGATCACTCAGGTAAAAGCCCTCATGCAGGCATACCTAAGTCAAGATCACTGTCTGACATTTTTCCCGGAAGCAACGACCGGTAATGGTTACGCTATCCGCCAGTTTCACCCTCGACTATTTTCCGCCGCCATTGAAACGTCAACGCCGATACTGCCGGTGGCTCTGGAATATTGTTGCCAAACTCAACCTGAATTAAAAGTGGCGTTTGGCGACGAAAGCATGGCAACAAACCTTTGGCGGGTACTGGGTCGCTGGCGAACCGATGTAACGGTCACCTTGCTGCCGACCTTACAAACCGAAGACATGGAAAGAAAAGTATTGGCCGATACCGCCATGCATATGATTGCGGATGTGCTTAATCTGCCACACGAACGTCGAGGTCTGAATTTCCGGGCGCCACTGCCTTCAGATCCGCCATCACTTGATTGAGCTGACTTTCCGTCGTGATCAATACCGCCTGCACATGTTCGCTGTATTGAATCTGATCTAAGTTTAAATCATGGTGTTGGCAGATCCGCCGAATCGAGCTTTCCAGGGCAAACGGAAACCGTACCTCCAGCTTAACGGGCGTTTCAACCGGCAAGTACTCCGCAGATTCCAGCGCCTGTGATACGGCCCCTCCATAGGCCCGACTCAACCCACCTGCTCCAAGTTTTATACCACCGAAATAGCGCACTACCACAGCCAGTACGTTCACCAGGTTTTTATGATTCAGCACATTGAACATGGGTTTGCCTGCGGTTCCAGAGGGTTCTCCATCATCACTCATGCCACTGTTGCCCTGAACATAAAAAGCAAAACACACATGGCGAGCATCGGGATACTGACGTCGCAAAGCCTCAATGCGTGCCTTGGCGGCACTCGCATCTGCTATAGGCTCCACCCAAGCCAAAAAACGACTTTTTTTGATCTCAATTTCGATAAAAACGGGGGCTGCTAAGGTTACTGGCATGATAATCTGCAGGTCATAACACGGCAGCACACCCTAACGACATGTTTGACGAAAGGCAATGCACGGGCAGCTTGAAGCAGAACGGCTAATTAAACCACCAGGCGCGATCATTCCAGATCAATTCAAATACTTTCTGATATCCGATGTCCGCCGGAAATACTTTATCGCCTTTCGCCAGTTCTCGTTTGTACTGTACGTCCTCCGCCAATGACGAAAAAATATCGATATAGGGAACGCGCGCTTTTTGGCATAGCTCTCGATATAACCCATTCAAACGTTTGATCCGATTGTTCTGTTGGGGTTCGTAGACCGGTGGAATGCCTATCATAATCATTTTAAAGTGAGGGCGGGTTTTCAGGATCAATTGTTTCAATGCTTCCAGAGACTCCTGATTCGCAACGCGTGGTTTGCCATCTGCCAACTCGGTATCATGCAATCCAAACGCTAGTATCAGGCGATTATCCTGTCCTTTGGGAAATCTCGGTGCCAGCTCGTTAACCCGAGCGGCCACCATCGGACTCGTCTCCCCTTCGACTCCCAGATTGTAATAACGGACCATGCCTAACTCTTTTACGGTGGCCATCATTAACCGATTTGACCAACCCTGCATACTCGGATCGCCTACACCGCTCGCGAAACCATCACCCAAAACGCAAAAATTCAATTCAGTCATAGCGCTACTTGTTTTGTTATTCTGTTCAATTTAGCTGTTTTAACAAGCACTAGCCAATCCCACTGAGTTATTTTTCCTGTGCGCTACCATGTTAACCGGGCTTTGTTCGACAACGCCCACTGTTTCAGCCTGGTTGACCCTGCTACCGCGCTGCGCTAATTTGCCCGCACGACATTAAGGATATGACACCCCAATGAAAAAAACGCTTATCGCCGTGAGTGTTGCCCTGGCCGCGTACGCCAATGCCAATGAAGAATTAAAACCCTCGGCATGGGTTCCGTTACCCGCGATTGGTTCTTCACCAGAAACCGGTTTTCAATATGGTGCCTATGTCATGAGGATTTTTCCGCAACTCGAATCAGGCGTTCCTCAAAACCGACTGGAACTGTTGTTGCAGGGAACGACGCAAGGGCAGTTTCAGGCGTATTTTTGGCCCAATGTGTATGTCGATCAGGGCAACTGGCAAGTCAAAGGTAAACTGGGTGGTAAATACTGGCCTTCCGCCTACTTCGGTCAGGGAAACACAAGCAACGAAAACGGCGACAAATACGCTGACACCACCGCCGAGACATCAATCACTCTAAATTACCGGGGCGTACCGGCATTTTCATTCGGTGGGAGTATGTTTGCGGAATACCACCAACTGAAAGACATAAGTGAAGAGCCAGGCACAACGTTGCTTACACCCGACATTTCTGGTGCTCAGGGTGGTCTTTACAGCGGCATCGGTATAAACGCCAGCCATGACACTCGCGATAACATTGATTGGCCAACACAAGGGCATCTGCTGACCGCAAACTGGGACGTTTTTACAGCTGTACTGGGCAGTGAACTGGACTTCCATGTCGCATCGTTGTCCGTTGCTAACTATTTGGCCGTTGCCGAAGACGTACTTGGGGTATCAGCCAGTCTGGCGATGTCGAGTGAAGAAACGCCGTTCACGCATTTACCCAAACCCACCGGCGACCGCACCTTGCGCGGGGCTAACGGTAACCGCTGGATCGACAACAGCAGCCTCGGCTTGCAGGGGGAATATCGCAAAGTGCTAAGCCAACGCTGGGCTGTTGTCGGTTTCGTCGACACGTTCCAGGTCGCACCGACATTGGCTGATTTTAGCGTCAGCGATTTTCATGTCAGCACCGGACTGGGTGTTCGTTTCGCCATGACACCAGACCGATTCAATGTACGGCTGGATGTCGGTTGGGTCGATGCGGAGTCCTTCAACATGGCCATTACTGTCGGTGAAGCATTCTGATGGCCGAAACCAGAACCAATAAATTTCACATCCTCAGGTCTGAGCACGAGCAGGTACCACTCAAACCCTGGCAGCTGATGCTTAATGATGTCATTTTCGGCGCTGAGTCCAAGGCAGGAAAGACTTTCGATGTCTTGTTAATTATCGCCATTATCTTAAGTGTTCTGGCCGTGATGCTCGAAAGTGTCACGCGGATTTCAGTGAATTATGGGCGTTGGCTTTATTACCTTGAATGGGTATTCACGATCGCCTTTACCATCGAGTACCTGTTACGCCTGAGTTGTGTACGCTACCCCATTCGCTATGTTTTCAGCTTTTACGGCATCGTCGACCTGCTGTCGGTGATCCCCACTTATTTATCAATATTCGTCGCGGGTGCAAACACATTGCTGGTGATCCGTATTCTCAGAATATTGAGAGTGTTTCGGGTTCTTAAACTGTTCAGCTATATGCACGAAGCGGAGCAATTGGCATTGGCCATGCGCTCGTCGAAACGCAAGATTTTTGTGTTTCTGTATTTCGTCAGCACCATCGTGGTCGTCTTCGGCGCCATCATGTACTTGGTCGAAGGTCCGGCAAATGGGTTCACGTCTATTCCCAAGAGTGTTTACTGGGCAATCGTGACATTGACCACGGTCGGCTATGGCGATATCGCGCCGAGTACGCCATTTGGTCAATTAATTGCGTCTGCGACTATGATCACCGGTTACGCAATTATCGCCGTGCCAACCGGTATCTATACGGCGGAATTAACGCAGGTCATGCGCAACAAAAGAGATGCTCGAGGTTGCACTGGATGTGGAAAAACCGGCCATGAAATCGACGCCAAATTCTGCCGACTTTGCGGTCATCCAATGCCAGAACAAGAATAATGCATCTATTGCCAGACCAAGAAGACTTAAGGCAACTCTGATTAATTCAAATCACCTCAGTCCTATCGGATCGAAGGATGAGGGAGGCGTGTGTTGCAGGAAATGGCGAGTCCTTTTTAAAACACACAACAAAGCTCAGTCATCGATCTGAAGGACACGGAGTGCGGGGCTGCAATGGCAAATTTCGTTGTTAAGTCCTTTGCCAAGAAAATGAATATGACCTGCAGAACTTGCCTCGACTTTTGCGCTTTTCTTCACCCGTTGAGGTAGATGGCAATTATTAAAAGTTACCTTAACTCCCTAACCGGGCTAGACCTCAGAATCCTTTTGGTTGGTTTGGCCAAAATTTCAAACTAATAAAGCGTGTTTTTAAGATGTTGAGGATAATTCTGGTCATACGCTTCGGCATCAAAATCCTGTGCTTGCGCCTGCGCAAAATATTTCGTCATCTCGCCTGCCGTCGGCACCGGTCGCTCAGCAGGGTAAGTTGAGGATTCCCATAACCCAGAGCGCACTATAGCCTTCTGACATTGAAAATAGACTTTCAACACATCGACACACAATACCGCTTTAGCGGGTTTGCCCTGCTCACTGAAGCGTTCACACAAATTCGGATCAATACTGATACGGGCGGTCCCGCCCACTCGGAGAGTCTCACCAATCGTCGGTATAAAAAAGATCAACCCCACGGCTGGATTTGCAACAATATTGCGCAATGAATCAAGCCGATTATTGCCACGGCGATCGGGTAGGTAGAGCAGTGTTGGGCTCTCGACACACACGAAACCGGCTGGGTCTCCGCGTGGTGAAAGATCGATTCCCTGCTCACTTTGGGTGGCGAGCACACAAAAAGGCGACGCTTCGATAAATTGCCGGTAATGGTCATTAACGTGATCGATCTCTTTCCACAATGCCCGGTCAACCGGCTCACCATAATGATCGAGCAAAGCTTCAATTGTATTGATCGTTTCCATGATGCTCCCTAAATAATTGTGGCCCGGATTTTCAGAGTGAACTGTTGGCTAAGGTTGGTTTAGGATAGCGGTTTTCTGCCATTGAACGAAATGAAACATGAATAAAGCTGAACGACTGTTCCAGTTAGTCACCTATATGCGCAGCCGGCGAACGGCGGTTACGGCTCAAGAGCTTGCACAGCGACTCAATGTTTCCGAACGAACGATATACCGCGATATGCAGTCGCTGGTATTGTCAGGTGTGCCTGTAGAAGGTGAAGCGGGTGTAGGTTATCTGTTGAATTCGGATACGACGATTGCGCCGCTGATGTTTACTGAAGCCGAAATTGAAGCCATTGTCTTGGGCATGAGGTTGGTAAAATCATGGGCTGATGACGAGATGATCGCCAGCGCCGATCAAGCCATGACAAAGATTCGAAGTGTCATTTCAGAACCCCTGATGCATCGTTTAAATCATCGAACGACACCGTTTATTGTTCCCGAATACGGACGCACGGCAAGAGTCCGCTTTGGAGAGCAGATTCGCCAGGCCATTCATCAGGACAGAACGGTGCAAATCGAATACGCAGATGCACAACAACATATGAGTGAACGAGAACTCGAGCCTTTAGGGTTGGTTTTCTGGGGCACCAGCTGGACTTTAGCAGCCTGGTGTTGCCTGCGTGAACAATACCGTTCGTTTCGACTCGACAGAATCAAGCAACTGATGATTACCGACCGAACCATCAATCGCCAACATACCCTACAAGATTACCTGTCCCAGCAAGGGGACAACGTAAACACTGAGTTTTGGGCCATTTGACACTCAAAAACCGATCAAACTATTCAATAAAGAGAGAGGAAAACTCAAACAAACACGATCAATTGCCATTCCTCAAAAGAACAGCTGGTGTGTATTGCTGGTCAACTGACGCTGCATATCCGTCACCGGCATAGCAAATAAGGTTGCCATCCGTTCGCCGACCGCAATCAAATCCAACAACGGATTCACCTGGCTCCCCGGACGAGTCATAAACGGCGCATCCGTTTCCAGTAGCAGTCGATCAAGCGGACATTGTGCAACGGTTCTCTGTAGTTTCTCCGACCTCAGTAGTTGCGGACCGATTCCTAGCAAAAAACCGAGAGAAATATAGTCCTGAGCCATTTCGATACTGCCATTAAAGGCGTGAATAACACCACGTATCGCTGGCTGTTGCTTCAAAAGCCGAACGGTCTCCTGATGCGCCTTGACGGAATGAATGATCACCGGCAGTTGCGATTGATGAGCGATGCTCAACTGACGGGCAAAGCTTTCTATTTGAAGCCCTCGGTCCGGCCTCGGACGCGTTGCCGGATAGAAATCCAGGCCGATTTCGCCAACAGCGTAAGCTTTATGAAGCGACAAATAATGAGTCAGGCGTTGTTCTTCAATGTCTGGGTCTGAGACGAACCAAGGATGTGTTCCATAACTACAGGCAATAAGATCGGAATGAAGTGAGGAGACCTGAGTCCATTGATCGAAGTGGGTGCCGGGAACTAAAAATTGCTGAATGCCAGCGCTTTCTGCCTGTTCAAGGCACTCATGTAAACGGGGGATGTCGTTAAGGTGGCAGTGACTGTCAACCCAGCCACTGCCAGACAACGGCTCAGAAGTAAGCATATTTCTCGTTAAGAATACGCAAGCGGGCCTGAGCTTCCGCCAGTTCGACCACCAATTGCTTGTTGCGCTGCTCAAGGCCACCTAAATCTTGTTGCATTTGAGCAATTTCCTGATTTAAGCGGTAACGGTCATCGATCGTGGTTTCATCGGCCAGCATCAGATTGGTTTTCTCGATAATCTGATTCTGTAATGATTCCATTTTTGCCTCATTACCGTTCTGTTCCGACTGTAAGCTGCGAATGGCCGACGTGACAGCATATATTTCACGCCCTGCGTCGTAGCCGTCTAAAAAGCCGTCTTCCAGCGAGGGAGGACAAATACCAGAATAGTTGTAGCCTTTCTTACCTTGTTCGAAACCATTGCGTGGTGTACAAAAACGGATTACCCCTTCTTCATGCCCGTCCTGATAGGCTCGGAAATCCGGCGCAATACCATGCTTTGCACACGCTTCCCGATGCGAAGATATGCGAGTATCAGGGTATCCACGGGCACCATCTTCGTATCCAATCTGGTACCAGTCGGCGGTTAGACATTCTTCTTTATTTAATGTTGCACAGCCTGACAAAACCACCAGACCAACCAGCAATACGACCAACGATCGCTTCATGAATTTCTCCTGTAATTAACATAATCTGCCTGCGTCGGCATTCATTGTAGTAAGCCAAGCTGAACCGTGAATGAATTATTTAATTGATACTCAGTTTAACGACCTCGCAACACCGGCTCTTTTGGGATGTTGCGGTCACTGCGCTTACCCGGTACCGGATAGTTTAGAACAGACGACAGAGGAACCAAAGTATTGCGTTCAGTCTCGCTCAAGTTCAGTGAATTCAGAAAAGCCAACGTTTCCGGATAAGGATGGCAGATAACCGTGATATTTTCCCCATTCTGTACTCGCTTAAGCGCTTCATTCCATTGCGACTGCATGAACGCAGGCTCTTTGAAGTGATCCAGAAAATAGTGCCTCATGGCCCAGGGGACCTGACGTTTTTCAGCAACTTTCCAGGCTTGCGTTGTTGACACCGTACGACTGTCGAAAAAGTACAGTTGATGCAACTGCAATTCACCCATCAACCAGTCCATCGCCACGGTATCCTGAGTCAACCGGCTGCCCATATGATTTGACAGTCCCACCGCATAGGGCACATCAGCGACTGACAATCGGACATTTTCGATCATAGTCTCCCGGCCCTGCGTGCGATCCAATCCCAGTTCACCTAAGGGGAAGTCCGTGGTATTGGACATCGGTGAGTGAATAATCACCTCCTTGCCTTGAGCGTGCGCATATTCTGCTAGCAAGCGTGTGTAGGGCCTACCGGGCATAATAGCGACGGTGGTAATCCACGGATTAGCGATTGCATCGACACCGGCTCGGTGTTGATTACCCAGATCATCGACAATCAACACCAACTTCCCGTAATCAGATGCAAAAACGGTGTTGCTGAACAGCAACACCGTTATCCATACAAGGAGAGTCTTCTTAGCGGTTAGCATTCAGGATGGCAATGCCTTTCAGAACCGTCAGCGCTTCAAACAATTGGTAATCGTCAGGCGTAACCACACCGGCAGAATCAGCTTCTTCAATGGCCTTTTCATCTGTTCCATTTGGATTATCCAATGCACCGGCCAGATCGGCCTCTTTATAGAATGCATCATTTTCATTTTGCGTCAGGGTTCCCTGCTTCACGACGATGTCAGGGACGATACCCTGCGCCTGAATGGACCGGCCACTAGGTGTAAAATACCGCGCAGTCGTCAATTTAAGGGCGTGATCTTGGTCCAGTGGCAAGATGGTCTGCACAGACCCTTTACCGAAGGAGCGGGTACCCATAATCAAACCACGACGATGATCCTGAATAGCGCCGGCAACAATCTCCGAAGCGGATGCGGAACCGCCGTTAATCAACACCACCAGTTTCACGCCTTTGCTCGGATCTTTTTTGCGAGCAACGAAACGGCTATCGGAATTGGACAGGCGTCCTTCGGTATACACAATTAATCCTTCGCTGATCAATGCATCAACCACATCAACAGAGGCCTGCAACACCCCGCCTGGGTTGTTTCGCAAGTCCAGCACCACGCCTTGTAAGCCGTTTTCAGCTTCGGCATGCAGCGCGTTTAATGCGTCTTCAAAATCACGACCGGTGCGTTCCTGAAACTGAGAGATCCGTATGTAACCGAATCCTGGCTCCAACATACGGTGCCGTACACTGGTGACTTTGATGATGTCCCGGGTAATGTCTACCTTAATCGGTCCATTCTCACCTTCACGCAACACAGTCAATGTCAATGATGTTCCGGGTTTACCGCGCATCATGCCGACCGCATCATTAATATTCATACCCTTGACCGGCGTATCGTCTATTTGCGTGATCAGATCACCACTCTGCATTCCAGAGCGAAATGCGGGCGTGTCATCAATCGGCGCGACGACTCGCACAAAACCGGTGCTGTCCATGGTGATTTCAATGCCCAGACCACCAAACTCACCGCTGGTGCTTTCGCGCAAGTCTTTAAAATCGTCTGGTGTCAAATAATCCGAATGAGGGTCTAGCCCCGCAAGCATTCCTTCAATGGCAGCTTCGATCAATTCCTGATCCGTTACCTCCTCGACATAAGACTGTTTGATTCGTTCCAGAACCTGCGACATCAGACGAACTTCGTCTATCGGTAACTGGGTTTCATTATCCGCTTGAACACCCGAGGTCATCCCAACGGCAATACCAATTACCAAGGCGGTCGTCGCCGTTAACAGGGGGTTTCGAATTAATCTCATAAGTGTTCCTTTAACATCTTGTTTTTCATTCAAAGTCATTACCTACTCAACCAGCTTGCCGGATTTTGGGGTTCACCATTCTTGCGAACTTCAAAGTATAGCCCGCTTTGGCTGTAGCCACCGGAACGTCCGACTTCTGCAATAACATCACCGGCTTCGACCCAGCTGCCAACATCACGTAACAGTGCCTGATTCCGGCCATAAAGCGTCCAAACACCATCACCGTGATCGATGATAACCAACAGACCATTTGATTTAAAAAAATCAGCAAACACAATCCGGCCGCCGTGCACAGCCTTTACCGGTTGTCCGTCATTTGCCGATATCAACCATCCTTCCCATCGCAATCCGGTGTCGTCAATGACAGCACCGTACCGGTTCATCAGTTTACCTTCAACGGGCCAATTTAGTCCGCCCTTTACGCCACTTATATCTATCGCTTCAGGAAAATCCAGATTCATCGCTTCCAATCTGGCGGTAATATCGGCAATAAGTTGCGTTAGCTTTTCTTTTTCCTGCTGTTTTTCCTGGATAGTCGCTTGCGTGGAACGAGCTTGAGCTTGCAGGTTCGCGACAATCTGAGCACGTTTATTTTTTTGAGCATTCAGCTGTTGCTGTCGATCATCGAGAGCGACCCGTTCTTCCTCCAAGACCGCCACTACCCTTTTCTGCTCAGTTATCGTTTCATTCAATTGCGCCTGCTCAGAAATCCAGGCTTCGACTTGGGTTTGCTGATTTTGGGTTAAAACAGAAAAATAATACAAATGCCTCGACAAATCTTCCGGGCGCTCGCCCGATAACAGCAGTTTAATGAGTGGTTGATTATTTTGCTTGTAAGCAAGGCGTAAAATGAACTTAATGTCATCGGCTTTTTCAGCCAACAGCGCCTTGAGTCGCACTTCTTGTTCATCTAGCGCGGCAAGTTGAGTCCGATGGTCGGAAATATTTTTCGCCAACCGAGTGAGATCTCGTTGGGTCTGACTCAGCTGCTTTTCCGTCGTTTCTAACGCAGCACGCTGACTATTGGTTTCTTTTTCATTCTTTTTTAACTCTGCCTGCAGAGCCGTCAAGGCTTTGTTGACACGCTCCAGCTCTAGCTGACTGGCATCCAGATCATCCGCCTGACACAACACAGAAAACAGCGACAGTATGAGCGCCAGTAACGTCCATCTCACAGAAAAAGGCAACCGTACTAATATTGAGAAACTCAATTGTGCCGCCCCATCGATGGGATTGGAATGGTCAATAAATCCAGTGGTGGTTTCTTTACAAACTGATGCCAAACATGTGTGAGAGCTTTAAGCTGACCGTTAAAACTCAGCAATGACAAAGCAGCCTCCAAACCACACCAGCGATACTCGGTATGCTCATGGTTAAGAACAATAAGGTCGCTTGCCTCCACAAAAGCGACGAAGAGCGGTTGCAACATAATTCGGTTTTTCTGTGCCTGGAAATACTGCTCGATATAATCAGCACTATACAATTCAACTGGCGTCAATCCGGTTTCCTCAAAGATTTCTCGCACAGCAGCCTCGGGTCCTGTTTCTCCCGACTCGACCCCTCCTGATACATAGCTCCAGAAACCGCCGTCCTTTGGTGAACGTTTCAGCAATAAGGCTTCCGTCATGGTTGCACCTTGTCGCAGTACGACGCAGCTGACGGCCTGACTGTGTAGAGCAATCATGGAAAATACCTCTGTATGCACTCAAAAAACGCTGAACCATATCACTTCTGCTGAACGCTGGCATTAATGTTGCAAAATTACACAACACCATCCACAAGAGGATAGCCGTATGAACTTCACCAAAGCGATGATTGATCTCGCCAAAGAAATCCGTCGCCGTGCGGACAGTGACGATAAACCCAGCATCAAAATGGCAAATCCCGAACTGTTCAGTGAGTTAGCGATTATTTACCAACGCACGAATGATGCGGTGATGAAGGCCCTGATCAAAGAAATCTGCCAACTGGCAGACAGCCCCGTACTTGACGAACACAATGAATCTGATAAAAACGAAAAGCATTCGCAATTGGTGTATCGTGGCCAAGTCCGCAACATCCCAAAACCAACAGAACCAACAGAATCCGACTTGCATCTCAAACCAAAGAAGATTTACCGCGGCCAAGTTGTGCAGTATTCATGATTCCTCTGAATGGATGCACTAAAACAGTGCTCGAAATCCAATCCCGGCGACTGAGACAAGAGCCAAACCGCTACCCATAAAAAAACCGCCCTGAAACAGGACGGTTTTTGTGCCTCTCCCGTAAGGTGAGAAGCCTTGAGAACCGGTTTAATCGGCGATAAGCGACTTGCCAGTCATTTCTTTCGGCACTTCTATGTCAAGGAAGCTTAATAATGTTGGTGCGATATCGGCTAGAGCACCTTCGTTGAGTTTTACATCAGCATTGTTGTTAGCAACGTACACCAGTGGAACCGGGAACGTTGTATGGCTGGTAACCGCGCCACCCGTTTCAGGGTCAACCATCAGCTCGACGTTACCATGGTCCGCGGTAATCAACACATGCGCATCCATTTCCAGGGCTGCTTCGGTGACCTTACCCAGCGCAACGTCGAGTGCTTCAACAGCTTTCACAGCCGCGTCAAACTTACCGGTGTGACCGACCATATCACCATTCGCGTAATTGCAGACAATCAGATCGTATTCGGCAGATTTGATCGCCTTGACTAATTTATCTGTCACTTCCGGGGCACTCATTTCCGGCTGCAGATCATAAGTTGCTACTTTAGGTGAAGGCACCAGGATCCGATCTTCACCTTTGAACTCGGCTTCCTGACCACCACTGAAGAAAAACGTCACATGAGCGTACTTTTCCGTTTCCGCAATTCGCAATTGCTTACCACCACGCGCTTCAATGACTTCACCCAATGTGTTAGTCAGGTTTTCTGGCGGATATGCCACATCGCAAGGAATGTCTGCTGCGTATTCCGTCAAGGAAACAAAGCCAGCCAACTCGGGGCGTACCGTTCGATCCAGCTCGGAATCGAGAGTCGGGTCTACGAACGCGCGAGTAAGTTCACGAGCCCGGTCTGGACGGAAGTTCATAAACACCACGGCATCACCGTCTTGAATGGTCACTGGTTGCGTGCTTTCTGCTCTTACGGACGACGCTGGGCAGAACTCGTCGTCTTTGTCTTGTTCATAAGCGGCGTGCAACGCATCCATTGGCGTGCTGGCAACGATATCTGCTGTACCTTTGGTCAGCAGGTCATAGGCAACCTGTACTCGCTCCCATCGGTTATCCCGATCCATGGCATAGTAACGACCTACCAGTGACACAATGCCACCCACGCCAAGCTTTTCCAGCTTACCTTCCAGCTTCTCGATAGATTCCAACGCGCTTCGAGGAGGGGTATCGCGCCCATCCAGAAACGCATGCACGTAAACCTTGTCCGCGCCGCGTTTTACCGCCAAATCAACCATCGCGTGCAAATGATCATCGTGCGAGTGCACACCACCTGGGCTGAGCAAACCTAAAATGTGCACGGCGTTGTTGGTGCTGACCGCTTTGTCGACAACGGCGGTCAGTTTTTCGTTTTCAAAAAAATCACCGTCAGCAATCGCTTTGGTCACCCGGGTTAAAGACTGGTAGACAGTACGTCCGGCACCAAGGTTCATATGACCAACCTCAGAATTACCCATTTGCCCTTCCGGTAATCCGACCGCCATACCAGACGTTTTGATCAGCGTATGCGGATAATTGTTCCATAAGCGATGCCATACCGGGGCATCCGCTTTTTCGATGGCGTTAGATTGCGAGGTTTCGCTGTAACCAAAACCATCAAGAATGAGCAAAATTGCGGACTTACCCTTAGCCATGTTCATGCCTCTCGTAAAAATGTAGGAAAATTACAAACCTAGTGTACGGATTTGGCTGGATTTTTCGAGTCGAATTTACCGAATAAGCCAACATTAACCTGTTTTCTGCGAAAAAATTGACTTCACGACGCGAACTTAAGATCAGCCAACAGCTGCGTCGTCCGCTCTTGAACCCCCGCGCTGACTCGCTCCTGTAAAAACTGTGGCAGCAAACTGGCGTACCGATTCAACAGCTCAGGGATGTTGTGTATACTGCCGCTTCATTTTCATCCGACCACTAGAGATCGATCGATGTTAGAGCAATTATTAGAGTTTGTTGTTAATCACTGGATCCTCAGCTCCGTTTGGGCTGTTTTATTGATTTTATTGATTAAGGTTGAAGGTTCTCGCGGTGGCGCAGCGATTTCCCCGGCGCAAGTTACACAATTAATCAACAAAGAAAATGCCAAAGTCATCGATATCCGGGCTAAAGATGAGTTTCGGGCCGGACACCTGCCTGCCGCAATCAATATCCCAGCTCGTGATCTGCCTAAGCGCATGAGTGAGCTGGATGCCTTCAAAGAAACACCCATTATTCTCATCTGTAAAACAGGCACCACCGCTGGCGCGTCAGGTAGTTTGCTGGCTAAAGCTGGCTTTACAAAGCTGAATAAATTGCGTGGTGGCATTCTGGAATGGCAAAGCAGCAACCTGCCACTGGTCAAGAACTGATTGAACTATGAAACCAAATGTAAAAATGTATTCTTCCGCCTGGTGCCCGTTTTGCATTCAGGCGAAGCGACTGCTGGATTCGAAAGGCGTTGACTATGAAGAAATACTCGTCGATGGAAACAGCTCACTGCGTTCGAAAATGATGCAGGAGAGCGGGCGTCACACGGTCCCGCAGATTTGGATCAATGACTTTCATGTCGGTGGATGCGACGATCTGTTTTCACTCGAACGTGCAAAGAAACTGGATAAGTTACTGAGTTGATTTAAGTGTAACTGAACCCTGTGATCAGGGCTGTCTAGCCCTCCACTGTGTATTACCCATACACGATAGAGCCAGTGCGAAAAGACTGACTCAGACAATAAATAAGAGAATGGAGCCACCATGACCGAACAACAACAGCCGCAATTTGGTATTCAGCGGATTTACACCAAAGATGTTTCTTTTGAAAGCCCAAATGCACCGGACATTTTCCGCAAAGAATGGAAACCGCAGATCAAACTGGATCTGAATACGGCTACTCGTGCGCTGGACAACGATGCCTTCGAAGTCGTGTTAACCTTGACTGTTTCTGCCAAAATTGAAGATCAGACCGCTTTTTTATGTGAAGTACAGCAAGGCGGTATATTCACTGTTTCTGGCTTCCCGACAGAAACCCGTGATCAGATGCTCGGCGCGTACTGTCCGAATATTTTGTTTCCTTACGCCCGTGAAACAATTGACAATGCGGTGATCAAGGGAAGTTTCCCAGCACTGATGCTGGCGCCGGTCAATTTCGACGCATTGTTCATGCAAAACAAGCAAGCGGCGACCGAAAACGCCAATTAAGAAAACAGGCTCGAATTTCCGCCCGTCATGGACGGGCGGATATCGATTGCAGGCCATTTATATGCACAATATCGACGCTCAAAACGCGCTTTTAGCCGCATTCTGCTCTGGCAGACAAAAAGCCATTTTGTGCGACCGATCCGGCAAAATATTAGCGGTAAGTGATGAGCTGATCCGACACAGTGTTAACATTGTTCAAGACGTTGTGGGTCGACAATTGATTATTCACAGCGCTCGTTTCAATGAAAACAAGCCTTGGTATAAAAGCCTGCCCAGTCACCATCGGGAAACGCGTTTGAGTGGTGCGGCTCACATTGATACGGTTGGCGAACTGCATCAACTTAATATTCTTACCATTCAGCCGTTAGAAGCGGGTACTACCCTGGTTGGTTTCAAAGTCACACTGGAAGACGAATCGCTCTTCGAACAATCCTTGCCCAACAGTGCCTGGCAACAATTATTCAGCGAAAGCAGTGCGGGCATGTGCCTGTTTGATGACACCTTTGCCATTGTCAGTGCAAATTCAGCATTCAAAACATTGATTGGCTCGAATCTGGAACCGCATCAAAAAATCTTCGACTTGCTCTCGGTCCAAAACGATTTCAAAAAATGGTTTCTCAATACCGATAATTTTTCGGCTGAAGCACTCTTACGCTCGCCGGACAGGCAAATACGTACGCTGATTAACATCACTCCAATAGATCTTGGGGGACGCCAGGTCTTCTGGTGCATATTTAACGATACAACCGTCATTACCGAGCAAGCGGTTGCCTTAACGCAATCATTCGAGCGCCTGGACAACCTGATCAATGACAATTTGAACGGAATCGCATTTGTCTCCGCCGATGATCGTTTTATTGAAGTCAATAACAGATTCGCGGCAATGCTGCAGCTCGATAAAAAGGACATGATTGGTAAACATTTTTCGCACTTCAATGCCGCCAACAGTTATGAGCTGTCGCCAAAGGATGCTGAAACCTTTGTCAAAACCGGTTTCAGTCGTCCCTTTGTAAAACGTCTGGTGCGCAAAGATGGCCAGGAAATAGATGTTACGGTACACCTGTTCCCGAACTTCGACAGCAACGGTGAATTTACCGGTGCCTGGAACTTCATTCATCAATCGAATGATAAGCAACAGGAAGTTATCCACGCGTCCCATTATTTTGAGTCGCTGTTTAATGACAGCCAAGACGCTATGGTACTTACCTCGTTAAACGGCAAAGTGAAACTTGCCAACAATGCCTTCGCTGCGTTTCTGGGCCAGACGGCACCACAGCTGATCGGCCAGAGCATTATTGATCTAACGGTGCCTGAAGATCGCAGAATTGAAAAAAATCTGCACACGCCCTTGTTACTTGAGCGTGGCTACAGCGATCAATATGAGAAACGATTTGTTTCAGCAACGGGTGAAGAAGTTCCGGTATCGGTCCGAAGTGTGCTGGTCTCGTCGACACGAGGTAAGCCCGAAGCCGTATGGACGATCGCCAGAGATGCTAACATTCAACGCAAGCTCATCCAATCTCTGGCTATCTCAGAGCGCCGGTTCCGCTCACTGTTCAGCAATAGCTTTGACGCCATTGGTTTTTGGACCGTAACGCATGAAATGCAATATGCCAATAAGGCATATCTGGATTTGGTAGGGTATAGCCAGGAAGAATTGCGCAACCTGACCTTTCAGGATTTTACACCACCCGGCTGGGAAGAAGCCGACGAAAAAATGTCCCAACAAGTCGATGAGCGCGGGTATTCGGACATTTTCGAGAAAGAAGTTTTGCGCAAGGACGGTCAGCGCGTGCCGATATCTATCCGCGCCAGCGCAATGCGCGATGCAGATGGCACCATGATCGGCAGCTGGGTCATTATCCGCGATATCAGTGACTACAAAACAACCCTGAGGGAATTGCAGCATAGCCAGAACATGCTGCAGCAAACCAGCCGCATGTCCCGCGTCGGCGGCTGGGAGCTGAACACCGAAACCAGCCTGTTCAGCCTGACCGAAGAAACCTATCAGATCCTGTCGATACCCCGCTCTTACCATACGTCAGTTAAGAACATCGCTAAATTACTGGACCCGGAATCTGAAAAGCTCATCGTAAAATCAGTCAATGCGGTCTTACGTGGCAAGGGCAGTAATACATCTGAACTGAAACTCATGGGATTTTCACCCGAACGATGGATCAGGGTTTCCGCGCAACTGGCCTTTGAAGAAAAAGGCCAACGCTACGCCTATGGTGCAGTGCAGGATATCAGTGATTTTAAACAGCAACAAAAATCACTGGAATCCGCGCGTGATACTTTTCAGCAGATGGCGTTTCATGATCCATTGACCAACTTGCCCAATCGTTTACTCCTTGAAGATCGCTTCCAACAGATCACCAATCAAGCGCGGCGCGATAAAAAGATCGTGGCATTATTGATTGTGGATTTAGACGATTTCAAAGGCATTAACGATGCCTATGGACACCCGGCGGGCGACAAGCTATTGATTCAATTCGCCAAACGCCTGGTAAAATCGATCCGATCCAGCGATACGGTTGCCCGGCTGGGCGGTGACGAGTTCGTCGTGATTGCCATGCTAGAAGATAAGAAGCAAGCTGCCAGCCTGGCCAAAAAAATTCTCGCAAAGATCAGCCGACCGGTGGCTTATAAAGATGCTTCATTGCAGACGTCGTGCAGTATGGGAATATCCTTATCCTACGATCTGAACAGCAATTTCGAACAACTCTACGCCCAAGCGGATACGGCACTGTATTACATCAAAGACCACGGCAAAGACGCGTTTGGCTTTGCCGGTGAATCCGAGCAAGCCTAGCTCGGACTCAGCATCCGACCGGAGTCGGTTTTAAAGGGCATCCGGAGTTCTGTAAACACCAACATTATTGAACCCGGCGTCCGCCAGATGCAGCGCGTGCATTTTGCTCATAACACCCTTCTCACAATAAAGCAGATACTCCTTGCTTTGATCGAGCGTCTTGAATTGACGATTCAGACTGTAAAATGGAATGTGTATCACGGCATGCTGGCCAGCCGCCAGAGGCGCCATTTCCGCTTCGTGGGGGTGGCGAACATCAATAATGGTGGCCTGGGCCTGATCCAATTTTTGGTTCAGCGATTGCTCCATTTCCAGGGTCGGCTGCCATTGCATCTTGTCGATAGGCTCAACTTTTGCACTTTCCAGAGCCTGATCCAATACCTCAAGCCGAAATTCAGCCTCGGCGGCTTCAACATCATCCCTTTTACACGCCGCATTGGGTTTGCGACTGATCACCCCACAATATTCTGGAATGCGTTCAACAAAACTGGCTGCACCAATTTGGCGCGCCTGTGTCACGATTGTATGCTTATCTGAAACGGCCAGCGGCCGAATAACCAGACAATTCGCAACGTCGTCAATCAAGCGCAAGTTCATCATGGTTTGACTGGATACCTGCGACAACGCTTCTCCCGTGACGAAAGAGTCCAGTTTCATACGCTCACAAACAGCGTTGGCAGCACGCATCATCATTCGTTTCAGGACAACACCCATGTAGCGATCTTCTACCCGCGTCAGAATTTCTTCGACGACACCCTCAAAGGGGACTGACACAAATTGCACCTTGTGAGAACTACCGTATTTCTTCCACAAATAATAAATGACTTCCTTAACGCCGTTTTCGTGCGCTGCACCGCCCAGATTAAAAAACAGAAAGTGCGTTTTAATGCCACGACGTATCATCTGATACGTCGCAACAGTGGAATCAAAACCGCCGCTAACCAAGGTCACCGTGGAATCTGCAGAACCCAGCGGGAACCCGCCCAGCCCTTCCCGTCGCTTATCAATAACGAACAGTTTCTGATCTTTAATTTCCAGTCGGATAAGCACTTCCGGGTGATGCAAATCAACCCCGCGAGCCTCACTTTGAGCTCGCAATCCGCCACCGACATAGCGCTCCACATCGATTGACGTGAAATCGTGCTGCCCCGTCCGCTTTACCCGAACAACAAAACTTTTACCGGCAATCTCATCTTTCCAAACTGCCAACGAATTACGGACGATGTCATCGAATGTGCCCAAGGGGAATTCTCTAACCCGGTTTACGTGTGCAATCCCCGGAATGCATTCCAGTGCTCCATACACATCATCATTCACCGAATCTGAAGCGCTGTCTGGCGTCCATACCTCAATCGCATCCCAAAGGCTTTTGATCTTGATATCGTCACTGACTTTCACCAGTACATTACGGATATTCTGGGTCAGTTGTTTCACCAGCAATTTGCGGACAGGTTTGGTCTTAATGGTAATTTCAGGGAAGAGTTTGACTACAAATTTCATTTTCGACAGGACACATTTTTTAAGAGCGCGGAAGTATAGCACCATCCGCGCAACAGTATCATACGCATAACGCACCAAAAGAGCGCGCATTGTTGGTGCATAGCGACGTGGTTTGATCCATAATGATGCACCCATTGATGGGTGAAAACCGGATTCTCAACCCCAAGCCCTTTGAATATGGCACTTTCAAGCAATGGCACAGCACTTGCTTTATTGTGCACACAGATAGTGCTTAACGTGGAAGACTTTCCGTGGCTTCCAGACACAGAATACTGAATAAACCGCTCAAAGATAATGAGCGCTTTTTAAACAATGGAGACGTCAAATGTCAAAAACGCTTTCGCTGATCAAAGAAAATGAAGCCCGCTGGGTTGACCTGCGCTTTACCGATACAAAAGGTAAGGAACAGCACGTAACAATTCCTGCCTCAGAAGTTGATGAAGACTTCTTCGTAGAAGGCAAGATGTTCGACGGTTCTTCTATTGAAGGTTGGAAAGGCATTAACGAATCGGACATGATCTTGATGCCGGACGATGAAGCTTCTGTTATGGATCCATTCTTTGAAGATCCTACCGTTATCGTTCGCTGCGGTATCGTTGAACCTTCAACGGGTGAAGGTTACAACCGTGACCCACGTTCTATCGCCAAACGTGCAGAAGAATATCTGAAATCTACTGGCCTGGGTGACACAGCTCTGTTCGGTCCAGAACCAGAATTCTTCGTATTCGACGACATCAAATGGGGCGCGGATATCTCTGGTGCGTTCTACAAGATCGATTCTGACGAAGCAGCTTGGTCTTCTGAAAAAGCCTTCGTAGACGGCAACTTCGGTCACCGTCCAGGTATCAAAGGCGGATACTTCCCAGTACCACCAGTCGACAGCTTGCACGAAATCCGCGCACAAATGTGTGACGCAATGGAAGCTATGGGCTTGGTTATTGAAGTACACCACCACGAAGTGGGCACCGCTGGCCAATGTGAAATCGGTGTAGGCGCGAACACGCTGACGAAGAAAGCTGACGAAGTTCAGATTCTGAAGTACTGCGTACACAACGTTGCGCACGCTTACGGCAAAACAGCCACCTTCATGCCTAAGCCACTGGTTGGTGATAACGGTTCTGGTATGCACGTTCACATGTCTTACACCAAAGACGGTGTAAACCAGTTTGCTGGTGACGACTACGCTGGCCTGTCTGAAACTGCCCTGTTCTACACTGGCGGTATCATCAAGCACGCAAAAGCACTGAACGCTTTCGCTAACGCGTCTACTAACTCGTACAAGCGTCTGGTACCAGGCTTCGAAGCACCTGTTATGCTGGCTTACTCAGCGCGTAACCGTTCTGCTTCTATCCGTATCCCTTACGTGAACAGCCCGAAAGGCAAGCGCATTGAAGTTCGCTTCGGTGACCCTTCTGCAAACCCATACCTGATGTTCGCTGCATACCTGATGGCTGGCCTGGACGGCGTGATGAACAAGATCCACCCTGGCGATGCTGCAGACAAAGACCTGTACGACCTGCCAGCTGAAGAAGCGGCAGAATACCCAACTGTTTGTCACAGCCTGGATCAAGCGTTGGATGCACTGAGCGAAGACCGTGAGTTCCTGAAAGCAGGCGGCGTATTCGACGACGACATGATCGACGCGTACATCGAACTGAAGATGGAAGAAGTGACTCGTCTGCGTATGACAACGCACCCTGTTGAATTTGACATGTACTACTCTATCTAATTGCCTTCCCGGCAAAGATAGACAGCAACATTTTTCAGCAAGAAAAAATTAAAGCCCCGCGTCGCGGGGCTTTTTTTTGTCTAAGTTATTGAAGAATCTGCCGACCTACGTTTTGCAGAGACATACAGAACGCTTCGAGAGTTGCGATGGTTTAGCTTTATTGACTCAGAACTCAGGATTCAAGTTCAGCCAAGCGATCAGCCAGTTGAGCGATCTGAGATTGATTAAAAACTTCGATATGATGCTGAGTCAACAAGGAAGCTGTAACCCCCATGCCAGCAACCAATTGATGGGAAAAAGTCCCGTCATAGATACCATCGTTACCACAGGACGGTGATCGAGCGGCCAGAACGGCAAAACGACAGCGATGCTCATTTGCCATTGCCAAGGCCATTTTTGCCCCGCGTAAAAATGCTGACGTCACATCGTCACCTTTGACGGTAATAATCTGCGCAAGCCCTTGAATGACCTGATGACCATCCCCCTGTTGAATTTCCGCTGGCGCGCGTGGAATGGACAGCCCACCGGCCACTTCGGGGCAGACACTCACCAGACGCCCTTCCTTTTGCCATCGTCGCAAAATAACACTGTCAACCCCGTTATCATCGCCGTCATAGCGTACCCGGTCGCCCAACAGGCAGGCGCTGATAAGAATTTTTGTTTTCACAGGTTATTCGTCGCCCATCCATTTCAACATTTCACTTCGCGCCTTACGGGCACCGTCAACATCGCCCATAGCTGACCGGCACTGACCAACCACTTCCCACAAGGACGCTTTATATTTGGGTGTTTTGTCGGTTAATGTCAGCCCCTTCAGGGCAATCTGTTCCGCCTCTGCAAACCGTTGCTGTCCCATGCGCACGGTTGCCATCTGGTGGTACAGATCGACCTTTTCGGCATCAATTCGCATGGCCCGCTCTAATACCACCTCGGCTTCCTGCCAACGACCTTCACTCTGTAATTGCAAGGCATCGAGTTGTAAGCGTGTTACCACCTGTTCGGGGGTCGGTGCGGGCAGGTCTTCTTTTGCTTCAGCGACCTCGTTATCAGACGTGGATTCAGTTGAAGACTGATTCACCTTACCTGCAGTTTTTGCCGGTTGGTTAGTTTTAGCACTGGAAGTGACAACCGGCTGGGTTGACGATCCAGGCTCGACATCTTCCGGTAAATGAGGATCGGTTTGCGCGGAGTCAATTGTCACAGGTATGGACTGACAGGCTGTTAAAATACTCAGACCTATCAAGACCGACCAAATATTTTTTGCCACCATGTGGGTTTATCTCTTTCCGGTTGTGGTTCGTTTGAAGAACAGCTTAAGCTGCGTTCAGGCAAGGTTCCAGTCGTAAAAGGCAAGCTACGGGTTCCACTGCACCAGTTAGGTACATCGACACCGGCATCATTAACTGCGACATATTCAATATTCACCGGCGTGCCCCGGCGTTCCTGAAGAGGATCAATCTCTCGCATGACATTTATCCAGATTGGCAAGGCTCCGGTGGATCCCGTCAACGGTGTCGGTTGATTGTCATCCCGCCCCACCCAAACCACCAACTGCCGATCCCCGGTAAATCCGGCAAACCAAGCATCACGGTTATCATCGGTGGTACCTGTCTTACCGGCGACCCACCAGTCATTCGGTAAATCGCGAGCTATTCGTGCCGCGGTTCCGGTTTGAGTTGCCTCGTGCATTGCGTGTTGAAGAATATGGATATGTTCTGGTTCAAAACGTTTATTCACCTTCAGATCAAAGCGCTGAATGATGCCCTGTTGAGGGTGATATACCGCCCTGATAACGTTTAACGGGCTATAGAATCCATTCCCGGCAATCGTCTGATACATTTGCGCCACATCAACCGGAGACATACCGTGAGCACCCAACATGACTGCCGGGACTAGCGGAACCTCTTTATTGACGCCCAAACGCGCTACGACATCGAATACCTTAGCCAAACCGATTTCCATACCGAGCCGCGCGGTTGCCTGATTATATGATTTTGCCAACGCATCAATAAGCATCGGATGCCCGTGATTTTGCTTGTCATAGTTTTTGGGTTGCCAAACTTTTCCGTCACCCGCAGCAACGTACACGTCCTCATCGCTGATGGTATCTGCCAAAGACAGTCCACCTTCGATAGCCGCAAGATACACCGCAGGCTTCATGAGTGAGCCGACCGGTCTGATAGCATCCAATGCGCGGTTAAAACCAGTCGCTTTCGGGTCACGGTCACCGACTATGGCCAGAATATCGGCTGTTGATGAACGGGTCAGGATCGCTGCACCCTGTAACGCACTGTTATCGATTGAATATTGCTGCTCGACGCGATCAATACCGTCTGACAACTGCATTTCCAAGGTTTTCTGCGCGACAGGATCCAGAGTTGTAAAGATGGATAACCCTTCCGCGAGCAAATCTTCCTGACGGTAATCACGACTGAGCTGGCGACGCAGTAAATCCATAAAAGCCGGATAATTGGCTTGCCCGGGCTTGTCAGCGATATCCAAAGGAGCGTTGATGGCCTGCTGATATTCGGCATCTGAAATCAGCGCTTGTTGATGCCATACCGTTAACACCACATCGCGACGCTGCTTTGCCCGTTCAGGATTCCGACGCGGGTTGTAATAGGATGGCCCCTTGATAAGACCGACCAACATAGCCTGCTGGTGAATATCCAACCCCTGCAAAGTGGTGCCGAAATAAAACTCCGCACCCAAACCGAAACCATTAATCGAGCGCGCGCCCTGCTGGCCGACATACACTTCATTTAAATAGGTTTCCAGGATATCGTTCTTGGTGTAATGAAATTCCAGAATCAACGACATCATGGCTTCGTTGATTTTCCGAGTCAGGGTTTTCTCCGGTGTCAGATACAGATTTTTCACCAACTGATTAGTCAGTGTACTGCCCCCTTGTGACGCCGAACCTGAGGTCAGGTTGGCGAATAAAGCACGCAATATGCCGCGAATTGAGACACCCCAGTGCTTGAAAAAGCGATCATCTTCAACCAACAGCAAGCCAAGCACCAAGCGTTCTGGCACCTCGTCCAGGCGATATAACACCCGGTCTTCCGACACGCCCGGATAAATCTGCCCCAGATATAAGGGGTCTAAGCGACTTAACAAAACCGGTTTGCCCTGCCCGTTTTTGATGCTGGATATTCCCTGAGGGCTAAATTGAATATTCAGGATCTGCGCGGGCTCCTCACCATCCCAGAATCGAAACCCCCGGGTGTAAACCTGGATCTGATTTGTAGACACGGCATACCTGCCGGCCTGATGCGGATTGGTCGATTGTCGGTAACCTAATTGATGCAATAGCGCGAGAAACTCATCTCGACGCACGGGCGCACCGACATAGAGTTCTTGCGCTTCGCTGTATACCCTGGCGGGTATTTGAAATCGACGCCCCTCAAACAGGTCGCGCACAACCGCGTTCAGGTAAATGACCCAAAACAACAGTAAACAAGCGAATATTATGCTTAACTGAAGGAAGAATTTCGTCAGTTTTGGGCGCAACCCGGTCGGGCGTTGTTTCTTCCGCGCAGAAGACTGTTTATTAGATTTTCGTTTAGGTGAAGTATGTTTTGCCATAAGCGGCGCATTATAAGGTGCTTTGACCGGCTTGTCTTTGACCCGTTTATCATTACACTGCGCCGTTTTTTGACCATCGGACATTCTTATGAGTGATTTGCACATTTATGCGTTCGGTCATGCCTTGGTAGATGAAGAATATTCCATCAGCGAGGCATTATTGCAGAGCCTTGGTATCGCAAAGAATCACCGTACCCTGATTGACTACCAACGTTCTTCGACGTTAAGGCAAAGGGCCAGTACGGAAGGTAATCTGAATACCCGAACCGGCGGTGGCAGCGGTGCAAATACACTGGCCACTGCGGCACTACTGGGTGCGAATTGCCATTTCTCATGTCTTCTGGGTAATGACAGTGAAGGTCATTTCTATCAACAACAACTGCTCGACTCTGGAATTTCAACCGATCAAAACAGTTTCCAGGAAAGCGGACACACTGGGGTTTGTCTGGTTCTATTGACACCTGACGCTGCCCGCACCATGAACACCTACGTCGGCATTACCGACTACATTGGTCCAAAACATCTGAACTTACCCGCACTGCAACAGGCGCAGTGGGTTTATATTGAAGGCCATTTGCTGATTGCTGAGTCCGGTTTTCTGGCTGCTTTAAAGGCACGCGATGAAGCTCGTCGCTTAGGTAAAAAAATCGCGGTGAACTTCTGTGACCCTGCCGTCGTCAGATTATGCAGAGAACGGCTGGCTATCTTACTGGACGAACCCGTCGACCTGTTGTTCTGTAATGAAGAGGAAGCGGCAATTTGGGCACAATCGGATGATCCGGAAGACGCCGAATCAGCCATGCACCGCCTTGCCAACAGTTGGGCGCTGACCCGAGGCGAGCATGGGGCACGGGTATTTGATGGAACCGTGACTCATCAAGTCGACGCATTAAACGTGAATGCTGTTAGCACCTTGGGCGCCGGAGACACCTTTGCCGGCGCTTTCCTTTACGGTCTGGTTAGTGGTCTGAACTATGCGCAAGCCGGCCATTTGGCCAGCCTTGCGGCCGCAGAATTGGTACAACAATCCGGACCGCGCTTGACCAAAGACCAGCTGCAAAAGGTAAAAAATCAGTTTTATGGCTGAAAGGCCCGCGCACAGTTCACATTTTGGCAAGCGTAGTCCGCAGAATTGTCGTGTTAGGTTTCACTTTAACCATAATTCAGGGTTAAACTAGCCGGCAGACAATTATTTGACTGCCATTTGGTAGAAATAAAGGAACAATTCAATGGTAAAGCGGTTATTCGTCATTGCACTTATATGTTTGCCGGTAAGCTTATTTGCGGCTGGAAAGATTTATACTTGGACCGACGCAGACGGTAATGTTTTCTATGGTGACAGGCCACCGCAAACTGTTGAAGCTGAAGAAATTGCCATTCAAGGGAAAAAACCGGAACCCATTGTTGTCACAGCAGAATTGCTCGCCGGACAGTGGTTTGGGCAGATTAACGGCGGTGGCGAAGCCAAATTTACCTTTAACAGCAATGGATCCATCTCGCTGATCCAGACTCGGGCAGATCAATCCGTATACAGTTACCAGGGCATCTGGACCATTGAGAATACCACCGTTACCGTGATTACTGAATTCAGTCAGTCCGCTGCGCGAGGCGGCCAGCTCAAACGTTCTGTAGAGCCCGTTCAACTGACCTATACGATCATCCGGTTTGGCGACGGACAGATGGATCTGATCAGCGGTGATGAACGCTTCAGTCTGCGCAAAACAAACTGATCTGTTTCCCCTGATCCGTTCAGAATAGATTTAACTGTTCGTCGATCAATCGATTAAAATCTTCTCCGAAAAAATGCAGCAAGGCATCCGCAATGGGTGCCAGTTGTTTTTCGATATAGTGCTGATAATCCAATGGCGCATTAACATAAGGGATAGGCTGCCAGCCCTGTGTGGTTTTCACATACTCGATGTTTCGACCCTGCCAGTTTGGGTTTAGGGCTCTTTTTAACCGGGCAGCCTGGACTTGCGGTGGCGCCTGTTTCTCATACTGATCGATGTTACGGCGCAGTCGCCGTCGATAAATCAATAAGGCATCAAGCAAGCCCGCTTCCAATTCATTCACGGTCTGCACTATGAAAGCCCGATAGCTTTCGCCGCGAAAAACCTTTTCATAAAGGGTAGCCTGGAACTGTTTAGCCAGAGGAGTCCAGTCTGAACGAACTGCTTCCAAACCCTTAAACACCAAACGATAATCTTGACCTTCACGAATCCAACCGGCATAACGCTTTTTCGAGCCTGTTTCAGATCCGCGAATGGTCGGCATAACGAATTTTTCGTAATGGGTTTCAAATTCCATTTCCAGGTGGCAAACGAGCTGAAAGTCTCGTTGCAGCTGTTCCTGCCACCATTGATTCAGCGCAGATGCCAACTGCCGACCCAAATCTTCCGGCGAATCATGACCGGCCGCATGCACAAACACAGAATCGGTATCACCATAAATGACCGGATATCCCTGCTTTTCAATGAATGCCCGGCTTTTTTGCAGAATTTCATGTCCGCGCATGGTAATGGAACTGGCCAGGCGTGGATCGAAGAAGCGGCATAATGGACTTCCCAAAACACCATAGAATGAGTTCATGATAATTTTAATCGCCTGGGACATAGGCGCGTTTTTCTCTTGCTTTGCGATATCTCGAGCCTGCCACAGCTGATCGATAAGCGAAGGCAAGATGTGATGCTGGCGGTGAAAACGAGCATCCAAAAAGCCGGGCACGGTCTCAATGGGGTTGGCCTTAAGACCTTCCTGCAACCCGAGAGGGTCAATTAAGAACGTGCGAATAATCGAGGGGTACAGACTCTTGAAATCCAATACGATGACGTTCTGATAAATCCCCGGGACGCTGTCCATAACAAACCCACCAGGGCTGGACAATTGAAGTGTTTGCTCGCCAATACTGCTGGCGACATACCCCATACGGTGTAGCCTTGGCATGTAAACTGTGTTGAATGCCGCTGACGAGGCACCCGGCCGATCCATCGGCAGGCCAGTCAAGTGGCTTCGCTCCAGCAAAAAATGCCACAAGCCTGCCACGTCAAACAACTCCAGTACCAGCTGAGCATCTTCCAGGTTGTAGCCGGCAAAAGCCTGAATATCTTCTCGATACATGCGTTCAATTTCGCCCACCCGGTCATCACTGTGCTCTATCTTTTTTCCGCGACGCAGCAGCGTTTGCGAGACGGTCTCCAGAGAATAATCTTCAAACGCCCAGGAAGCTGACCGAAAGGCTCCGGGCCCATCGACCACCAAACGGCCCTCTAACTCAATATGGTAACGGTCGGCGTTGTCCCCCCGCTTACGCCAATGAGGTGATAGATGGTTCCGACCAATCGCAAACGGGATACCGAGCTGATCACAGTGCTCCTGAAGGATTCTCAAGTCAAAATCGATGACATTCCAGCCGACAATACAATCCGGATCTATCTGCTGAATAGCATCTATAACCTGCTGCAAACATGAGGAAATATCCGGACACCACTGAATGTCTGGTCCAGCATATTGTTGTTCGGCAGAATGGCCATTCTGCACTATAAACACCCGATTCAGACGCTTACTGGCCAGTGCTACACTGTAAAGCGCAGGGGTTATACCTGGCTGAAACCATTCAGTTTCGATATCGATCGACAGGACATTCAGTTCAGGCTCACTGGAAGCGGGTTTGGCTTTCGCCCCCTCAAATTGCAGGCTGCCAAACAGAAACCGCTCCATCAGAAACCGTTCCGCCGGGTTGATATCGTCTTCCCAAACTTTTAAGCCCTGCTCTTTACCCTGCCACACCCAACGTCGCTGTTGCTGAAAGGTCGCGGAATAAACGGGCAATACAGAATCACCCAGCAAGGCTTGAAACGGCTTATCTCCAACTCTGACGTTCAACTGCAGTCGACGCCAGATTGATTGCCATTGCGCAAGCTGATGAACGGCAACAAAACAGGACGACTCTTGATCCGGTACCGTCCAGCATTGATATTGACCACCCCGTAACAGCCAATATCGAAGTTCGACCCCCGTCTCCGTATCGGACCAGTGCCGACTTAATATATAAAAAGGTGTGCGCTGAGCCACAGAAATTCCAAAAACAGTAGAACTGGACGCAGTTTACCACTAATCTGAACGCGTCTTTGGCAAGATTGATTCAACCATACAGGAACAAGAAATGCTTTTACTTGGCGAACGCCCATCCTATGTCGACCAACTCACGGATCGCCTGAAGAAACTGTCTCACAAACTGTTTGAAGCGTTGCCGCCGGGCCAACCGGTCACCTTAAGTGCGACACATGATCTCTACGCGCTCGAGTCGTCTGAAAACCTGTTTATCGTCCGTCATGGTAATCTTACCGCCAACTCCGAAAACCGCGTCTGTTTGTATTTTGAAGCAGGCGATCTGATTGGATTAACGCAATGCTACCAACTGCCTTCGTTACGGGTTTCCATTGAAGACAATGCCGAAGTAGAGCAATACGAAGCAGACACCCTGTTGCGTTACGTGAACGAAACCAAAGAAAGACAGGCCATCTGGACCAGTTACCTGGTAACACAAATGACCCTGTTCCAAGACGCGTTTGGTCGTAACCAGTTAAATGTCAGCCAACCACATACCGGTTTTCTGAATTTTGCCGAGGGGCAGACGATTATCAAGCAAGGCGACGACGCCAAAGAGGTCTTTACAATTTTGACCGGTTCCGCAGACGTCTTTGTCGACGACATTTGTGTCGGTAAAGTAGAGCAGGATGAAATTTTTGGTGCGATGGCCGTCTTCACTGGCGAAAAGCGCTCAGCGACCGTCAAAGCCACCAGTAACTGTACTGTTCTGGCCGTACCTAAGGAAGAATTCATTACCCTCATTCAATCCCATCCGCAAACTACGATGACCTTGATTGAAAATATGGCTCGCAAAATTACCGCCATGAATACGCAACTCACGCAACAAGAAACTCCCTGACAGCAAACGGACGCATTGTGAACCGAGACTGGCCTAAAACCCTGATTATTGGTGGCGCTAACCTGGACATTGCCGGGAGCTGTTCCGGGCGACTGATTCCGGGCGACTCCAACCCCGGTATCGTGAAAAGCAGTGCTGGCGGTGTTGGGCGTAACATTGCGGAGAATCTGGCGCGACTGGGGTTTGACTGCACTTTATTGACGGCCGTCGGTGGCGACATAGGCCGCTCAATTATTATTGACAGCTGCGCATCGGCTGGGGTCAATACCGATCACATTATCGAATTTACGGATGCCAGCACGGGCTCCTATCTGGCCATTAACAATCAATTGGGCGCATTGCTGGCCGCCATCGCAGATATGTCCGTTATTGATCGGATAACACCCGAGGCTCTGAAACAGAATCGTTCACTGCTCTCTGACCACAACCAGATTGTTGCCGAGGCCAACTTGACGCCCGAGGCATTGCAATGGATAGCAGCCAATAAAGGCCCACTGCCGCTGTACGTCGACGCGGTATCAGCAACCAAAGCGCCCAAAATCAAGCACATACTCACAGATATTGAAGTTCTTAAAGTTAACCGAGCAGAAGCCGCTGCCATATTGGAACTGCAGGGTGACGATGAATTTTTAGCCAGAGCCCTCTATGAACGAGGCGTTGGCACTGTTCTGCTTAGCCAAGGCCCGCAGGGAGCCCTTGTTTACAGTGATCAGGGCGTCCTACACAAGGCCGCGATAAAAGGCGTCAACGCCAGTGATACCGGCGCTGGCGATGCCCTTTTTGCCGGTTTTATCGCCGCCCGCGAATTGTTTGAAAAAACCACCGATCAATTGGAATTTGCCATTGCCTGCGCCACGTTCACCCTAAACAGCCGATCGTCGGTCAACCCGGAATTATCTGTGGCTGTCATTCGCGAGCAATATCTCGCTCACATTGCCAAAGAACATTGGCCTTACCAGCCATAAAAGGCTTTCAAGCCGGCGTAATTGCCCGAGTATCGCGAAAGATCTCTTGGTTCACCAGAAAAACCTGAATCGGCAAAGTTTTGGTTTATTTTTTCGGGATTGTTCGAAAGCTCGGTATCAGCATCGGTGTATTTTGCTTAAAAGTCTGGTATTCCGACAGATGCCCCCACCGCTCATCACTGCGTTTTTCCAGCAAAGGGACACCACTGACATACCTTAACAGCAAAAACACAAACAGTGGGGAGATCATCCCCAACCAGCGCCAGCCTTCCATGCTAGGCAAGGCCATTACAGCAATGCCACACCACAACAGTATCTCACCTAAGTAATTTGGGTGCCTGGACACAGCCCACAGTCCATGCCGGATAAACTTATCTTTCGTGCTTTGCATTGCACGAAAACGTCTTTTCTGTTCATCGGCGATAACTTCCAGTAAAAAGCCGAATGTCCATACGACTAATCCGATCCATAACAGCACACTGTTACCCGAGGCCTCAGAGGATGTTAATACCACCAACGCGGCCGAACTTGTTACGGTGATCCAGAGCGCCTGAATACACCACACCGTCAAAAAACGACCAGCATTGGGTTTAATATCGTCGAACCGCCCATCCTTACCGTCTTTGTTTATGCGCACAACTAGAAACAGACCCAAACGTACCGCCCAAATCATCACACAGATTGCGACAACCAGCTTAGCCGTTGTCACAACCGGCGCCATGACCAGAGCCGCAAGCGCCACAAACACGTAAGTCAGGCTTCCGGTTAAATCAAAAAAGCGTTCCGTTTGCCAGAGGTAAGCCGGTATAAAGGCGATCCATTGAATGGCGAATACGGCGCCGATTAATCCATATGCGGTATTGATACCGGCCAATGCTGTACTTTGTACCGACAGTGCCAACGCAAACAACACCGCAACGGCGTGCACGATAATCAGTATCAGAAAGCTTTTTACCGACATTTCATTTAGTGTCCATTTCAACTCAGCAAGGTTTTACGAGCCATCCGCAAAACGGATTCCTCGTCGGTTTTCATTTCTATCTCGGAGCGGGTCAGCCAAGCCAAATCATTCGATTCTGAATTTTGAGATAAATCTTGCGCATCGGTTTCAAACCAGAATCGAATATCCAGATGCTGATGTTGAGGCTCACCGGGGCGAGCCGGAATCTCGTGCACATCCAGGTCAAAAATGCCGGTGTGATTTAAAGTCAGGTTCGTTAAACCGGTTTCCTCCGTCGCTTCGCGAAGACTGGCCAACGCAAGTGAAGGATCTTCATCATCTATGTGTCCGCCTGGCTGAACCCACAGATTCAGCTTTTTGTGATGCAGTAAGACTGCTTGCGTTTTTTCGGTATTGGTTATCCAGGCTGATGCGGTCAAATGCCCTTCAAGTGTACCTCGCGACCAGAAACGAGCGTGACCCAGAACAAACTCACGAATAAGGTTTAAGGCACCTTGCTCTTGTTCATTTTCAGGTTGATAGGCATCGAGCAGTTGGATAACAGAAGATTGTGTTTCCATTTTTCAGTCTGGTTGAGAATGTAACGGGCACTATAGCGAACAAATCATAGAAAGGTGAATACCTTTCGACACGTCATCGTTGGCACATCAAACGGTTAACTCTGATAACCTTGTAAGTGGATTATTGGATGCAATGTTAAATCCATTCGTGCACGGCATCCCGGAATGCAGCCAACAAAAAACGTCCGCCATCAGCGGACGTTTGATGAAGGATAATCAACGAATATCGATTTTATGACGATCGTCTTTTGGCTCAATTTTAGGGAGCAACAAACTCAAGACACCATCATTGTAGGTTGCGACACAACCGGCAGGATCGACACCGCTTGGCAACTCAAAACTACGGCTTACCCGACCAAAATAACGTTCACTGCGGATAACCCGATCGTCTTTGGTCTGTCTGTCTTCTTGCTTTATTTCAGCACTGATTGATACCAGAGAATCCTTTATCTGAACATCAATATCTTCTTTTTTAACACCAGGAAGTTCCGCTTTAACGGTATAGCCTTCCTCTGTATCTGCGACATCTATTCGGATTCGCGATGGCATTGCATCACCATGCAACGGTCGGATCAGATAACCCGGATTCCATTCAGGAAACCATTCATCAATCCAATTGTTCTTAGGAATCAGCTTGCTCATAGGTCACCTCCTCTTTACGTGAGAAGTCGAAGAATTCATTTCTTCAATTCAAATGTTACGCTGGAACAACAAACAGGCAAGCGCAATATTAGTCGCGACTGACGGGCATCAACGAAGGCGAAAAAGGTGCCGAATGGCACCATCTTTCGGTATAGCTTATGCAGTTTTCGTAATAGGCAACGCGTACTTCCAGATACGAACAACCACTTGAAAAAACTGCCTCGACAGCCGTCCAGTGTTATACGTCTGTCCGTACTTGACGCAGATTCGCTCCACGTCCGGTGCCATCTGAGCATAACGATTCGCGGGAATGTCCGGAAACAAATGATGTTCGATCTGATGGCTTAAGTTGCCACTGAGTACATGAAACAAAAAACTGCCCTTGATGTTACTGGAACTGCGAACCTGACGCAGATACCAATGCCCATTGGATGTTTTCTGAGCTTCTTCGGGCGGAAATACCACTGTTTTTTCGGTGAAATGACCACAAAAAATAATGATAAACGTCCACACACTTCGGATTACATTGGCGACCATGTTCCCAAGCAATACCGGCACAAACATAGGTCCAGCGAGCAACGGAAACAGGAGATAATCCTTAAGTAACTGATGTTTCATTTTTTGCCAGGCTTCCGGATTTTTCTGTTTCAAGCTTTTTAAAAATGGCAGACCTTTCCCAGTTTTAAAATCGACATTCTGCAGAGCCACGCCCCACTCAAACACAAACGCAAACAAAAAACTGTACAGCGGTTGCAACAAATACCAGGGCGACCATTTCTGTTCCGGGAACACGCGGATAATGTCATAGCCAATATCATCATCGAATCCCTGAATATTGGTATAGGTATGATGCTTGAAATTATGGGTCTGACGCCAGTTGTTACTGGTGCCGAGAATATCCCATTCATAAGACTTACCGTTCAGGTGTTTATCACCCATAAAATCAAACTGGCCGTGAATCACATTGTGACCCAGCTCCATGTTGTCCAGAATCTTGGACAACGCCAGCAGCGCCACACCCAAAAACCAGAAACCGGAAATAAAACTCAACACCAGCGCCACGCGCCCAAACAAACCAAAGTATCGGACCGCCCGTTGTACGTTTTTAATATAACGGACGTCTTGGCTGCCTATCTCATTCTTAATTCGCTGTTTTACCGCATCAATCTCTGCGCCAAAGGCTTCGGTTTCCGCTTCCGAAAGTACCCGATAGTGAGTTGTCATTTACAGCTCCAGTGTCATATCGGTCAGTGCTGAGTGTGTACAGGGTTTAAAACCACTGTCACTGCTTTCGTGCAATCGATTGTCCGATTGATTCACCGCAACGCCACTGACTTTTTTGCAACTGCATGTGTTGCAGGTACCACGACGACAACCACTGCTGATACGTACGCCCGCCTTTTCTAAAGCAGATAACAGATTCATACCACTGGGAACGGAAACTGACCGTTGTTGTCGGGTTAAATTTATTTGCACCGGCGCACCAGGCTCTCCGGCAAATACCAGTGGCGTAAAAGATTCAAAATGAAACTGGTTGACCCAAGGCGCAATCCGTTCCTGAATCTGATGAACAAAACCATCATTGCCGCAGGCAAAAGCAGTAAAGCTGGGTAGTTTTTCGGTCAACTCCTGAAACCAAGCTGAAGTTTCAGCGAATAACTTCGGCGTCCCATCAGTATTACGCTCAAGGAACTCCGTTTCCAACAATTTGAATTCGAACCAACTGTGCTCTGCGGCCAATTTTTTCAATCGCTCAACAAAAGCAAGATCCTGCGCACGTTTACCCCAATACACCAATTGCACCGGTTGGGCACGAAAGGTTCCTGCCCAACGTTCCAACATGGATATGATCGGTGTTATTCCGATGCCACCTGCTAAAAACAACGCAGGCGTATCTGAGAAATGACTGACAGTGACGTCCCCATAGGCGTCTTCCAACTGAAAAATCATGCCCTTATGAGCATGGTCATTCAAAAAAGAGCTGGCTTTCCCCTTTTCGACCTTACGGGCCGTAATTCTGAACAATCGGCCTTTGACATGACTGACTGAATAACTGCGCTGGACTCGGTGTCCGTGCACCAGGAAACTCACATTAACATGCTGCCCCGGCGCCACTCCTTTGAAATTTCGGTTAGGTTTCAACCAAATCGATACCGTTTCAGGTGTCTCGGATACAACCTTAACAGCCCGGGCTACCTGTTGTTCCCGCCTTGTCAGTAACCCCAATTCTTCACACCAAAAATCGTACACCGATTCAGGCAGCACCATGTCACGTACTGCACGCAACGCAACAAACAATTTATTCATGACCGTAACCATTTGATTTGCGCTGAATTATAGTCTTTCGTATACACTTGTCTAATAATACTGGCAAGAGACACGGAGTCAGCATTCGGGTACCATCATTTGTGAGTAAAAAGAAAAGGACAAGATGTGAGCGAGACAGAACAAACCCAGAAACGCAGCGCGGGTCGAAAGGCAACGATCAGCCGTGAAGATATCATTGAAGCAGCATTGCGCTTGGTGGGCCCACATCGATCTATATCGTCACTCAGTCTGCGCGAAATCACCCGTGAAGCCGGTATCGCTCCCAACAGCTTCTATCGTCATTTCAAGAGTACCGAAGAGTTAGCGGTTTGTGTCATTGAGTTGGCGGGCAGTACGCTACGAAAGGTGATTGGTCAGGCCAGGTTTCGTGCACAGGAACTTAATAAAGGCATCGTTCGAATGTCGATTGAAACGTTCATTGAACAATTGACCAGCGATGGACATTACTTACCGATACTGTTGCGCGAAGGGGTTGTCGGTTCGGATCGATTTAAAATGGCGGTTCGGCAGCAGTTGAACTTCTTCGAGCAGGAATTAACCGAAGACCTGATCGCCATTGCACAGCGAACGTCCAGCACACCGGCGCGCCCAGAACTCATTGCAAAAGCCATTACGCGTTTAGTGTTCGCGATGGGTACCGACGCACTGGATCATCCAAAAGAAGATCACAATGAGATGATCGACGAATTGGTGGTAATGATAAAAATGCTGATTACCGGCGCCCATGCCATTGCCAGAAGCCAATCAGTCAAATAACACGCCGGCTCAGCCAGAATAAAGACTCCAAAGCTGCCGAGCCGACATAGCGATGCACATCACTATAACCAGGGGGCGAATCAATCGGGCACCGCCCCAGTAAATCGAGTGCGCACCGAGTGTCGCGCCAATGACCTGCCCGACCATCATAACCAGCCCGATCGTCCATATAACTTGCCCACTAAAAGCAAACAGCATGAGAGATACGATGTTGGAGGTGAAATTCAGAGGCTTGGCTAAAACCGTGGCGTCTATCAGTGTTTTTCCTCGCAACACAACACCACTGGCCGCAAAAAACGATCCGGTGCCAGGACCAAAAAAACCATCGTAAAACCCGATTCCAGGCACAACCGTGCGTGACCAGGTACGTTCCGACATACGTGGCGTTTTTTCAATATCACCAAGATTGGGAACCGCCAAAAAATAAACAGCGACCAATAACAGCAATACAGGAACAGCCCAGACCAGCCAACCAGTATCAATTCGCTGGATTAACCAGGTCCCAAGTATGGCCCCCACTGCCGTCCACAACATAAATTGCCACAATCGTTCAGTGACCAACTTCCCCTTCAGATACAGCGTTGCCGTTGCCGTAAACGCCCCTACAAAACCCTGACACTTATTGGTTGCCAATGCCTGAACAGGTGGCACTCCGGCCAACATCAAAACCGGCAGAACAATAAGTCCTCCACCGCCTGCCAAGGTGTCTACCCAACCGGCCAATGCAGCAACCAAGAATAAAATCAATAACAACTCAATCGAAAATTCCAACGCAAACCACCCCTATTCTTCCTGCATTATTGGTCACCCAGTTTATCGGGCAGCGCAGTTTAACAGACAATGATTCAGGGTCAGAATGGAAAAGACGCTATCGCGAGAAGCTTTTACAACCAGAAGTTGGGGCAACATTAAGACTTCGGAACTTTGCATTCCTTGAGCAGTTAACCAACCGATCCACTTTTGGGAATACCACTCATCAAAGACACGCAATGGAGCATAGAAGACAATGATCAGATGTTTGCGATCTCATTGGGGCGGCCGTTTCACCACAAAAGATTGTGCTTACTATTCCTCCGCAAGTGACGGCAATAAACCTACAGCAGTCAGATTGGCCCAAATTTGCTGCTGTTCTGCTTGGGTTGTGATGTTACTGACAATCAAATGGTAGCGGCGGTCGGTCATTGACCAATTCAGCGTTGTCGATACAGGCTGATCGTTTATCCGTTGATAGGCCTGAAACCAAAGAACCTCGTCAGATCGCATGGATTGAAACATCTGTTGAACATTGTCCGTCCGATCAATTTCAACACTGTAAGTATCCAATGGATGACCCAATTCAAACACGTAAATATCGCCCATCGGCATAAAGGGTTGATCCGTTCTGCTTGCTGTCAGTCGTTCGGCATCTAGCCAGGCGCGCCACTCGTCCAGATGCTGCTCACTCCTGAACTCTGAAAACCGCAGCCAGGCTTCTTGCTTTCCTTCGTCCCATATCAAACTCATCCGGCCGGGAATATTCATCGATGGAGACTGCGCCAGTGCTTGCCGCATAGCGTCAGAACCCAGTACCGTCAGTAAGTCTGAAACGGGCACGGGACCAGATTGAAGCGTGTCTGCCAACACGGCCGGGGAGGCTTCAACCTTATTCATCTGCTCCCGTTGCATGGCCAAGTTTGCATCGTAAGCTTCTTTTTCTGCTAACGCTGCATCGTATTTTTCCAATTGACTGGCCTGTGGTTCCTGCCAGTCTTCTGGTAACGAGTTCATGCGACGAATCTCTTCGTCCGTATATACCGGTGCAGAGACGATCTCCGCATCCGCCATCGCGACAATGGGATTTGCGACGCGGCTACCATTACTGCCGATAACTTTGCGGAATCGTGCCTGTAAACCACTTTTGCGCAATTCATGCCGCCAAAACTGCATTTGTTCAACCGAAGGTAACTCACCTAGGTACACGCCAACCGGACCATTAATATCAGCTTGCGCCAAAAACACCGGCAGCGGTGCCAGCAGATAGGACCTGGAATTAAAAAACTGTCGCAAACCTCGGTACTCCAACGCGCGAATAGCAGACGTCATGTTGCCGAACTCACCCAACTGCAATGTATAGGGACCTGCTGGAAAACACTTACAGATTTCGGCGTTCGCCACTATTGGAGGCAGAGACTGCGACAGATTTCCGGGGATATATTCCGGGACGCGAGTATCTATGTTCACTGACGGGTTAGTCAATTCCGCTTGGGTTTGTTGTTCCAGTTCAAGCTTCTCAGCGAGTTCCTGCTGTTCCAGTTTTTGAATTCCGCTACCCCCAAAGAGAATCCTGATGCCGTAACGCCAGGACAGGTGTCCGGGTATTTCGGCATTCAACCAGCCCTGATAACCCGCATCTGTAAAAGCCCTTACCCGCGTGAACACAGGCACGCTGACACCAACACCCGCCTGATATCCAGGAGAAAATCGGGTAATGACGTCTTGGCTGTTGGACTGAACCCAGCTATTGGACCAGATTCCACCCACTAAGCCCTGAACCCGGAAGCCTCTATCCCCTCGTTGCCAGAGTAAACTGGCTTCGTATTGCCCCAAGCTGTGGGTCAACGTTGAACTCAGTGCGTCGTAGGTAATGCTGTTGAGATAACTGTAGCCTAGATCGACCCCTAAACCGTTCGTCCCAATCACTTGCGCGTGAGCACCAATCCCCCAGTCATCAACCTGAGTTGAACTGGTAAAACTTGCGTCCATACCCAATTCAAGCGCTATCCCGGGCGCAGCGCAAAACGAAGCTAAAGCGCACAGAATTGGTCTTTTCAGGTTATTGAAAGCTGAGGCCATAAAACGATTCCGGTTATTCATGGTCAGGTTATCGCCCGAACTGACTAATTGTTTAGCCCAGATTCGTACGAATCGCCTCATTCGCACAAATGTTCGACCGGATAAAAACCCTGACCACCGCGGTGTTAGACGGACCCGGTGACTACAGCAAAAGACTATGCCTCTCAATCCGTCGACGCGAAGCAGTGTAAAACCGGATTATCGGAACAACAGAGGGCCGTAAATGAAGAATATAAATTTCAGGCATAAAAAAACGCCGGAAGTACCGACGCTTTACGAATGTGCAGAAAAACCTGCACCGTTGGTTCAACTTCAAACATGAACCCAAAGAGCACAATTCCACAGACCCTACCCTAACCCACCAATGGCGTGTTATCGGTATCTGTCAGATCCTTCTGGATCTTTCCTGGCGCTAATTAACCGTTAAACAGATTAATTGTCGCTCAGAATGGCTACGCCCTGAACAGCTAACTCATCCCGTACTTCTGGTCGCCAGATTTGCTTCAATGATGTTCGATTATCCAGGCGACGAGACTTTGCAGTCTTAGTTACTACTTTAACGAAAGCGGTGAGAGTGTGCCTGTCAGGTTCGTTTCGGTCCATTTAGGAATCCTTAAAAAATTTCATATAAATAAGGTTAATAATCATTAACCACCAACACGTTTTAAATATAGGACAACAAGCGTTCAAAAAACGTACAAATTTGCGACAAACATTTTCAACTTTAACGACACAATCAAATGATATTCAATCATTGCAGCGCAAAAGCCGAATTTCGCAAACAATATTCATAATGAATCATTGTTCAGTATTTAAAACATGGTGAGAATAGCAGATAAGACTTTAGTATTATTTGATTCAGCTCACAGCGGTGAAAGCTGAACTGAAAAACAACTTGTTTTTTTGCTGTTCCTGAGAGATGAGCTTAACCGAAGGGTGAATACACTGAGTGAAGCGAAAGATGCAGTCGGAAGTACATGAATGACCGTTGGCGTCATTCCAGTTAAGCAAGAAACCGTCTATTGCCAAATATGATACTTAAACGGGGATATGGGCCTGATCATTATCAGGCCCTGATGTTAATCAGATGACATTTGCTGCCATCTCGGGCGAGACTTTTTTTAAGCGTCCTTCAATGTGCACGGCAAAGCTGGCTGAAATCAGCAGCGCCCCACCAAGCATTTGCAGTGGCGTTAACGCCAAACCCAGCACCCACCAATTAATGAAACCCGCCATAACAGGAAACCCCATTTCAGCCAAAGCACTGAATTTTGAAGGCACCCGTTGCAGCCCCTGATAGTACAAGAGCATACCTAGCGCACCGGAGATGAGCACCATGACCGCAATTTTCGACAGCAGCGACGACGTCATTCCCTGCTCAAACGGTGCCTGAATCATTAAAAATGGCAGCAGAACGACCAGACCAACGGTAAATCTCCCCGCCATAATCTGTGCGCTGCCATGTCCGGACAACGCGAGTTTTTTGCCGAATACGGTACTGGCCCCCCAACTTATTACCGCGATGAGCGTCAGACCATAACCCACCAATCGATGCGCTATGACATCGGTATAATGCCACCCCTGCCCTGCAAACAAACTCGACAGATCCTCAAACATCAACATCAGGCTACCGGAAAAGGCCAGTATCACACACAGGGCAAACCCCATGTTTACCCGTTCCTTTAAAACCCACGCCGCCAGCGAGATCGCTACCAAGGGTTGCAACTTCTGTAACAGAATGACCAGTGTGGGGTTTAGATATGAAAAAGCTTCAGTAAAGGCGAGTGTACCAATTGCGGATCCCAGGCCGCCGATAATCAACAACGCGGGCCAATCGCGGCGGGTAAACTGCCACAAACTCAACCGGCGCCACTTCAACCAGGCAAATGTACACAGCACCAGAAGCAGATGCTCCGTGAAAACGATTTGGATCGGGCTGAGACCGGCATTCAGCAGCGGATAGCGAATTAACGTATCCAAAGCCCAGAAAAATGTCGCAAAAAGAATGAATAATGTACCTGTCACGGTTATTTCCTCAATTAAAAAAAGAAAGTGACAGGGCACGACGGAAGGACATAGCAAAGCTCTGCGACAACTAGCTCACAGAGAAACCATGCGGCACACATCCCCAACAGCGGCTGGATAACCAGTCGCATAAGAGAGGTAAGCGAGCCACCTTTACTGTTTTCAACTTCTTCCATCCGGACTCTAACCGTCGGCTCAGGAATTGATATCCAGATTTTTACACCTGGTTTACGCACCTGATCTGCTGACCTCACCGAACAAGAGCTGTGTTTGCGAACCTCTAAGCAGAAAACTGAGAAGATAATGGCAAATTCAACAATCGATCGGAGAGCGCTCGTGGGCTTCTGTATGCAATGCAACAGCTACCACCGGTGGGGAATTCCACCCCGCCCTGAAGTTTGTTCGAATTCAAACAAGCGTTTAAATTCGACTTCGGCATGATACTGATTTTCAGTGGAAATGGAATCCAAAGGTCGGAAATTTCAGCCGATTTATTTCTTGAGTTTTAACTATAAAGGCCTAAAATCGCGCTCTTTTTTGCCGACACAGAGCCCGATTTTACATCTGAGTCGGAGTTACCTAAGGTAGTGTTGTACAATTACCCACCAGGTGATCCCTTTAGGAGATAGTTGATGTCAAAAGTTATGATTATTGGTGCCGGCGGAGTCGGCAATGTTGTGGTCCAGAAGGTCGCTCAACTGCCTGACGTTTTTTCTGAAATTGTCTTAGCCAGCCGCACAAAATCTAAATGTGATGCCATCGCAGCAACCATTGACCGCCCGATAAAAACAGTGGCTGTTGACGCTGATAACGTGCCGGAGCTCGCGGCCCTGCTGAAAGCGGAGAAACCTGAACTGGTCATCAATGTTGCGTTGCCCTATCAGGACCTGACCATCATGGATGCCTGCCTTGAAGCTGGCGTCCATTATATGGATACCGCGAATTACGAACCCCTGGACACCGCAAAGTTTGAATACAGTTGGCAGTGGGCTTATCAGGATAAATTTGAAAAAGCGGGCTTAACGGCGTTGCTTGGTTCAGGCTTTGATCCGGGTGCAACCAATATGTTTACCGCCTATCTGGCAAAACATTATTTCGACGAAATTCAGGAACTGGACATCATCGACGTTAATGGTGGTGATCACGGCTATCCGTTTGCGACAAACTTCAACCCTGAAATCAACATTCGGGAAGTAACCGCTGAATGTCGTCACTGGGAAAACGGTGAGTTCGTCACTACTCCGGCTATGTCCAAAAAAGCGGAATTCACGTGTCCGGAGGAAGTCGGTACTTACAATATTTACCGTATGTATCATGAAGAACTCGAGTCGCTCACCAAACACTTCCCGACGTTGAAACGCGCGCAGTTTTGGATGAGTTTTGGCGACAGCTACCTGAAACATCTTGAAGTACTGGGCAATGTGGGCATGACCGGCATTGAACCCATTAGTTTCCAGGGCGTTGAAATCGTGCCAATTCAATTCCTGAAAGAGCTACTGCCCGACCCTTCAACGTTAGGACCACGCACCAAGGGTAAAACCTGTATCGGCTGTGTGGTTAAGGGCATTAAAGACGGCCAAGAAAAAACCATGTACCTGTATCAGATCAAAGATCATCAGGACTGCTATAAAGAAGTTCTATCACAGGCTATTTCGTATACAACGGGTGTGCCTGCCATGATCGGCGCCAAGATGATTGTTGAGGGTCATTGGAAAAAACCTGGCGTCTGGAACATGGAGCAAATGGATCCGGATTTGTTTATGGAAGACATGAATAAATATGGCCTACCTTGGCACATCGTCGAACTGAAAGACTTCAGCCTGGAAAAATAAGCTGCCTTCTTCTCATGAATGTGCGGTTCGCGATTATGGACCGCGCGCATTTACCGCAGCCAAGTCATTACCACCTGAGAGCCTCCTATGCAATTTACCGATTTCAAAAAACTGGACCTGACCCGACTGCCATCACCCTGCTTTGTGGTCGACGAAGTGGCACTGGAACGTAATCTGGCTATTTTGAAACGGGTGGCCGATGAAAGCGGTGCGAAGGTGCTGGCAGCGCTAAAAGCCTTTTCGATGTGGCATTTTGGGGACAAAACCAGCGAATATCTCTCCGGCACCTGCTCCAGTGGCTTGCACGAGGCACTTTTAGCGAAAGAACACTATCCCGGTGAAGTTCATGTTTTTTCTGCCGCGTTCAGTGAACCCGACCTGCGAGAAATACTCGAGATTGCTAATCACGTCGTATTCAACAGTTTCGGACAATGGCAGCGATTTCAGCCATTGCTCAAAGCCGCGCAACAGAAACGTCCGGACCTGGATTTTGGATTACGGATAAACCCCGAACATTCTGAAGGCGATGTGCCGATTTATGACCCTTGTGCGCCCGGCTCTCGACTGGGTATTCCCTTTGCGGAGTTTGAAGGCGAATCACTTGATGGCGTCAGTGGCCTGCATTTCCATACGCTATGCGAACAGGGGTTTGACCCGCTAGCCAGAACCCTCGACGTAGTCGAACAAAAATTCGGGCATTTGTTATCGCAAATGAAGTGGGTGAACTTTGGTGGCGGCCATCACATCACTGCCCCCGGTTACGATATCGAAGGGTTGATTGAACGTATCAGAACGTTTAAAGAAAAGTATCAAGTCGAGGTTTACCTGGAACCTGGTGAAGCGATTGCTATCGGTACTGGTGTTTTGGTTGCAGAAGTATTGGATCTGACATTCAATCAACTGCCGCAAGCCATACTGGACACTTCCGCCACCTGTCATATGCCAGATACGCTGGAAATGCCCTATCGCGCCGATATCACAAACGCGGGCTTACCAAACGAATATACGTACACCTATCGCCTCGGTGGTCTTACCTGCTTAGCCGGTGATGTCATTGGCGATTACAGCTTCAGCGAACCCCTTACCATTGGGCAACGGCTTATTTTTGAAGACATGTCCCATTATACGATGGTCAAAACAACCACCTTTAACGGCACCAAACTGCCAGCGATTGCGGTCTGGAATTCCGAAACGGATGCGTTAAAGGTTGTAAGACAGTTTGACTATCAGGATTTTAAAACCAGACTTTCCTGAGGTCAGCGCAAATTCAGTTGCCAGGACACGCCAAAGCGGTCCTGGAACCAGGCGAATTTTTCACTGAAACCATAATTGTCCAATGGCATCAAGATTTTCCCTCCTTCCGACAAGGGCGATAAAACGGTTTGCAGTTCCATTTCGTCTTCAAACTCAACAAAAACCGACATTGATGGGGTAAACCCAAAACCATGAGATACGGGTGAGTCGATGCATAGAAACTCACTGTTCTTGATACGGAATTTTGCCAGACGAATCTGCCCTGCATGAGTTTCATGATCGCTGGGAAAATGCTCTATCGAAAGCAATTCGGTGTCATCAAAAACACTCAGGTAAAGGTCCAACGCTTCCTGAGCTTGACCTTCAAACATCAAATGGGTAAGCAACTGAATATTCATGAGCGCTCTCCTGACATGCAACTAACGAGAAAGACTTTCCGGCTCGACTGCTTACGCGAAGACGGCCCTAGATATCAGCTTCAAGTGTAGTCGATTTCACGACACACACGAATCAACTCGCTTGCGAAGACGGGTGACCATGGCCGACGCGCATTGCCCGCCCATAAAAAAGCGGATCAATGATCCGCTGCTCAGTTCAATTCTGTTTTAGAACAAATCGGCTGACAAGGCCATCAAACTCGAACTACCCGCTTTCACCTTAGCGTAATAGGCTTCGGTTTCCGGCAACAGGCGCTGGAAAAAGAATTCCGCGGTTGCCAGTTTCGAGGTATAAAAATCGCCGGTTTGCTGCTTTGCCACTCGACTCATTTTTAACCACATATACGCGTACGCCGTCAGTCCAAACAGGTTCAGGTAATCGCAACTTGCTGCTCCAATGGCATTGGCATCACCCTTGGCTTGCTCGATCACAAATTCAGTCGCCTCCGTTAACAAAGAAAGTGCTTTGTTTAAGGCGTCGACCTGTGCGCTGCCTGAATCAGATTCCGCGATAAAGCCTTCAATTTCCGATTTGAATAACTGGAACGCCTGCCCGTTATTGGCAACGATTTTTCGTCCCATCAGATCAAGCGCCTGAATTCCATTTGTACCTTCGTATATCTGAGCAATTCGCGCATCACGAACAAACTGTTCCATACCCCATTCACGAATATAGCCATGCCCCCCAAACACCTGCTGACCAAGAATGGTGGCATCCAGCCCACGGTCCGTAAAATAGGCTTTAGCAACCGGTGTTAGCAGCGCAACCATGGCTTCGCCAGTAGCTTTTTGTGCCGGATCGTCTGAGCCCTTGGCAATATCAAGCCACATGCCCACATAAGCGGCAAATGCGCGACCGCCTTCATTATAAGCACGCTGGGTCAACAGCATGCGACGGACATCCGGATGCACAATGATTGGATCTGCTTCTTTCTCCGCGTTCACAGCGCCAGATGGCGCACGTGATTGAATTCGATCCAGCGCGTAAGCACGGGCAGACTGGTAGGAGACTTCGCCAAGACCAATACCCTGCAAGCCAATAGACAAACGCTCGTAGTTCATCATGGTGAACATGGCAGCCAGGCCTTTGTTTGCTTCACCAATCAGGTAACCCACAGCGCCATCGAAATTCATCACACAGGTTGCGGAACCCTTGATTCCCATCTTGTGTTCAATACTGCCACATCGAACGGCATTGCGGTCGGCCAGAGAGCCATCGGCATTTACCATGACCTTTGGTACCAGGAATAAAGATATTCCCTTCGGACCCGCGGGTGCATCCGGCAGTTTGGCGAGAACCAGATGAATAATATTCTCGGTCAGATCATGCTCACCGCCAGTAATAAAAATTTTGGTACCGGTTATGTCATAGGCTCCGTCCTCACGAGGGATCGCCTTGGTTCGCAAGATCCCCAAATCAGTCCCGCAATGAGGCTCCGTTAAACACATTGAGCCTGCCCAGCGTCCTTCATACATTGGCGGCAGATACGTTTGTTTCAGCTCATCGCTGCCGTGTGTCAGAATACTCAGACAGGCACCGGCGGTTAATGCCGGGTACAAAGCAAAGGATGTGTTAGAGGCGTAAAGCATTTCTTCGAACATGACGGTGAGCATTTTCGGCATGCCTTGACCACCGTAATTGATGTCGCCACCCAGCCCAACCCAGCCGCTGTCCGAATACGTCTGATAGGCTTCTTTAAAACCGGATGGTGTCCGTACTTCACCATTTTCGTATTGGCACTCTTCTTCATCACCAGAGCGATTCAAAGGAAACAGTTCGCCTTCGCAGATCCGCGCGCCTTCTTCAAAAATTGCGCTGGCCAGCTCCATGTTTACATCTGCCGTCGCAGCCATGGAAGACCAAAGTTGATCAGCTTGAAATACTTCATCGAGGACGAATTGGATATCACGTAAGGGAGCTTTATATTCAGCCATATTGAAACCCTTTTTTATTGTTCTGCAAAAGATACACTGCCCAACATCGCGTCGGGCAGTTTCAGGCGTTCGACCAGTTAACTATTATTTAGAATGCAAACTGCTCTTCATCCATGTCCATGATGGTGTCAACACCCGCCAACATCATCGTCTTGTGCGATTCAGTCCGAGGCAGAATACGCGCAAAATAGAACTTCGCCGTCTTGATTTTAGCGTTATAAAAATCCGCTTCGTCCGTACCGGCAGCCAGAGCGTCCTGAGCGGTTTTTGCCATCAACAACCAGTAATAAGCCAAGGTGACATAGCCGGAATACATCAGGTAATCCACTGCAGCGCCGCCAACTTCTTCGCGGTTCTGCATAGCCTTCATTCCGACTTGCATGGTGACTTCACCCCACTCTTTGTTTAACCCGATGAGTTTTTCCACCATGCCTTTCAGTTCTTCATTGCCATCTAACGTCTGACAGAACTTATGAATGATCTTGGTAAAACGCTTCAGGCTTTCACCTTGAGACATCAGAACTTTTCGACCCAACAAATCGAGAGCCTGGATACCGGTCGTACCTTCATACAATTGGGAAATTCGGTTGTCGCGAACAATCTGTTCCATACCCCATTCCGCAATAAAGCCGTGTCCACCATAAACCTGAACACCGTGGTTTGCGGCTTCGGTACCTACTTCTGTCAAGAAGGCTTTGGCAATAGGCGTTAGGAAGCTCAGCAGCTCATCGGCTTCTTTTACTTCATTTTCGTCTTTCGAGTACTTAACTTTGTCCACCAGCATGCTGGCAGAATGCATCATCAATCGGCCACCTTCGGCAAACGCTTTTTGAGTTAACAGCATGCGTCGAACGTCAGGATGCACAATAATGGGGTCTGCTGGTTTTTCCGGTGCTTTCGCGCCTGTTAATGAACGCATCGCCAAGCGGTCTTTGGCATATTCCAAAGCACCCTGGAATGACAATTCTGCCGACGCAACACCCTGCATCGCAGTGCCCAAGCGAGCAAAGTTCATAAACGTAAACATGCAGCGCAAACCCTGATTTTCAGGTCCGATCAGGAAGCCCTTGGCGCTGTCGAAATTCATCACGCAAGTTGAGTTACCGTGAATCCCCATTTTATGCTCAATAGAGCCGCATTTGACTTCGTTACGGGTACCGTCCGGCAAAAACTTGGGAACGATAAACAGTGAGATGCCCTTGGTACCTTCTGGAGCACCAGGCAAACGTGCCAAAACGATATGGACGATGTTTTCGGCCATATCGTGCTCACCGGACGAAATAAAGATTTTGGTTCCGGTAATGGCATAGCTACCGTCGTCCATCGGCTCGGCTTTTGACTTCAGAATGCCCAGGTCTGAACCGCAATGAGGTTCAGTCAGACACATGGTGCCTGTCCACTCACCGGAAACCAATTTGGTCAAATAAGTTTCTTTTTGTTCGTCGGTACCGTGCAACTCAATGGTGTTCATGGCGCCATGCGACAAGCCAGGGTACATACCCCACGCCCAGTTGGCCTCTGACACCATTTCATTCACGACAGCGCCGATAGAATCCGGCATCCCCTGCCCACCAAACTCGGCTTTGTGATTCAGCGAGGGCCAGCCATTTTCAACCCATTGAGCATAGGCTTCTTTAAATCCAGTCGGTGTCGTGACTTCGCCATCTTTGTAGGTACATCCTTCGATGTCACCGACACGGTTCAATGGCGCCAATACTTCCTCACAAAATTTACCCGCTTCGCTGATGATGGCATCCACCATATCAGGTGTTGCGTCTTCCGCACCAATAGACGCGTAGTGTTGTTCTGACTTTAAAACTTCATGCATGACAAACTGTAAGTCACGTATTGGGGCTTTATAGGTTGGCATCTCATTTACCTCTCTATGGCTGCAGACTATGCAGCGAATTTTGTTGTTCTAACGTTGGGCATCTTGATGGGCAATAGGTATAGATTACCCCTCGCCAATATTCAAACGATCGTTTGAAACATACGTTCGGACTAACCAGTTGTCAAGCCGAGCCGAGCGCTTGAGCCCCCCGACTGTCGATATTTACGTAAAAAGTGATCGAATAGATATCGGCTATTGCCGTTTCTTCATAAATAAACGTCTGAACCACCGATCACATCCAATAATTCAATACGCAGATCAAAAGGACGTACCCTCGGTTTAACAGCCTCAGCGCGCGTAAGTGGGGAGTTTGGTAAACAGCCAAAGGCAGCGCCGGAATCGGCTTAATCTTGAAAAGCGGGCGCTGCTGAGCGAACAGCCCATACGGCCGACCAGGCTGACTTTAACGCAACTAAAGTGGGCTGGGCTCGGGCGTTTTGTCCGGCCAATTGAGAACATTTATTAACAAAAATAGATCACAAAATGGGATGATGCGGCTACATTTAATACACCATGGAATTGGATTGAAGTCGTCGTATGCATAATCAAGTTGTACCTATGGAATCAAGCCATTTGATGGCTTGGGGATTGAACAAGTCTGGTGACCTGTTGATCAGGCTCGCACGGGAGACCAATCTTTCAGGTCTCATCAACCTTATTTTAACGGAAGCGCAAACAATCACCGGCGCCGAAGGCGGTACCTTTTATCGCTGGAGCGGTGAAGATGAAAAAGCCTGTCTCAAATTCGCCGCGGTGCACAACACTGCGCTTAACATCAATATCCATGAGGCAAGTAAAGACCAGTCTGCCTGGCAACCAATCCCCTTGTACAAGAATGGCAAGCCCAATCATGCAAATGTGGCGACCTTCGTCGCGTTAACCAAGGAGTCGGTTATCATTGAAGACGCTTACGAAACCAGCAATTTTGACTTTTCTGGTACGCGTATGTTCGATGAAAAACACCGCTATCGATCCCGGTCCATCATGGCCGTCCCGTTGTTAAACCACGACAATCACGTCATCGGGGTGCTGCAACTCCTTAATGCACGTAATGAATTCGGCCATTTGCATACCTTCAGCCCGGAAGATAAGGAAACAGTTGAGGCGATGGCAAAATTTGCTGCCATTTCATTGGATAACAAAAATCTCGTCGAAAGCCATAAAAAGCTACTCGATGCATTTATCAAAGCATTAGCACAGATTATCGACGTTCGCTCTCCTCACACTTCTGCACATTGCCAACGCATCCCGGTACTCACGAAATTAATTGCCGGAGCGGCTTGTCAGCAGAAGGAAGGCTACTTCAAAGACTTTAATCTGGATGACGACGGTTGGTATGAACTGAATGTTGCGGCATGGATGCACGATTGCGGCAAACTGGCGACGTCCGAAAACGTACTGAATAAAGGCACCAAGCTGGAAAGACTGCACGATGGAATGGACAGCGTCAGAGCCAGATTTTCCGCCAAGTTTTATCAAACGACGGATCCTCAAGAGCGGGATCGTTTGACGGAAGACCTGACATTCCTTGAGCGTGTCAACAAAGGTGGGGAGTTTATGTCAGAGGACGATAAACAAAGGGTTCGTGTGATCGCAGAGCAACAATGGTTCGACATTCACGGTCATCCCCAGCCAATGCTGACAGACAATGAAGTATACAACTTATGCATCACCCGCGGCACGATAAACGAAGAAGAACGCGAACACATAAACCGGCATATAAACCTGACGATTGAAGTGTTGGAAAAACTGCCGTTCCCACCAAAACTCAAGCGGGTTCCGGAATACGCGGGCGGGCACCATGAGCGCATGGACGGCAAAGGCTACCCGAAAGGTCTGACCCGCAATCAAATGTCGATACCCGCTCGGATCATGGGCGTGGCGGACGTCTTCGAAGCCCTGACCGCGAAAGAGCGTCCCTACAAGCAACCCATGCCACTAAGCCAGGCATTCTCAATTCTGAAAAACATGAAAAATGAACAGCACATCGATCCCGATGTATTCCATTTATTCCTGACCAGTGGCGTATGGCGCCAATACGCCAAAGAACATATGTTGCCACAACAGATGGATGTCGATGATGTTAGTCCATTCCTGGAGTAGCGCTGCAGTACCCGCGCGGTAGCAAACTGTTAAACAATGTCGACCAGAATTGCCCTGCGCTGAGCCAGATATAAGATGTCACTCAACAAATGTATTGAGTGACATCGAAATGGTAATAGTAGTCGCATGCGCCCTGATCCTAACCACCATACTGGCGCACCTGCACACGCACAAAATACCTTCTAGCTTCTGGGCTTTTTTATTGTCCCTCTATTACCGTGAAATACATTTCACTGGCAAAATTCCAGGCGACGACATCGCCACAATTGTTGTTGCGAACCATCCAAACGCCTTTATTGACCCATTTGCCCTTCAAGTGGCACTTGGGCGTTCACTCACCCGTACCATTCGAGCAGACTGGTTGAATCATTGGCTGGTTAAATGGCTCGTAAAAGGCATTGGTGCAGTACCGCTCGCCCGTTTTCAAAAGGATCCGAATCAACAGAATCGGCAGAGCTTCCGGCAACTGAACGAAGCCCTCAGTAACGGCAAATGGGTGGTCATATTCCCGGAAGGCATCAGCCACAACCGATCAAAGTTGTACCCGTTCAAAAAAGGCGCCGCGCACATTGCTGATCAATATACGCGCACGACGGGGCGCCCTGTCCGCGTATTACAAGCGGGCATATTCTATTCAGACAAGTCTCGTTTGGGATCGGACATCTGGGTGCAATGCGCCTCCGAAACCATTTACCAACCCGAAACAGGGCTTTCAGACATTGCGGCGGAAACAGATCAATGGCGTCACAACATACAGCAGGCATTGCCAGGGATGTTACGGACACAAGAGAAAAAGAAACTCACCCGCATCAATCAGCATTTAACGTCACTTTATCCAGAAGGAACTTCTTGGTTGACCGATGCTAAAACGTGGAAAGAAAACGCCCAGGTGAATCAATTGCTGTCTTGGTTACAAGTCAGTGGTATTGATCTGCATGTAATCCTGCGTCATCACAGCAGCCTCACGCTTACAACACGTTTACTGGCCGACGTTCTGGTCCTGATCGCTGGATTGCCGCTGGCATTGGGTGGCTTGGTGCTGAACAGCCTTTGCGCCCTCATTCATTATCTAGTGGTCCGGCAACAGTCACATGCTGAAGACAAATGGGCAAGCAACGCCTATGTGATAGGCATTCCGCTCTACCCCACTTTCTGGATTGCCATCAGCCTGCTTTTTAATCCTTGGCTTGGAGTGATCGCAGCGTTTAGCGGTATTTACAGCCTGTATTATTGGCGAAATTGGAGTGCACGCCGACATGCCATGTTCACTGCATTCAGTTGTCTGGCACAACCAAACACACAGAACACGGTTATTCAACTCGCTCATCAGGCTCTTACCCCATTGGTCACTGAAGCGAAAACACCATCAGCCGCACTCAATCTAGTCCGGGCCTGATCACCACCAACGATCAGGACCAGGGTCGCAAGACCAACACCCTATTTGTACAGCCTCCAGAAAAAAAACACATAAGCCCAATTGTTATCATAACGAAAACAACCTTCCCATCGCGCTCAAATAACTAGAAACTATATCTTGTGGATTGCACAAATCCCGTTTCCAACCAATACTTATGTAATAAGACATCTAAGGGATAGATTTTAATGTCTGGAAGAGCAAATCAACCGCGTGACCTCGTGTGGAGCCTCGAGAACTTCCAATCGCCTGACAACGCCATGAAGTTCTTTGACGTATTCAAAAACAGCTTCATTATTTACTCCATGGCTGTCGAAAAATTGTACTGCGAATATTCCACGCACCTGACCGGTCCTATTGGTCGCAGAAGAATGGTCGTACTGCCCGATTTTGCTCAATACGATTCAATCTTCAGTCACATAAGTGACTCTGCTGTTACAGAAACCTCCATTCACATCTACCCCTCGCTTTCAGCAGGTAAAACTCAATTGATCTTGTCAGGCAAATCATCAACCGACAATAAACTGGAAAAACTCCCACTCAAGCAGGGTTTACGCGCCTTAAAAATGGGCTATTTCGATAAACGTAAAATTGTCCCCATTTTGATGCTTGGCGATTTACGGGAGTTCCCGGAGAAAAAACTGCCTTACCTGAAACTACACGCGATTGATTGCGCTTCACTTGAAAAACTCTCCGAGTTTGAGCAAAAAGACATCGCCAAAGGTGCTTGGGCAAAACTCAGCCAATTTACTTAAGGCAACTCTGATTAATTCAAATCAACTCAGTCTTATCAGATCGTAGGATGAGCGAGGCGTGTGTTGCAGGGAATGACGAGTCCTTTTCAAAACACACAACAAAGCTCAGTCATCGATTTGAAGGACCCGGAGGGCGGGCCTGAAATGGCAAATTTCGTTGTTAAGTCCTTTGCCAAGATAATGAATATAACCTGCAGAACTTGCCTCGAATGTTGCGTATCTATTCACCCGCTGAGGAAGATAGCAATTATTCAGTGTTGCCTTTACAGCAGCGATGGCAAAACTTGCTGACAAACTTTTACTCTATATGCACCCAACAGCCATTTAATCTGCTATAACTCTAAACCATGCAGGCGCCAAACCAACCCCCTTATAAAAAGCCCAAAAGGGCAAATTAGCCCATGGTTTTTGCTTGTTGTTCACGGGCTGTATAAACTTACGAAATCCTATAAATAGACTAACTAAATTGAATCGCTTTAAATGACGAACGAATCCGCTTGGTTTACAAAGGTTCAACAGCTACACCTCCCTGCCGTCATTCCTTTGGGGGCATTGCCAAGTGCGCAAGCACCGCTACAAGATTGGATGAGGATCATTCGGGAAGATCCTTTACTGACCATTCATCTTTTTCGTTACGCGAATAAAATGCTGGCCAGTCACGATGTATCTGTGCGCACGTTAGACCATGCCGTCAGCCTGCTGGGGGCCACCCGCCTGGTTGCTCTCAGCGAAAAGGTCCCAAGAGTAAATGGTGAAAGTGCCTCAGCAAAAGGATTGCTCCGGGCAATAGGCGATAGCCTGCTGGCCGCCAGTCTCATGCGTCAATGGTTTCAGATCAGACAGATTCCATGGACAGAAGCGGACTATTGGGTCACCCTCTTCTATGACTTGGGGATCTGGGTCTGCTGGTTACTCGAACCTGAAAAAATGGAAAGCATAGAGATACGAGTGAAGAACGGTGAAAACCGAGACACATTGATGCAACAGCTGATCGGGATGGCCCCAAGACAGTGGAATGAGCAACTCTGCCAGTATTATCAATTGCCAATATTACCGGAAGAGGCTGACCTCAAGCCGACAAAGGAAGAGCGCATTCAATCATTTAAACAGTCGGCACTGAAATTCTTTCTACCGTTCAGTCACGACCTTGCCTTTGCTGTTCGTCAAGATTGGCATTCCGATGCGCTCGACACCCTGTGCCGGACCGGTGAAATATCCCTGGGCCTGACTGAATTCAAACCTATGTTGAAACAATGGGTTGCCGTGGCTGCCCGAGAGTTCAAGCTCCCCCACGCGGCGATCGCAGCCCGTCGTTTATTGGCTCAGCAACCGTCAGTCATCCTCAACAAAAACGGCACCGGGTTCAGTGCAAATGACCTAGCGTTGGTCAAAGGTCTCAGCCACGCACAGAACGCCGACGTTGCCCCGGATTTATCATCCTGGCCAGAGGCAGAACCCAAACTCAAAGCCCAGGCCAAGCAACCGCCTGTACTTAAAGAAGCTGCGAGTTTACCGGAAACTTCTCCGCCACCGGTCGTGCAGAAAAGAGCCGTCGTTAATCTCAACATTCAACGCGAGATCCGTCGTCAGTTTCGCAATCAAAACAGCTGGCACTCACCGGTAGAGATACAGGAAAGTGCTTTGTACGGCCTGCAAAAAGGTCTGTGCCTCTCGCGTATTGTTGTTATGGAGGAAAATAATGGTTTTTGGCAAACCTTTGACAGTGAAGGCTGCCAATCCTACCTCTTGTTGAGGAACCTAAAGCTCGCCAAGCAGTCTTCTGAGATTCTCATGGAGCTCAGCAGCCGGGTAACCGCACTTTGGGTCAATGATAAAAACAGAAACAAAGCTGGCCAGAAACTACCACCCCCCTTACTGGCGGCGACAGATGACGAAAGCTTTTTCCTACGGTCGTTCAGTATTGGTAATGAAGTCACCATGTTGCTTTACGCCGATGCACATGGCCAAGACGAACCCCTTAATGCTATCGATTACCAGTTATTTCGCGAATACTGCGCCGACTGGAATACCGCACTTAATAAGATGAGACAATGAAACAAACACTTCAGGATTTTTTATTTCTATCACTCCAATACCTGCTGCCACATCACCTGCTGTCCAGACTCGTCGGCGTTTTCGCCGAATCAGAGTGGTCAATCATCAAATTTCCACTTATGCGATTCTTTTTGAAACGATTTGGCATTGATTTGAGCGAGGCAGAGCGAGAACGACTTGAAGACTACCGCAATTTCAATGACTTTTTTACCCGCGCACTAAAACCGGGTTGCAGGCCACAAGAAGGACTGGAAAACAGCTGGACCTCACCAGTTGATGCCTGCGTGAGTCAATTCGGTCCAATCCAGGGGGATGAACTGATTCAGGCGAAAGGCAAGACATTTACCCTCCCAGCGCTATTGGGAGGTGACCATGGCATGTCTCAGCACTACCAGAACGGTGACTTCATCACACTGTATTTATCGCCAAAGGACTACCATCGGATCCACATGCCGATGAAAGCAACGCTTGTAAAAACAACGTTTATACCGGGCAAACTATTTAGCGTAAACCCGCTTACCGCTGGGCATGTCGACCGCCTGTTTGCCCGGAATGAACGACTGGTTTGCGAATTCGAATCCGACCAGGGTCGATTCCTCATGGTATTGGTGGGAGCCATGATTGTGGCAAGTATCGAAACGACTTGGTCCGGCATCGTGGCACCTTTTGAGCGAAAAATTATTCAACAGTCCATCACTGCCAGCCAACTCAACTTTAATCGCGGCGAAGAAATGGGACGTTTCCGTCTGGGTAGCACGGTCATAATGGTGTTTGAGCCCGGAAAAATGAGTTGGAATGAGCAAATCAAAATTGGTGCCAACTTAAAACTGGGTCAGCTACTCAGCCAATAATCAGATTATCGACAACTTACATATCCTTACAATTACGATTCGAAGTGCCTGCCAATCTGGCACTTCTTTTATCGGTAGTTGCCAAAGAACCGTCTATTCTGAACGGCATTTGAAACCATCACTGCTTTATCGAATTTCAACGCTTTTTAATGCCATTTTCTCGTCATTTCGGACCATTTTTTGTTTTTGCGAGCCATCTCACAGGTTTTCAAGCCAATTGTCGACCAGGTCATAAAACGATCAATTCATTGTGGCAATGTCATTTTGATTCACTAAATTAAAGGCGTAAATAAATTGTCGTGACCGGAGGTCTACATGGAACAGCTGATGATATTTTCTGAAACCAACATTTATATTCTTTCTAAACTCGTCGCCTTAGTCCGTCGGGATACAGGGATCCGCCATCGCCTGAACTCCAACGAGGCTATCATTGGCTTGCTCTTGGACGCATCATCATCCAGCGATGAACGCATACAAAGCTATTACTTCCGATTCCTCGAAAACCTAACCCCAGAACAACTGGTTGGATTCAAACAGGAAGGTTTGACCATCCCAGAGCAATATATGCGTAAACCCGGTCTTTTACCGACACCGTTGAGCCGTCAGTACGCGTATATGCCACGCTAAAAAACACGGTAACTTGTCGATGTCCCTGCACAGAAGTAAGGATGCCCTCTTCTGTGCAGTCCACGAAGTGTCCCGAGTCAGAAGTTCGCATGAATTCAGCGTGCTATTCAAGTTCTATGGCAAGGCGTGTCTCGCAGTCAATGGTTGTTCTATTGGCAAGAGACAGAACGACGCTAGAGTCAGCAGCGCATAATTTTGTTCGACAAAGCTCACTAATCGGCCATCAAAAGCTCGATCACAGTTTGCTCCTCGTTTGAACGGTAAGAAAGATGCTAAGCAGGCATGACCTAAAGCCGTTTCAGCCTCTCTGTCTGGCAACCTGAACCAAGAGAGATACGCGATTACAACTTTGCAAATGCTGCATAACCGAGTATCCTGCGGCGCTCAATTTTAGAAACTTTCAACAAAGAAACCATGTCTGAACAACAAGCCGCCATTGAATCGAACGAAAACAGCCAAAAAAAGCTGGAAGCGAAGCGCAAGAAAGAATATGAAGCCAACCGTAAAGCTTTAGACGAGCTTTGTGAGTTCTACCCAGAAGTCTTTTCTGCTGCGAATCCAAAGCCTTTGCAAATTGGCATCCACGAAGCAATAGCGGCTGATGGCAAGCTATCGAAAACTCGCATTCGTCGCGCGTTGAACTTGTATGTCCGCATGCGTCGTTACATTGCCTGCCTGACCGAAGGGGCTGATCGTGTTACCTTAGGTGGGGAAGTGACCGGCAAGGTCTCCGCTGAAGAAGCGGTGCACGCTCAGGAAAAGCTGGCCGAAATCGATAAAAAACGAGCGTTGAAAAAGCCGCAGGCTAAGCCTAAAGGCCCACGTAAGAACCCCAGAAAAGCCCCAGCACAAGGCAAGCCAAAGCCGAAAGCCGCGCCAAAACAAGCAACCACAGAAAGCCCTGAAAAAGCTGAACAACGGATGCAGGCGAAGCTGGAAGCCTTAGTCAATAAAAAATCCAATTAGTAAAAAAGGAGCTTTGGCTCCTTTTTTTTATGCCCGGTCAAAGGCAAAAGCCATTACTTCGGCGATATTATTTTTCTGTAACAAAATCATCAACAACCTATCCAGCCCCAGCGCAACCCCGCTACACGAAGGGATTCCAGCATCAAGAGCATCCAGAAATCGCTGATCAAAGCCCCGCTTTTCCTCTCCAGAACTGATTTTCACTGCCTGTTCCGCCTCAAAACGACTTTTCTGCTCCTGGGCGTCGGTCAATTCATAATAACCATTAGCCAGTTCCATTCCCTGCCAGTACAGTTCGAAGCGACGGGCTACCTGTATATCCCCCAAGTCCTTATGTAGGGCTAATGCGGCTTGAGACTTTGGGTATTGGTGGATAAAGCAGAGGGATTCCCTGGGCAATGAAGGTTCAACAACCATTGACATGAGTGCATCCAGACAATCGTCCCGGGTCCAGGTGGTGGCATCCGCATGTAACTTATCGGCGACTGTCTGTCGCAGTTCAGTCAATGAGGCTCGATGGGGGTCTGGCAAATCAGTCGTTAAAAAAGCCTCTTCGTACGTCATGCACTGGCGTTCCAGTGAACGCTGCCCGGAGCAGAAAGATATCAGATTAACAACATCATCCATCAGTCCGAATTCATCCATACCCACTCGATACCATTCCAGCATAGTGAACTCAGGATTATGCCGTTGTCCTAACTCATCTCGTCGAAATACGTGACAGATTTGAAAAATATCCCCAGAACCAGCCGCCAACAGGCGTTTCATGGCAAATTCTGGAGAGGTATGCAGACTATGACCTTGTTCAGTATGCCATTGGGATAGCTGAAGGTCCGTTCCAGAATACTGAGACAGGATCGGGGTCTCCACTTCCAATACATCTCGCTCAGAGAAGAACTGCCGGATGGTTTGAATCATCCGAGCCCGCGCGACCAGCGTGTCAATCGTGGCACTCGGTTGCCAACTTGCAAAATCAGCCATAGTGTTCGATATCCATAAAAAAAGCCGCTGTGCAGCGGCTTAGCATTAATACACTCTCATCGACCAGAATCAGCTTTTCGCACGACTCAAGTAATCTCGGGAACGGGTGTCCACACGAATAATTTCACCTTGATTGATGAACAAAGGTACTTTTACAACAGCACCCGAAGCTAATTTTGCGGGTTTCGAGCCACCGGTTGCGGTATCCCCTTTTACACCAGGATCGGTTTCAACGACTTCCAGCTCAATGTGATTCGGTGCGGTAACTGAAATGGGCGTACCGTTGAACAGTGTTACCTCAAAAGTTTCCTGTTCTTTCAACCAGTCAATCGTATCGCCCAATGCGGTTTTATCACAGCTGATCTGCTCAAATGAACCATCGGTCTTCATGAAATGCCAGAATTCACCATCGGTATAGAGATACTCCATATCGATATCCTGAACGTCAGCGCCTTCGATACTTTCACCTGATTTAAAGGTGCGTTCCCAAGTACGCCCGGTTTTCAAGTTTTTCAACTTAACGCGGTTAAATGCTTGTCCTTTCCCCGGTTTTACGAATTCGTTTTCGACAATCGAACAAGGTTCGCCATCTAATAAAACTTTCATACCCGAGCGGAATTCACTGGTAGAATACGTCGCCATTGTTTCTATCTTCTGCTAACTGAAATTAAAGAGCGCACATGATACCTGTTTCTTCGTCAACTTTGGACTCTAATAAAGCAATTTCCAGCGTTCCAGTTGACGCAGATTGGCAGACACAGATGGCAAAAAGCTTTCGGACGCCGAAAGATTTGCTGCAATACCTCAATATTGATGAGAAAAAACTTCCCTACAAAGTCGATCACAACAACGCATTTCGGCTGCGGGTTAGTCAACACTTTGCCGATTTAATGAATCCGTCAGACCCTTTTGACCCTATTTTATTGCAGGTTTTGCCCAGAATAGAAGAAACGCAAGCATCAGAACGCTATGGGGATAACCCACTGCACGAGGACGATTTCTCTCCGGTACCCGGATTAATTCATAAGTACGCCAACAGAGTATTATTTATTGCCCACCAAGCATGTGCGGTTCATTGCCGCTATTGCTTCCGGCGCCATTTCCCATATCAGGATCAACGTGTTACTGACGATACACTGAAACAATCCATCAACTACATTGCCAGCAATCCCGCCATTGAAGAGGTTATCCTCAGTGGGGGAGACCCACTCAGCTTAAACGATGAGCAATTAGGAGCACTGCTGGAGCGACTCGACAGCATCCCACAAATCAGAACCATTCGTCTTCACTCACGCACGCCGACCATTCTTCCAGCGCGCATCACCGAGTCATTGTTGGCCAAATTCAGGGCCCTGAGTAAAAAAATTGTTCTGGTACTGCATATCAACCACAAGAATGAGATCAGCCCGGCCCTGAGCCGACAACTTCGCCGGCTGCGAGACTCTAAAGTGCTGTTACTCAATCAAACCGTCCTGTTGCGTCAAATCAATGATAATGCGGACGTTCAGGTCGCATTATGCCGGACACTTTTCGACCATGACGTCTTACCTTACTACCTTCATTGCCTGGACCCTGTACAAGGCGCGCACCATTTTGAAGTGGATGAGGCCCGCGCTCAAACTATCTGGCAGGAAATGCAATCCAAACTTTCAGGCTATTTGTTACCGCGGTTAGTCAGGGAAATTCCATATAAAGCCAGTAAAACTTGGATAAACAACACAAATGATGGCAAAGGTTATTAATTTGACCGTTAATTCTTATCTAATTCATTGATAATCTGATATAAATTCAAGACAATGCTGCTTTAGTTGCGACACAGTTCACATTTATAGAAATTTTTAATGAAATCGACGCATCCTTATGAGTCAAGGAAACGCATAACATTGACGACAATTAAAAGCGGCTATACTGACAAGGACGAAGATAAGAGATTCTCATGCAATACCGCGACCAGCCTTATTTAAACATTCCAGAACAGACGCAGTCGACGCTGACGTTTTGCGACCCAACTGCTCGTCAGCTCAAGGCTTGGGTTGAAAGCTTGCCTATGGCAAATATCGGTGAGACATCCAGACAGTTGTATCACGCTATCATCGAATTCAATCAGCTGAAAATCTCAGATACGTCACGACTTGAACTCATGGATCTGGTCCGTGGCCCAATTCACTTTGTCTGTGAGCAGTTAAACAACCGGTATCTGAATCAAGGTGTTGTTTTAGACGAAC
>JBNKNI010000021.1:0-98532 GCA_050293765.1 Reinekea sp.
AGATACTTATGATCGATATTTTTTACCGACTCACAAGCACCCACACAAATTACTTCTTTCGATTTTAAAGATCTCGGCAGAGGCGCTCTGGGCTTGCCGTTTCAGTGGTGCGTATCTTAATGATTCAAACCACCGTGTCAACCGTTATTTTTAATTTTTTCCTTTAAAATCAATCACTTACAAGACTTTAAAAGAAACCAAACTTCGGTTGATTTCCCTGCCGCCTCAGCAGCAGGGAGGCGTATATTAAGGATTTAATTACCCGCGTCAACTGTTTATTTGAAATTAGTTAACATTCGCTTGGGGCATATAAAGGTAGTTCAGGATCAAGGTTTTACAAGGCTGGATTTGTAGAATTTCCGGAACGCTCGCTCACCGAGCAAAACCAGTATGATTGCTAAATAAACCAAGGGCTCAGCCGCAGACGCTCGGCTCTGCATCCACAAATGCAGCCACGCAGCACAAACTGCGATGAAAACGCCTTTATGAATGACCACCCAATTTTTTCTTAAACGCCTGACCATCCATTTCGGCGAAGTAATCGCTAAGGCAAACAACACAACCCAAGTGAGCATACCAACATAAATAAATGGGCGCTTATATAGATCTTCAATAAACAGGGACCAGTCGAATTCAATCCACCCTGCTACATAAGTGGTTAAATGAAGCGTCCCATAGAAGAAAGCATACAACCCCAGCATCCGGCGATAACGGACTACGGTTTTCATACCTAAGCGTCGCAACGGTGAGCACGCCAAAGTGACCAACAAGAAGCGGAGAGCCCAAAGACCGTTTTGCTGCAAATACACCTCTACAGGGTCTACCCCCAATCGACGCGGGAAGAAGAAGAACATAATCGACAAAGATACCGAGGGTGCAGCCGCGGTAAGAAACAGGGTCCACCATAGAATTTTATTTTTCATCAGTAGAAAAGCTTCAGATCCATATCTTTATAGAGGCTAGCAACCTCACTGTAGCCGTTAAACAGCTGAGTTGGTATCCGATCGATTTTACCATCGGCACCAAATCGCCTTTCGGTTGCCTGACTCCAACGGGGATGGGGTCGACCGGGGTTGACGTTACTGTAGAAACCATACTCGCGCGGCGCAGCAAGATTCCAGGTTGTCGGGGGTTGTTGATCGACAAACTTAATACCAACGATCGATTTGATACTCTTAAAACCGTATTTCCACGGAACCACCAGCCTAATTGGCGCACCGTTTTGCACCGGCAGCGCTTCGCCGTACATGCCTATTGCCAGAAAAGCGAGCGGATGAAATGCTTCATCCATGCGTAGGCCTTCCACGTAGGGCCATTCAATAAATGAAAAACGATCCCGCTGCCCAGGCATTTCCTCTTTTCGGACAATTGTTTCAAAGGCAACGTATTTGGCATTACTGTTCGGCTGAAAACGCCGCAATAAAGAGGACAACTGAATCCCGGTCCATGGCACAACCATTGACCAAGCTTCAACACAGCGCAGTCGGTAGATCCGCTCTTCTGTTTGGCTGCTGGTGACTAAGTCCTCCAGCGACAAGACACCCGGCTTATCACAAAGACCGGAAACCTTTATTTCCCATGGATATGGATTGAATTCGTCTGCGTTTTTGACAGGATCGTCTTTGCCGGTACCAAACTCGTAGAAGTTGTTGTACCGCTGAGCATCGTAGGCATCGGTGACGGAGTCTTCGGAATCTACACTGCGATATACCGTTGAGTTGATTTTCCGGTTTAGCCAAACAGGCGCGCTCGCCGATTTGGCGGCAACTAAGGGAGAAATCATACTGGTTACGGCCAGGGCACCCGCCCCCTGCATTATTTGGCGTCGATTCAGAAACATCGACTTGGGCGTAACATTGTTTTCGGATTCGGAAAATCGACGAGTCATCATGAGCCGCCTCCATAATTTGTGATTGAGACGGCTTTATGACCTTACTCCGGGGCAGAAGTTCCTGATTTATTTTTTCTCAGAAACCTCGCTACCTCTAACAGTGGACCATGCAACGCATAAGTCAGTGCAAAGCCCAATAAAACACGAGCGGGATCCAACGCGATAAGGGACAGAACCAAGACTATGGCCAGCAGAGCAAAAAAAGGCACCCGCCGTTGAGCACTGATATCTTTGAAGGAGAAGTAACGTACCGGGCTGACCATCATTATGCCAACCAACGGCGTTAACACCACCATCAGCCAGGACACCTGCTGACCGGTGACGCCAAATTCTTCGAGTGACCATATGGTTGACCAGATTACAGCGGCACCGGCGGGACTGGCTAAACCGATAAAGTACTTTTTATCCACCTTTCCGATCTGCACATTAAAGCGCGCCAATCTCAGCGCAGCACCAGCAACATAAATGAACGCGGCAACCCAACCTGCTTTATCCATCCCACTTAATGACCATTGAAAGGCTAAAATAGCCGGCGCCAGACCGAAAGCGATAATATCCGACATACTGTCATACTGTGCGCCAAACTCAGATTGTGTATGCGTCATACGGGCAACTCGCCCATCAGCACCATCCAGCAATTGAGCAATGAATATAGCTATACAGGCTTTCGCAAAATCACCATTTATTGAGGCGATTATCGCGTAAAAACCAGCGAACAAGGCGCTCGTGGTTAGCAGATTGGGGATCAGGTACACCCCACGGCGATGATGTGACTCAGCTTGCGGAGTCAAGCTGGATTCGTTTTGTTCAGACTGTTGTGACATTTAACCTATCTCTTGCTGAATTTTCTGTGCTGTTTTCCAGAATGCATTAACCAATGGGTCCTGCAGACGTCGGTTCAGGACGCACACACCGACATCAAAGGGCTGTAGTTTTTTGTCGACATCGATAGTTTTGATCTTTTGCTGGAGCGGGCTGTTTTCTAGTACCAGCTTAGGTACGACACCAACACCCAAGCCCAAACCCACCATCGCAACGATCGCCTCATGACCGGCAACCTGTGCGTAGATGTTTGGTTTAACGCTTTGAGATCGAAACCAATGGTCAAGTCGCTTCCTGGCTAACCCGAATTCCGACATCACAAAAGGGACTTGTCCCCACGGGATTGGGTTTTGATCGAGCAAGGCAGTGATGGGTCCTTCTACTGCTGGAGCAATAAATTCTAACGACGTTTCAACCAATGATTTGAACAACAAAGGGTTCGGAAGTTGGTCTGGCAACGGTGCAACGGCGATATCCGCTTCATCATCCATCACTTTCTGAATGGCCTGAGCCGCGTCGCCGGTTTCCAGGATGACTTCAATATTGGGGAACTCTGAGCGAAACAATGTCAATAACTCTGACATGAATGAATAAGTCGCCGTGACTGAGCAATACAGACGGATTTGGCCTGTCAGCTCAATAGGATTATTCTTCAAGCGGTGCTTCAAATCCTGCCAATGTGCCAGTGTCGCTTCAGCGAATTCCCGAAATTGCCGACCTGCCTGAGTCAAGACGACGGTCCGATTATCTCGTTCAAACAGCGTCGCACCCAATTCATCTTCCAGTCTGGCAATACTACGGCTCAGCGTTGATGGGCTGACATGCATGGCTTCTGATGTTTTACCGTAATGCAGAGTCTGGGATAAATGTATAAATTGACGTAATGCCCTTAGATCCATATTCCCCTCCTAATCATTCGGCGAATTATGGCATGTCATAGATTGCGTTGCAGCATTTGCAACAATATTTCGATTAAATAGTTCCATTGGATCGGCTGAAGTGAAAAAAGGCGACCTCGGATTTTGAAATTCGGATTGTTCTGAACTAAGTTCAATGAAGTTACCTGCGCGAGACACCCTCCCCATGAATGCCCATCGTCGTATTTTGTCAATGGCATTGCTCATAATGTCCAGTTTGGTGATGACCTGCCATGCCGACGCATTGGCGATCGTGGGCGACGACAAAGCAAAACCCAAGAACTGGTTAGACTCAGCGGGCCAACCAAAGGGCATCATGATTGATTTATTGAGCGAGGTTTCAAGACGCACGGGCATTGAATTCACCTATGATTTATCCCCCTGGAACCGAGCCCTTACCCTGAGCTCAAATGGAAAAGGCGCGATTATCGGCTTTTCCAAAACCGCAGAAAGACAGCAGCGGTGGGACTTCTCAGAACCGATGTACACCGACGAACTGGTGATTGTAACCACCAAGGCAAAGGCCTTTGATTTTACTGGGCTGGCCAGCTTAACGGGAAAACGCCTGGCAATAAAAAAAGGCAGTTCTTATGGGGATGATTTTGAAAAGGCTCGACAGAACGGAGATATTGCCATTGTCGAGTCCACAGACCGAGCCGGGCAGATGCGCATGTTGGAGTTAGACAGGGTCGACGCAGTATTGATCAGCCCTGGCCGAGTGGCGCTTGAAACTGTCATCGCGGAAAACGAATGGCTACAAAAGCATCGTGACGACTTTGCCATTCTACAGCCCCCATATAAGGAAGACCCAAACTATCTGGGCATTCCAAAAAGCATGGGCAAATCCCATTTACTCCAAGACATTAACAAAGCGTTGCTCGACATGAGAAAAGACGGTACTTATCAAACGATTGTTGATAAGAATATTCAGGCTGTTCTTGAACAACTGACAAATACTCGATAAGAAGATGCATGTCCAAAACTAATGATAACCGAACAAGTAATCGCCTCCGCTGGTTTCTTTCCAGCGTGGTAGTCAGTTCTATTATTATTCCGGCGTTTATTGTAGGCACCATTGAAATCACATTTCGATTTAATGCAGAAATAAACGATCGCAGTACCAAAGAGGCAACAGCCTTGATGGAAGTGTTAAAAGAAGGACTCAATCCCCCTTTGTGGTCATTCATTCCTGAAAATGCAGAGCACCTTATTGACGGTGTCGCCCTTAACTCCGCGGTTAATCGCATTACAGTAACAGACGCTTTAGGAGATCTCTTTGTCGATTATTACCGTGTTGGCTATACCCCAGAGCCGGATGCGTTGACGTTATCCGATAACGTCGTCCGCGAAGATAAAATCATCGGCGAGATAGAACTTGAGTACAGTTTACAACCGGCACGGACGCAAGCTCGACTCGAAACACAGCAAGTTTTAATTATCACGACGGCGCAGGTGTTGCTGTCGTTAACCGTAATTTTGTTCATCATTAACCGTCGAGTGAACAAACCATTGGCCAAACTGAAAGAGTTTGCACATGAAGTGGCCAGGAAGAACTTCGACATAAATATCACCACAGTGCACGACGATGAATTTTCAGACCTCGCCGATGAACTCGACTTTATGAAGGTTGCCTTAAAAGAGTCTTTTGACCACCTGGAAGATCGAGTTAAGCAGCGCACTGAAGACTTAACCCGAGTCAATAAAGAGCTTACCGACACCGTTCAACGGCTGGAAGACGCAAAGGACAGTCTGGTTCAGACCGAGAAACTGGCTGCGCTTGGCGCTCTGGTCGCCGGAGTTTCCCATGAACTCAACACCCCTATTGGCAACGGCCGGGTTATGTCTTCGTCACTGTATGAAACGGCGAAACAACTGAAGGCTAACTTTGAAAACGGAAAAATGACCAAAAGCCAGTTTGAGAGCGCTCTGGACGAAATACTGCAAGGAGCCAACCTGATTGAAAGAAACCTGCTGAAGGCCGTCAATCTTGTTCAGAGTTTTAAAAAAATCGCGGTCGACCGCACCAGCGATAATCGAAGGGTGTTCAAAATCAACGAATTCATCCATGAGATTGAGTCGACACTTCACCACATCTTCAAATCAAAACCCTTTGAACTGGTTGTTGACCTTGAAGAGCAAGACGCCGAGCTGAACTCCTTCCCCGGCGTACTCAGCCAAATCATTTCAAACCTGATCAACAATTCGGTCATGCATGGTTTCGAAAACCAGTCCTCAGGCACCGTCACCGTGTCGACCCGAAGCCATGGAAGCTCAATAGACATAACCGTGAGTGACGATGGAATTGGCATGACAGATGACGTTAAAAAACGCATCTTCGAGCCTTTTTTCACCACCAAAATGGGCAAGGGTGGCAGCGGCCTTGGCATGCATATCGTCCACAACCTGACCACTGTCTCCTTAGGCGGCCAACTCAGCGTTCAATCTGAAGAAGGAAAAGGGACAACGGTAACCTTGAGTATTCCGCTACAGGCACCAACAACTGACAAGGAGAAATCGGAGGCCAAAAAGACACAACAAAGTCAGCCGCCCTCGTCAACAAACTAAGTCGCTGTTTAAACAACATCCGCGACACTCTGTTACAAAACCGCAATGACAGAAATCTGGTGAATTTGGCCTAAGAATGCGATCAATATCTGACCATTTCGCCGCAAATACCGGCAATCTGCACTGAAACTGATTCAAGTCAGTTTTCGCAACACTTGATTGCCAACAATTCATTTTAAGCAACACCATCCTTTGGTTAGACTGCGCTTTAACCGTGGTATGAAACCACTTCCAGATTTTTATAGGTAACAGAATGAGTAACTATTTCAACACCCTGAATTTACGCGAGCAATTGGCTCAGTTAGGCCAATGCCGTTTCATGGACCGCAGTGAATTTGCCGATGAATGTGATTTTTTGAAAGGCAAAAAGGTCGTGATAGTCGGTTGTGGCGCGCAGGGTCTTAACCAGGGTTTGAACATGCGCGACTCTGGTTTGGATGTTTCTTATGCCTTGCGTCAAGCAGCCATCGATGAGAAGCGTCAAAGCTGGAAAAACGCCAACGAAAATGGCTTTAACGTGGGCTCATACGAAGACCTGATTCCAACGGCCGACCTGGTCGTTAACCTGACTCCAGATAAACAGCACTCTTCTGTGGTCAATGCAGTTATGCCGCTGATGAAGCAAGGCGCTGCGCTGGGTTATTCTCACGGCTTCAATATTGTTGAAGAAGGCCTGAAAGTTCGTGAAGACATTACGGTCGTCATGGTTGCACCTAAGTGTCCTGGTACCGAAGTGCGTGAAGAATATAAGCGCGGTTTTGGTGTGCCTACCCTGATTGCCGTACACCCGGAAAATGACCCAAAAGGCGAAGGTATGGCAATCGCTAAGGCTTGGGCGGCAGCCACGGGCGGCCATCGCGCCGGTGTCTTGCAAAGCTCTTTTGTTGCCGAAGTTAAGTCAGACTTGATGGGTGAACAAACCATTCTGTGTGGCATGTTGCAAGCTGGTTCGATTCTTTGTTTTGACAAAATGGTCGCTGATGGCATCGACAGCACCTATGCCGCGAAACTCGTTCAATATGGTTGGGAAACCGTTACCGAAGCCTTAAAGCTGGGCGGTATCACCAACATGATGGATCGTTTGGATAACCCATCTAAATTGCGTGCATTTGAGCTGTCAGAAGAAATGAAAGACATCATGCGTCCGTTGTTCCGCAAACACCAAGACGACATCATCAGCGGTGCATTTTCGTCTGGCATGATGGCGGATTGGGCCGCCAATGATAAAGATCTGTTGAATTGGCGTGAAGAAACCGGCAAAACAGCCTTTGAGCAAGCCCCTGAAGTCGCCAATGATCTGGATGAGCAGGAATACTTTGATAAGGGTATTTTGATGGTTGCCATGGTGAAGGCCGGTGTTGAGTTGGCTTTCGAAACCATGGTTGAGAGCGGCATTATCGAAGAGAGTGCCTACTATGAATCTCTACACGAGCTGCCGTTGATTGCCAACACCATTGCCCGTAAAAAATTGTACGAAATGAATGTGGTCATCAGCGACACCGCTGAATATGGAAATTACTTATTCGCCAATGCGGCGATTCCTTTACTGGCCGACACCATCATGCCAAAGGTAACAACAGAGGTTATCGGTAAGGGCTTGAACAGCAAATCTAACTCTGTAGACAACCTGGCGCTGGTCAAAGCCAATGAGGCCATTCGCAACCACCCGATTGAATACATTGGTGAAGAGTTACGTGGTTATATGACTGACATGAAACGAATTGTAGAAGTTTCCTGACAGTTAACGATCTCAGTGAGGTCCCCAAAAGGGAGTGAGCGTTAGCCCGCACTTTGTGCGGGCTTTTTTTTGACTGCTTATTCTGTCATCCGCTTGTTCGCCCGCTCTATTTGCTGAGCCATGGTCTCCATGGTCGACAACACCAGCTCAGGTCGGGTTTCGATCAGTGAGCGGAACTTATCATATGCCACACGCACTGCCGAACAGGGACCATCCGCCACCACCGTGGCAGTGCGAGTTGTTTTCAACAACATGGCCTGCAAACCAATGATTTCGTTTTCTTTGGCTACGCCCACCTGCTTACCCTGCACGGTGACCTTGGCTTTGCCTTGTATTAGGGTGTAAACCGAATCGGCACTTTCGCCCTCTTTAATGATTTCCTCGCCCGATTTAAAGAATTCAAAACCCGGCATGGGATCTGGCGGGACCTGAGTATTGTGATTTAACAAGCTCATGACCAGGTCACTGAACCCATGAATAACACTTGGTATCACGGCCTGCGGAACGCCCTTCCAGGTCCAGACATCCAACGTCACCGCGCCTTCCTGATACCACTGCATCACGCCACCCGGATATCCCAACCAGCAATCACCGGACTCCAGGGCCATAATACGGTTATCGTCCATCTTTAATCCAATCAGGCCATCCACAACACGTACCAGCGCCCAATCTTCTGCCGGTGTTTCCGCCAACTCTTCCCGCTTGAAGACCATCCGTGTCGATTTTCCTGCATCAAAGTTCTTTAGTGCAAAAAATTGTTGAGTTTGAGCTTTGTGAATCCAGCTTTCGGGATGTTTAACCATCAATAACATAGCGGTTACTCTTCGATCATCAATTCAGAAATTTGGTCCGTGCGGGCAATCGCGTAAGCGTAGGCGTCACTTAAGTCCGCCAAGGTCAGTCCTAACTCGCTCAATTGATTTGCGGGTATTTGATCCCATTGCGAATGCATATACTTCACCACCACAGACAACAGCTGGCCGGTCTCGCCAGTTTTTAACACCACGGCGTCGCGCAACTCATGTGACAAGGGTAAGACTTTCATTAATTGCTCCAATGGATAGTCAAACCATGCATCCAGACAACTTAACAATCCTGCGGAAAAACTCATCTGCTGAACTTCAGCGGAAAACTTCGTACTCAGATTTTCACACATATACGCGCGCATCAAACTCTCTGTTTGCAACTCATCCGGTTTGTGATTGAGTTTGCCCAAGCTCACCAAGGTAGCCCAACTGCGGATGCGGTTAATACCAAGAATCATCACGGCATGACTTATAGAATCCACTTCCTGCACCCGTCGATAAAACGAAGAATTCACCAATTTCAGTAACTTGTAGGACAAAACCACATCGCGTTTCACGATGTCGGTTAAGCGCTGAATGTCTACTTCCGGCTGATATAGTTCCCGAATCAGATCAAAAATCGCTCGTCTGTTGGCGTCCAGAATATGCCCACGCACCACTTCAGGTTTGCAGAAGAAAAACCCCTGAAACAAGTCAAAACCCAGTGATTGGCAATACTTGAACATATCATGGCTTTCTACTTTTTCTGCCAGCAATCGGACAGAATGCTGGCTTAACGTATCGACAGCCTTTGCCAGTTCTTGTTCGCTGTAAGTGAGGACATCCAACTTAACAATGTGAACTGCATCTATCAGCTCTGGTCGATAGTTAATCATTTCAAAATCATCCAGCGCGACCTGAAAACCACGTTTACTCAACTGCTGGATTTCTGCAGGCAAAGTGCCGATGTGATGTTCATCCTCCAGGACTTCCACGATCAGAAACTCCCGGGCAAAGGTGGGTATTGCGGACATCATGGTACGCCCGACGTTTAAAAAGCCGGGTTTGCCATTCAATACCTGTGGGGCACTGCTTTCGGTGTAGGCGTGCAAAAGCACCGAGCGAGTTGCCAGATCCCCATCGATAAACTCAGCCTTATCGGACTCGCCATTACGGAACAACAGTTCGTAGCCAAAAACCTGCTGACGCCCATCAAATATGGGCTGTCGCGCAAATAATACTTTTTCCTGCAAGGGCTCCACCGGATAGATTGAATTGAAATGAATTAGGTCGTTAGGTTAACTATAGCAACCTTCTGTCAGTTTGCTGGTCCGACATGAATGGAATTTAAAGGATTCTGAGAATGATGATTCAGATCGGTTTACGTTGTAAACCAGACTGGCTGTGCAATGGGATTGGCTGGAGCCTGGCTCTGCTGCTTGGCCTATTGTTGCTTGGGCTTGTGCTAAAAATAGCCAAAGAAGTCAAAAACCGGCGTCAGAACAAATATGCGATTCGATTCAGACGCGACAACCGTAAATGACCCGCGCCAGCGGACCGTCGTCCGCCGCGCCTGGTCTTTTGAACATTTAGAGGCTCAATACCTTTTCACCACGGGCAACGCCAGATACACCGGTTCGGGCGACTTCCATAATTGTTGTACCGGACAACGACTCCAGAAATGCCGCGAGCTTTTCCTCATCACCGGTCACCATAATGGTGTAGGTGGTCGGCGTAACATCGATAATCTGCGCCCGGAAAATATCCGACGTGCGTTTTACCTCTTCACGCTGTGCACCGGCAGCACGGACTTTCACCATCATCAGGCCCCGTTCGACATGGGTCCCTTCGGTTAAATCGACAACTTTGACGACCTCTACCAGCTTATTCAGCTGCTTGGTTATCTGCTCGATAATCTGATCATCGCCCCGGGTCACCAGCGTCAAACGTGACAAAGTGACATCGTCGGTAGGGGCCACATTAAGTGAATCGATGTTATAACCACGTTGCGCGAATAAACCAACCAAACGGGCCAACGCACCGGACTCATTTTCCATTAAAACTGACAGTATGTGTCTCATTAGGTGCGCTCCGTTTTGCTTAAGAACATATCGCACATGGCACCATTCGGTACTTGCATCGGGTAAACGTGTTCTTCCGGATCAATCCGGACATCGATAAACACGGCTTTGTCTCGAATCGCGAGCGCTTCTTTCAGCTTGCTTTCCAAATCTTCCGCGCGATCGACAACGATACCAACATGACCATAGGCTTCCGCTAATTTGGCAAAATCAGGCAGAGAATCCATATAGGAATGAGAGTAACGAGACTCATAGTTCATATCCTGCCATTGTCTTACCATGCCCAGATAACCGTTATTCAGACACAATATTTTGACCGGCAGCCCGTACTGGCGACAGGTAGACAGTTCCTGAATATTCATCTGAATAGACCCTTCCCCAGTGACGCAGACGACATCGGCATCCGGGTAATTGAGCTGAACACCCATTGCGGCGGGAAGACCAAAGCCCATCGTGCCGAGACCTCCGGAATTAATCCAACGATTCGGCTTGTTGAACTTGTAGTACTGCGCGGCAAACATCTGGTGCTGACCCACATCGGAGCAGACATAGGCATTACCCTGAGTCACTTTGCTCAAGGTCTCAATGACGAACTGTGGTTTCATCAGCTTGGAATCGTCGGTGCGGTAACGTCCACCATGACGGGTGCGCCACTCCGCGATTTGTGACCACCAACGATCCAAGGCGGTATCATCGACTTGCAATGACGAGTTATCAATCTGTTCCAACATTTCGGTTAATACCGCTTTGACGGGACCAACAATGGGCAAGTCCGCCTGGATATTCTTTGAAATGGACGCTGGGTCAATGTCAATATGAATGAGCTTCGCATCTGGACAGAACTTCGCGGTATTGTTGGTCACACGGTCATCAAGACGCGCACCGATCGCCAAGATAACATCACAGTTATGCATAGCCATGTTCGCTTCATAGGAGCCATGCATACCCAACATACCAATGAACTGCTCATCGGTGCCTGGAAATCCGCCGAGCCCCATTAAGGTATTGGTTACCGGAAAATTCAGGGTTTTAGCCAGTTTGGTCAGCTCCTTGGAGGCCTTACCAAGGATAACACCACCACCGGTGTATATAACCGGCTTTTTGGCTTGCATCAGCATGTTGACTGCTTTGCGGATCTGCCCGCTGTGCCCTTTCTTAACCGGGTTATAAGAGCGCATTTTAACCCGCTCCGGGTATTCATAAGGAAACTTGACGTTAGGCATCGTCATATCCTTCGGAATATCCACCACAACCGGTCCAGGTCGTCCGCTCTCAGCAATATAGAAAGCTTTTTTGATGATGCCCGGTATGTCTTTCGGATCGCGGACAATCATATTGTGTTTCACCACAGGGCGAGAGATCCCCACCATGTCGGTTTCCTGAAAGGCGTCACCACCAATCAAATGGCTCATTACCTGTCCGGTAATAACCACCATAGGAATAGAATCCATGTAGGCTGTAGCAATTCCGGTAATCGCATTCGTTGCGCCTGGACCGGAAGTAACCAGAACAACACCGGCTTTGCCAGACGCCCGCGCATAGGCATCGGCCATATGAGTCGCGGCTTGTTCGTGACGTACCAGAATATGTTTAATTTTGGTTTGCTGATGTAATGCGTCGTAGATATGCAGTACGGAACCGCCTGGATAACCGTAAATATATTCAACGCCCTCGTCATGCAACGCACGACAGAGCATTTCACCACCAGAAAGCATTTCTGGCTGCTGCTGTGATTTTGACATTTTTTGTTGGACCTTCGCTGCGGTTCAGGAACGCGTTCGCCTTGCGGGCTTATCTTCAGCGCGTGTTCAAATGGCAAGACCGGTAAGCCTGACCACCAACACAACCGACCGGTTGTCGAGGAATCCTCACAACGCAGACATCGATATTGCTGCCTGTAACCTTTGTGCATGAACTGACCTGACGGCCAGCGGTTACGGTCATTCTAGCCAGCGGTTAAAGAATGTCCACCAATAAATGACGCTTTCGGGCAGAAAAAGAAGGCTTCGCTTGCTGTTAGGTGCTTGTCGGAGATTGGATATAAAAAAACGCCGGTGAGTCACCGGCGTCCTGAGTTTGTGAAGGTCAGCTCTTGTGAAATTCAATGGTATCGCTGATGAGCTGCGCAACAATTTTATCCCCGGCTTCAAAATCGCCTCTCAGCAATGCGGACGCCAATGGGTTTTCCAGCTCGCGCTGAATAGCTCGTTTCAACGGGCGAGCCCCGTAAACAGGGTCGTAACCGGCTGCACACAGTTTGTCCATGACAGCATTGCTGATTTCCAATCCCAATTCCTGATCGCCGAGTCGTTCGTGCAGTTGTTGCAGCTGAATTTTTGCTATTCCGCGAATCTGCTCCTGACCTAATGGGTGGAACACAACAACTTCATCGAGCCGGTTAATAAACTCCGGTCGGAAATAACCGCCGACGACGTCCATCACTGCGCTCTTCATTTCCTCGTAATTGGCCTCTCCGGCCAAATTTTGAATCTGATCGGAACCCAGGTTCGACGTCATCACGATCACGGTATTGCGGAAGTCGACGGTGCGGCCCTGACCATCGGTTAAACGGCCATCATCCAATACCTGCAGCAGAATATTGAAGACATCGGAGTGTGCCTTCTCAACTTCGTCGAGCAAGATAACGGAGTAAGGTTTGCGGCGTACCGCTTCGGTCAAATACCCCCCTTCCTCATAGCCCACATATCCCGGAGGAGCACCAATCAGTCGGGCCACGGAGTGTTTCTCCATGAACTCGGACATGTCAATTCGTACCATCGCTTCGGTGGTGTCAAACAGAAACTGTGCCAGCGATTTACATAACTCTGTTTTACCCACGCCGGTTGGCCCCAGAAACAGGAACGACCCATTCGGACGATTCGGGTCAGAAAGGCCGGAGCGGGAACGACGAATCGCATTACTGACCGCGACCACGGCTTCTTCCTGGCCGACCAGCCGATCGTGCAAGACCTCTTCCATACGCAGCAACTTATCCCGTTCACCTTCCAGCATCTTATCAACCGGAATCCCGGTCCAGCGGGAAATAACATTCGCGATAGACTCGTCAGTAACCTTGTTATGCAACAACTGCATATCCATCATTTCAGCCTGACTGGCCATATCCAGCTGTTTTTCAAGCTCAGGGATCTTACCGTATTGCAGCTCTGACATACGAGCGAGATCACTGGTGCGACGTGCGGCTTCCAGATCGACCCGCGCCTGTTCTAACTGTTCTTTGATGTGCTGCGAACCCTGCACGGCCGCTTTCTCAGTGATCCAGATTTCTTCCAGATCAGCGTATTCCCGTTCGGCCTCAACGATGGCTTCTTTCAGTTTGTCCAAACGGGACTTGGCCTGCAGGTCGCTTTCTTTTTTCAGCGCTTCGGCTTCAATTTTCAACTGAATCAGGCGTCGTTCCAAACGATCCATTGATTCCGGTTTTGAGTCGATTTCCATGCGAATGCGACTGGCCGATTCATCTATCAGGTCAATGGCTTTGTCTGGTAGCTGACGATCAGATATATAGCGCTGAGACAACTTCACGGCCGCAATGATGGCGCCATCCGTGATGGTCACACCGTGATGCACTTCATAGCGCTCTTTGAGACCACGCAAAATGGCGATGCTGTCTTCCTCGGTAGGTTCGGTGACCAATACCTTCTGGAAACGCCGCTCCAGCGCACCATCTTTTTCAATAAATTGGCGGTATTCATCTAAGGTTGTAGCGCCCACACAATGCAATTCACCGCGCGCAAGCGCGGGTTTCAGCATATTGCCGGCGTCCAGTGCGCCTTCGCTTTTACCCGCACCGACCATGGTATGCAGCTCGTCGATAAACAGAATGATCTGGCCTTCTTGTTTGGCCAGCTCATTGAGCACGGCTTTTAACCGCTCTTCAAATTCCCCGCGGTATTTCGCCCCAGCCAACAGCGCACCCAAATCCAATGACAGAACGCGCTTATTTTTCAGGTTTTCAGGAACTTCCCCGTTGATAATACGTTGCGCCAACCCTTCGACAATGGCGGTTTTACCCACACCGGGTTCGCCAATTAGCACGGGGTTGTTTTTCCGACGTCGCTGTAAAACCTGAATAGTCCGACGGATTTCATCATCTCGTCCTATCACCGGATCGAGCTTGCCGGCTTCGGCGCGTTCGGTGAGATCGACGGTGTACTTATCCAGTGCCTGCCGGTTTTCTTCAGCTTCGGCGCTGTTGACGGACTCACCATTGCGGATGTCATCAATCGCACTGGCGAGCACATCTTCACGCAACCCTGCTTCCTGCAAAAGCTTAGCGATACGAGACCGGTCCTGCAGCATCGCCACAAGCACCAGTTCACTGGATATGTACTGGTCTTTGCGTTGCTGGGACAGTTTATCGGCTCGGTTCAACACTCTTCCCAGGTCATTGGACATGTGCACGTCATCGTCTGCACCGGATACCTTAGGCAATTGGCTCAAAGATTCTTCTGCGGCGACTTTCAAGCTTTGAATATTGACGCCGGCTTTCTGCAGCAAACTGGTAACCGATGCGCTTTTTTGATTCATCATGGCTAACAGTAAGTGCACTGGTTCAATGAAGCTGTTGTCGTGACCAAGGGCAACGGACTGAGCATCGGACAACGCGAGTTGTAAACTACTGGTTAAACGATCGATGCGCATGATTTTTCCTCACCTATCAAGTTCATATGCCTAAACGTGAGGGTAATTACCCTGAGAATCAAGTGGTTATTTTATCGACAAGAGCGAAAGATCCGTTTCGCAAGAGACGCGAAATGCTCTGGTGATAATAACAACTTGGAGGCTTGCGCGACTAACGGCTAACCCGCCAGATCAAATTTGCCATCCGACCGGTCAGACCGTCACGCCGAAAGGAATAAAACTTGTCTGCGTTGGCATAGGTGCAAATACCGGACAAATAGACTTGGCGTACCCCCAAGGCTTTGAGTTGAGCAGAGGCCAACCCAGCCAGGTTACACCAGTATTTGCCGGGTTGATTCCCAGGGAGAAAGTTGGCATCTGCTTCGGGCCAACCCGCGAATACATCGCGAACGTCGTCACCAACCTCAAAATGAGCCTGCGAAATGGCGGGTCCAATGCCGCAAACGACCTCAGATTGAGTAAACGCTGCCAACGTATTCGCCAAAACACCATTGGCCAGCCCCCTCCAACCGGCATGAGCGACGGCGACGTGACCGCCACACCGTGACCAGAAAAAAACCGGTAAACAGTCTGCGGTCATCACACAACAGGCAGTCTGGACTTGCCGGGTATAGGCTCCATCTAACGCATCGATTCTATTGGCGGTTTCTGCCAAGGTGACGTTGGTCGAGTGCGTTTGATTTAACCAGCGGATATCCGGCTGACCTTTCAACCGATTGCGCAACAGCGCACGGTTTAAATCCACGTTAACATCGCCAGCAACGTGCCTGGCGACATTATTGTGCGCAAAAGCACCTCCGCTGAAACCAGACTCGCGAGTAGACCAGCCCATAAACACGTTTGCTGGCGAAGGCCAGGGGGCGTAATTAAAACTCAATAGTCGTCTGTCCCGTAGAGTTCTAACTCTGCTTCCATTGCGGCTATCAACTGCTCAAAGTCGTCAGGAATGTCCGCTTCCCACTGCATGAGATCGCGAGAGATCGGATGCACCAATTCGAGAAAACCAGCGTGCAGCGCCTGGCGCTTGAAGTTTTTCAAAACCGCCATGACCTCGCTGGACACCCCTTTCGGTAAACGGGAACGTCCGGCATAAAGTGGATCACCCACCAGTGGGTAACCAATATGTGACAAGTGCACGCGAATCTGATGGGTACGGCCGGTTTCCAGTTTACAGCGCACCAAGGTGTGATTGCGGAATCGCTGTTCTACCCGATAGTGAGTAACTGAATCTCGCCCCATGCCTTCTGGTGCCACCGCCATCTTGGTACGGTGTTTGGGATGCCGATCGATGGGCTCGTCAACGGTACCGCCACCGGTCATCACTCCCATACACATGGCCCAATACTCTCTCCCCATCGAGCGGTCCTGGAGCTGCGCGGCCAATGACGTTTGCGCTTGCAGGGTGCGCGCGACGACCATCAATCCAGTGGTATCTTTGTCCAGTCGATGGACGATTCCAGCTCTGGGAATTGCCGCCAGCTCAGGGTATCGATAAAGCAGGCCGTTCAGCACCGTGCCAGAGGGGGTACCGGCACCGGGATGCACGACCAAACCGGCGGGCTTGTTAATGACAATAATCTGCTCATCTTCGAAGACGACATCCAACGGTACATCTTCGGCCTGCCAGTGTTCGTTGGCTTCCAGAACAGCGTCTATCGTCAATGTTTCCCCGCCGACTAGCTTCTCTTTGGGTTTCAGTGTTTTGCCATTGACGGTCAGTTGTCCGTTTTTAATCCATGACTGAATTCGAGACCGTGAATAATCCGGAAATAGCTTGGCGGCAATCTGGTCGAAACGCGTATGACCCATGTCGGCCGGGACAATTTGCGTTTCCTTTATAGTTTCTGAAGCATCAGTCATTGGAGGGGAGAGGTTCCTGTGGTTACAATAGCGCCCATTTTACTGATTTAATGAGAATAAGCATGTTTACAGCGGCATCTGACGCAAAAAAGATTTGTCTGACCCTGATTCTGGCACTCTCGGTAACGCTTGTCGGCTGCGCCAGCGCCGGAAAAAAGACCGCGGATACCGAAACAGCTTACTATGAGACCGCCCAGCAGTACCTTGAAAAACGTAATTACAGCCTGGCGATTGAACGGTTAAATGAACTGCAAAACCGTTTTCCATTCGGTCGGTATACATCGGCCAGTCAGTTGGACCTGATGTATGCCCATTACCAAACGAAAGATTTCAGTTCTGCGTTGATTGAAGCTGACCGCTTCACCCGATTAAATGCGGATAATCCTAATGTCGACTATGCTTGGTTCGTGCGTGCCATGAGTTATTACGAACTGTTTTTGGCCAATCGCGGCCTGTTTGGCAAAGTAGACCCGGCCAAACGCTCAGCTGAGCAGGGAGATAAGGCATTCCGAGCGCTGACCAACTACACCAGTCAGTTCCCCGATAGCCCCTATAGGGCTGATGCCTTATCGGCGATGGTCATCCTGAAAGATGCACTGGCTCGCCACGAACTCGTGGTTGCGGACTATTACATCCGCCGTGGAGCCTGGATTGCGGCCGCAGAGCGAGCCCAGGTGGTGGTTGAGCACTATCCAGGCGTCAGTGCCGTGGCAGACGCCTATGTCGTCCTGATTGAAGCCTATGACGCATTGTCAATGCCTGACGATCGAGCAATTGTGTTGGGTAAACTCACGACGCAGTATCCTGAACACGCATCATTGAGCAGTGGCACCTATACCTCACCTAAATGGGAAGAAGATCGGTGGTGGCTGAAGGTACTGACGTTGGGAATCACCAGCTAACATCCGCAGGTCATGGCTGCTTTTACGGTCTCAATCAATTGCGTGGGTCGCTCGACAAAGTAATGGGCACCCGCCTTTTTCAACCCTTCGCGATTACCGTAACCCCACGCCACCGCAATCGTGGTCATATTCAGGTGACGGCCAGCCTCAATATCATACACCGTGTCTCCGATCATGATCGTTTGTGCCGGCAGCAGCTGCTCTTCCTGCACGATCTTGGTCAACAGTTCTTTTTTGTCTCCGTAACGACCGTCTTCATCGGAACCATACACCCCTGCGAACAAGGAACCGAGCTGGTGAGATTCAATGATTTGTTGCGCGTAGCGCTGGTATTTGGCAGTGGCCACATATTGTTCGACGCCGACCTGCTGAAAATGTCGTAACACAGAGGCAATATTATCGAACAAGGGACTGCCGAACATTTCCTGTTGATAGAAACCTCGATAACACTGTTTTGCGTCGGCTATATCCTGAGGATCGTGCAGATCCAACACGACGGCCAACAACTCACCCAGTTCCGGTCCGATCATGGAACGGAGTTGAGACTCCGGCCACGGATCCTTACCGTAGTGTTCCGCGGTCCGGTTCAGACAACGAGCTATCACAGGCATCGAGTCAATTAACGTCCCGTCCAGATCCCAAAGCAACGTAATCACCCGTTAGACTCCCGGTTTCCAACCATGGGTAATCGGATACCGGCGATCGCGCCCAAAACCGCGTTTGGTCACCCGAACCCCTTCTGGCGCCTGCCGCCGCTTATACTCATTCAAATCGATTAAGCGGATAACCTTTCTGACGGTCTCGGCGTCGAAACCAGCATCAACAATAGTATTCAGGCTCTCATCGTTTTCCACGTACCGGGCGATGATCTCATCCAAAATTTCATAAGGTGGCAAACTGTCCTGATCCAGCTGGTCTGGAGCCAACTCGGCAGACGGTGGCCGCGTAATCACCCGCTCGGGGATAACCTCGCTCTGTTCATTGCGCCACTTGGATAACTTGTACACCCATAGCTTGGGGACATCTTTCAAACAGTTGTAACCACCGCACATGTCCCCGTATAACGTTGCGTAGCCCACCGCCATTTCACTTTTGTTTCCGGTGGTTAACACCATGTAACCAAGCTTATTGGACAACGCCATTAAAAACACACCACGCATACGCGACTGCATGTTTTGTTCAGTCACATCGACTGCTTTGCCTCCAAATACAGGGTTCAGAGTATGCAATGCAGATTCGAAGGCATCTTTAATCGGCAAGACTTCGTATCGAATACCGAGTCGTTTAGCCTCGGATTCAGCATCATCCATCGATATCTGAGCCGTATACTGGTAGGGCATCATCACCCCCATGACCCGGTCCGCTCCTAAAGCGTCAACGGCAATCGCAGCGCTCAGGGCAGAATCGATACCTCCTGACATCCCCAAAACCACGCCAGGAAAACCGTTTCGGTTCACATAGTCCGCCAGACCTAACTTCAACGCTTCGTAAAGCGCTGCTTCTGTCGATAATTGCGGGACGACTGCTGGTTCAACAACATCCCATCCTGATTCATTTTGACGCAATTCGATCATTTTCAGATCTTCAGCAAATTCTGGTTGGCTGGCGACGACCTTAGCATCTGCATTCACCACAAAAGAGCCACCATCAAAAACCAATTCGTCCTGACCGCCCACATGATTCACATAAAGAGTTGTCATTGGCCATTGGCTGACCACTTTTTTAACCTGCGCCTGACGTTCCGTGGTTCGATCGATTGAAAATGGGCTGCCGTTGATATTGAGATTTATCTCAGCGCCGGCTTCAAAAGCTCGCCGGGCGGGACCGTCATACCATATGTCTTCACAGATGCTCAGGCAAAACGTCGCCCCTTTGAACTCAAACACACAGGTTTCGCTACCTTTTTGAAAGTAGCGTTTTTCATCAAAGACCTGATAATTGGGCAAATGTTGTTTCCGATAATCGGCCAACACTCGGCCATGGTCGATAACCATAGCTTTGTTAAACAGTTTGCCATCTTCCCTCTGCGGATAGCCGACAACCATTGCGACAGGCAGTCGAGCATCAAACAACCGGTGCAGAGCATCACTGACTCGTTTACCCAAACTCGGGCGCAGCAATAAATCTTCTGGCGGGTAACCGGTTAACGTCAGTTCTGGAAAAACAATCATGTCCGCACCGGCATTTACCGCCTGCGATGACAAGTCCAGTATTTTTTCGACATTACCGTCGATATCCCCCACCGGGAAACGAAACTGAGCAAGCGCTATCTTCATACCAATCTGTAACCTGACATCCTAAATCCGGCTATTGTGAAGCTTATGTAGGATGGGAACAAGTTTCAAAGCACGCTCAGGCGTGTTTATAATGCCCCGTTCACTGTTAAGAATCTGTCTATGGCTTTTTCCTTCGCACACCCATCCTATCGTGCACAACAGCTCCTGTTTGGTTTCGGTATCTTCCGCCTGATACTGTCGACTGGTTTTTGCGTGCTGGCGTTTATTCCCAATGCTGTCAGCGATATCTTGCCAACCTCCAATTTGGAATCGCTTCAATACGCAACCATTTCTTATCTGGTGCTCTGTGTCATCGGCATGCTGATTACCGTGAATGAACAGTTATCTAAAACACCCGTAACGATTCTTTTAATCACCGATATTCTGTTGTTGATGCTCATCATGCGATATGGCGGCGGGGTAGATTCTGGATTCGGCAACCTGATGCTCATCAGCGTCGGCATTGGCGGGCTATTGCTGCCTTTTCAGCAGAGTTTATTAGTGGCCGCCATTGCATCATCCACACTGGTGTACACTGAGATGCTACCGTTAGCAGGCGCCGGAAAAGACCTGTTACAGGCAGCTCTGCTAGGAGTTGGCTTTTTCACTGAAACGATTTTTCTGCAGTACGTCGGTCACCGCGTAAAAACTACCGAGCAGCTGGCCCGCGCGCAGGCCGATACCATCCTCGATTTACGGCATCTGAATGAGTTAATCGTTCAGAGAATGCGCACGGGCATTATCGTAATTACCAATGAAGGCGCCATTCGCCTGCTTAACGATGCCGCACGAGACTTGCTGAATATCACCGAACAACGGCCCTTCTGGTTATCGAAACCGATTTTCGAACGTCTGGAAAGCTGGCGCCGCGATGCGAATGCCATAATTGAACCCTATCAGGCCGACCCAGATCACGCTCTGGTGAATATCAATTTCGCAAAACTGCAACCTACAGAGTTCAGCGATCTCATCGTTTTTCTGGAAGACACCGGGCGTATGCACCAACAGGCTCAGCAGTTGAAACTCGCGTCATTGGGTCGCCTCACTGCATCTATTGCGCACGAAATACGCAACCCTCTTGGGGCAATCAGTCATGCTGCGCAGTTGCTGGAAGAAGCCCCCGGCCTCGAAACATCGGATGCCCGCCTGTTGGATATCATCCATACGCATACTCAGCGAGTGAACAACATCATTGAAACCATCCTGGAACTTTCCCGCCGGCGTCCAGCCAATGTATCCGTCATCTCTATCTCTGGCTTAATCCATAGTCTGATTCAGGAAAGAGAGATGCAGACCAAGATGCACCAGGATCAAATTACCGTAAATACATTGTCGGATCTGGAAATTGAACTGGATGTGAACCAAATCAAACAAGTTTTACACAATATCATCGATAATGGTCTTCGCTACAGTGAACAACATACCGGAAAGCGAACAGTGGTCGTCACGTCAGGAATCATCAGTGATACCGGTCAACACTATCTGGACATCGAAGATCAGGGACCCGGAGTACCCGCTGATCAGATCAAGAACCTTTTTGAACCTTTTTATACCACGGAAAACAGCGGTACCGGCCTGGGTCTCTATATCGCCAAAGAGCTTTGCGAAGCGAATCGATTACAATTGTCTTATGTGGATGACAAATCGGGAGGTTGTTTTAGACTCATCTTTTCCCATACCATCACCAAACAAAACACTAATTATAAAGAATAGGATTTTCGCCTCATGTCTGACACTCAACGCGTACTCATTATCGATGACGAACCCGATATTCGTGAATTACTCGAAATTACGTTAATGAGAATGGGCATCGAAAGTCAGGTGGCTGTCGATGTTCATACTGCGATTGCTGCCATTAAACAACATGAAGTCGACCTGATCCTGACTGACATGCGCTTGCCCGACGGCAATGGCCTCGATGTGGTTCGCTATGTCGCCGAGTTCAAACCGGATACACCGATTGCTGTTATTACCGCCCACGGCAACATGGACCTGGCCATTGAATCTCTAAAGTCAGGCGCTTTCGACTTTGTGTCCAAGCCCGTGGATATTCATAAGCTGCGCAATTTGATCAACCAAGCGTTGAAAGTAAAGCAGGCCGTTAAAGACGCAAACACCGCTGCCGCGAAAAAACCGAGTACCGAAACGCTCTCACTGGGCAACTCCGCCCCGATGCAAGCGTTGAGTAAAAAAGTCCAGAAGCTCGCGGTGAGCCAGGCCCCTGTGTTTATTCAAGGAGAATCCGGCACCGGTAAGGAATTGGCCGCCCGGCAAATACATGCACTGGGTCCGCGAGCGGGTGGCGCATTCGTCCCCGTCAACTGCGGAGCTATTCCGTCTGAACTGATGGAAAGCGAATTTTTTGGTCATAAGAAAGGCTCCTTTACCGGAGCAACAGAAGACAAACTCGGTTTTTTTCAAGCGGCCAATGGCGGTACATTGTTTTTGGATGAAGTCGCCGACTTGCCGCTGACGATGCAGGTAAAACTACTCCGGGCTATCCAGGAAAAGAAAGTCAGACCCATCGGGTCACAAACAGAAATTGATGTTGACGTGCGCTTGCTCAGTGCCACTCATAAAAATCTGGAAGCGATGGTTGATGCCGGGGAATTCAGACAAGATTTGTTCTATCGCATCAACGTCATTTCACTCCACATTCCCGCACTGCGAGATCGACATGAAGATATCCCTCTGTTGTGCGACGCCATTTTGAAGCGTATTGCGGATAACTACGAGCTACCGGCGGCAAAACTCGAATCGAAAGCCAAGAAAGCACTCGAGTTATACAGTTTTCCAGGCAATGTCCGCGAGTTGGAAAACATCCTGGAACGCGCATTTGCTATGTGTGAAGACGATGTGATTACTGAGGACGATTTGAATCTGAAAGACGGTACATCACAAACGGTAAAACCGCTCAATTCAACGAGCATTGGGGAGCGACCTGAAGGCGTGTCCTTAGAAGACTATTTGATGGACATTGAACGCAATGTGGTTGAGCAAGCACTCGAAGAAACTCGCTGGAACCGAACTGCCGCAGCTAAAAAGCTTGGCATTACGTTCAGGGCATTACGATATCGTTTGAAGAAGTTGGGGTTGGAGTAAACCGGAACAAAATAAAAAAGGAGCAACATTGCTCCTTTTATGTTCCTAAACTTTTATTTCCAACAAGTACCGGCGTCATTAAGTACACCAGAGCTGTTATAAGACAATTGGCGACCTACCGAGTCCAAAGTCATGATCGCACATTCGGTATCATTAACCTGTGTCCCGGTGGCAGCAACAGCCAATACGAAGCATCGTTTGCCGCTGCATGTTAACGTTTTGGTTACAGCAGCTCCTGACCCTGGTTGAAAAGTGACTTTACGATCATCCTCAGCGTCAGTAGACAAAATACTATAAAAGTTATATGCGCCATTCTCCGTCTTATTGCCTGTAGGCAACACACTGGCTTCGCTTGTGGTATAGCTACCTGTTTTAGTTAGCAGTCGCTCTTGCATCGCAGCAGCCTGAGTCAAGGCTATCATTGCATCGGAGCGTTTGGTACGCAGAGATTGATTCTGATAAGTCGGAAGTGCAATAGCTGCGATAACCGCGATAATTACAACGACTATCATTAATTCAATTAGCGTAAAACCTTTCATTCTGAAATTCATATTCATCTCTTTTTAAAACAAGATAGGAACTTCCCGCCAAGACTGACGGCCCGTTGCACTTAAATTCTGAGAACCACTATTCTGACACACCAAGGCCCCTGTCGATGATTGAACAAATACACAGTTTCCGCCTTGAGAATCACTCACAAGTTGATCTGCACCGGAATTATCTTTCAATAGAGCCTCAGCAACAGCCGAACTAATCAATGTTATCGTTTTATTGGTCTCATAAACCGTTGTTCCAGAAAATTCACCCACACCCAACTCTACGGAACCGGTGATATATTCCTCTTCTCCTTCAAGCGTACTAACAAAATCTGCTTCATCCGTGTTGTTTAAAGGGTTATAAGGGAGCGCGACTCCATTTTTCCAACTCACGTTATACAACAATGACCGACCTAACACATCACATTGATCACCAGAAGGCAAATACTCGGTAAAAATAATCTGATCCTGATAAATAATCGGAGATCGTAAGACACGGCCTGAAGGTGACACAGCATCATAGGTTAAGTCTTTTTTCCAACCATTCTTAGACTCGACATAGGGCGTTAGGGCAGCGGTGTCTTTTAATGGAATATTTGAACCATCCACTACTTTGTCTCCATTAGAATAATAAATGTCTCCACTGGTCAGCACACGAATATTTGTAGTATCCATAAGACCACTCTTGAGTATAGTTCCATACGTAAAGCCTGAAGAATCACGAGGCTCTCTTATTCCATAGACAGTCTGCTGATTTGTCGTATTTTGGTCTGCATTAGCGTAAAAACGCCCCGTTCCAAAGTGGACCCATCTGTCTGCATCTTGTTCACGGGTAAGTTTTGGTTTCGCGACCATGGGTTGCCCTGCATCCATCAGCAAAGAAGGGCTAATATCGCTATCCGAATCAATGTCTATGTAATCGACAACACCAGTCAAATTCCATCGAAAGGCTTTTCCTTTCTGTGCGCTGATATCATCTCGAACTGTACCTAGGTACAGAGAATCAGTTCCACCATCCAAATCCCAGTCTACAGATTCCAAACTAGGTACAAAACTTTTCGCTTCTCCTGTAATTACATTTTGATATAAAGCCTTTGACTTCAGATCAAAAACAAAAAGCCTAGCATCATCATCAGATATAGTTGCGGTGACATCGGCTGCAGATGGCCCATTTCCAAAGGCCAAATACCAATTATTTTCACCAGGATTATCGTAGCCACCACCGGTACCGTCTGCATTTACTGGAGCAGGGAAATACCTCTGTAAAAGCGATACGCTGCTAACTGTCAACCCTAAATTTGGATCGGATATCTCCGCCACTAGCGTAGGAGGATCATTTGGATTGGTTACATCCAAAACCACAATGGATGATCTCATTGTCGTTTCCGCGGTACCGTCACTGTTTAAATCAACTTCAATTGCCCCACCACCGGTTCTCATTGGAACAACTAATATGGTCCCCCAACCATTGGGATGGACATCGTCGTCTTCAAAAATTCGAACATCAAATGCCTGCGGCTCACCATCAACATAAAAGACATGAGGGTAATCTCCCAGCGTTAACCACCTTAAATGCGGCAATAAATTACGAGGTATATAAGCCCACATTTCTGAACCAAGCGGGTGTGCACCTTCACTAGCAGCTGCATTAGAACAGTCAACTGTCGTTGCAGTCGTGTCGATCGCCTTATCGTAGAACCCGTTACAAACCGTACTCCAATAACCGCCATTAAAGGCATGGATCATTCCGTCATTTGCGCCGACATAAACCATACGTCGTCTATCTTTGTATTTCGTTTGAAACTCTTCATAAGTCTTATCCGAAAACAAAGAGTCATATCTATCATTTGGCGGCTCTACAACCAACGGTGTACTGTGCACAATATCTCCCAGTCGCCAGATGTAAGTATTACCAGAGTCATCAAATGTTTTTCTTGATCGCAAATTAGCGTATTCAACACCTCGTATATAATTGATAAGAGTCTTCGCGTCGCTCAAGTCATTGTTAGGGTTGAATCCTAAATAAGGGCTTAGTACCCATTCTTCGTCAGTTGCTGTATCAGATCCTCCACTCGCATCCTTCACAACGAAATCAATTGGTAAAACACATGTCTCGTCTTTCAGTCCATCGTTATCCTGATCGCAAGCCTCTTCATGAGTCGTAAAAATGTAGCGTCCACTCGCCGCTGTGTCGTCATAATCTCTTTGTAACTTCAATGACGATTCTGTCAATGAAGCCAACTGATCAGCTGCATTCCAAATAGGCTTGAGCTTGGACACCAACTCCGGCTGACCGACAGGAGCAGCCAAGAATGACATTGGACCCGTATTCCCCATTATGGCGTACCGTTGAAAGTAGGTGTTTTCACTAACATCGTCTTTTACAAAATATATATCTACGATGTAATCGCCAGGTATTGAGGCGTCATAAGTGCTCGAACTATAAATGGGATAGTCATCTAAAACGGCATCTCCATCGGAGTCCTCTCGAATAAGCCCCGCATCGTCGATAAATAGTGAATGCAGCTGCCCTACCCATGTCACATCAGCATTATTCTTAGACCACTTTGGATAATAAATCGCTTGGTAAATAGCACCGTTACCAGAAGCTCGGTTAGCCACTACAGCAGCACTTGAACCAGAGGAAACACGCTCAATCAGAGATGTAAATACCTGATTCAACTGTCTATTCAGTTTGGACGGATCTTTAACCTGAAAATAATTGTCAGGCAGTCCATCTGACCCATATTCGCCTGTGTCGTTATTTAACTCATCCCACTCAGACTGTAAGTCAGGACCTTTCTCTCCCCCTTTCTCGCTATAACCACCGTATTTCGCGGCCAAAAACAGAGGTTTTGACATTGGTTGAGTCGCTTTACCATCCGAACTCACCGAATAGACCCTTTTCAATACTGGCATATTAGTCGGATCGACATTATGAAACGAAAAAGTATCATCTGTTCTGTTTGCTTGCTGATCTTTTACAGACCAGAGTATGTTTCCACTAATGTCTTTCGCTAAACCATTGCTGGTTGATCCGGTAACAGAATAGGCTGCTCGCAATCTGGATCCTAGAGACCAACCTACAACTTGATGTGTTACTTTGAATTGGCCGTCAAGCAGCAAAGCATCCGCTTCATCTTTGCAGGTCGCATCTTTATTCGTGCAGATATCAATTCGCAAGAACGCGTCCATATCATGGTCATTCCCCCATTGCGAGTTTTCCCAGATAACAACAATACTCGCAAACTTTAAATTTCTAACGACATTACCATCGCCATCTAGTTCATTTACTGTTTCCAAATCAAGTACACGAACATCTGTAATGGAGCAATAAGAATACGCTTTATCAGTATAAGCATCTCCATCGCTGGAAAAGTGTCCATTTCCACCTTTTGACTGGCAAGCAGGAGTGATAGTGATCGGACTGCCATTAATATTGAAGTCCAATGCAGGTACTGAATCAGCAAGTTCAATAGCGTAGGTGTTCACCTTTTGGTCACTGGTTGCACTACTGATATCTGTCGTTTTCGCGTGGAAAGCCAGTCCCGCAATATTGTAGGTCCCAAGCGTTTGAGGCTGATCTGGGCATATTCCCGATTCAGCAGACAAATCTGTAAAGTCTTTTTCAACGCAGAATCCGTCAACCGATCCTATTACTTTTTCTCCGAACTCTGCTTGACCAATTTTCTTAGTTAATTCGGTTAAAGAGCTTGCATTTACAAGTCCGGGAACATCACCATTCAAATCATTAATCACATCTTGGTCAAACGAGTTCGGACCAGAAGATATCAGAATTATTGCACACTTTGCGCATGAGTCAGCTGCTTTGGCGTATGGGTTAGTCCAACTTGAAACAACGTTTAGCCCGCTTAGGAAACTGCTATCCAAATAATCAGTTCCTCCGATTTTCAATGCATCATAATAGTCCGAAAGAGCATTGGCATTTCCAGCGAAATAGCGCAAGGTTTCATAGTAGATCTCAGAGATTGGGTTGCCCCAATTTGAACAATGGTATGAATAGCTCTTCTGTTCACTTACCGAAGAAACGGGAATCAAAAAGGTATTACAATCGCCATAATTCGTACTGGCATATGAATAATTTACAATCTCGAACTTATCGATATTGCTCACTACGCCACTTTTCAAGGCACGGAAAGCGCCGTTGTTCAAGTCAATTTCATCTTTCGTGCTATCCGCATTACCTGCAAATGGATGCACTTCGCTTCGGACAATACCGCCCTCGGTATTTTTATGGTATGAACCAGTCACAAGACCAAAATTAATACGACCATTATCGCCATAACGCTGCAGTACACCTACCGGCTTATAGAACTCATTAGTTCCATCGGAATAGCGTTTACAACGCCCACCAACACCTAACTCCTGGTCATCTTTGCACACCTCAACTCTCAAAACATAGGCCTTCCTGACATCTCCAGTTTCAGGCGGCGCTCCAGTCCCGGAAAAATCACACACAGACCTCTCTTTCGCCGTCCATGCAGGATAAGAACCGTTCACCACCCTCAATATGGGCGTTTTCCGGCCATCTGTTGAGGTTGTGCTACAGAGAGTAATTGGTTCGTACAGACGCAATCCCCCCTCAGTCTTATCTACTTCGTTTTTTAATACTTCACTGTCAACTACGTGGTATAGGGGAATTTGGTCCGGATTATCATCCTCGTCATATTCTTCATAAACCCGACCAAATGAATGAACATCATTTGGCAAATAAGCTCTTTCCAATATCGCGTAGCCGTGACTTTCCCCAGAAGGGACAGATGTATGATCAGTCGAGCGTTTACCCCCATAAAGCGTTGATCGAAGGACATCCATACGAGACATAGATATCCAATTTAAAAAGTTCCCACTCCAACCAGAACCACAGGAGTGCTGAATTTTTCCACCTGTTACTTCATTCAATCGACCCGACAATATCTGTGACTCAGGAAGAACGTAAAAATAATCATCCGTGTCGTTATATCCATAACACAACTTTGAATCGAAATAACCTGAGTAATCGAAAGAATCTTTATATCGATAATCCAAGACACCATCACCATCCAGATCTGTATAATCAGAATATGCTCGGTAAAATAGCTGGTGGTCATTCGACATCGCCAACATTACCATTGGCGTCTTATCTTGAGTAAGTGACAATGGTAACTGCGCGTAGTCTCCTGCCGAAGGGTCTGCGCCAAATACATTTGTTGTACAAAGACTACACAAAAATAAAATACTGAAACCGAATTTAAAGATTGTTTTCATATTAAACTCCTAATCCCGTCGGAATGTGCTTTGCAGCATGACGCGAGTGTTTGGATTTCGACCGTAGCCAATAGCTGTTACGCGATAAAAAGGCTCCCACAATGGGCCATACTGCTGGCCAGTATCAAATCTGTTCGGGTCTGGATTTTCAGGATCTTTGGCGACAAAGCACATGAATTCGACTACATATTTCGCGGTTTGAATTTCAGCGACAGACGGTCCATCTAAGTCTGTTGTAGCTTCACGATGCCTTGCTGGATCTAACCAAACTTCTTGATTTTGGTAGATGTCCAGCTGTCCAGCATCTATGTCAGGGACAAATACCTCGCAATCTCCAGGGGTATATTTACCACCAAAGCATAATCCGTTTTCACAACCACTATTAAAACAAAATGCCTCAGTACAACCTTGCAGAAAGTTGGCATCACCGAAATTTTGCTCTACAACAAAGTTCTCACCGTCCCGCAAAGCAGCTTCTGCTGCTTGAAAGGCAATATTACGGTCACTAAAGTTCCCAGTCATTTTTTCTTCAACGGTGGATAGTTTGATCGCTGAGACTCCGGCAACTGTCAAAATCAACAAAAAAACCAATGCAACAATGAGTACGACGCCTTTTTGATTTTTTTTCCGAATCATCATATGCCTCGGTTCCTTAAACGAACTGACGTTGAAAAGGTTTCAGTTTGGGAATTGTCACTAGGGTTTATCACGACCAAGTCAATGCTAATGGATATCACGTCTTTCCAAAGTAACCCACTTGCCGCGTTATTTAATACAGAAGCGTTTGCGAACCTATCAACAGCCCCATCGCCTGTGGTATCAACACCATAGGTAAAGTCTAAGTCCAAAACACCTTCCATAAGTTTTTCCGAATCGTCACTTGTGGAATCCGAATATCGTCTCAATGCTTTCAGTCCATTTTCACCATCTTGAATGGCGTATGCGATATTCGAAAATTTGTACACCGAAGAACCTTTTTGGTAATTATCTCCAAGCGCACCTGTAGTATCACTACAATCAAAATTACCTCTAATCGCCATCGTACAATTTTCTTCGACCTTTCCCTTGGCTTTATTGTGCACTAATACACTTGCTTGCCCGGTATCAGAACTTTGAGCCAAGATTGCAATATTTGAACAGTCAACGTCCACAATCATCCAAATATCGTCTGTCTCCCCGTCGTGATCCGCATTTAAGTGGAGTGAAGCATTGCCATTCGTGCCACCGCCTTTCTGCTCAACAAGTGAGAGCCCTTTTTCGATGTCTACAATACTCATCTCAATAACATCTGTTCCCGATATAATATTTCCATCATAAGGAGCGGGCTTGGTCTCTGAATCATCCCAACCTCTAAGAACGTTATCGGGATCGTAGCCTGATCCACCAACCACGGTATTGGCGACATTAACCGCTTGGCCGCTGCACCCCCAATAGCCAACATTTCTCAAATCACGAACCAAATAATCCAGGGCAATCTTGGCGCTTTCCTGCATGCGAGCTTGTGAGGTAATGTCTTGATAACTACCTTGAGAAGAAGTAAGAACTTGAATGACGCCACCCATTAAAAATAAACCGAGGACTAATGCAATCATTAACTCAATGAGACTAAGACCAGTTTGCTTTTTCATTATGTCCAATCCCTACAAAACCGTGTGAAATTTGAAGATCAATGACTCTGCCGATTCAACATCCAGACTGTTTAAAGTTGCCTGTGCAGCCGCTTTGGAGGTTGCATCAGTCGCATTATTTACAGCTGCCTGTGCCTTGTTGATCGCGAACTGAGATTCAGACTGCTCAACCAAACTTATTTCTATGGTTAATAATCGATTGTCTAGTGAAATTTGAGCATCACTATTTGGCATTCGAGATTGCAATCGTTTCATCCAGTTATTTAAGTCCCACGCGGCCATTTCAGCAGTGCTGCATGTATTGCTGTCACACTGTTTAGCAACAGTGGGCAAATCATCATTAAAGCTTCGTTCATAGTTATCAGCATCGTTTACGTTGGAGCGAATACGGTCCAAAATGTCTTCGGCCATCGAACTAGCTTTTGCTCTCTGCAGCGATTCGTAATTTACTCGTAGTGCTTGAGTCTGTAACGCGGCGAAGCCCAATAAGCCAATTGCAATAACAAGAACCGTAACCAATACTTCAATTAGAGATGAACCTTCTTGTTTCTTTAAGAGCATGTAGCACCTCCTTCAAACCTGGCGCGACCAGCCTTACTAATTACGATTTTCTCTGCGTATGCAGCGGAGTTATTACAAAAATGAAATGAGCCATTGTTTACTTCGCTCATACGGCCTAGCCGATCAAATAAGACATATTGCTTCGTACCATTAAGGGGAACCCAAGATATTTTCAATGATGTATCAGTGCTACGGTAAATACGGATATACTCGTCAGCAGTCACTTCAGCGATTCCGTTCGCATCAGAATCAACTTCCCCATCAACAACGGTGTCTTGATCAGTATCCACAAAGACTAACCAGCCCGTTGCCCAACTATTGGAATTAGAACATGTCGGGGATACTGCTGTAGGATTGGAAGTTGCACAAACCGTTACAGGCTTATTTCTAGCCAGAGCCTCAGATCTAGCCAAAACAAGATCTGCAAATAAATCATCTCTAACTTTGTCCATTTTGTTTCTCTGAACCATAGAGGTAAAAGTAGGCGCAGCGAATGCAGCCACAACTGCCAATATACCTACGGTTATCATAAGCTCTATGATCGTAAACCCACGATTGACCTTCATATGTACCCCACACATTATTCTGATGGTTATTTTAGGTGCGCATTTTAAAGAGTTTTGACCGTTAGGATAAACGGTCAATATGCTGAGATGAAAGGACTTTATAACCTCTGTTTTGCGAAACCGGTCAAGGTTTGAGGTCTGTTCAGTCGAGAGGCGTCAGGCGCAATTCTTTGGGAATGGAGAATGTGATGTTTTCTTCGACACCGTCCAGCTCAATTGGGCTGGTTGCACCCAACCTTTGCAGGCCATTAATAACCTGTTTTACGAGAATATCCGGGGCGGAGGCGCCAGCGGTCACACCAATATGTTGCTTGCCTTTGAACCATTCCGGTTGCAGTTGCTCGACGGTATCCACCAAATAGGCTTCGCAGCCCATCCGTTCCGCAAGCTCTCGCAATCGATTACTGTTCGAAGAGTTCGGGGAACCGACGACAATCACCACATCACACTCCTGGGACAGAGTTTTGACGGCATCCTGTCGGTTTTGCGTGGCATAGCAGATGTCATCTTTACGTGGGCCGGTAATCAGAGGGAATTTCGCCCGTAAGGCTTCAATGATTTTCGCGGTATCGTCCATCGACAATGTCGTTTGCGTGACATAAGCCAGTCGCGACGGGTCTTTTACCGTCAGCTTCGCCACACACTGCTCATCTTCCACCAGATAAATGGCGCCGCCATGTGAGGTATCGAACTGCCCCATGGTACCCTCGACTTCCGGATGCCCTCGATGGCCAATCAGGATGCACTCCATGCCATCGTTGGAGTAGCGAGCGACTTCCAAATGCACCTTGGTCACCAACGGACAGGTTGCGTCATAAACGCGTAAACCCCGCCGATCAGCCTCTTTGCGCACGGCCTGTGAAACCCCATGAGCGGAAAAAATCACCCAGTTGTCATCAGGCACTTCATCCAGTTCGTCGACAAAAATGGCCCCACGGGATTTCAGATCTTCGACCACAAACTTATTGTGCACGACTTCGTGACGTACATACAAAGGCGCACCGTGTACTTCAAGCGCTCGGTTCACAATATCAATCGCGCGATCGACCCCGGCACAGAAGCCGCGGGGGTTTGCCAGTTTAATGTCCATGACTGGCTGCCTCTACCTGCAGAATTTCTACTTCAAAGTCCAGGGTCTTGCCCGCCAGGGGGTGGTTGAAATCAACCTTTACCTGCTCATCCAATACATCAACAATCACGCCGGGCAGCTCGGCACCAGCGGCATCCTGAAAGGACACAACCATGCCGGCTTCAAGCTCGCCGGTTTGAGCAAACTGGGATTTCTTAAAATTCTGGATATTGCCCGGGTTCTGTTGCCCAAACGCGTCTTCCGGTTCAACCCGGACCGTTCGTCGATCCCCCTCTTCCAAGCCCAAAATGTGCTTTTCAAAACCTTCCGGTAAATTCCCGTCTCCAATGGTCAGTACCGCAGGAGCTTTTTCAAAGGTACTGTCAACGACCTGACCATCTTCCAAGCGCAGGGCAAAGTGCAAGGTGACTTTTGAATTTTCGTGTATTTGAGACATCGGCTACACCTTAAACGCAAGATTCCCGCGTAGGCGGGAATACAATCAAATTGAGCAGGCCACCCACAAGGGCGGCCTTTCCAGAAAAATCAGGCGAACTGACGGGTTTCGCCACCACCATCCACATTTTCCACGCAACGGCCACACAGTTCAGGATGTTCGGCATGGCTACCTACATCTTCGCGCTGATGCCAGCAACGGGCGCATTTGGCATGGTTTGATTTGACGATCGCGACTTTCAGGCCGGACATCTCGGTGTCCACGACATCCGCCGGTGCGTCTTCCAGGTTCGCCAGTTGTGCGCTGCTGGTCAGCGTCACAAAGCGCAGTTCATCACCCAGCTGACTCAAAGCACTCTTCAGCGGCTCATCACAGTAAAGGGTTACTTCCGCCGTCAGTGAACCACCAACAACACCCTCATTACGGGCATTCTCCAGCGCTTTGTTCACGCAATCTTTCGCTTCTTGGACGATACTCCAGTAGTCAGCACCCAATGCCTCCTGTTCAGAGAATCCTTCAAGGCCGTCATACCAGACTTCAGTGAAGACCGTTTCCTTGCTTTGACCGGGAACAAAAGCCCACAACTCTTCCGCGGTATAGCTGAGAATCGGCGCCATCCAGCGCACCATGGCCTGTAATACGTGATACAGAGCGGTCTGGGCAGAACGACGGGCCAGCGAATTTTCCTGTGTGGTGTACTGGCGATCCTTGATGATATCCAGATAAAAACCACCCATGTCCAACGCACAAAAATGGTGAATTTTTTGCACAACCTGCACGAACTGGTAGTTGTCGTACAGCTCAGAAAGCTCGTTCTGTACCACTAAGGCACGGTCAACGGCCCAACGATCCAACGCCAGCATGTCAGCATTTGCGACCAGGTTTTCATTCGGGTCAAAACCTGCCAGGTTCGACACCAGAAAGCGTGCGGTATTACGAATACGACGGTACGAGTCAGCCGTGCGCTTGAGAATCTCTTTTGAGAACGCCATATCACCGGAATAATCGGTTGAGGCAACCCACAAGCGAAGAATGTCGGCTCCAAACTGGTTGAAGACTTCCTGCGGCTCCATTCCATTGCCCAACGACTTGGACATCTTGTAGCCTTTCTCGTCAACGACAAAACCGTGGGTCAGCACTTGCTTGTAAGGCGCCGTACCGTTCATCGCAACCGCAGTCTTCAGTGACGACTGGAACCAACCACGATGCTGGTCAGACCCTTCCAGGTACATGTCCGCCGGATATTGGCCTAACTCATCGCGCTTCTGCAGAACCGCGGAATGGGTCACTCCGGAGTCAAACCAGACGTCCAACGTATCTTTGGTTTTTTCATACTGATCCGCGTCATCGATAACGGTGGCCAGATCAAAGTCATACCAAGCATCCATCCCGTCTTCTTCCACGGCTTTGGCAACGGCTTCGATGATTTCGGCCAGTTTCGGGTGCAGCTCGCCGGTTTCTTTATGCACGACAAACGTAATGGGCGTTCCCCAAGTTCGCTGACGCGAGATACACCAATCCGGTGATTGACCGACCATTGCTTCGATACGGTTCTGACCCCAGCCGGGCACCCAACGGACGCCCTGAATCGCTTTCATCGCCTGATCTTTCAGGCCGTTTTCTTCCATACTGATGAACCACTGCGGGGTCGCACGGTAGATAAGCGGCGTTTTGGTACGCCAGCAATGCGCGTAGCTGTGGGTGATTTTGTTTTCGCTGAGCAGGTGGCCCTGCTCTTTCACCACGGCAATCACTTTGGGGTCGACTTTATAGACGTGCTCGCCAGCGAATAACTCAACGTTAGCCCGGAAGACGCCTTTGTCGTCCATCGGGTTGATCGTGCTGATGCCATATTTGTTACAGACAACAAAGTCTTCCATACCGTGGTCTGGCGCGGTATGCACAAAACCGGTACCAGCATCCAAGGTGACGTGCTCACCCAATAAGACCGGGATATCCCGCTCATAAAATGGATGTTTAAAGACCAGATTTTCAAGGACATCGCCAGTAAAGGTAGCCAATACGCTTGGGCTTTCAAAACCCGTGCGTTCACAGAAGGCCGCCAACAACTCTTGTGCCACCATGACCCGCATCGGCCTACCGTTATGTTGCACCTGCACCATCACATACTCGATCTCGGCCCCGGCGGAGATGGCCAGTGACGATGGCAAGGTCCAGGGGGTTGTGGTCCAGATAACGGCATGCAGGGGACCTTCGCCCTGATCGCTACCGATTGCGGACAATACCGCAGCCTCGTCTTTGGCGGCATAGGCGACATCGATACTGAAAGAGGTTTTATCGTGGTATTCCACTTCGGCCTCAGCCAACGCAGAGCCCCCAACAACAGACCAGTACACCGGCTTGTAACCGCGAACCAGGTGACCCGACTGCGCGATTTTACCGAGCGCACGGATGATGTCGGCTTCGGTCTGATAATTCATGGTCAGGTAGGGTTCGTCCCACGAACCAAATACGCCCATGCGTTTGAATTCTTCTCGCTGCCCACCCACCTGGGTATGCGCGTATTCCCGGCACTTCGCCCGGAACTCTTTGAAATCGACCTTTTCACCGGCGCGGCCGATCATGGTCTCAACCTTGTGCTCAATCGGCAGCCCATGACAATCCCAACCGGGCACGTAAGGCGCGTCATAGCCGATGAAGCTCTTTGACTTAACGATGATGTCTTTCAGAATTTTGTTAACAGCGTGACCGAGGTGCAGCGAGCCGTTCGCATACGGCGGACCATCGTGCAAAATAAACTTAGGACGACCTTGGCTTGCTTCGCGAATTTTCTGGTAAATGCCGTTCGTTTCCCACTGTTCGAGCATTTTGGGTTCACGTTTGGCTAAATCGCCACGCATCGGAAAATCCGTCTGCGGCAAATTTAATGTCGCTTTATAGTCAGTCATCTTAAGTTTTCACTTTCCTAAGTTTGCAAACCAGGCCTTCGCAGCCTGAATGTCCTGCTGAATTTGAGATTTCAGCGCGTCAAGATTATCAAATGTTTCTATACCTCGCAGCCGCTTATGCAGTGCGACGGTGATTCGCTGGCCATAGAGTTGACCCTCGAAATCGAAAAAATGGGATTCCAGCCAAAAACGAGGATCGCCAACGGTTGGTTTTGGCCCCAGGCTGGCCACCCCCGACACCGTTTTACCGGCCAGGTCAGCGGATATCACGAAAACACCGCTGGTCGGCAGTTTCTTATGGGGTAATAACATGTTCGCCGTTGGCACACCAATGGTCCGCCCCAATTGACGGCCATAAATCACGCGACCACTGAGTTGAAACCGATCACCCAACAGCGTTTCGGCATGAGCAAAATCGGCACTTGCTATGCAATTACGAATCAACGTACTGCTGACTCGCTCACCCTCAACACACAATGAGGGTAGATCCGTAACTTCAAAGTCATATTGCCGCAAAAAGTCGACATTACCGATGCGATCCGCGCCGAAACGAAAATCGTCGCCCACTTGCAGCCATTGCGTATTAAGTTTGTCGACTAAAATCTCACGGACAAAGGCATCTGCGCTGAGCGCCCGCAATCGGCTGTTAAAGGGTAAGACCACCAGATGATCGACACCCATGGCCTGCAGTCGCATGGTCTTATCTGTCAGCGACGACAGCCGCGCTGGTGCTTTGTCAGGCGTCAGAAACTCCCGGGGCTGCGGCTCAAAGGTAATAACCACAGATTGCAGGTTGTGGGCCTTGGCATAATCGGTTAAGCGACGGATGATTTGCTGATGCCCCAGGTGCACGCCATCGAAACTGCCGATGGTCACGGCAGATCTGGACAGGGGCATGTGGGGTAATCGCGTGATGCGCATAGTCATTCGAAGCTGAAAATTGGCCGCGCAGTATACTGAAAATAGTTGCCGGTGTCGTGCCCTTCGCCAACACCCACAAACGGCGTTGCTAACGATCAGGCTGGGTGGCGCAGATCCGCCATACGCACACCGACCAGCAGTAAAGCCACCGCGTAACTGAACAGTCCGGCAAACACCAATACAGAAACCACCATTAAGCGCTGCAGCAACTGCTCAGCCATTACAAACCAGGGCAATTGCAACAACATGACCAGCACGATGGACATGACTATGCTGGCCAGCGCTGTGCGCACAATGGCAGGTAAAATCAACGCACGACCCGGCAAACGCTGCTCTTTGTGCAAATGCCAGGCAAGCAAGCCTGCGTTCAACCAAGCAGAGGCTGACGTTGCGGCCGCCAGCCCGACATGGGCCAAGGGCACAATCAGCAGCAGGTTAAAGACCATATTCCAGACCATCGCCTGAACACCAATTTTGACCGGTGTTTTGGTGTCTTGGCGGGAAAAAAACGCCGGCGCGAGAATTTTAATCAGCATGAAAGCTGGCAGACCAAACGCATAAGCGGCGAGGCTTCCGGCGGCGAAATGAACATCTTCCGCAGTAAACGCGCCATTTTGAAACAACAACGTCAACAAGTGCTCAGGCAGGATAACGAGTGCCAACATCGCAGGTAAACCAATCAACAAAACCACACGAATCGCCCAGGCCAAGGTCTTCTCGAACCGCTCACCATCGCTTTCTGCGTGTAACGCCGACAATCTGGGCAATAAGACCGTGGCAATAGCAATACCAATAACCCCCAAGGGCAGTTCGGTGAGTCGATCCGAGTAATAGAGCCAGCCCACCGACCCGTTCGGCAACCAAGAGGCGAGCACCGTATCCAATAACAGATTAATCTGACTGACGGATACGCCAAAGAGCGCAGGCAGCATCAGAGTCTGGATTTTTTTCACACCTAGGTGCTGCCAATGCCACTCAGTCAGCGACCATACGCCGGTTTTCAGCAAAGACGGCCATAAAAACAGCCACTGCAAGACCCCGGCAATTAATACGCCCATAGCAATGCCAGTCTGAGGTACCGCGAACAAGGGGCTCAGAAACAGAGCGGAGCCAATCAAGGACAAATTAAGAATAATCGGCGTCAGAGCCGGTGCGGCAAACCGCTGATAGCTGTTCAGCACCGAGGACGCCAGCGCGGTCATGGATATAAACCACAAATAAGGAAAGGTCAGACGCAGAAAATCAGCGACCAGCTCCAGCTTCGCGCCATCGTCGTGAAATCCGGAAGCGAACAGCCACGCCACGACAGGCGATCCGATAACGGCCACCAGGGTAATCACCCCAACCACGGCACCCAGGTAAATCTGCACTGCCGACACCAGTTTGCGCACGCTGTCATCGCCCTCGGCGTGACGGTACTCAGACAGCACCGGTATAAACGCCTGATTAAATGCACCTTCGGCAAATAACCTGCGCAGGAAATTGGGCACTTTAAAGGCGATCAGAAACGCATCGTGCGCCCCACCGGAACCGAATAAAGTCGCAAATACAATATCTCGGGTCAAACCCAGCACCCGCGACAGCATTGTGGCGACAGAGACAACGATCGAGCTTTGCAGGATGGATTTGCGGGTTTTCGTAGACAACGTGATTCCTTGTTGAGCCGTGCCGGTTGGCGGCGCAGTTTACTGGTAGGGAGCCGGTTCCGGCAAGCGTGCCGGTGCAGCCAGACCTTGCAAAGACATATCATCGGGCTGACTTTTAACACAACTCTACAATTATGCCGATGTTTCCGTTGACAGCCCTCTAGCGAGTCAATAGAATCCGCCCTCCGAATTTATCAACACCAGATTAACTAACTAATTAAGGAGCATCCTGTGGCAAACTCTGCTGGTTCTCGTAAGCGCGCTCGTCAGGCAGTGGTCCGCCGCGCTCGTAATGCAAGCATGCGTTCAATGGTTCGTACGTACGTTAAGAAAGTTGTAGCTCAAATTGAAGCTGGTAACTATGACGATGCGAACAAAGCGTTGCTGACTGCACAGCCTGTATTAGACGGCATGGCACGCAAAGGCATCATCAGCAAGGCTAAAGCAAGCCGAACTATGAGCCGACTGAACGTTAAAGTTAAAGCATTGAAAGCTTAATAGCTGACAATGTAAAAAAAACCGGCTCAGGCCGGTTTTTTTATGTCCGCAAATTAACGCTGAACGTTAGCTGTCTAAAACCGCCCTTCGTTAAAATCCGTGATGGCCTGCTCAACTTCGGCCACGGTATTCATCACAAAAGGTCCATACTGAGCCACCGGTTCATTAATCGGACGACCGGCCACCACCAGGAAACGGGTATCGGCCGTCAACGCAGTCACTTTCAGGATGTCCCCTTTACCCAGTATCGCCAAGTGACGCTCCGGCAATGCCTGCCCCTCAATCGAGGCTTCTCCTTGATAAACGTAGACAAATGCCTGTTTATCCGCCGGGATCTCAATCTCTTGATCGCCTTCTGCCTGATCGATAGACACATCCAGATACAATGGATCTGTCGCAATATCCGTGACCGGACCGCGACACTCACCAAACTCACCCACCAGCACTTTTACCTGCCCAGTCTGCGTGGGCACAACCGGGATCGCCTCCGGTGGGATATCCTGATAGCGCGGCGCGGTCATCTTGTCTTTGGCCGGTAAGTTCACCCACAGCTGGAAACCCCAGACCGGACCATCGTCCTGGTTTGGCATTTCCTCGTGCACAATCCCACGCCCGGCGGTCATCCACTGAATGGATCCCGGGCGCAGATAACCTTCGTTGCCCTGATTATCCCGATGACGGAAAGCCCCTTGCAGAATGTAGGTAACCGTTTCAAACCCACGATGTGGGTGCATCGGAAAGCCAGCCATATAATCGGCTTTATCGTCCGATTTAAACTCATCCAACATCAGGAAAGGGTCGACTCGTGGGACATAAGAATTACCGATCACACGGGTTAGCTTAACGCCAGCACCATCCGACGCAGCGACGCCCCTCGCAACCTGTTTTACACGTCGATAGTTCATCAACCTTCCTCCTATTCAACATTATTGAACCTTAATCTCTTGAAACTGCACAAAAAAGCGGAATATATTGACGAATCTCTTCAAAAGAACTGAACCATGGCCCATAACCCGATAACGCTCGACCTGCTAAAAGCGTTGGATGCTATTGATGCTCGTGGCAGTTTCGCTGCTGCCGCCCAAGCGCTGCACAAAGTTCCTTCAGCGCTGACCTATACCATTCAGAAAGTAGAACAGGATCTGGGCATTGACCTGTTTGACCGCTCCGGACACCGCGCCAAACTGACACCCGCCGGCAAGCTGGTACTGGATCAGGGACGCCTGATTTTGCGGGATATAGACAGCCTGGCGAACTCCGCTCAAAAGCTGGCCAGTGGCTGGGAGTCGGCCATTACGCTGGTTGTCGACACCATTTTTGCCACCGATTATCTGTACCCCCTAATCAAAGAGTTTAATCAGCTTCACCCTTTTGTCCGCGTTAATGTCAAACATGGGTCCCTGTCGGGAACCTGGGAACAACTGTTGAACCAGTCTGCAGACCTGATCTTCAGCCCAGACAGCACTGACCCCAAGGTCGAAGGCTATGATAAACGTGTGGTGGGTGAATTCGAGATGATCTTCGCCGTAGATAAATCGCATCCACTGGCCGCAGATGCCTGCGAGGTCACTGATGAGATGATCGAAGAGTTCCCCATCATTGTGGTGCCGGACTCCAGCCAATTGCTGACCCCCCTAACGCTGGGTTGGACGCGACAGAACAAAGTCATTTCGGTCAGTAATATGGCGGAAAAAATTGCCGCACAGAAAGCCGGCCTTGGCGTTGGTTACCTGCCCAAACACCGGATTCAGGCGGATCTGGACCGTGGCGAACTGGTGCCGTTGAAAGTCAACGCCAACCCCAGCAAAGCCATGTTGGCCTGGAGAAAAGGCACGGCAGGCCCGGCTCTGCAATGGTTTCTGGATCACTTAACCGGTGCTCACCTGGGCTTATAACGGAGATTTCAGGTAGTCCTGAATAATGAAGGCAATGGTCTGGTGAGTCAGAAACCCCACCTCTTTGAAATTTTTCTCGCTTTGGTAGCGGGTCAGAATATCGTTCGCGAGCAAGGGGTCATCGTTGGGGATTTCGAGCTCTTCCATAAATCCGATTTCCTTAAACGCTTCCTGCAGCATGAGCGCAATTTCCCGCTTTTCTTCCGGTTGCCAGGAGAAGTTGACCGAAGTCCCCCATTCACTGATTTTACTGTTTAATTCAGACATGCGAACCAAAAACTGACGCTCAAGCTTCGCCAGACGAAGTGTCGCCTCTTTGCGTGCTTCTAACTCTTCGTTAAGCCATTTAATCTGATCATTGCGTTGCGCAAGTTTACTCTGCAACGCGTCAAGCTCTGACTGCAACTGCACCAATGTCTGACCATCTTTGGCGTGGGCCGCGCGCTCATCCCGCAAAAAGGCGGATAACTGCCCAGCCTGCATTCCCTGCGCTAATAAATCCGGCACGTACACTTCCGGGTGCTGTTCAATGAAAAACGCCACCTCGCGCATGACTTTTTCATCCACGCTGGGTTGTGAGAAAAAGTCAGTTCCGCTGAACAGAAATAACACTGCCGCGATCAATTCCAGAATCAGCGCTGAAAACAGGGCATTCAAATATTTCCGTTCAATTTCAACGCGTTGAATAATGCCTAACAGGGTGATAATGCCAGTGGCCAAAAACAGCAGTAAAACCACGGCGAATAACGCTAATTTCATGTAATCCTCTAACACAGATAGCGGCTGATCTGCACAACAGCCTATTGGATATTGGCACGGCGGTCTACTGAGGGTCCAGTTTGATTCGTTTTTTTAGAACCAGAACCAAAAATTCACCGACGTATGGCCTGTTAAACCGAATTGGTCAGACCAATGTCGGATAGCCTCAAAACCGCGCCAGTTCTAGCCTTTACTCCTTGACCCTGCGGCCGCGACGGGCAATATTGACCTTCCCCCTTGCGAGCAGCTGCGCTCAGATTGACACTGGAAAAACCAAAATAACAACAGCAAGAGAGCCGACTATGACCATCTGCACCATTGAAGATCTGCAAAAACTGGCCCGTAAACGGGTTCCCAAGATGTTTTACGACTACGCCGATTCCGGCTCCTGGACTGAAACAACCTATCGGGAAAACAGTTCTGATTTCCAGAAAATCAAATTGCGGCAACGTGTTGCAGTGGATATGACCAACCGATCGACCGCCATGCCCATGGTCGGCCAGCAAACCAAAATGCCGGTCGCTTTGGCACCGACTGGACTCACGGGAATGCAAACCGCCGATGGCGAAATTAAAGCGGCCAAAGCGGCCGAAAAATTCGGTGTCCCCTTTACCTTGTCAACGATGAGTATCTGCTCTATTGAAGACGTTGCCCAACACACGTCAGCGCCATTCTGGTTTCAGCTGTACGTGATGAAGGATAAAGAATTCGCACAAAACCTGATCGACCGGGCGAAAGCCGCCGGTTGCAGCGCCTTGGTGCTCACGTTGGATTTGCAGATTCTCGGTCAGCGCCATAAAGACATCCGCAATGGTCTGTCGACTAACCCACTACTGTCTGTGAAAGGCTGGACCCATATTCTGACCCGACCGCGCTGGTGTCTGGGTATGGCCATGACCACACGACACAGCTTTCGCAATATCGTCGGTCATGCCAAGGGCGTCTCCAATGTGAATTCACTGTTTGCCTGGACCGCGGAACAGTTCGACCCGCAATTGAGCTGGGATGATGTTCAATGGATTAAAGATCGCTGGGGCGGCAAACTGATCCTGAAAGGCATCATGGATGCTGAAGATGCTCAGATGGCCGTAAAATCAGGCGCCGATGCGTTGATCGTCTCCAATCACGGAGGGCGTCAGTTGGACGGTGCGCCGTCATCCATCTCTGCGTTAAAAGCCATTGTGGATGCAGTCGGCCCCGCTATTGAGGTCCACATGGATGGCGGCATCCGCAGCGGTCAGGACGTTCTGAAAGCTATCGCATTAGGCGCCAAGGGCACCTATATCGGCCGTCCGTTTCTCTATGGTTTAGGCGCCATGGGCGAACAAGGGGTTACCAAAGCGCTGGAAATTATCCATAAAGAGCTGGACCTGACTATGGCGTTCTGCGGTGAGCGTGAATTAACGAAAATCAACCGCTCTCACCTTTTGCCAGGCACGTTCTAGGAGGCTGATTTGGGTTTGGACTTGGTTCAGGCCCATCATGCCTAGGGCAAACTGGTGATGACTGAATAGCACATACTTGATCACATTTGATTTCAATCGGTAGTATTTGCATCATTCCGTAATTTGGTTTCAATGGGCGATTTTCGCTGTCAAGTGCCACCTTATCGATAACGAATACGAAACACCAAACGCTATTTCGCCAGATCAGGTGTAAATAGCCGTTCCGTCGCATCTGCTTTGGCTGACTTAATTGTCACGTCGCAACGGATTCAAGGGCATGGATGCCCTTGGAAGCGCCGCGCGTGCAGAGAAGCACGCTCAAGCGACCGTTCGAACAAAGTGACAATGAAGGAAGAATACCAAAGCGGGCGACAAACGGGGGTTCAAGGGGGCTGCCCCCTTGGAAAGAAAAAAACCTCCGAAAGATTGTTTCGTTTAGAACCAATAAACGCATCGTCAGATTTGGCTGGTTCTTCAGGTCAATAGACACAACGTTATACCAGGTCAAAGGTACTCTCGAATTGAAAATTCACAAGCTAAATACGCTTAGGTCAGAATCATTCGATCACGTCTCCGCCACCTGAACCCGGAAAGGACCGGATTCCGGAACCAGCTGACCAATTCGTTGCAGCCCTCGTGCGCTGAATTGAGACTCAAACGTGGCCTGATATTGTGGATCAAGGGCAATCAGCAATCCGCCGCTGGTTTGCGGATCGCAAAACAGAAAACGCTGGTCGTCGGTCATTGGCCCGAGATGCTGACCATAACCTTGAATGTTGCGACGCGCGCCTCCAGCGATACATCCCGCGGCCAGGTAGTGCGCAGCTTCTGGTAACACAGGCACACGCTCCGCATCAATGTGTGCGGCCAGGCCAGAACCTTGGCACATTTCCAACAGATGGCCGAATAAACCAAAGCCTGTGACATCGGTCATGGCATGAACGGTGGGTAATGCACCGAGCTCTGCGCCAATGTCATTGAGCTTGCACATACTGTCTATGGCAATATGTTGATGTTCCGGTAACAGTTTTTTCTGTTTTTGGGCGGTACTCAAAATACCTACGCCCAGAGGTTTGGATAAATACAGCAGATCGCCGGCTTTGGCCGTGTCGTTCCGTTTCAGATTCGGCAGCAACACGCGCCCGGTCACGGCAAGGCCAAAAATGGGCTCAGGGCTGTCAATACTGTGTCCTCCTGCCAGTGGAATGCCCGCCGCCCGGCACATCGCGCGCCCTCCTTCAACCACCTGTTGCGCCACATCAGCCGTCAGTTTATCGACCGGCCAACCCAAAATCGCGATCGCCATCATCGGCTTGCCGCCCATGGCGTAAACATCACTGATGGCATTCGCGGCAGCAATCCGGCCAAAGGTGTACGGGTCATCGGCGATTGGCATAAAAAAATCGGTCGTACTGATCACAGCAGAACCATCACCCAAGTCATAGACCGCAGCATCGTCCTTAGTGTGATTGCCCACCAGCAGTTGCTTGTCAGGCACTTCGGACGACGTGCTCTTCACAATCGATTCGAGTAGCGCCGGTGAAATCTTACAACCACAACCCGCTCCGTGACTGAACTCCGTTAATTTAATTTGTTCCATGCGGTTTCCCGTCTAAAATTTTGCCAAGGCTAACCAAAGCGCTAATCCATGGTATTGCGCCGCCTCAGGTTTCCAGTCATAAAGGCTCCCACCAGCAGCCATCGACGACCCGATTGCGAATTCGCGTCCAATTTTTATCACCCACCCAAAGTTGAACTAAACTGACAGAGACCGTGTTACACAGACGGGCATAGCAACAACTCGCCCCTATCACTGATCGAGCAGGAACGACATGAACAAGGTGCTGATAGCCATCATTTTTGCAGTATTGGAATATCAGTCCGTTGGTGCGGAAGAACTCAATATGTCGTTTGGCGATACCTTACCGCCATGGGTCATTGAAAATGGCCAACGCGGCCTGCTGATTGACTTAGTGGACGCCTGCTTGACGCCGTCTGGCCATGTCGTCAATGTCGAGCTCGTCCCTTACGCGCGACGAATCCTGGAATACAAAAACGGGCGGGTGAATGCAGTGACCGATATCACTCCGGAACTCATCGTTGAGCAGGCCTTAACCGGCTATTACACCGGCACCCTGTATGCCTACGAAAACTACTTTTATGCCCTGGCAGACAATCAGTACGAGCTGAATTCGATTTCTGACATCGGGCAACGTTCCGTTGTGTCTTGGCAAGGAGCCAAGGTTGTCATCGGTGGGGAGTACCAGCGTATGGCAGAAAACAACCGAAACTACTCAGAAATTGACCGTCAGGAAGCTCAGGTCCGGCTGCTGGTGTCCGGCCGGGTTGACTTTATTCAAATGGACAAGGAAATCTTTAACTATTACCTCAACAAGTTTATCGACGCTGGCATTGTCGATAAACATCTGGCGTTTGACCGCTTTGAGTTACTCGGCGCCAGCCCGAATGGCATTCTGTTTCAAAGCAAACAGGTCCGCGACGATTGCCTGATGAACCTCCGCGCCTTACCGCAAAACCATCCGCTGCAGGCTATTTTGCGGCTGCCGCCCAACGAGAGCGACTAGCGCTGCACCCATTGCTCGCACTTGGCAAAGAAAAAATCGATGAAGGCACGAACCTTGGGTTGCTCAATTTTGGTTTGGTGATAATAGGCGTAGGCCTGTACACCGCCAACCCAGTAATCCTGTAATACAGGAATAAGCCGGTCCCATGGTGAGCGGGTGTGATCCACCATCGCCGTCGCACCGTTAATCAACCCCAGCCCCTGTGCCGCGTACTCTTCACCATTGGCGTCGGTCACCACATAGGTGGGCAAAAACACACCTTCCAGGAAACCATCATTGAAGTCCTTACCACCACGCACCACCAAACTGTTCTGCGGTGTATTGTGGGTATTGCCAATCACATAATGGTTAGCCAGATCGGTCGGTGTTTGTGGCACACCGTGCTGAGCAAAATACTCGTGCGAACCGTAAATACCAAACGCGGTTTCAATCAGTGATTTGCGTTTCAGACCCGGCATCACGTCGCCCAGATATTTACTTAACCCCCAATATACATCGGCCTTCACGGACTGCAATTGGTTGAAGTCGGTCATCAGGTGGATCGTCAGTTTTACCTTCGGGTAGCGTTGCAGGAACTCTCCCACCCAAGGGGTCACAGTCATACGCAATATGTGTTCTTCAGCGATGATAACCGTCAGATTTCCCGCAGGTTCACCGTGCCGCTCAGCCAGCCAGGCCTCAATCGCACCGTGCTCTTCCAGTAGAATCTGGCTTTTTTCCAATAGGGATTGCCCGGCTTCCGTCAGAGTAATGTGGCGGGTAGAGCGGTTCAGTAACGCCTCGCCCACCTGTTGTTCCAGACCTGCAATGTGTTTGCTGATGGCCATCGCCGACACACCTCGTTTCAACGCCACAGCGGAAAAACTCCCGTGCTGGCTGACATCCTGCAAGGTTCGCAGCCACTCCACTTTCAACATAAGGCACCCGCATAAACTTTTAGTTTATTTAAATTAACCAATATAGCTATTTGGTTTACTTAGGAAGGAGTTTACTCTGGCCTGAACCAACAAAGCAAAGAGAAATCACGATGACGCTGGTAAGACGCTTATTGACGCACTACGCACTGATCGGCTTTGGGCAAGGCCTGCTGCTCTGCGTGCTGACCCTGTTTATGATCGAAAAAGGCTTGTCCCTGTGGCAAGTGGGTGTGGCCTTCGGCGCATTTGGTCTCACCGCGGTGATCCTGGAACTGCCATTAGGCGCAACGGCCGACTTGCGCGGTCGAATCCGGGTTTACCGCTGGTCTCTGCTGGTGAGCGTTGTGGCACTGGTGATCGCCATCACGGTCAGTCATTTCGTTTGGATATTGCTGGCCATGTGCCTCATGGGCTTCAGCCGGGCACTGGAATCCGGTTCCGTCAGCGCATGGGAAATAGAACAGATCCGCCATCACGGTATGGCCGACAAAACCGCGACATTAATCGGGCAGTTTCAGGCCACCAATGCGCTGGGCATTGCCCTGGGTGCGCTATGCGGCGGCTACATTCCCCAGTTATTGGCCGGCACACTGCCCTGGCTGACGCCAGCCACCAATAATCTGGTCATCGTCTTAGCGCTGACCCTGATTCACATCCTGCTGTTGCCCTGGTTATTCAAAGAAGGCGATGTCGTTGTCGCATCCGAGGAACGCCCAACGTTGAAATCACAGATCACCGTTGCTGTTCAACATGGCCTGAAGCACCGCGCCATCCGCCCTCTGTTGCTCGCGGGATTTCTGTTCGGCATGGTGCTGTCCAATCTGGAAGCCTATTGGCAACCCTTTGTAAAAACACTGGCACCAGACCAGAAATACGACATCTTCGGCTGGATCGCGACCGGGTATTTTTTCAGTGCCGCTGCAGGCCCTGCGGTGTTCTCCATGCTGGTTGAACGCATCAAGGTCGCACCAGAAACCATGATCACCATCATTTTTGCCGCTGTCGCGCCCGTGCTCTACGCCTTGGGCAGCAGTCAAACCCTTTGGAGCTTCGCCTTACTGTACTTTCTGTTTATGGGGGTTATGGCCTGCGTCAACATTCCCGTTACGGTATTGCTGAATGATCATACGGAAGATCGGATTCGCTCCACCATGCAAAGTGTCATGAGTCTCGTGTTGCAAGGTGGCGGTGCCTGCGCCGCGTTCGCCCTGGCGCCGGTGATTCAACACTGGGGTATAGGCACGATTTGGCACGGATTGGCGGTTGCTTTATTGAGTTTGGCGATTTTCCGCCTGGTTCAGGGCATCTTGCCGAAACTGGGTCGGGGTCTTGTGGGTTCGCTCTTTAAACGCACGGTTAAACGAACTTAAGGTACGATACCCCAGATCCAGCGAAATGTTCATAATCGGCTTGTCCGGGGCTTGCACTAACTGAACGGTGGCGTCTTCAATACGCCACTCATTAACGAAGTCGTTGAAATTGCGATAGCCCAACTGTTCGTTGATCAATGAGCGCACAACATATTCGGGCCGGTTCAAGGTTTTAGCCAGTTGCGCCAACGTTAATTTTTCCTGTTTGTAAAAACCCTGCTGCATCAGCGCCAACAACGGTGCTAACTCCGGGTTAACCGGTTCTGGTTCTGGCGGTGTCGGTTCTCCCGACGGCCCCAACGTTATGCCAAACAACAGTCCCTGTGGCACTGTCATAATCTGAAACGCCATCACCAACGCACAACTGGCCACCACCAAGCGCTGAAACAATGCCCCTCCCCAACCAAAATTGACCGACAACACATTAACCAACACGGCTGCGCCGACCATGACAATAACCACAACCCGCAAGCGGCGACGAGACGCCACCAGATCATCCGGCCAAAACTGAATGACCGTCCATAAACCAGAGGCTATCAACAGGTATTCAACATAACCCGGAATATCCAGAAACAGGGTTTTCATCAAGGGTTGGTAAGCACCCAGGCCGGGCGAGAACAAATACAGGGCGGGCACCAGCGCGGAGTAAGCCAGCAAAAACAACCAGGGCCAGGTAATGGTAGGACGCTCGCGAAACGCAAAATGGCACAACAACCAAAACAGTGCGGGAATCGTCGTCTGAATGTCAGTGGTCAGCCACTGCCAGTTCGCAGGCAATACCGGATGCACCAGAAACCCGGCTGTCGCCACCATCAAAGCGATAAAAATGTAACTGACCTGAAACTGTCGATGCGTTTTCAACACGGCTAAAGCCATCACCAACAGGCAGCCCAGCGAAAAACCGATGACCAGATGCAGCAAAGTACGCTCCCGGAAACACAGAAGCCTGCCCGTATGGCAGGCTTCTCACAAGTCAGGCGGGTCAGTCAGCCGCCAGTTCACCCAGCAACGCTACCAGCAGACGCCAAAACGGCTCGACAGTATCTATTTGCAGGCGTTCAGATGGGCTGTGTGCACCTTTAATAGTGGGTCCAAAACTGACCACGTCCATGTCAGGTTTTTTGCTGATCAGAATGCCGCATTCCAAGCCGGCATGAATGGCTTTCAACTCAGCCGGATGACCGGTAATTTTCGCGGACAGCGACTGTGTTCTCGCGACCAGTGCACTGTTGAAATCAGGATTCCACCCAGGGTAATTCAGAATGACTTTATGGGCTAAATGAAAGGCATCGAATACATGCTCAATGGTCTGCTTCAGGCCCGTGGTCTGTCGGTCATTAAAATGTCGCAAACTGGTCTGAATTTTCAGCTCACCTTCGACAATTTTCACCACCGCAAGGTTGCAGCTTAAGTCCACCAGGTCGGCTGGCTGTTTCAGGTTATAACTCTGCGCCCCATGAGGCAGAATAGAAATCAGACTCAAAAATGACGTGGTGTCCGCTTTACCCAGAACCAGAGGCTGCTCGACTTCGGTAGGTTCAAACACCCACTCCAGGCCATGATCGGCTTCGGGGAGAAAGGACAACCAGCGTTCTTTGGCCGCGTCCAACAAAGTACGCCATTCATCAATGTCATCTTCGTGCAGCATTAATACGGCACTCGCTTCCCGAGCAATGACGTTATGAGCAACACCGCCTCGGAACGACACCATCTGCCAGGTCAGCTGCTGGGCTTCGTTCAGGACTTCCACCAGCAATTTATTAGCGTTACCCAGTTGCTCGTGAATCTGCACACCCGAATGACCACCCGAAAGCCCCTTCAGATGAACGATCCATGGTTTCAACCCGGGCGTGGGCAGTTTCAACATAACCTGGCGGCTGGCTTCATAACCATAACCACCGGCGCAGCCGATATAAATTTCACCCCAATCTTCGGTATCGAGATTCAACATGCGTGTTGCGCTAAGCATACTCGCATCCAAACCCACGGCACCGAAAAGACCGGTTTCCTCTTCAACGGTAAACAGTAGTTCCAATGCTGGATGCACAATACTGTCATCGGTCATCACGGCCAGCGCCGCAGCGACCCCGATACCATTGTCCGCACCGAGCGTGGTGCCCTGAGCTTTGAGCCAGCCATTGTCCACCACCAGAGACAAGGCATCTTGGGTGAAATCGTGTACTGTCTCACCGGTTTTCACCGTGACCATGTCCAGGTGGTTCTGAATCGCCACCGTGGGCGCGGACTCATACCCCTTCGTGGCGGGTACATAAACCACCAGATTGCCCGCGGCATCCACCTGGGTCGTCAGTTGACGTTCATTGGCCAGGCCAATGATGTATTCGCGTATGGCGGCTTCCTGACCGGACGGTCTCGGGATTTGCGTAATCTGATAAAAATGTTCCCAAATTTGAGCCGGTTGCTCAGGATAATGGTTCGGTTTCATATCTTTAACTGCCCTCATGAATCGACCGCGAAGCTTACTGCGCAATCTGGGTACAGGGCAACCTTTGACCAAGAAATACCCGTCGCGTGTGCACCTGGGGCTCAGGCTGCGTTCGGTCTGATCCTGTCCTGCGCGACGCGCGTACCTGACGTTCCATAAATGTCTGACACTATTCGAGTGTTTTTAGCCATATTGTGCTTAAATAATGTTCACATTCCGGCGACCCAGTGACATCGGGTATTGCCTGCGTATTGTCTGACTGGCTGATGTAACGCGATGAAAAAGACCAATGGCACCGTGGAAACCGACTACAAGAACCGTTTCAATCGCCGACTGTGGCTGGAAGAGCGCCGTCGGGATCTGATCCATTATTTCGACTCCCGCAGCATCAACAACGGGCGTATCGGCACAGACCCTTACTGGAGTGTGGTGCCGCGCACATCGATCTGGCAGATACCCAGCCTTGGCACGCCGGGTTTCGATGGCTGGTTTGGCATTGCCGGTGATCACCCTACCGACGTGGTACCGCTGAATTATTTTAATGGCGATCCACGGGTTATTCTGGAGCATTTTGTCAACAAATGGTTACGCGCAGCCGAACGTCTAAAGGCCGGTGAAGATTACGGCGACTTCCGCATCGAGCATATTGAGCAACGCCCAACCATCGGCGAACTCATTGAAGACCGTGCCATGCGCCTGAAACGCTGGGTAGACGCCGACGACCTCTGGCACAACGTCGTACCCATTAACCCGGTTATTCTGGTTCCAGACGACGAAGAGAGCGCTCCCCCCGATACAACTGAATAAAAAATAAACAGACATTTTTTTTTCAAATCTGTATACTCCGCGCCGCTGAGGTGACCCAGCCTGCAATTGTGTGCTTTTGGAGCACTTTGTTTTCAACAGAGTCCATGCCGAACAGCAAGACACATCATCATATTCGCGAATACGCGACACGGGGAGCAGCCTGTACACACCTTCGCGACGACCATCGAGCGTCGTCATCAGCTAATCGCTGTTATTGAACTGGTCTGCCAATATTGGCACCAGAATTATCCTATTGTGCCTTTGATGATGAAACGGCACTGACAATCGAGAACATTAAATGTCTGAAAATCTGACTTTTGCAGATCTGGGCTTAACGCCCGCTATTTTATCTACGCTGGATTCTTTGGGTTACGAAAACCCAACCCCGATTCAAGAACAAGCCATCACCTCTCTGCTGGAAGGCAACGACGTATTGGGTCTGGCGCAGACCGGTACCGGGAAAACCGCTGCATTTGCATTACCCCTGTTATGTAAAATTGACACCAATACCACCAAGCCTCAGGCGCTGGTATTGTGCCCAACCCGCGAATTGGCCATTCAGGTGGCTGAAGCCTTCCAAACCTACGCCCGCGGTAATAAAAATTTCCACGTACTGCCTATTTACGGCGGTGCGGACATGCGCAACCAATTGCGTCAACTGAAGCAAAACCCACAGGTGATTGTCGGTACGCCAGGTCGTGTTATGGACCATTTGCGTCGCGAAACACTGGACTTGTCTGAACTGAAACACATGGTACTCGACGAAGCTGACGAAATGCTGCGCATGGGTTTCATTGAAGATATCGACTGGATTCTGGAACACACACCAGAGAGCAAACAAACGGCGTTGTTTTCGGCCACCATGCCCAGCCAGATTAAACGCATTACCGATCAGTATCAGAAAAATCCGGTTAAAATTGAAATCAAAGCCAACCACACTGAACTGGCGCGTATTGAACAGTTTGTGTGGCGTGCACAGGGTATCGACAAGCTGGAAGCCCTGACCCGAATTCTGGAAGTGGAAGAATGGAACGGCATCATCATTTTCGTGCGCACCCGTATCGAATGCCAATTCCTGTCTGAAAAATTATCCGCGCGTGGTTACGCAGCAACCGCTCTCAGTGGTGAAGTTGCGCAGAAACAACGTGAAGAAATCATCAACACCATGAAACGTGGCAAGCTGGACATCGTTATCGCGACCGACGTTGCGGCCCGTGGTTTGGATATTGAACGGATTACCCACGTCATTAACTGGGATATTCCCGGCGACGTTTCTACTTATACACACCGAATTGGCCGTACTGGCCGAGCGGGTCGATCCGGTAAAGCCATTCTGTTCTGCAAACCACGCGAGCAACGCATTCTGCGTGACATAGAACGGGCCACCAAATCGCAGCTGATTGACTATCCGATGCCGTCGGCCGAAAAACTGGGGGAATACCGTACCGAACAGTTCAAAGAAACGGTACTGGAGCATGTCGAAAAAGACACACTCGATTACTTCAAGGCGATGATCACCAGTTGGGTCGACGAAGCCGATACCGACATTCTGGATATTGCTGCTGCCCTGGCCTTTATGGCGCAGGAAGACAAGCCGCTGCAGATTCCGAAGGATCCAGAGTTCAAACCACGCAAACGTGAGAACGATCGGGGTGAAGACCGTCCACGTCGTGAACGCGGTGAGCGAAGCGAGCGTGGCGAAGGTCGCGGCCGCAAGCGCGAACTGAATTACGATGCGAAAACGTACCGTTTGGATGTGGGTCGTCGAGACAATGTTGAGCCGGGTGCGATTGTTGGTGCTATTGCCAACGAAGGCGGGATTGAAGGTCGCTTTATTAACAACATCACCATCCGTGACACCTTTACCTTGGTGGATTTACCAAACGGTATGCCAGCGGATATTTTTGCGCATTTGCAAAAAACCCGCGTTAAGGGTCGCCCTTTAAACATGCGTGAGTGGAAAGATGAAGCGCCGTTAGCTGCTGAAGGCGGTGACCGTCGTCCACGTCGCGACAGCGGCGACCGCAAACCGCGCCGTGACAGTGGCGATCGCAAGCCACGTCGTGAAGGCGCACCGGCGGATCGTAAACCGCGTCGCCGTTCAGAATAACAGCGAGAATAAAACAGATTAGAAAGGCGAACTCTGGTTCGCCTTTTTCTTTTTCTGGTAAACTGCGCGCACATTGAAACAGGGAAATGCCATGTCAAAAATATTCTTAGTGCTGATCGCAATTGTTGTGATCGTGCTGTATATCCGTCGCACCACCACCGACACCAAGGTTGCCAGCTTTAATATTGAGCAGGGTAAAACTTTTTTGCTCGAAAACGCCAAAAACGTCAACGTACAAAGCACGGACTCTGGTCTGCAATACGAAGTTCTGCGCGCCGGAACAGGTACCGAGCATCCGAAAGGATCCGATTCAGTTAAGGTGCATTACCACGGTACATTGATCGACGGCACCGTATTTGATTCCAGCGTTGAACGTGGCGAACCGATCAGCTTCGGTTTAAATCAGGTGATCAAGGGTTGGACGGAAGGTGTGCAATTGATGGTCGTGGGTGAAAAAACCAGATTCTACATTCCCAGCAATCTGGCTTACGGTAACCGCGCGGCAGGCAAAATTCCGCCCGGCTCTGTGTTGATTTTTGATGTCGAATTACTCGGGATTAACCATTAATGAACAGTCCGACCGTCATTGCAAAGCTTGATATGGCGTTGGGCGAATGCCCGCGCTGGAACGCACAGGAACAAGCCTGGTACTGGGTTGATATTCTCGGTCACCGGTTCTACCGTTTCGAAACCCAAACGGACACGTTGGAAACGAAGCAATACGATTTTGCGCCAGCCTGTTTTGCCTTTACTGAGCGCAACCACATTGTATTGACCAGCGCCAAAGGCGTGTATTGGCTCGATACCTTCAACAGCGCACCACGTCTGCTGATCAACCCGGAGTCGAACAAGCCTGCAAACCGCTTTAATGATGGGGTGACCACCCCGGATGGTGCTTTTATCGCCGGCACGATTGGCGATGGAAGCCAGCCACAGGGAACCGCGTATCGGCTCAGCCTGACCAACAGAACGATGCGTTCTCGTGCGTTGCAGTCGGGCTACACCATTATTAACGGTCAGGCATTTTCGCCTGACGGTCGCTGGTATTACGTCACCGACACGCCCAACCAGAAAATAGTGCGTTATCCGTATCAGGCGGAAAATGGACAATTGGGCGAAGCGGAACTGTTTTATCAGTGCGAGTCCGATGAATTTCCCGACGGAGCTGCCATAGATACCGAAGGCAATTATTGGGTAGCGATGTATGGTGCCGGAAAGGTCGCGGTGATTTCAGCGCAAGGGCAACGCGTTCGTGAAATTCCATTGCCCGTCAGTCAACCCACCATGGTGGCGTTCGGCGGACCAAACCTGGATCAACTGCTTATAACCACTGCAGCACAAACCCTATCAGACGCTGCGCTGGCGAAGGAGCCTTTAGCCGGCTCTGTTCTGCTGCTGCAAACAGACAGCGTTGGCACCGTCCCGGCACGCATGACGGAATAACCCAGCCACAAAAAAAACGGACCTGAGTGTCCGTTTTTTGTTCTGTATGGTTCTGTATGAATGTTTACAGCAGGATGTCGCGGATTTCTGCCAGTTCCTGCTTTCCTTCGATCAGCTCTTCTGGTGTCAGTCCGGAGAGTTCATGCGGAAACACCAACCAGTCATCACTCTTGCGCACGTAATAGTCAGGCAGAATATCCACTTGTGTATTCGCCGGCTTATACCAAGGGCAGGCAACGCGAATGTCCTTTGGTGTGTTCAAGCGCGACAGCTTTTGAATCTGTTTGATTAACGCGTCCACACTGCGACCCGAGTCGAAAACATCGTCCACAATCAGCAGAGAGTCGTCGGCGTTCGCATTCTCAATCAAATAATGCAAGCCATGGACTTTAATGTCTTTCGATTGCTTGCCAATGCCGTAATAAGACGAGGTACGAACCGAAATGTGGTCCGTTTCTATGCCTTTGAAATCGAAGTATTCCTGTACGGCAATCCCGATTGGAGCACCGCCGCGCCAGATTCCGATAATGAAATCCGGGCGAAAACCATCTTCCAATACCTGATGCGCCAAACGAAAAGAGTCCTGCAATAACTCCTGCGAGGTAATAAACACTTTATTTGTCATTTCTCAGACCTAAACCAAAGTTAACCGTTTGGGCAGATTATAATGCGTTCATCGCCATTTGTACGGTTATATTTCGTTAACTTTCAGACCTTGGCGCAAACCCAGCTCATGCCGGGACGCCACCCTAAAGAGCACTGTAGACAACTATTGCTGGAACGGAAACAGTTTGCTGCCAGATTCGCGCTGCCCGCAATGCTCGATTCCCGTATCATCGTCCCACCGGTCGGGGTTTCTTAATGCGCTCTCTGCAGAATGTCGACCAAACGTCTCAGGCAAGCGTTGTGCAAACAGCAAACCAAGGATTCAGCATGCTCATCGATAAAATAAACAACCGTGACAGCGGCATTGTTGTTTACGGTATTACTCCACCGAAAACCGGCAACAGCCCGGAGAAACTGCAGGACATTGCGAATCTGCAAATTGAACGCTTGCGGGACCAGGACATTGATGGGCTGATTCTTTACGACATTCAGGACGAAGCGGAACGAACCTCCGACGCGCGCCCGTTCCCCTTCATCGAAACACTGGATGGGTATCATTACAGCGAAACTTACCTGAAAGGTTTGGACGTTCCGAAAATCGTGTATCGAGCCAGTGGAAAGTACACCCAAACCGAGCTGGCCAGCTTTCTCAATGGCGCTCCAACTGACGAATATTTAACCGTCTTCGTCGGTGCGGCGTCCTCCACCGCCGATGCCGGACACCTGTCGTTAAAACAGGCTTATGAGCTCAAAGCCAACAGTGCATCGCGCATGTTGCTGGGCGGCGTCACCATTCCAGAACGGCACCAAGCGAAAGGCGACGAACAACAACGCGTGTTCCAGAAAATGGCGCAGGGTTGCTCCTTCTTCGTCTCGCAAGGGGTCTACGACGTCAACGCCTCAAAGAATTTTCTGTCGGACTACTACTATTACGGTCTGGAAAACAACTTGCCTCTAGCCCCGGTACTGTTAACGCTCACGCCCTGCGGTTCAGCAAAAACCCTGTCTTTTATGAAATGGTTGGGCATCAGTATTCCGCGCTGGCTGGAAAATGATCTGATCCATTCGCAGGACATTCTGCAGAAGTCGATCGATTTTTCAGAGCAAAGTTGGCTGGAACTAAAAGACTTTGCCGACGAAAAAGGCATCCCGCTGGGCTGCAATATTGAAAGTGTGGCCATCCGCAAGGTAGAGGTCGATGCCTCCATTGAGCTGCTCAACCGAATTCAGGCATCGCTGAATCGTTAAGGCAAACACACGTTAAAACATCCCCAGTCAAACCAATAGGCACTATCAATATTATTGATAGCGAGCAGCCACTACACTATTAGCGGTTTTCATGATCACGGAACGTATCGGTGAAGCCGCTTCCTGTTTACGCCAGACAAAGCTGAAATCACGGGCCATGTCCAGCTCCGGAATATTGAGAATCGCCAGCTCGCCTTGACTGACCGCCTGTTGCACCGAGCGGCGGCTCAGGCAGGTCAGATAATTACCCTGCTTCACCAACGCAATAATCACTCCGACATGGTCATATTCACGGTGTACTTTGATCTGATCGAGGTGCTCATGAATACTGATATCAAAAATTTCCCGCGTCCCGGCGCCGCGTTCCCGCAAGATCCAATGCGCCATTTCCAACTGCGTTAAGCTGGTTTCGTCTCGTTGCGCAAACGGGTGTTGGGCACTGGCCACAATCACCAGCTCGTCTTCACACAGTCGCTGTAATTCGATGCGTTCGTCATCGCAATGGCCTTCAATCATGCCCAAATCAAAGCGGTAATCGAGCAACCCGTTGATCACATGCTCCGTATTCTCAATACCCAGCCGCACCTGTAACTGGGGAAAATCGCGATCCAGTCGGCAAATTAGCTCTGGAATCAGATGCGCAGCCGGCGTTTGACTGGCACCGACAGATATCTGACCACTGACCAGATCGCGTTCTTTCATGCCCATTTCAATGGTATGGCAGTTGGCGAGCAATTGTTGCACCTGTGGTCGCAACCACAGTCCCCAACTGGTCAGCGCCATGGTGCGACCATGCCGGTTAAACAGCGGCTTGCCGAGCAATGATTCCAATTGTGCCAACGCCATACTGGCTGCGGATTGAGTCATATTCAGCGCCTTCGCCGCCTCCGAAACGCTCTGGAACTCCGCCACCCGTTGAAAAACCTGCATCTGCCGTATACTGAATTTCACATCAACATTCCTGATAATCAACATTAAAACTATTGGTTTGCCTTATGGGTTTATATCAGCAATAGTTATTGTCAGAAAGAACAGGATGAGCATTCCCTGATACGGATCAACTGAGCGACGCAATCCATTACGCCTCGCTTGAATATCCCACGAAATCAACGCAACAGAGGCAGAACAAGATGGAATTCATAGTGATGATTGTCGCCATTGGCCTGCTGATCAGTGCCGCGCTCCATAGCTCAATCGGCTTGCTGTTTTGGTTCACCTACTTTGGCCTGGTCTATTTCTTTACCTTTCCGGGTGGACCGGTAAAACAAATCCTCAATCGCCAACGGGAGCGACGTCAGGCGGGCAAAACGGCTTGTGGACACTGCGGAGATACGATTAACGCAATGGATACCCTGTGTGTCGCGTGTAAGCTGGAGATGTCATTTGGAAAACTCTGACGAAGCTGAAGCGCTCACCGAACCTTTTTCAAAAGCGCGCAGATCTGCCGGAATAAAAGCCCAGGGGACAGCTGAAGAAAACCAAGATTGATGTGAAACCTGGACCTTGTCGGGGTTATCGAGCGCACCCGCTTTAATATAAATTCGCCCCGGGTGGGATGGCGAAGAACCGAATACTGGCGAACCACAACGCGAGCAAAAATGCCGTGTAATGTCGCGACCACTTTCTCCCTGCGTTGTGTATTCAGCAGGCTTACCGCCCGTTAACTTAAACCCAGTTTCAGAAACGGCAACGACTGTATTAAAGGCACTTCCGGTGTGTCGGCGGCAATCTGAACAATGGCAGTAACTTGCGTGGCCCAGCTCGCCGCGATACTCAAAACGGATGTCACCGCAAAGGCACTGACCCGTAGTCATGTCAATCAAAACTCCACGTCCCCTTCTACACCATTCCAAAACCAACGGGTCCTTAATTACGATTGGTCGGCATAGCACTACTGTCAAAAAAAATAAAAGTGACTACACCAACTTCTTTGCGAAGTTCGCGAAATCAGCAATCAGGGTATTCAGTTGCTGGTCGATCTTTTCATCCAACACATCGCCCTGTTCACTCAGTACCGTGACCGCTCGGCCAATGCCCAACTGCGCCCGATACACATTACAACCGAGATTGCTCAATTGCGTGCGGATGTGCGGCAATGCGCGTGCAGCTGCCATCGGGCCGGGCGATGCTGCAAGCACCAGCGCGGCCTTATCCCGGAACACCAACGTGCCGGGTTGGTCGTCTTGCGAACGGCTCATCCAGTCCAGTGTGTTCTTCAGCAACGGGGAAAAGAAACCGTTGTATTCTGGACTGGCGACGACAATGCCACTGGCGTCCCACATCCGCTGGTTAAGTTGTTTGATGCTCTCCGGCACACCGACCTGAGCTTCGCAGTCGCCATCGTAAATTGGTGCATCCAACTGTTCTGCGGTCACCAGATCGGCCTCGATACCGTGCTGCTCAAGACGTTGTGCAACCGCCAACAGCAGACGAACATTAATGGAGTCCTGTCGGCGACTGCCGGGCAGTAGTAGTACTTTCATAAGCAGACGTCCATTAGCCGAAGAAATATTTGATGGCACCGGCAATAAGCACCAAAGGCACCAGAATACGGATTATTTTGGCGTACTTGGACGCCTGCTCATCAGTTAAAGTGGTTGGGTTGCGCGAGGTGATCATCAGCACGCCCACAATCGCAATACCTAAGACCAACAGAATTTTTACGATAGCAGGCATCAGTTCACTCCAAACAGTTCAGCCAGTTTTTCACCCGGTTGTTCTGCGCGCATAAAAGCTTCGCCCACCAGAAACGAATGAATGTTATTACGTCGCATCAGTTCAACGTCGTCACCGGTCAAAATGCCGCTTTCGGTGACCAGGATGCGATCGCTGTCCACCAGGTTTTGCAGATCCAGGGTGGTTTGCAACGACACCTCAAAGGTGTGCAGGTTGCGGTTATTTACGCCAATCAGTTTATTTCGGATGTTCAGCGCGCGATGCATTTCATCGGCATCGTGCACTTCAATCAGCACATCCATGCCGTACTCCGTCGCTTGTGCATGCAGATCGGCCATCTGGTGATCGTCCAGCGCAGAGGCGATCAACAATACGCAATCGGCACCGATGGCGCGTGCTTCGGCAATCTGATAGGCGTCGATCAGAAAATCTTTGCGGATCACCGGTAACGACACCGCCTCGCGAACGGAGATCAGGTAGTCCTCGTGGCCCTGAAAATAATCCCGGTCCGTCAACACCGACAAACAGGCGGCACCACCTTGCGCGTAGCTTTCAGCGATGGCGGCTGGTTCAAATGGATCCCGTAACACGCCCTTACTTGGAGACGCTTTTTTGATTTCGGCAATGACGGCCGCCTGACCGTTGTCGATTTTAGCTTCTATGGCCGCGGTAAAACCTCGTGGCGGCGCGTAGCGATCAAATTCCTGTTCCAGATCCTTCAGGCTTTTATACGGCTTTCGTTCGGCGACTTCCGCCACCTTGCGGTCGAGAATCTTTTTTAAAATTGTCGGTGTATTGCTCATAGTACTTGTTACTGTTCCCGTATCATGCGTCGACCGAGCTGGTTAGCTCAGCCAGTTGTTTGAGTTTTTCACCGGCCAAGCCAGTTGAAATCGCGTCTTCAGCCATAGCCACACCGTCTGCGAAAGAATTCGCCACGCCGGACACATAAATAGCCGCACCGGCGTTCAGGGCAATGATATCGGCGGCGCGAGCGGCGTCTTCGTGGCCCGCGCCATTGAAGACGGCCTTAATTAATTCCAAACTGCTTTGCGCATCGGTAGCGCCCAAACCGGCGTGGCCTTGTGTCGCCAAACCAAAGTCTTCAGGTTGCACGTCGTAAGTGGTCACCACACCGTTTTTCAGCTCGGCCACAAAAGTGGGCGCTGCCAAACTGAACTCATCCATACCATCGTGTGAATGCACGACCAACACATGCTCGCTGCCAAGATTCTTCAAAACATGCGCGAACGGCTCACACAATTCTTTACTGAAGACACCGATCACCTGACGTTTAACACTCGCGGGGTTGGTCAGTGGACCCAACATATTGAAGATGGTACGCAAGCCCAATTCTTTGCGCGGGCCAATGGCGTGACGCATGGCACTGTGATGCGCCGGTGCGAAGATAAACCCAACACCAACCGATTCAATGGCGCGGGCGACGACATCGGAGCCCGCCGCCAGATTCACTCCCGCAGCTTCCAGGACATCGGCACTGCCAAAGGTGGAGGACACCGCGCGATTACCGTGTTTGGCCACGTGCGCCCCGGCAGCAGCCACCACAAAGGCACTGGCGGTAGAAATGTTGAACAGTTTCTGGCCGGAGCCTCCGGTGCCACAGGTATCCACAAGGTTTTCGCAGTTAACCGTCACAGGCGTCACCAGCTCTCGCATAATCGTGGCTGCAGCGGTTATTTCTTCGATGGTCTCACCCTTCATGCGCAAGCCCATTAAAAAAGCGCCTATCTGGGCGTCGGTGCAATCACCGGTCATTACCTGCCGCATGACCTGCTGCATCTCGTCCAAACTTAAGTGACCATGACTGGCAATTCGATTCAGTGCTTTTTTAATGTCCATGCCTTTCTCCTGCGCCTTACTCGTCGGCGGATGAATATTGATGAATAAAATTGGCGAGCAGCTCTAAACCCTGTTCGGTCAATATCGATTCTGGGTGAAACTGTACGCCTTCAATCGGTAATGTTCGATGCTTAATCGCCATAATGTCGTCCACGGCACCGCTTTCAGTCTCGGTCCACGCCGTCACCTCAAAACAGTCCGGTAAACTGTTTTTTTCCAACACCAGTGAATGATAGCGGGTCGCTTGAAAAACATCCGGCAATCCGCGAAACACTCCCTGCCCAGCGTGATGAATGGGCGAGGTTTTACCGTGCATAACCCGGGCAGCTTTCACGACTTTAGCGCCAAACACCTGCCCAATGGCCTGATGCCCCAGGCACACGCCCAATAGAGGCACCTTACCGGCAAACGCTTCTATAGCCCTCAATGACACACCCGATTCGTTTGGCGTGCAGGGCCCGGGCGAGATCATCAGCAGATTGGGCCGGAGCCGGGCGATGCCATCGACATCAATGTCGTCATTTTTGCGAACAACAACGTCAACAGACAGCGATTCCAGGTAGTTCACCAGCGTATAGGTGAAGGAATCGTAGTTATCGATCATTAACAGCATGCGGTTTTCTCAAAATTCGGTGACGCGAATGGTAACACGAGCCACTTTTTTGAAACTACGCATTGACTCTATCGCATTTTGTTATAGCATACTAGTACATGAATACATCAAATACTGAAAAAACTGAACTGCTCGACCACCTGCTGAGCGCCAAATCCCGTGAAGATATGGCGCATCGGCTGGAGCAATTGCTGACGCCAACGGAATATGAAGAAGTCATAAAACGACTGCAAATATTCAAGATGCTCGAAGATGGTCTGCCGCAGCGGAAAATTGCTGAACAATTGGGTGTGGGCATTGCCACCGTATCGCGTGGTGCCCGAGCCTTGAAGAATGAACTTTAATTGAGAACCTCATGAGTCTGCTCCCTTTCGAATTACCGCGTAAGCCGCAATACGTCAAAGTTGCCGATCAGTGCGATTTTTTTGAACTGTTCAAGAAAATCGAAAAACGCTATGACAACTGCTTCATTCTGGAATCCCTCGGCGAAGACAGCCACATCGCCCGGCACACCATCATCGGCTTCGATCCTGAAAAAATCATTTACGCGAACGCGGACCAGCTGACCGTGGAAGACCGTCAAGGTCAGCAGGAATCCGTCACTACCGATAACCCTTACATGCTGCTGCGGGACTTGATGCCACAGAACATCATTTCACGCATGTACGCGGGTGGCCTGACGGGTTACCTGGGTTACGATGCGATGAATTATTTTGAGCCGACCATGTCCATTCAGGCCAGTGAGCTGTTCGATACCTTCCGGTTTGGTCTGTACAAAGACGGGCTGGTATTCGACAAAATGACCGGCGAAGTTTTCTACTTTTATTACGACGACAATCGCATCGCCATAATAGAAGAATTACTAAACACGCCCTACGCCGGCAATGGTGACCTGAAGATCACCGACCTTGGCGACAGCATGAGCCGTGAAGAACATCGCGATGCCGTCATGAAGGTGAAACAGGACATTATCGATGGGAAAATTTTCCAAACCGAGGTTGGCTTCAAAAAGCATTTTAAGCTCGAAGGCGACTGCATCAACCTGTACGAAAAATTACGCGACATCAACCCGTCACCACAGATGTATTACGTTAAATTTGGCGAGCAAAAACTGATTGGCGCAAGTCCTGAATTGCTGTTCCGTTTACGCCAGGGCGAAATGGAAACCTTTCCGTTGGCTGGAACCACCAAACGAGGCGCCACCGCAGAAGAAGACACCGCGCTGGCCCGCGTACTGCTGAATGATCCGAAAGAAATCGCCGAACACAACATGATTGTCGACTTACATCGCAATGATATTGGCCGCGTTGCGCGCTTCGGCACGGTGAAAGTCCGCTCGCTCATGGACATCAAACGATTCAGCCACGTGCAACACATCTCCAGTGAGATTGTCGGCATTATCGATGAAAACCAGGATATGTTTACCGCGTTGGCCAGCAACTTTCCGGCAGGCACCTTAACCGGAGCGCCGAAAATTGAGGCTATGAAAATCATCGACGATCTGGAAACGGATGGGCGTGGACCTTACGGCGGTGCCGTTGGCCATTTTTCATTTAATGGCGATTGCACCTTCGCAATTCCGATTCGAACAGTTTTTGCCAATGGCGAAAAAGCCTATGTGCAAACCTGTGGTGGTAACGTTTACGACTCGAACCCGGACGATGAGTATGAGGAAATCCGGCGTAAATTTGCCGGTACCCGCAAAGTGCTGGAATTGTTTATGTAACCGATCGTACCGTGACCGTCGCAACGTGCACGGTCTCGCCAACGAACGATCCGATCAACACTGAGAATTTAAGTATGCACATTTACATCATCGACAACTATGACTCGTTCACCTTCAATCTGTATCAGTTTATCGGTGAAGTTCTGCAAAGTGAGAAAAACAAGGGAACGATCAGCGACTTCACCATCACCGTAAAACGCAACGATGAAGTCACCCTGGCCGACATCCGCAATGCTCAACCGGACCGCATTATCATTTCCCCCGGGCCAGGCTCTCCGGATGATAAACACTATTTTGGCGTGTGCGCTGAGGTCATCACAGAACTCGGAAAGACCATTCCGCTGCTCGGCGTTTGCCTGGGTATGCAGGGCATCGTGCATTGCTTTGGTGGCGACATTGTCAAAGCGCCGTTACCGATGCATGGGAAAATAAGCCCCATCAATCACGACTGCACCGGGGTCTTCCAGCAGATGCCCGATCAGCTTGAGGTTATGCGCTATCATTCCCTGATTGCCAGCGCGGCAACGTTGCCGGAATGCCTGCGCGTGAACGCTACAGTCGGTTCGCTGACCAAAGCAGACTTTAATAACCGCGATAAACTGACTTCCGCCGGTGATTTCGAAATCATGGGCGTCGAGCACAACGACTACCCGATTTACGGCATCCAGTTTCACCCGGAATCCTTTGCGACCGAAGGCGGGAAAGACCTGATCCGGAATTTCCTGTTCGTCGCTTAAGCTTGGGCAATACTCCGAACTGCCCTAAACCGGCTTAGATGGCTGGTTCCGGTCTCCTGCGTGAAAAACTGTCGCAGAACCACTTTATGGTTTAGGCTCATAGAGTAAATAGCGCTCTCTGAATCGGAGACCAGCCCCGGCATGTTTGCTCTTAAACTGAACAGCGATGCGACAGCGGCCTTCCGGAATATCCGAGTGGGCCAGTCACTGTGGGTCGCCATTACCTATGTCATTTGCGCGCGCATCGGGCAAATGTTCGCCATCGACCCCGCCAATGTCACGCCCGTTTGGATCCCCTCCGGCATACTGTTGGCTGTAGCCCTGAGACTGGGACCTCAAATTTGGCCGGGTATCTTTCTGGGCGCGTTCACTGGCAATATCTGGGCATATTTTTCAACAGACAGCCTGACGCGAATGCTGGCGGCGATCGCATCTGCTACGTTAAACGGCATCGGCGACGTTATCAGCATTGTGGTCATGGCCCAGCTCATCGTTCACCTCAACCGTTCAAACCGTATTTTAAACAGCCACCAATCGTTGGCGATTTTCATCGTTTTCGGTGCGTTTGTCGGCCCTTTCATCAGCGCACTTTTCGGGGCGACAGGTTTGCTGTGGTTTGGTCACATTGAAGCGGAGGCGTATCGCACCGTAATGCAAACCTGGCTCCTCGGTGACAGCACGGGCGTCATTATTTTCACTCCGTTTTTACTGTCCTGGCTGTACCCAGAAGAGCACTTCACGCGCAGAACCTTGTTCACACTGATCGTAGTGACCGCGTACGCGATGCTGATAACTGGCGTGATTTTCGACATTCTGAGGTTGCCCAAACTTGCCCAATACGGCCTGTTTTTATTTTTGCCCGCGCTGTTTTATGCGTTGATTCACCTGGGTCAACGCCTGGTGTTTTCCGTGCAGGTAGCGGCATTGTCTTTGGCGGTGGTGGCCACTGCCTTGAACAAAGGACCGTTCTATCAGGCAGATCCGCATAGCGCTTTGATCTATCTGCAACTGTTCGCGGCAATCTTTTCACTGGTGCTCTTTGTGTTCGCCATTCTCAACATGGACAAATCCCGAAGCAGCAAACTACTGCAGCGGCGAACACTCGAACTGGAAGAACTGTACCGTAAAGACGCCCTCACCAAACTGTGGAACCGATACCGCATTAAAGAGTTTATGGATCTGGAAATGATTCGCTACCGTCGCGATAAACGACCATTTGGCCTGCTACTGCTGGATATCGATGACTTTAAACGGATCAATGACGAACATGGGCATCTGACCGGGGACAAAGTTCTCATTGAATTATCGCAGTTTGTTCAGTCCCGCATCCGTGAGGTGGATTTTCTTGGTCGCTGGGGCGGTGAAGAATTTATCATTATTGTCAGTGAAACATCCGCCGAGCCTATTCTATTGCTGGCAGAAAAACTGCAAACCATGATTCGCGAACATAACTTTGAATCCATTCAACCTAGGTTGACGGTGAGCATCGGTGTTTCGTTGGTGAACGAAACCGACACGGAACTGACATTAATGGACCGGGTCGACTCTGCCTTGTATCAGGCCAAGAACAAAGGTAAGGATCAAGTTATTTTTGTCGAATGAGACAAAGAAAGTGTCTCAAACCGGGCAGTCACATCGCGCTCAAAAATTCATTAATCTTCCGAACAACACCGCCTTTCATGATTGTTTTGTCAACAATAAACTGAACAAGGCGCCTCTCACGCGTGGCCTGAACATGCCGATAGGATCTTTCAAACGTTTCGGGCTCCGACTTTAGTCGCATGCCACAAACACCCGCGCCGATAAACAAATCTGTTCAGCGCCTTTTGGCGTAACCCTGATACCGGTCTACCCTTTTTAAAGACAAGCCCATTGGCAAACAACCGAGACGGTTATTTCTGTTGACCCCAGATAACAGGTATCGGTAAGGTGGCCGGTAACAAAATAAAAACAATAAAAATGCAAGCAACCCACATTGCTTGCTGAAGAGAGTTATAACGCATGCTAACCGTTCAAAACGCGAGTTTGAGTTTTGGTGGCATTCGCGCACTCGTTGATTTGAGTTTTACAGCGAAACAAGGCGAAATCACCTCCGTTATCGGCCCGAACGGCGCCGGTAAAACCAGTTTATTCAATGTAATTTCGGGTTTCTATCAGCCACAGCAAGGCGCTGTGCTGTTTGAAGGCAAAGACATTACCCACATCCGACCCGACCAGCGGGCCAAACTGGGTATTTCCCGTACCTTTCAAAATATCGCTCTGTTCCGGGGCATGACCGTGCTCGATAACATCAAACTGGGTGGCCACAATAAATTGTCGTCCGGCTTGTTTGCTTCAGGCTGGTTTTACGGTGCAGCGCAACGCGAAGAAGTGGCGTTCCGTGCCGAGATCGAGCGCGACGTGATCGATTTTCTCGAGCTGGACCATATCCGTAAGGCGCCAGTCGCTGCGCTGCCCTATGGCTTACAGAAGCGTGTCGAGTTGGCGCGTGCGCTGGCCATGAAACCAAAGTTGTTGATGCTGGATGAACCTGTCGCCGGTATGAACCGCGAAGAAACCGAAGACATCGCCCGTTTCATTCTGGACATTCAGGAGCAATGGGGAACCACCATTTTGCTGGTTGAACACGACATGGGCATGGTGATGGATATTTCCGATCAGGTGGTGGTGCTGAACTTTGGCCGCCAGATTGCCGCAGGCACCCCGCACGAGGTGCAGCAAAACCCAGCGGTGATCGAAGCCTATCTCGGCAGCAACGAAGCAGGAGCCGCATAATGGGACAGGTTATGCAGTATCTGCTGAACGGCACGATGAATGGCGCACTGTATGCGTTAATTGCGGTGGGCATTGTCTCCATTTTCAAATCGACCAAAGTGGTCAGCTTCGCCCACGGGCACGTCATTATGTTCGGGGCTTACTTCTACTTCACCTTTGCCGTGATTCTGCCGGGTGCGGAATTCATGCCTGACTGGGTCGCCAAATGGGAACCCGAGTGGTTACTCGCCTACAAAGAAGGCGCCATGATGTTTTCGCCCAAAGCCGCCATTGCCGCTTGGGTGAGTAACCTGCCGCGCATTGTGTTGGGCTTGGTGGGTTCGGTAATCTGCAATGCCCTGCTTGCTGTGATCATTGAGCGGCTGTTTATGCGCCCGCTGCTTGGGCAAAGTTCGTTGTCGATGATTCTGTGCACCGTCGGTTTAATCTGGGTACTGGAAGGCAGTGCTTCGTTAATCTGGTCAGCGGATATCGACCAGGTACCAGCCCTGGGTCCTAATTTCCCGATTCGTTTTCAACTGTTTGGTGATCAGGTATTTCTGTTCAGCGCCTCAGTGGTGAACTTTGTCATTGCGCTGCTGTTATTCGCCGCACTCATGTTGGTGCTTCGCTTCACTCGCTCAGGGGTCGCCGTACGCGCCACCGCTGAAGATCAATCCACGGCTTACGCAATGGGCATTAACGTGCCTGCGGTGTTCACCTCAGCCTGGGTTGTTGCCGCCACCACGGGCGCCGTTGCGGGCGCAATTCTGGCCAGTCGTAATGGCTTGTCTCCCACACTCGGCCTGTTTGGTTTGTCGGTGTTGGCGGTGGTGTTAATGGGCGGGCTGGATTCGTTTTCGGGTGTGTTCATTGCGGCCATGATCATCGGAATTATGGAAGCGTTCACGCAATGGAAATTCGGTGGTGAATACGCCGAGATCGTCCCTTACGTCTTGGTTCTTGTGGTTATCCTGTGGCGACCGAACGGTTTGTTGGGTCAGGCCGAAATAGAGCGAATTTAAATTTGATTACCGGACATTACAAAACGGCATACGCCGCTGACGAAAGCATCTGGAATAACTGGGCGAAAAAATCAGGTTTGGTCATTGCCTTGATCGGCCTGTTTGCCTTTCCATTGTTTGCCAATAATTACCTGCTGCTGATTGCCGGACAAATCCTGATTTACATGATTGCCGTCACCGGCGTGAATGTTCTGGTGGGATACACCGGCTTAATGTCGCTTGGGCATGGCGCATTTTTCGCTGTGGGTGCCTACACCGCCGTTATCGCGCATAACGCGGTCGAGAATTTATTCCCGCTCATTACATTGGCGTTGTCGGCCGGAGTAGCCGCGTTGTTTGGTCTGCTGTTCGGGCTGCCATCGTTGCGCGTAAAAGGCCTGTACCTTGCCGTGGCGACCTTATCGGCCAACTTTATTATTCTGTTTCTCATCCGTCAGGACTGGGCCGCACCGTGGACAGGAGGCCGTCAAGGCATCGAAACCCCCAACGCCGTGATATTCGGCTGGGAGCTGGCCTCGAACACCGCCAAATATTACTTAATTGCGCCTGTCTTTGTAGTGTTCGTTCTGTTTGCCCAGAATCTGTTTCGCACCCGCTTTGGTCGCGCCCTCATAGCCATTCGCGATAACGACCATTCCGCGGAAATTCTGGGCATCTCCCTGTACGCCTTTAAGCTGAAAAGTTTTGCTATTTCTGCCGCCTATTGCGGCGCGGCCGGCGCGCTCTGGAGTTATTTTTTCCCGGCAATTTTGCCGGAAGATTTCAGCCTGAACATGTCGATCACTCTGGTGGTCTGCCTGATCGCAGGCGGCATGGGGCGCACGCTGGGGCCGCTGTTTGGCACCCTGCTGATTTTGTTGATTCCGGAAATTCTGAAAATTATCAGCGGCGTCTTTACCGGTGGTGATGGCAACGCCCTTATTCATTTCAGCTCGATCCGAGACATTGTGTTCGGCCTGCTGATTATTCTGTTTCTGATTTTCGAACCCATGGGCTTGGTGTCGATATGGGATCGTTTCTGGCGCTTTGTCGCGCGCTGGCCATTCTCAAAATAACAACAAGAGGAATTAGACATGACGATGAAACGTCGAACCTTTATCAAAGCTGGAGCTGCAATCACGGCCGCCAGTTTGGCACCTGCCATTGTACGGGCCGAAGAAAAAGTCTGGCGCGTTGGCGGGTCACTGCCCATGACCGGTCCTTTTGCAACAGCGGGCCAATTGGTTGCGCCAGCACTGACCGATTTCACCATGATGGTGAATGACGCAGGCGGCATTGGCGGTAAGCCTATGAAAATCGAAGTGGAAGACTCTGGCTACGTGCCGAAAAACGCACTGGCGAATTTCGAACGCGCGCTGGCCAGCGGCCCCCTGCACGGTTACTTTGGTGACTCTACCGGTTTTATGGAATTGGTGGGCCCTTCGCTGACCGGTGACAAAGCCGTTATGATGATGTCGACCTCTTTCGCGTCGTCGCTGGCAGACCCGGCGAAACGTCCGTACCAGTTTATGGCCGGACCGAGCTATCAGGATCAGGTGGAAATTCTGCTGAAAGACATCAGCGCCAAAGGCGGTAAAACGGTCGCTCTGGTGTATTCCGATTCTGAATTCGGCCGCGACCCCATTCCGCACGCCCGCAATGTTGCCAAGCAATTGGGCATTAAAATTGTACTGGAAGAAGTGACCAAAACAGCCGGTGCGGATATCGAATCCCACGTGACCAAGCTGGCGCAGGCGAACCCGGAGTACGCCATTCTGCAGGGTTACGTGACGGGCGTATGGCCACAGTTGATTGGTGCCGCGCGCGCCTTTGGCTTGAGCACGCAATTCATGGGCACCTTCTGGGGTATGGAAAAGGTGGTGGCGGACCGTGTTACCGAACAGGCCGGACCGTTCCTCGACGGTTATCAGGGTGTTATGCCGTACCGCTATTTCTACGACCAGAAAGACGCACCCTATTACCAGGAAGTCAACGCCTGGAAAAAAGCGCAGAACGCTGATTTCCCGGGTTACATCGTCACCTGGGCGCTGGAAGCGTACATCAATTTGCTGATCTGGAAGAAGTCGATGGAGATCACCATCGAAGCCGACAAACCCATTACCGCTGACAACCTGATGGCCTCTATGCGCTCCATCCGCAATTGGGACACAGGCGGGTTCTTTGGCAGCCCGGTTTCGCTGGCCGAGCATAAAATCGGTCAAGGTCGCGTTTACAAATACAGTGCCGAAACCAAATTGTTTACCCCGGTTTCAGACTGGATTACCACCTGACCCAAACCCTGACACGGTTAATGCCCTGAAACCATTCCGAGCGTTAACCGCTTAATTGTCTGGACGTAAACGCACTGAAAAACGAGACCCTATGTTAACGATTGAAAACATCAACGTGAATTATCATCACGCCGTGCAGGTGTTGAAGGGTTTTTCCCTGACCGTCAACCAGGGCGAGATCACCGCCCTGCTCGGCGCCAATGGCGCAGGGAAAACCACCGTATTGAAAGCCGCCTCCGGCCTGTTGGGATTGGAAAATGGCCACATAGAAGACGGCCAGATCCAGCTCGATGGTGTGTCAATCCTGAAAACAAAACCGCACATGCTGGCCCGTAACGGGTTGGTTCATGTTCGTGAAGGTCGACGGATATTCGCGGAAATGAGTGTTGAAGATAACCTGACGGCGGCCTCCTACGCGCTCACCGGCCGACATAAAAAAGCAGACTACCAACAGGTGTATGATTTTTTCCCACGTTTAAAAGAACGATCCAAACAATTAGCGGGGCTGCTCTCGGGTGGCGAACAACAAATGCTCGCCATTGGCCGCGCCATTCTGGCGCAACCCAAATTAGTTTTGCTGGATGAACCTTCGTTAGGGCTGGCCCCTAAAATTGTGGATGAAATATTTGAGATTGTGCGGCGCATTAATCAGGAACAGGGCGTCAGCATGTTGTTGGTAGAGCAAAATGCTGCAGCGGCGTTTCGCGTTGCGCACCAGGGTTACATACTGGAAAACGGTAAAGTGGTCTTGGAAGGCTCCATCGACGAACTTAAGCAGAATAAAGACATTCAAACCTTTTACCTCGGTATGGGGGAACATCAGGATGCGTCGTCCTTCCGCGATGTTAAACATTATAAGCGCCGCAAACGCTGGTTAAACTGAGGGCCTGACATGACAGAGGAAACCTACCTCAGCATTACGCAAATGCTGGAAGACAATGCCCGGAAATATCCGAATGACATTGCCCTGCGTCAGAAAAAATTCGGCATCTGGCAGGAAATGACCTGGCAAGCTTACCTCGACATTACCCAAACCATTGCAGCCGGGCTGCGGGCGAACGGCGCCGAGCGCGCTTGCCACGTTGGCATTATTGCCGAGAACTGCGAAGAATGGATTTTGGCGCAACTGGGGACGAATTTTTTATCGGGCGTTTGCTGCGGCATTTACCCCACGAGCCCGGCGAATGAAATACTGCACCTGTTAACCAGCGCCGATTGCAGCATGGTTTTTGTGGAAGACCAGGAACAGGTCGACAAAGTATTAAGTATTGAAGATCAGCTGCCCTTATTGAAAAAAATTATCGTATTCAACACCAAAGGGTTGCAAAACTACCAACACGACAAACTGGTCAGCCTGGACACATTGATCGAACAGGGACGCCAGCAATTAACACAACAACCGGACTACGTGAACGAGTGGCACAAACACCAACACCCAGACGACACCGCGCTGATTGTGTTTACATCCGGCTCTACCGGACTTCCCAAAGCCGCGATGATTTCCTACGCCAACATGTGGCACGAAATGAAAGTGGTGTCTGAAACCATTCGCACGGAACCTGGACAGAACATCCTTTCTTACCTGCCGCTGTGCCATATTGCCGAACAGGCCGTGTCCAACCTGAATGCCATGCGAAACAGAATTGTGATTAATTTCGGTGAAAGTTTGCGCACCATTCGCACCGACCTGCAGGAAATAGCGCCGGACCTTTTCTTTGGGGTACCGAGAATCTGGGAAAAAATGCAGGCGGAGATTTCGGTACTGGCCTCGCGCAGCGGACCGCTGCGACAAAAGCTGATAGGTATGGCCATGAACCGCGCACACGCGCTAGGCAGTAAGCTGCCAGTGAACTGGAACCGCAAAGAACGGCTCGAATTCCTGTTCTGGGATGCCCTGGTGTACCGTCACCTGCGCAGCTACCTTGGGCTGGCGCATTGCCACTACGCGATGACCGCAGCGGCACCGATCTCACCCTCGCTGCTGGCGCAGCTGCGCGGCATGGGCATTCGACTTTGTGAAATATTTGGTATGACCGAAACCACCGGTGCGGCCACCGTGCAACCGTGGGATATGAACAGTGACGGGCGCATTGGGTTTCCAACCGTCGGCGTGGAATGCAAAATCGCCGAAGACGGCGAACTGCTGGTAAAAGGCGGCATCATCTTCAAGGGCTACTACAAAAACGAACAAGCCACCCGGGATACCATAACCGATGGTTGGTTGCACACCGGCGACATCGCCACCGCGCACCCGGACGGAAGCTTCAGCATTGTTGACCGCAAGAAAGACATCATGATTAACGCCGCAGGCAAGAACCTGTCACCCAGCCTGATTGAAAACACCGTTAAGGCATCGCCCTACATCAAAGAATGCATATGCATTGCCGATCAACGCCCGTACGTGGCCGCGTTGATACAAATTGACCCGGACGCGATACCCACCTGGGCTGAAAATGCTGGTATAACCTACACCACTTTCAAATCGCTCACCCTGAACCCAGCCGTGATCGAATTCATCGCCAGCGAAGTAGAAAAAGCTAACCAACAACTTGCTCGCGTTGAGCAGATAAAACGTTTTTACCTACTGCCGAAAGAACTGGACCACGACGATGGTGAAGTGACCGCCACCATGAAAGTGCGACGAAAAAACATTACTGAACAATTCGCAACTGAAATTGAACAGCTGTTTGCCGAGCATGCGGCTTAGGGTTGGTGATGTTAGCAGGTTGTCACGGAAATACTCGAGCCAATCGCGTTGGCTATGCTATTGATGATTTCGGTAACTATCCTGCCTTTATTTAAGGCAATATCGAGTAGAAATCCGAATATCAGCCCAATATAGAACAGATAACCAAAGCCCAAATAATCATTATAGAGAATGGTATAAAACCAATCTTGGCCAAAGATGTATATTCCAGATGAAATAACCGTTGCGAATACAAGCAAAAGACCAGGAAGGAATAAGTGTTTCATCGCTTGGGGATTAAAAAAAGACACCATGACCAGTATCAGGAACATGGCTAAGTTAGAACCTAGAAATACTCTTAAGTCCTGCTTTAGATGACCGACAATCTCAACTTACTTATCCCTCACGAGGTCGCTTAAAGTTCGTTCAGCAATCTGAATATTTTTTATTCGCTCTAGGTAGGTTGTAGATATAGACTGAGCCAAAAGCTTCTTCTTCTCGCAGTCATAACCGCACATAGATGCTAAGATGCTGGCGATTTTTTCGGGTAAGTTATCGTCCAAGCTGGATTGAATCCGTTCTTTTTCCAACCCCAACTTTCCTGCAATAATGAGCGCTGCCTCCGCCGCTGTTGAATTAGCTATGGTTTGTTGCTTTTCGCGGACTTCCTTTTCAATCTGGCTTTTTACAAACACTTTGGCAGATTCTTCTATTTTCTCAGGCGACGTGAATGTCACCAAGAAAAGCAACCCAAAAAGTGACATTCCAACGATTCCAATCAACCTTAATGTTGTATTCATAATTCCCTTACACTTTAATGTACTGAGGCAGTTTGCCAGCTCACAATTTCTTTTTAAACGATCGATCGTTAGTTCGTTACCTTGCATGTGCTATTTCACGACAACGTCACTCGGTCAAAAACACGTCCATTCAGTTGATTCCAACTGCTTGTAACTTTTATCACGTGGGCGGCACCTTGTCGAAATTCCTCAAACTGAAGACTAACGTCATGACCCCTGATAAAAAACCTGTTTGAACCGTCTGGAATCATTACCGACTCCACCTCAAGCGCTTGAAGTAGGTTCTTAACAACAAAAAAACCAGACTTCTGTGCAATATTTACACGGATATCCGAGTTGCGCATTAAAAAGTCTCCTGATACTTTGCCGCTCAAAACTGGAGAACCCTTGCTATTATCAACATTGCTAACCTGCAAGAACCGAGAAAGCGTCTGATAGTGTTCAGCCCAAGGGGCGGTGTTCACACCGATCTCAATTTTCCTGAATTGTGATTTTTCATAAATGCGATCGCAAAGGTCTTTATAATCTGTCCAGTAATTCAAACACCCTTCAAGACCCGTATATCCTTTGCTTGTTGAATAGTCAGTGTTATTCGTCCACTCGGTTAATGCGTTCTGAAATCTCTTTCCTCGAGCCTGAAAAACTCTCCGCATATGTATCTGGGCATCGCCATCGTCCAAATAGATAAAATGCGTATCGCAGTCGCTTAACAGGGCTTCAACCTGCGACGCGTAATTCTGAATAATCTTTGCACCTATGTTCACGTTCATCAAATGCAGGATGTTTTTTTGAAAGAAACCACTGTCGATGATGACCGCGTCATATTCACTCATTTCAGAATGAATAAATCTTTTCCACATATCGACACTAACCGATAGTAAATGGCTACTTGACTTCTTACCTTCGTCTGAAGGCAACGTAAATGGATGATGTTCGGATAATTCATAAAACCAACGCGAGGCTAGTCCAGATTGCCGAAAAGAATGATGCAGCCACTGCGCCGTGGTGGATTTACCACTGCCAGGCAGCCCTTCAATTAATATCAGTTTTTTCATGCGTACCTAGTGGGTTCACGCTTTTAAACGGCGGTGCAGGCGCGTACCGCGTGTTTTCGGTCAGAATCAATTTGAGTAGCAAACGTAGTTAGGTCGGGAGATTTTAGCTATTTTAAGTGGGAGGCCAACCGTAGTAGTTAAGTATATAGACTACGTAAAAAACTACGGGGACTAATACTACGCATAAAACCATATAACCCAAAACCGCATTGCGGCCGAGTTTCTTACGAACAGCTTTTAGACCTAAAGTAGCCAGAATAAGCAATATTGATAGAAATGGAAAACCAACAATTGCCATTAAACCAAATAGTAAATTCAATTCGTCTTCGGACTTAAAATTATAGACAAATGCAGTAATTGGTGGCCCTAAATATTGACCGCTAAAAAACACCACCAGATAGAGAAGTAAGAAGAACCAGAATGGTGTTGTCGTTAGCGACTTTCTAATATCCATATATCCACCTATCGTTTACGGCACATTAGCAGCCGCAACGCCCTATTTTGAAAAACAAGTTGTTATGCAATTAGTTCGCCTCCTTGAGGATGGAAAGTATCTCAGGCTCAACGTTTTCCGACCAGCCGAAACGCCATTTCTGATTTGGAACGACTACTAACGCTGCCCAGCCTGACATAGATGTCACTTCGAACATTGCAACTTCCACTGTCTTATTTTGTACGCTGTAGGTATCAATGCAATGAGTAGGAATTATTCCGAGGCTTAATACAAATAGATAAGGTTCGAAGCAATGTACGCCACCAGGAAAGTCGTTTGTTTGCAATACATCGTATGTACTTTCACTAGGAACCCCCAGAGAAGATTTTTTAACCATATCTATTTTATAGGCAGCACATGATGTAAGAGCGATTATCAAAATAACTATATAAATTAGTCTCATTTTTTTCGCATAACACCGAGCTGTGCAATGAGCGACGAAGGATCGAATCCTAGGCCGGCTGCGGAATGGTGAAGTTTAGAACTTATTATCACAGCGTATTGTTATTGGTTGTTCGGGTAAACAAGGTCGTAAACATATGACTTTTCAAGTTTCATGCTTACCCAAACGCCTTCAGGAGGAAAGTCAGATTGGTCTTTTGGTAGCGTGTACCAAGACTTTCCACTGATTACTCGAGATTCTCCATCCCACGCAGCCCAACCAAAATCGGGATGCCAATTAATCCACAAATCTTTATCACGGCGTTTATAACCGAATTTACCATCGTCTCGCTCTGTACGATCAAACTCATAAACTAAATCATCAATTCGTCTTCTAAGTTCAAAATACTTACGATTTATTTCCTTACTCATAATTCACCAATAAAGTTTTTGTTTAAGGGCGAGCTTCAGCGAGCCTAGAGCCCACCGTGAAGCGGATAATCCAGAGTCGCATTGCTTCAGCGCTTGTTATATGGGGCCTTAAAAATGCCTAGCTTCACACTAATAGAGCCCAAATCCATGCTCTTCATCTCGCTTCGACTCTTCAATTATTTGCCGGTTTATATATGCAATATGATCTTTAACCCAGTGTCTTACATTAGAATTTTCATGTTCAATCAAGGGACTTAGTGCTGCTTTGTCTGATTCTAGGTAGGGGACTAGAGACCCTGACCAACCACGGGTTCCCATATTAGCACTCAGTTCAATCGCTACCTGTTGGTCATTTCCATAGTTCTCAAGCAAGGCGATAAACAAAGCCGATGGCTGTTGCATCCCATCAACTGTTTCGATGACATTTAAACAACGGGCAACAAAAACAGGACCAATATCTGGTTGCTTTAAGCACCATTCCATAACGCTTTCAACTGGAATAGCAGAAAGTACACTTGGCACATTTCCTACCAAACTTGTTTCCCTATCTAAGAGCTGCTGTAACCAATACTTATCCATCCCTTCAGCTCGAACGATAGCCTCACCAAATATCGGCCAGATTACGTCACCATAGTCCCTCATTAGGCTTAACATTAAAGGTTTGGTATAAGACCAGATATCACCATGATTTAAGCCAAATTTACTCGCCGCAATTAACTGATTAGTTAGCGCAACTGCAAACTCTACATCTCGCTCTTTTAATAGCTTTTCAGCCATGTCATGCCAATGGTGTATATCTGTTGCGGTGTTCTCTTGCCCTTTATGTAAAGGTACGGCTGTGACTAAATACTTAAGTTGATCTCTTAGCTCCTTGATGCTGGCTCTATTGCCGAAACAATACATGTATATCACATTGAGCGCAGACCAGCTTGCCTGTTCGCCCAGCTCAGCTAACTGTAAGCAAAAACCGGCTATCACATCCGGTTCAATGCTGTCAGTCACACTGCCATAACTCAATGCATTCGCACTATTTGGCGACAACACACCTCGCTGAATGAGCTCCAGCAGATTATCTAAATGCGCCTTTTTAATATCACCCGTCCGTATAAAATCTGGATAAAGATGAACCAATTTCTCATCCGCAACTAACCGATCGATATTCTTTTGCCAAAGCTCTGGCGACTGCTCAAACAAACCTCGATATAAACCCAAAATTAACCGAATGTCAGGTTTTTCAATAGCTGATAAGCACTCTAGGGCCAAACCAAGTATCGGCACAACATCAGTTAAGTCATGAGCCAGTTGGTGGCCAAAAGCATAGGACTGCTTTTGCTCCCCCTGTAACAATAAGCCGAGGTGAGGGAGTAGTTCTTCAATATTACGGGAGAGTTCCATCGCAAGTACTTTCGCATTCTCTGCTGCCACATCAACGTAGTGACCATCCTCACCTTTATGATGCTCCCAGGGGGGATTGGTTACCAAAATCTTTAACTTCTCGGGCAGTTCTGCTTCATCGGGGCTTAGCAGCTCCAACCAGTTATTCAGCACATCCGTCACTTCTTGCTTGATATCTACTGAGTCATACTCAAAAGTGTTTTTAATACTGTCTAGAGCTTCTGGCCAATAGCGGCCATTGATACTTACGACCTTCCTAATCGCCGAATCCAACATTTCAATCCGACCACGAGCAACAAAGCCCCGAATTGAATGACCGATATCTGCTAGGACTTTTTCTTTTTGTGCATCGCCCCGCTCAAAAAGAACAAGCATCAAATCAAAAGCTTCCTGCCAGAAATCAAAAATATCTTGCCATAGCTCTGGCCGCCACTCTTCAAGCGGTGCTTTAGTCCCCTGATATTCAGCCCCAACAGTTCGTGTGCCTCCATAAGTACTGATTGCTTGACCTAAAGCCTCAAGAACCACCATATCTATATCGGTCTGATTAACTGAAATAGCCCGCTTTAAAATATCAAAGCGAATATTAGGCTTCGCTTGCGTTCCAGATAGATGAACTCGAAACAACTGAGAAAACATACCCGTTGCATTGTTGCTCCAGCTTTCATTTTCAGCTGATGCCAGCAACAACATACACCATGCTGATTTTTCAAATACATCCGCATGAAAACATAGCTTTTCCAATGCCCATACTAGGTTTCTTCTCGTATCACCATCTATAGCCTGAAGTTGATCATGACTGTACTCAGACAAAACTCTGTATAAAGCATCGCTCGTTGACTCAGGGTTCACCTCAACAAATGCGCGGAAGAGTTTCGAACCCCTTTCTGTAAGCAGCTCCTCCGCTTGGACAAAAGGGCTTTGCCCCCCAAATAGTCGATCTGAAAATCTTTGAACACTCGGCTGGTCATCAAGATAGGAAGCCTGAGTACAAAAACTCTGCATTAAGGAATCGGGAAGGGTTTCAATTAGCTGCTTTTGGCGATCATACGAAGTTTCTTCCCACCATTCTGACGCCAGTGTCAGTGCCAGCGGCTTAGGCACCAGTCTTGCGTACCGCCCCGCGCGATTTATGATTTGCCGACTTGTAAATACTTTTAATACTCTGTCAAATGTTTTTAGGTCAGACCCTGCAACATCTTCCGCAATATATTTAGCCTCTTCTCCTGCTGTCCCTTCGGCCGTACCAAAGACATCGAACAAAGAACAAGCAGATAACATTCCCTTCTCAACATCTGTTATACCGCCGTCACCATCGATTAATTTTCTTACGACAGAGCTACTTTCTATCGAACCAAGCAATCGCCCCTCTTTCTGATACTGCCCTGCGATTAGAGTAGCCATAAGAGGATAACCCTGAGCAAACCGAGCTACACGATCAACGTCACTAGAATCCATTCCAACTAATATTGGGGACAGGACCTGCTTAATGGCTTCATCTGACAATGGGGAAAGTTGAATATGAATAGATTCATCAACTTGTTCATCTGAATAGCCAACTGTAACAAGTTTTAGCAAGCAATCTGTTTTATTGACCTCCTTGGCCAAATGGTTGTGCAAATCAATTTTACAATTTTCAATTACTACCAGGCCATGAACACGATCTTCAACCATTGCCCGAATACTTTCTTTAATGATGGTGTCGTAACCAGGTGCATTAAAAATAAGAACACAGGAATCATCAATGGAAGTAGATACATCAATAGCTTCTAATAATAAGCGTGTCTTACCTAACCCAGATGCTCCTGTTAGCCTAATCACAGCCCGTTCTAAATTCAGAGCAGCAACAAACGACTCAAAATCTTTTGTTCGATTTTCATCAGTCGCATAATGGTAACTATGATTTCTTTCTATACTTTTCCAGTCTTCAAGGTCTCGTGAGGCAGTATTTTTATACCTATTGACGGTATGTCCTTCCAAAATAAATTTTTTAAAAACAATATATGAAGATGATTCCATACTTTTCGGTTTAACAATTGAGCTGTGATCTACATCGTTAATTGTTTCAACCTGATGATGTCTGAAGATACTCTTGGAACTAGAAGAAGATACAATGTCGTCATTTGCAGCGAGAATACTCATAATCTCCAGAGAATTGTCCAGCTCACTATCTACCCACTGATCATTTAAATCATCGAGTTCGCTGGAATCACGACACAGGCTTTTAAGATGCCGATTTCTAAATGAAATATACTTGCCAACATTTGCGAACCCTGACCCATCATGTGGAACGTCAAAAAAGCATACTTTTCTGATTTTATGGTTTATTTTTTTATCCTTCATGCGAAGGAGAAGTTTTTTAACCACTAAGCCACCCAAACTATGGCCAGCAAGAATTATTTCATCGTTATCCAAGTCACACCGAGCTTTTATATCGGTGAGTAGGCCATTTGCAATATTCAGAATACTGGGGGCACGCTGATAACATTGTTTAAATATATGGGGCGACTGATAGCCATATGAAACAATGCTGTAATCAAGGTCTGCATCCTGCTCAAGGAACTCTGGAAATCTTCCCCATGTTCCGTCGGCGGTACCGCCCAGCCCGTGGACGAGTATTATTTTTTTTCCCATTTCTAAACTCTATCTAGTGAACTCTTAGGAAACGAAAAAACAATATCGCTCTTCGTTTTCCAGCACACATACTTGGCTGCCTGCTTCGATTTCCATGGTGCTGAAGGCATATAACGCCCGCAGCATGCGCGGCTTTGGAATGGAGGCGCAGCCGCAATGAAAAAGAGGTCGCCATGGCTGCGATTGTTAGCGACTTGGTTCACGCCACACATTTGGCATGCGGTTCCCCGCTAACCAATCCTCGTAGGAAAGCATTCGCTCCCATGATTCTTCATTACTCATTCTGACAATATTTCTGTCATTTTCATCTAGCTGCTTAGCGAGCAGCCGCGATTTCTGAGTAAAGCCTTTCCTGACTTTCATCGGTCGTTCTTCATACTCTTTTGAAGCACTAGTATCTGGTAAGAAGAGCACTTTTTCCTCACCATCTGTATTGAAGGTTGGATCGATTAGAGCGCCGTCTTTCTTCCAAACGACGTGGCGCTCGGCCTCAATGTATTTGTTTTTCTTGTACCAAATTTTATAACCAACAACCTTTTCCCCTCCATATTTCTCAATAAGTCGGTCCACATTCATTTCGCAGCAGCTTTGCCGACACCATGGTTCAGGGTGAACTTCAACAAATACCGGAGTCTCACTACTCAGGCGCCTACAAAATGAAGCCACTTTCTGGTCTATTGATTCAGGTGTAGTAAGAGATTTTCCATCAAGTTGCACGAAGCTATTCTCCTCGCTAACAGCTTATCTACCGCCGCAGCGGTTTTTTATAGTTTCGGCATATGTAAGTTTTGTTAGCGACCAAAACCGGTTCATGGCCAGTCATACTGCGCACTTCAGCCTGTTTTGTCAATTTGATTATAGTGAGAAACCGCTCCGCTTTTACTATATAAATAGTACCGCGTCGCTAGCACTTTAATAATGAGGGGCTTTGCAAGTAGCTATTTTTTACCGTGTCGACACTTACAGGGCTTTACCGCCGCAGCGGTACTATTAAGGTTTTTCCGATGTTTTGCCGATACATGGCAATACCTCTGAGATTTTATATTTAGGGCTACTCGTAGGGTTCGGTGTAACTGATGAAATGAACACAGTTTTCGGATGAGAGGTGTTCTCGTTGGGCGTAGCAATAAAAAGCGTTTGGCCGTTTGCTAATTCTGCTGGGTTCAAATTTTTTGGGCAGGCTGCGTGTTTAGTGACCCTTCGAATACTTCGCGCTCAGGTGGAGCCGAACGGATGGGGTTGTCGGGCTAAAGCCGCGATTTACAAACTCATTGCCCCTTCGACTGCTACGCGCTCAGGGCAAACGGTATGGTTAGGCGATGTCGGGCTGAAGCCGCTACCTAAAAAAATGAGAGAAAGGTAGTGCGTCGGGCCGACGCCCGACCCACAAAGATATCGCCTCTCCGCGTTGCTCCGAAGGCTCCTACGGAAAACTTGTCATACTAAACCCAGTCTGGCGAGTGAGGTGGTGTTCATTCGGTTGTAACCACTGCTGCTAACAGTATCGGCTTTGGTGATGAGGAAGAAGTCGTCCAGCCAGATTGAGTATTCCAGTAGGCGGTCTTTGATGCGTGTGGCTTCCAGCAAATGTTTGTCTTTAATCGATAAACTTCCCTTTGGGTTGTGGTGAATCAATATTAAACGCGTAGCGTTGGCTTGGATGATGTGGCTGATGAGTAAGTTGGTGGTGAGTTCTTTCAGTGAAAATTTCCCGGTGAGAATGGGTCGGCTTTCTAATAATACACTGCGGGTGCTGAGCATGAGTGCGTGAATGGCTTCGTGTTTTAAGTGGATGAAGGTGTTGGCAATGTACAGCTCGGCACGGGCGATGCTGTCCAGTATTACGGGGTTGGGTTTTTCCAGTTCGCGTTGGTGGGCGTGGGTGAACAGCAGTTCGTCGTCTATGTTGGTGATTTTTTTGTACATGATGTTCTCGCTTTTCGTTAGTTCATTTTATTTCTGTTTTTTAAGCATCAGAAACCTTGCCTGCGTGCGCAGGCAAGATGTGCGGCTAAGCAATGTGTTCTGTGTTTTTTACTGCGTGCGTTCAGCGGCTGTTGTTACTTCGGTACTGCTTTAACAGTTGCTGATAACTCACGTATTTCACGGAACACGGCTTTAGCCGCATCGAATTTGGAAAAGCTCCCGTGTACAACGCCAGGGCGATGCGAAAACGCCACCAGTGAAGGGCGCGTAAGTACGCGGGGTCGGTTTCTATCTGTGGGTTTCGGTGCCGGTTGGCCGTTGATTGTTTAACTGCGGGGTCACAAGGGTTTTTCACTTCAACGGGGTGTTGAAGATCGCTGTTTATTGCGCTTAGTTTCCCTTGCGGGGAGATTTTTTCTTGGAACGAGCGGTGCTCTAGCTTACCATTGAACTTAGCCATAATTGATACCTCGAATATCGGTTGTGGTTAGCTGCCCTTGAGTGTTAGCGCACTCTTGGGTAGCGCTTAGTTTTACGCTACTTTCTTTCCGTTATTTGCCTCCTGAATTTTCTGAAAAGCCAACCTGTATAAAACACTGGGCGAGGAATGAACACAATTTATTTTTTGTGTGGGGTTATTTTATTGTGATTGATGTCTAAAAAATGCGCTTGCCTGCTCGGCTACTGTGCTCGCACAAAGCGCAGAATATGCCCCTTAAATTCTTTATCCAGATAATCGGTATGCGCCGGTTTTTCAACGGTAGATTCAAAACCGTGCGCCACCATGCGGGTTACCAGTTTGTTTTTTCGGCCACGGCCTGGGTCCACAATAATAATTTCACACGCGGGATTGGCGTGGCTGGCCAGAAAGTTCGACAGTAATTCAATGTGCTCATCTTCGTACAGTAAGTCACTGCCGATGATCACATCAAACAAGCCGAGCGTGTCGTTTTCGGCGGCCCAATCTACCTGCTCAAACGCAATGGCGCCGTCTTCATTCAGGTCGGTGTTACGTTTTAAAAAATGCTGCACTTGGGGGTGATAGTCCGTGGCGGTGATGTCGGCGTTCTGTTTATTGAGCAGCAGGCTGGATAACGCCATGCCACAGCCAACTTCCAGAATGCGTTTGGTGTTGGTATCGTACGCGGCCATGAGGTGCGCCAACACCAGGCTCGAAGGCCAAACAACACCGAATATCGGCCACGAGGCCGATGAAATGCCCAACTCTTCGGCTTCGCCGTTCGGGTCGGAAAATTCCTGGTTATTTCGCAGGGTACATAAATGAATGTCAATTTTACCAAACTCGACGGTTTGGTAACTTAAACGCAGTTTTGTCATGTGGCGGCCTCAGTCGATGAGCGCTAAGCCAGCTATCGGGGATAAGTGACAAAACACAAAGGGCGGCCATGGTAACCCAGATTCCGCAAATAACCAGCACTATACGGGCAACTGAGTCATGAATGTCAACATAACACCGGCCGAAGACGACACACTGATCACCAACCTTTTTCAGTATTACCTTTACGATATGTCGGAATACACTGGTTTCCAGCCAGACGCCTCCGGCTCGTTCGCGGTGGATAACTCGGTAACCGGTTTACAGGATTACTGGCAAGAACCCAATCACTTTCCGTATTTGATTCGGGTGAACGAAGAGCTGGCGGGCTTTGCGCTGGTGCGCCAGTTCCCACAGGGTTCCGGACAATACGACATGGGGCAATTTTTTGTAATGCGAAAATTCAAGCGCCAGGGCGTTGGTTCCCGCGCGTTTCAACAATGCGTTGCGCGCCACCCCGGGCCGTGGCAAACCCGCGTACTGCCGGATAACACCGGGGCGCTGGCGTTCTGGAAGAAGACAATCGGCGAGGTGTGCGGTAACAATGTCCAGATAAAAAGCGAGCCGTACCGTAACCGGGACATGCTGTTTATTCGCTACGTTGTCCCGGTAGGTGCCTCTTCGGCTGGGTTATAAACCGTTCCATTGCGTCATCACTACATCCAGCAACTTTTTGCTGTCGTCGTGTATAGAAAACTCACTCACGCCAAAGCCGGGCATGGCACCGTCGACCAGCGTGACTTTTCGCCAGTGGTAGTCTTCATTCTCAATACGAATATCGGCTTCACAGGTTTCATAAGGTGGGTTGGCCGAACAACTCAGGTTCTGTTGTTGAACGTCGGTTGCGGTAACGTCCGCGTTGGTCTCACCTTCAGCCGGGTTTTGCAGCAGTGCAAAGGGAACTTCGTTAAACACCATGAACTTTTCAACGGCGGTGAGTGTCTGCTCAGTCGCAAAGTTTGGGCAAGTCGCTTCGGCCTGAAACGTTAAAGTGATGTCCGTTTCCGTATCGCCTGCAATACGCGTGAGCGTCAGGTGGTCGGCATCTGTTTTCAATAACCGGAGAGAAAACTGATCGTCGTTCAGTGTAACGGCATAAAACACCTGTTCTCCCTGCGCCATGTCGATTGGCGGCAAGCAACTTGCTGTTTGCGTAGACCCCACAGAAGGTAAACAACCGCTCAATACAACCCAGGCGGTACCGGTGAGAAAAAATGATAAATGACGGAGCATGGTCACATCCTTAAAAAAGTGCACACCACTGTGCGGTGTACACTATGAAAAAATTTTCGGTCTGTTTCTGTGTTCGGCATCGCACAATGAATGACATTGCGCGATGCCGCACCGCTTAATACACGGTGATTTGATGCAACAACGAAACGTAGTTATTGCTTTCACTGCTTTCCGGTATGGCATTATTCGGATCGACGCGATAGCCAATGTAGTACGTTCCCGGTGCCAGGCCACTGGGCACGGTAAAGCGTTTATCCGCTGTGGCGTAAGACCCGGTCGGCATACTCCAGCTCGCACTACCAATATAGGTATCCGTTGTGGAGATATAAGAGTTGGTGGAAATGAAGAACTGAATGTAAGCGGACTCAGTCTGCGTACCTAAGTTCTCGACCGTGTATTCCAGATCATACTGGCTGCCACGACTCAACGACGTCACCCAACTGCCACCGGTGGTTCTCACTTTGTTGGTGCTGGTTGAACCACCACCGGTGTTGTAGAACCGGGATACGGAGACATCCCGTTCGGTGGTGCTGTCTGGGTACAGCAGGCGCAAGCCCCAGCGGTCGTCCGCGTGCGGTTCTACGTTGTTGTAATGCCCAATGGGACCACCGTTGTAGTAGTAGGTGTTCATGGTATCTGGGCGGCCGTCGTAGTGCAGCAGCCCTAAGGCATGACCCAGTTCGTGCAGCATCACCAGCTCAAAGTTATAGGGTGAGCCCGTGGTGGCGCCGGTAAAGTCACTCAGTGTCCACGCATACCGTGTGTTAATGCCGATGTCTGCCTCGGTATAACCGTATTGCGTGCCGAACAGCCAATAACAGTTAAAACGCGAACGAGTTACACCCAAGTAGCTTTCGCTGGGTTGGTACTCGAAATACACTTCGTTTTTACCGTTGGAACTGCTGTGGCTACCGTCGGTATCCCGCCCTACGTAGAACTTGAAGTTACTGCCGTTCACCGCGTTCCATTCCGACATCATGTACTGGGTGTGCAGATCCCAGTCGGATCCAATCGGGAAAGAAGTGGTGGACAAATACATGTTGGTCCAGTCGCTTTTCCAATGCTGTTTTTTGCCATCGCAGGTGCGCCAGGCGGCGGCATTTGCATCCAGTGAAGCCAGTGTTAAGGCAGCCGCAACGGCGCCAGCTACGGCTAATGTTTTTACGTTTTTCATGAGATTATTCCTTTTTCTGTAACCCAGTGAGTTTTACTCGTCGTCCGACTGTGTTGATGCGTCGGGACGTTCCAGTGGTAACTGAGTTTCCTGCGATATCGCTTCCGTGCGTTGTTCATCTTGCTTGCGAGTTGCGCCCATCGGTGCGTCGGCAGGTGCGGATTTACCACGAACGACGTCGGGTAAACGCACCAGATCGTCCACAGACATATCCACCTGAGCATTTGCTTTTAAGGTTGCGGTTTGTGCTTTACGTTCCTGAATCATGGAAACGAAATTGCGCACATCGACCGGAGCGTAACTGGCTTTACCAGCCTTACCTGTCGATTTTTCAAGGGTTTCACGTTCAACCCGAGCGACCGAACGGTTCACCAGGCGATCTTCCCCAGCGTCGGATTCCAGCAACATCACGCCTTCGGATGAGCGATGTTCCGTTCGCTCGGCGTTATCCAACAACTGGCCCCGCGCCATTAAGCCATGATCGGTTTCGGTAATCAGGTCTGCGCCCTGAAAGCCAACCACCAGTTCGCGGTTTGCGGTTTGCACCTGTTGCCGATCATTCACTTTAAACACGCCTTGGCTGAAGCCAACGAAAGGCATATCGGCAACGCCATTGTGGCTGACAAACACCACCACTTGGTCACCCACTTCAAATTCGGGTGCGCCATGGGTTAACAGTGTTTCTTCGCCAATCACGTTTTTGGCTTTGTCGAGCTGTTCGACCGTACCGCCTTTAAAACGCAATTGCACAGGCTTGCCAACGTGCTTTTCACCGGCGGCGGTTATGACACTGGCGTTGCGCAACACAACGGTGGTGTAAATTTCGCCATCGCTGGCTTTCGCAGCATTCAGCTTGGCCACCGTACCCATCACGCTGTGTTGGCTGGTGTCGACCAGTTCATTAAAGTCTTGATACAGAACGGTTGTCGCTTGTGCGGAACCGAGTAGCATGCCGAGAAGTACGGCAATCAGTGGGGTTAGTTTCATAGCATTTCTCCTTTGCTAACCAACGCTTTCATTGAGTTGTGCTATCAAAGGATTGAGTGAACGTAACGTTTTTTTACGCGCACCAGGCGAGTAAATAGTCGTTAGCGAGGGGCAAACTGACGTGCGTGTGTGCACGCAGAAATCCTTTCCCTAGCTAAGGCAAGGTTGCATTCATAATCCTTTGAAGCAAGGCCACTATAAAAAAATTTCGAATCTTTTTTGCGAATCAGGTCTAAAAAAATTTAGGTATTCGTTACGGAAGTGTGAGAATTTTGTAAGCGTATGTGATGTTGTGATGAAGTTGGCGTTGCTGTTGTTTACGTACAATCTGGTTTGGTCACCATCTTGCCATTTTTTTTGGCGGAAAATTTCAATACCCAGAAAATGAATTCGTTCCTGTTCACGGAACACCATCGGTCGGCAAAAAAACTCCCCTCGTTACCCGATGATAAGCAGCGGCGAGGGATCCTCACCGCTGCTTTCATGAATACCAACATTACGCGGGTTGGTGCTGCCCCTGCATTGCTTGGTTGTCCACAAGCTCAGCGGTTTCTTTCACACTTTTGTATGCGTTGAGATCGGTATACAACTCGTCTTTTAGCGGATTAAGTTTTCGGACAAAGATTCGACGAATCTGGTAACCGAAAACACCGACGTTCGCCACAATACTCAGAAGCGATACGAACCACATCGCATCGGTACTTTGCGAAGCCTTGACCGCAAACATAGAGGAATCGACAAAGGTTGGGAACGCCATAACGAACATCATCCAGAACGCGAGAGTATGCGCCCGGTGTTGCAACCATGCGCCCTTCGCCATCGTAAAGGAGGGAATCGTACAGGCTAATAACAGAGCAGCGCCCGCGTAGAAGGAATGGTCCGGCACACAGTTGTAGACATAGGCAAAATTCCACAAATCATAGGCAATAATCCAGAACCACAACATATCGGGCCAGAGCATGTCTTTGCTTTTACGTTGACTGATGACGATGCCCGCCCAACCGCAAATGGTGACAATATTCAGTATCCCAGCTATACCATTGACAATATTCCATTTCCCACCGGTGATAACCATACCGTCATGCAGGCTTGTCGCAAATGTGGACACCTGAAACTCACGAATGACCGCTTCTAGTATGTTCAAACCTAAAATGAAGGCAGGAAAGAACAGAAGCGCTTTGTATTTTTTAGCCCAATCGGTGTATCGAATGAGCATGAAGCCCACGCAACCGGCGATGGCGGAATACACCTTTACCCAGTGAAACCATGTGCCAACACTTTCACCCGCTGCACCTTCGTGCTGCCAGAGTGTAAACGGCAAAACGATGGGCAAGACAATGAAGAAGAACACGGCCGCCCAGACTGAACGCCGTGAGATTTCATTAAGTAAAATTAGGGTGCCTAGAACAACGAACCAGGCAACAGCGGAATACCAAGGAATGGGTTCGAACAGAAACATAGTCTGCCTCCTACGATGAGTGTTTTGAGCACTTGCTCGTGCGTTGAATCAATATGCGAATTGACCAAATTCAGTATAAAAACGAAAAGGAAATGTCTGTAGAGCTGCAAATAGGCTGCAAGCGACCTAAAAACAGGACAATAACAACGGCGAGTGATTGACTTACATCAAGCGCTGAACCTGTCTCATACATCTGGAGAGCTGACCACATGCCAACCTTTGATGACTTACACCTGTTTGCGCTCACTGTTCGACACAAAGGCATCAGTGCCGCCGCCGGTGCCATTGGCATGCAACGCTCAAAGTTAAGCCGGAGGCTGCAGGCTTTAGAGCTGAAACTGGGGTATCAGTTACTGATTCGTACCACACGTAGCATCGAGCTGACGGAACAGGGCAAATGGCTTTACGAGCAAGTGAGCACACCGCTACTCACCCTGAGTGAAGTGATTGAGTTAATTGAAGATCAGAAATCACAGCCACACGGTAAACTTCGAATGGTGATACCTCCAGTGCTTGGCGTCACCGAGTTTTTCACTCAAGTCATTGAAACCTACACCAGTCTTTATCCTGATGTCCGCGTAGAAGTTCGGCACCAAACCAAAGCGGTTGACCTTCGTCGCACGAACACGGACATCCAAGTTTTGCCTGTTTATCATCGGCCCAAAAGCGAAGACTATATTCAGCAGCATCTGGTCCATTTGCCGGTGTCGGCTGTCGCAACCGAAACGTACTTGAGGGAACATGGGACACCCGAATCGATACAGGATTTATCCACTCACCATATTCTGGGAAGCCGCTACAGTAAAACGCAGTTACCGAGTCAGCTTCCTTACTATGTTTACAGTGAAGACCTGCATTTGTTAAGGAACTTAGCGCGCGATGGCAAAGGCATTGCGTTATTGCCCAGAGTGATGGTTGAAAAGTGCCTGAAAGAACAACAACTGAAAGAAGTCCTGACGAACATCGCATTTGACGATCTGCAGGTGAAATTGGTTTATGCGTCTTTGCCCTATTTGAGTGAGAAAAGTCGCAGCATGATTACGTTAATGCGCGAGACTCTGAAGAGCAATGGGATCATTTCGTATCCGGTGTAAAACGGCGGGTGTCAGTACAGCACTTCTTTTTTCCGGTATTGGCTAAAAGAAGTGCTGGTGATGTTTTTTAAAGGTGACGAACAAACCGCCGCTACGGCTGCTGGCAATAAAGACTTAGATCGTCGCAGTAATCTCCGGTACAGCGGATCCCCGCGACATAGCTGCCTTTGGCACATTGGCCAAGGCCTTGCTCTTCAGAAAAGGCCTTGGTCCAGCTCCCGGCGGGTGCGAGGTGATTTCGAAGGATGAGCTTTAGGTTGTCACAGTATCGGCCGCTGCAAGAAAGACCCACCAGAGCGGCGTCATCCCATGCCCAACTGTTGGGAGCTTCTTCCGATATCCAGTTACTGGTCCACTGCCCTCCGTGAGGAGTGACACTTGGCAGACTGCAGCACTTCAGACGCTTGTTATCACAGTATCGACCGGAGCACTGAATACCCGTAACAACGCGATCACCGGTACAAACGGCACCCGCGCCGCCTTCTTCGGAAAACCAAGCGCTGTATTGACAGTCTTCACCTTCAAAAAAATCTGGATAAGTATCGGGTTTAAACCGATTCAAATTATTTAAGAAATTGCTGTCTTTCAAGGGGATGGTGGCAGAACCGTAGTTAAACCCATTTAACAATGCGCGCATCTCGGCATTTGTTTTGTTATCACCATAAAGCTCGAACCAACTGATCACGGGTGGCGTAACGAATGCCTGATAGGGGTTCTCCGCCGCTTCTGACGCGCCAGCAAAACGCATGGCATGGGTCCGGATACCATCTTTGTGATAAACCACACGGATGTGTGAATTGGTGTGCGGAATATCCGCGATGGCTCTTGTGGTCATTTCGCCATGCGCACTAACGCTGCCATGCGTAACCTCACCATTCTTCGTCCAGACAGCGGCCTGTTCCCAGTCGTGCCTGTGCCCAAATAAATCATAGCCAGACAATACTTTATCCTTCTCAAAATAGAGCGAATAAAAGTGTCCGCAGTATTCGGAACCGCCCTGATCTACGCAAAGAGAACGATGCAGGGTATTGGAATAATTTAGGAAGTCACTGTTACGACAATTGCCGCCCAAAGTTCCCGTACTGGCATCTAGTCCCGCGTTTTGTTCGCCAGCGCGACTGATACCCGCCGCAGGGAAACAACCGTCGCCATCGAAATCAAACACAGGTGCTATTGCGAGCACTTGATCGTCGGCTACCGCCTGTTCCAGATGATAAAAGTTGCTGGCGTGTGCAGGGTAGGTTACGGATAGACTAAGGAACAACGCGACGTTAATCCATCGCGACTTAATATTGAATAGGGTGTTTTGTGTCATACTCTTCTCCAGGTATTGTTATAGAAAGTTTTCGCCCTACTTCGATGAAATGTCGAACATCACAACACAACTGGCAATTTTTTTTATACTGATTGATTTAGGCAAATAATTGTATGTGCATGATCGGGTTAGATTCCCCTTGCACAACAATTTTATATTAGGTTGAGGTTTAGCATAGCGCTACGGTTAACCACTCGAAATATCCAATTGCCCTTGTAATTCAATAATACATGAGAGGGTTTCAGTTAGCCTCTCGAATTCTACATCGGTCAGTCCAAAACCAATTTCGTAGTCTTCAAAAAGATCCGCGTGGTTTTGTGTAACATCATTGGGTAAGGATAGATGCAGGCTGTTTCTATATAGCTGTATATGAAAATGACCAGGGTCACAATTATTTTGATCCTTCACTGGGTTAGTCATTAAAACATTTAAATAAGCCTTATTCGGAAGAAGCACATTTGCATTTTTTTGTATGAACCAGTGATGTTCCATTTCCTACGAAAATCTGTTGATTCAACGAGTTCGTAGCGACACATGTAATCTTTAGTCGCATGACGCTACCATGTGCCGGTTCGTTCTGGTCGCCGACGCGAACTTAGTGACGTTATAAAAACGTTACTTTAAAACATCCGGGTCGTTCAACAGTGGGTCATGCATTTCGGGTATCAACTGGCCTTCTTCACCGAGGCATTCGGACTTTGACGGGTAGCCTTTGCTCCAGGTGAGGTTGTTCTCCGCGAGCCAGTTTTTGATGTCTTCTTCAGGCGTGTCTTGTGGCAGGTACTCGCCGGTGACACCGGCTTCACTTTCGGCTTGGGCGGTGAGGTCGCGTTCGAAAAACGACACTACATCTTCCAACATATGGAAGCCAGCGGCTTCGTTTTCTAGGTTTGATCGAAACAGCTTAGACCACTGAATAACGTCTAAATTATTATCATTGTCAAAGTCACCAAAAAAAAGTTTAGATAAGCCTCGATGACCTGGGGCCATTCGTTGCTCATTAGCCAATGCGTAGGCCGCCATATCGGATTGATATTGAGGTTTGACATCGTCTTCGCTAAGCCCCCAGGCATTTTGCAAGCGATCATCGGTTTCCTCTAGAGTTAACCAATCGTCTTCATGGTAACGAGCAGCAAACACTATTCGTTCAAAGGTCGGCGAAAAAACCACAAGGTCCTCTTGAAAAATTAGAACAAGATCCTCACTATGGTCTCCATCCACGTCACCTAATCGTAATGGATTATTTGCCAAACAGCCTAGCGACCTCTCTGATTCTACCAATGGATTCGGTAGTGAATATTCCGGTTTAAAATCAAATTCCTCACGTAAAGATTTTAACGTCTGGCTCTGATAGCTATTATTCCACCGGACGATAGGCCAACCTCCATTCTTTGAATTAGGGAGGGTCGTAAGATTGCCTTCGTTATCATAAGTGATAATATTATTTGGTATATCTCCTATACCAAAATACACATTGAATTCATCTGACTTCAAGAACCATCCAAGGCTGTTTCCAGTACTCATTTCTACTTTTAAGTAGAAATCGAGATTAGTATCTATTGTTTCTGGGCTCTTCAAACTAATACCACTATAGGCAAGGCTTGAAAAGACAAGAAAAAAGCTAGCTACAAGAAAGTTGGAGGTTCTCATCTTTTTTTGCATCCTTTAGGTAGTCATTAAAATTTTTATTTCTTGTCACAGTAACCACTTGTTCATCAACTATTTTAGTTTCAGCTACAGTTCCTGGGTTGATCCACTCTGTTTCACCATAAGCAAAACACCAATCTTGCCCTGCTTTCTCGTGTGTAGAAGCGTAATTGCCTCCTTTCCAAATGTACGTACGCTTCTCAAGACCAAATTTCTCGTTCTTGATGTTTACTGCGTACGTACACGAAGGGCACCGCGTACCATATTTGTTTTTAATATTTCCGATTTTAATTGCTGGAGTAGATTTAATCCAAGCTGGCCAGCTATGTTCATGCATAACATCACCGCCGTTATAACCTGCTATCCCCCTGCTAAGTCCTTCATAGTCTGTTTCCTGATTACTTGTAAAATACGCTATTTTTCCTTCTTTATCCATGTACCCAACCAAACTCAATCCTGAAATACTTTTCGCTTCCCGTCCAAAAGCATAATAAAAAGAACCAGGGCAATTTTTTAGCCTGTCGACTGTTGGGCTTGACGCCAAATGTATTCCCATACCCATAATATTCTCACGAGAGTCATAGTAATTTAGCCCAGCGTCTACATGCGCCTTACAATCACCTGTGCCGTATCGATACATATGTAGAATTTGACTAAAGCCTATACTTCCATATTCATCTGCGCCACCAAGGAATGTACGGAATGGAGTTTTTGGGTGCCCTTTTCCCCACTGTGTACCGCCTCCTTGTTCTTTCCATTTTAGAAAGAGTTGAACTCGAGAAAACGATTCTCCGGTTTTTCCTAAATCCACCATAAGATCAGCGTGAGTCTTGTTTGTATAAGTTGCCTCTATTCCACTATAAGCACCGTCAAATATAGTTAACATATCGGTTATCCAAAGGGCTAAGCGACTATCTTTAGTTGTGATAAGAGAATCAGTTTTTGGATCTGAATAATTTTGAAATGCAGAACTATATTGCGACCATAAGACTCCCAGCTTTTTAATTGAATTGCCACCCAAATAACCGTCAATATTCTCTTTTGCAAATTTTTCATCTTTTGCTTCAAAGGCAATGCCAGAAAATGTTTTTGAACCCCTCCAATCGGTTTTACTCAAAAATGACCTAGCCTGAAAGCGCTTAATCATTCCCTCTATTGCAACTTTATTTACGTTACAACTTGCCCAGCCAGATAGATATACATTGTGTTTTTGATCTTGCTCCGAAAGACAAGTTTCAGTGCTACCTAGACTACCCCCGCGATCGCTGAGTACCCGATTGCCTTCATCACCTGAGTTCTTTTTCCAATATGTATCGCCATTAGAATTAACCGCATCACCGGGTCGCTGAGGACTCAACCCCAGCTGCCATAACAACTGTTCCAACATCTGGACATCTGAACCCGCCATAGGTTTCCCAGCTGCATCCAATTTCGGGGAGATCATGCGGCGCTGTACCACAAACTTTTGCACACTTGGGGCCATCGTTTCTAAAGTCGCTTTGTATTCTGCGTTGATGTTAATCTCTTTGTTTCCTGGGAGCGTCCAGTCCGCTTGCTCGATCGGTTCCGCATCTGGTAAGTTTTTACTCACTTTAAAACCCGGTTCCCACCAAACAGCCCAATCCTCTAGTGGGGCAACCTGGTTGCCAACTTTAGCAATTATTCCTATTGGTTTTGTTTGTTCATTAATCTCATTCGCGTTTCTATGCGTACATGCGCTGTACTCGACTCCTGGCTTTTCGCAAAACCAACCGGCTTGACCAAATTTCCATTCAATTTTTTCAATTTTTTCCCATTCAACGGCAAATTTACTTGCCGCCTTCTTTGCTCGTTCAGGTGGGTGGTACTGATACTTTAATCGCATTCCTCCGAGCGTTCTTACTGTTCTCATTTGCAGTTTTTCACTACCTAGTTCGGTAGAAGACTCAATAGTTGGAAAGTTTTCGTCACCCACCAGCTCAATTTCTTCATCTGGTATCTTGTAATACACATGCAAGCCGTTTCTGCCGAACGCATATTCATACAGCAGGTTGCCACTGTCTTCATTGCTTTATAGGGCAATGGTTAGGTAGTCGTCACTGCCCAGTTGGTTCAGGTAGTCGAGTTTTTCAAAGCGGATGGTGTTGTTTTCGGTCAGGGTCACCTTGGTTTCGTTCTGACCCAGGGCTAACGTCAGTGTTTGTTCGCTGTCCAGCGCCTGCAGGCGCGTTTGGTCGGTTCCCGACAGGTTATAGATCAGGTCGACGATGCTGGCACCGGTGATTTTGGGGTCGGTACTGGGTTTGATGTCGGTGTAAGTTTCTTGCTGCGTTTGCGGGTCTTCACCGACGAGATTGATCGCTTCGATGGCCAAGTCATATACCGAAAATTGATAGTCAGGCCGATAGTACCAGTCGTGGATTGACCTCGGCTTAACGAGCCCTGCTAAACTCACGCCTTGCTCTTCCCGGCGACGTTTTTCGATCAGGTAGGCTTGCTGTTGTATTTCTGTCAGCGCTTCGTTGAACTGCGGTGTTTTAAACGGAACAAACCGCTCCGGGCGATACAGGTTGTGTTCTACCGCTTCAAAGGTGGCTTCGGCAGATCGGTCTTGCGTGGCACTGCTGTTCCCGGCGAGACCGAAGTCATCGAACTGGCTTTCGGGGACGGCATTCACTTGCACGTAATAGTGTTGATTGTCGATATTGCCTGACAGCCGCACCAGTTCTACGTGGGTGCCGGGTTTAATGGCAAAGCGGGCTTGGCCCGCTTGGCTAGCGTCGGAGAGGGTATTCGCGTCACTGACGTACGCCAGGCGGCCGGTAAAGCCATAGTCGGTCAGCGCGTCGGGTAGCGCCGTGCCGTCTTCGTCGTACCATTCCACGTTAATCTGAATATAGGTATCGTCAGCTTCACCGATGCCTTCGTTACCTATCAGGTAACGGCGTTGTTCACCTTGGGTGAGCCCGGCTTCAATGTCGTACACGCGTTCGGCCCAAACTTTGAGGTTTGGGGGGCGCATTTCAATGGTGGGGACAATGGTATCCAGTATGCCGTTGCTGATTTGTGCGGGGGTCATTTCCAGTTCGGCTTTGCCCATGTAGCCCGTTACGCGGTTAATGGCCCAAACCTCAAATAATTCGCCGGTGCGTAAGTGGTCTGCCTCATCCAGCTGTTGCAGTTCCGGCGCCATGTTGCTGTCTTGCTGCCATTGGCTGAAGCCGTTGCTGTCGTCGCGCAGGCGAACCCTTAATGTGCCTGTCCACTTAAAGAAAGTGCCTGTCCATTTAAGTCTTTAAGTCACTATTGTGTTTCTTTACGCCAAAAGGGTTCGAATACTTTTAACGGTTTTAACGTCATTGTGTCTGCAATAATGAACTCATCATTCGCGTAAGAGTACAATAAGGAATACTTTTCATTATAAATCAAGGTTTTTAACTTTTTATCCTGAACTTCATAGGACAATTCGCTAAAATCAATTTCCCCTCGACCTATAACTCTAAGTGTTTTTTCATCATCACTCCAAATCATTTGATTAGATACACTAAATGGTACAGAAATCACTAACTTATTTAATTCGGTATCAATCACTCTTGTTTCCATCCCATTTTCATCAGAGTAAAACTCAAATTTATAACGCATGGATGGTGAATTAATTACTTCCAAGCCAAGTTCCGTTACTTCCCATTCGCCATCATTAATAGTGAAATACATGACTTTTTCAAAATAATTCAACAGCGATCCAGTTTGGGGATCGTAAGTCTCAGGTTTAGGTGACCTTGCATAAACAAAACACTCACATAATTCATTCCACCCCTGAAACTGAATTAATTCAAAATCACGAACTAAGTAATCAACCTCTATATACTTATTTTCGACTACGTCATATTGAACAACTTTCCAATTAGATCTGACATCATCAACACCAGCTACAAATGACACAAAACGACTATTCGGAGACCAAATCGGCATCGAAAATCTGTTTTTCCACGATTGCAAGACTTCTCCAGCCACTCGATCATACAAAGCATAAAAAGCATCTTTGTCATTATCATAAGACCCACTTAATAAGAAAACTTTTTGGTCAGGACTTGAGCTGAACTCGTGAGAACCAAAGCTTACTTTCTCAACTGTCTCTACGTGCTCTTCTCCAAGATCAACTTCTAGTATTTTCTGTTGACTCGAAAAATCACTTTCCCAAGCCTTACCTCTATAGGAGGACTCAGAAATATATATTTTTGAGCTCAATGTAAAACCTTGATAACTAGGAAATACTTCGTAAAAATATTCTTGGGCACTAGCCATCGAAATAGCACACAAAATAGTAACAACAAGGAAAAATATCTGGGTCATTTTTTACTATCCTTATTCCAAAGAAGTACATGTGAATTTGATGGTATGAATTAATGAGTTTCCATTGCTTACCAATACCTGGTGAGTTAATGAGTTATTAGCAATGCATGTAATGTTCAGTCGCATGGTACCAACATGTGCCGCTTCGTTCTGGTCGCCGACGCGAACTTAGTGACGTTATAAAAACGTCATTTTAAAACATCCGGGTCGTTCAACAGTGGGTCATGCATTTCGGGTATCAGTTGGCCTTCTTCGCCGGGGCATTCGGATTTTGATGGGTATCCTTTGCTCCAGGTGAGATTGTTCTCCGCCAGCCAGTTTTGGATGTCTTCTTCGGGCGTGTCTTGAGGCAGGTACTCGCCGGTGATACCGGCTTCACTTTCGGCTTGGGCTTCGAGGTCGCGTTCGTAGTGAGTAAAGTGTGACTCGACTAGATTAAAGCCTTTCTCTGAATTAGATATAAGATTGGACTGAAAACCTTTTTGCCAAACTAACAGGTCAGGATTGCCATCACTATCGAAGTCCGCATCGAATATTTTGGCGTAAACCCTAACACCTGGGATCAGCTCTTTGTAGTTATTCAAAGTCGCGAGCATTGAGACATTTTGCCCAAAGGAACCATCAAGATCTGGATGATCCTCTGCCATTAAATCATCCGACAAGTAATCATGAAACTTAATTCGTGTGGAAAAAACAATGCGTTCATAGCTCGGCGAGAAGATCAACAGAAGTCCGTTTAAATCTAGCACCAATTCCTCATTGCCATCTTGCGCTATATCTCCGTAACGAAGAGGTGTATCACCATGACAACCCGCGCCTGCTCCTACTCTTTCTTGATCAAATGTCAAACCATCAAATAAACCAGCGTTGATGTAATTTTGGTCAATCAGGCTGATGTCTTTTTGGTGTTGCCAATGGGATAAGGGCCAATTTCCTAATACCGAATAACTATCGTTGAATCGAAATAAACTATTATCCAGTAACACTATGGTTTCATTCAACGAATCGATGTGCATGTATGAGTCCATAGCTATCGCACCGGCCCTCATCAGATTCAAAGCTACTTTATTTTGACTTGTAATATTTGTTTTTGATTCACCTTTCTGCAAATTGAATCCTTGAACAAAACAAGATGAAGTAAGAAAGATAATAGATAAAAATAGTTTATTCACAATTTGTTCTCCGACCTTCATTAAGCAAT